>JBAXWF010000039.1:0-34450 GCA_037128515.1 Bacteroidota bacterium | reverse complement strand
CTTGGTTTTTACAAAAACATAATAATTAGAATTTTGAAAGAACGTTAGTCAGAATAAATGGCTCGTGGCGGCCATCTTCCACTCCAAAACAGAGCGGGGCGACATAGCAAACGGTAATATCCACATCGTTGGGATACAAGGTGCGATAAATGAGTGCGGTTTGGCCGCCTTTGCTGATGCCGGTGGCTATCCACTTGTGGGTGTAGATGGTTTTAAACAATTGGGTAACATGATGATGATCGGCTGCGGCATTTTTGGAGGTTAAATAGTTCCAATTCCTATTGTTGGGCACGGACTTGCCAAAATAGCGGTGCTCAACAAAAATTTGATTGGTGTGAAACAAACTGGCCAACTCTTCGGTGTAGTTTTCGTAGGTGGCATAGTCGCCGGTGTAGCCTTCGGTAAGCAAAACGGTGGGCGCATCAAAGCCCAAGTGCGAAACAAAAACGCGCTGCAAAAACCATCCGGCAGCCGTGTCGCTGGCATCGAGCCATTGTTTGAGATTTATTTGGTATTTTTCTTTGAAGGGAGATGCATAGTTCAAGGGTGTTACATCCACCACGCCGGGCAGGTTTTTTAGCTTTTGAAGCAAGGTGCTTTCTAGTGTTTGGGCACCACACGTTGGTTGGCTTTGCAGGTTGCAAAGCGGTGCAAGCATGCCCATGAGCAGAGCGAAAACCAAAATTTTAACCATTTTTGTAATCAAAGCTGTCAGATTTGTATTTGTGATAAAAGTAAAAATATTTTGAGATAAACGGTAAATTATTTTTTTCTGTGCACCACAAATTTTCGGATTGTTTTGCATGCTTTTGGCCGAAATGAGTCGCAATTTCCCACTTTTATGAAAATTACCCCCCAAAGAACGATCATTATGCCATAAAGAGTGTTCTTTTTGCCATAAAGAGTGTTCTTTTTATCAAAATGGTGTTCTTTTCGCCATAATGAGTGTTCTCGGAGGGGGTTACGGCAATTTTTTCGTCTTTTTTAGTGGTTTAGCAGGGGGTGAAACTGCTTTTTTCGCGCAAACACACGCATTTTTGTTTTCCTGCTTCCGCAAAACGGTTCTAAAAAGTCTGCCGAAGGTTGTTTTGGTCAGTTCGGGTTAAATCAAACTTTGGATTTTTGGGAATGGCCAGCGGCACCGTTTCAACCACCACATTGCTGGTATCCATGCCATAGGCTCTCACTTCGCCAATGCCCATACGTTTTAAATAGGAGTATAAATCCATAATAAATTGCTCGAAAGGCGGAAAATCAAAATCGTAGTTTTGGATTCTATCGATGATAATAAACCGAAAATCGCCCAAAATTTTGTGTTTGTGAAGCGAGGGGTAGTTCGATATTAGGTTCAGTTCGTTATTCCGAATCAATTCGTCAATCACTTGTTTAAAAAACAAATTGATACGTGGCTGCACCCGAAAACCCAGTTTGAAATCAACCTTAATCACCGTATCGGGAATCACGCAAGTTACCTTAAATTCTTTAACATTGGGCTCGTCCATGATATCGATATGCACCAACCAATACATATCGGCGCGTTTGGGTTGTTTGTTTATAATCGAATAAATAATCTTGGATTCCACTTCATTAGACCGGTTGGCTTTGGTTAAATACACCAAATTTGTAGCATATTTTTGAATGGTATTATCGTTTTTCAAATCCTTCAATATATCGGCAAAAGGCGCAATGCGAATAAATTCGATAAAGCGATTTTTGATGGCGCGACCTTTTTGCCAAACATACATAATAACAAACAACAAGCCAGCAATAGCAATGGTTACCCAGCCTCCGTGCGTAAATTTGTTGAGATTTGCCAGCAAAAACGAACCCTCAATTGACAAATAAATCAGCACAAAAGGAATAGTTAAATACAACGGAAGTTTTCGATAAAAGAAATAATAGCCCAACAAAATAGTGGTCATGAGCATGGTTATAGTGATTGAAAGCCCATAAGCCGCTTCCATTTTAGATGATTCCTGAAAAAACAAAATCACCAAAATGCACGATATCCATAAAAACCGGTTGATGCTCGGAATATACAATTGCCCTTTGATTTGGGTGGGATAAATGATGCGCGATTTGGGCCAAAAATTTAATAAAATAGCCTCGTTGATAATTGAAAACGAACCACTAATCAATGCCTGGCTTGCGATAACAGCCGCCGTGGTGGCAATGCCAATACCAAAAACCAAAAACCATGACGGCATGATAGCATAAAAAGGATTTACCTCGTGAATGTTTAAATTTGCATGCGAAAGCAACCAGGCGCCCTGCCCCAAATAATTAAGAACGAGCGCAATTTTAACATAAATCCACGTAGCTCGAATGTTTTTAATGCCGCAATGCCCAATATCCGAATACAAGGCTTCGGCACCGGTGGTACACAAAAAAACTGCCCCCAACAACAAAAAACCGCCCGGATATTGGCTCAACAACTTCACCGCATAATAGGGATTAAAAGCCTTTAAAACCGCCGGAAAATAAACCAATTGTGCAAACCCCAACACGGCCAGCATGGCAAACCAAAGAAACATAATGGGGCCAAACGATTTGCCTATCAAGCCAGTTCCAAACTGCTGAATAAGAAATACGGCACAAATAATAGCAATAACAATGGGAATAATGGGCACATTGGGATTAATCATATTCAAACCCTCAATGGCCGAAACCACGGTGATGGCAGGCGTAATAATTCCATCGGCCAACAAGGTAGCACCACCAATAATAGCAAAAACAAAAACCCATTTGGCTTTTTTGCGAATCAAAGCATACAAAGCAAAAATGCCCCCCTCCCCTTTGTTGTCGGCACGGATGGTCACCATCACATATTTTATGGTGGTTTGCAGCGTCAAAGTCCAAATTATACACGAAATACCACCCAAAATCAACAACTCCGAAATACCTTGCGAACTGGACACAATAGCGCGCAACACATACAAAGGAGATGTACCAATATCACCATAAACAATCCCCAGCGTGATAATGAAACCGGCCAAAGAAACTTTCGATAAACTATGGTTTTTGCTTTTCATATTCAAAAAAGAAACTGCAAATTTATAATAACTTTAGTATCAAAATGGGTTTTTACGAATAAATATTTTTCATTCGGTTTTCATCAAAAAATTTGTTTCCGGAAAATCGAACTCCAGCCCATAATTACTTGCAATTTCGAATATTGAAAAGTTTATATCCTCTTTCACCAAAGTGAATATATCCGCATCGGTTGTTTTCACAAAATACAAAACCGAAATTTTATAGGAATTTTTTTCTATATCCGAAAAATTAATGGAACTGTTATCCAAGGTGTTCTCCTGTTTATCAATAATTTGTTTCAGTTCGGCCATAAACGAGCGAATTCGTTCGGCAGCACTGCTTTGTTTAAAATACAAATTAAAGCTGGCTCGTTGCTCTTCGCGCTGCGTAAAATTAATCAGGTGCGCATCAATCACCAATTTGTTCGGAATCGTAACAAATTTCTTGTCAAGAGTTCGCACGCGCGTACTTCTAAATCCAAGTTTTTCGACATGGCCCTTGGTTTCGCCCACCTGAATTAAATCGCCCATCACAAAAGGCTTGTCCAAAAAAATGGCAAACGACCCAAACAAATTTTCGAGCGTTGGCTTTGCAGCCAAAGCCAACGCCAAACCACCAATACCCAAACCGGCAATGATGGAACCTATATTCACACGAAATACCGAACCAAGAATAATAAAAAATCCGAAAATCAGCAACGATATTTTAATAATATCAACGAAAATCGAAATCATTTGTTCGTTCATAGCCTGATCTTCTTCTTTGAGCCTTTGTTTAAACACCATTCCAAAAAAGTCGATAACCTTCAGAACCATCCAAATAATGGTTAAAATAAAAACAATCTCATACATCTTTAAAAGAATCATTCGTAGGCCAAACTCATAGGGTTCAGCCAAGTGCCATTCTCTTGGAAAATGAATGTAATCGAAAGCAATGTAAACAAAAATCAACATAAAAAACAACCTGAAAGGCTTGCGAATAAGCTGAAAAAACATTTTTAGGTTTACACCGTGCGATGCTTTCTTTAAAAACCGATAGATGATACGTCCCAACAAACCAGCTAACAATTTGTTGAATGCCAATCCAAGAATAATAAACAGCAAAGCCAAAAAATACTTTTCAATGGTATTATCAAAGAATGTTTGCAGCAAAAAATCGTGAATCTGATCCATCATTTATACTATTTTTCCGTTATAAACCGCGCCACCACAATTATTGGCAAGGGCACCTGTTACACTTTTCAAACAATTATTTTCGTTTCGCTCACGCAAAACACCCAAAAAAGCAAAAATCAAAGCCTCTTTATAATTGATAACCGCTGTTGGTGGAATTTCAATAATCGCGTTACAGCTTTTTTCAATCTGCTCAACCAAAAAAGTATTTAAGGCACCACCGCCTGTAACTAGTACATTTTTAGCCCCCGATTTATTTATTTCTGTGGCAATTTCAAAGGCAATATGGTCAGTCAATGTGCGCAGAAAATCTTCGTTGCAAAGGTCGTGCTTATATAATAAAGGTAGAAACTCCGCATCAACCCATTCTTTTCCTAAGGATTTTGGCGGATTAAGAGCATAAAAAGGAAGCCGCGCAAGAGCCTTCCACAATTTAGAATCGCGAACACCGCTACGGGCAATTTCACCGCCATTATCAAATTCAAAATTGAGTTTTTTCGCAAAATTATTGAGCACCATATTGGCGGGACAAATATCGTAAGCAATTCTTTCTTTATCCAAATTATACGAAATGTTGGCAAAACCACCAATATTCAAACAAGCATCATATTGGCCAAAAAGCAACACATCACCTAAAGGAACCAAAGGAGCACCTTGCCCCTTGTAAGCCATATCCAACGAACGAAAATCGCAAATCACCTTCATCTGGGTTTCTGCGGCAATAGCAGCACCACAGCCAATTTGCACACTCAAATTTTTCTCTGGCCGATGAAAAACTGTATGCCCGTGGCTACTAATAAAATCTGCTTGAATTTCGTTATCACCCATAAATTTGGTAACACAACCACCTACATATCGTCCAAAATCAACATGCAACAACGAAAATTCAATGGCCGTTAAACTCCCAGCATCCGCCAAACGGTTTTTCCATTCTGCTGAATAGGCAATGGTGGTTGTATTTATAATTTGATAATTCCAATTTTCTCCCTGTTTACCAAAACGGCAGTATGCCAAATCCAAACCATCAAGCGATGTTCCCGACATAATCCCAATCACACTATAGTATGTTTCCATGATTTAAAATGCATCCAACACTTGTTCCATCTTAATTCCGCGCGAACCCTTAATTAATATTAAAGCATCCTTTTGCGGATTTAATAATAGATACTCTTTCAAATCATTTGATGTTTTGAAAGTTAAAAAATCGGTATTCTTATTAATTTTCGAAAAAATACTTCCCACCAAAAAAACCTTCTGATAGTTCGAATCTGCTAAAAACTCAACTATTTTTTCGTGCTCCGGTTCTTTGTAATCTCCCAATTCTAACATGTCGCCCAGCATAACAATTTTATTCACCGAATGCATCAAATTAAAGTTCTCCAGAGCGCAAAGCATGCTGGTTGGGTTTGCATTATAAGCATCTAAAATTATTGTATTGGTATCTATTTCCACAAATTGCGAACGCGAATTCATAGCAATATAGTCTTCAATCGCGTCTTTAATTAAAGCAACATCCACTTCAAAATATTCGCCTATTGCCATAGCACTTAAAATATTTTCAAAATTATATTTTCCAATAAGTTTCGATTCGATAATGGTCTTCTTATTTTCCCAATACAATTTCACGTAGGGATTTGCCACAATAAAAGTAACATGGATATTGGAACTGCTGTTCGTACCATACGAATACTGTTGGATTTTAGAAACATGCGCTTTCAGAATAGGATTAAAATTGTTAATAAAAACCAATCCTTCGTTTTTCTCAATATATTTGTAAAGCTCCGTTTTAGCAATAATTACATTATCAAACGAACCAAAACCCTCCAGATGCGCTTTACCAATATTTGTGATAAGTCCATAATTCGGTTGAGAAATTTTACACAACTCCTCAATTTCTCCAATATGGTTTGCACCCATTTCAATAACTGCGATTTCTGTATCAGGAGTTATTTGCAGAACCGACAAAGGCACGCCAATATGGTTATTCAAATTACCATGAGTAGCAAATACCTTATATTTTTTTGATAAAACAGCTAAAATTAGTTCTTTTGTGGTAGTTTTTCCATTACTTCCGGTAATCCCAATGACCGGTATATTAATATTATTTCGATGAAAAGCCGCTAAATCTTGTAATGTTTTTAGCACATCATCAACCAATATAATTTTTTCGTTTATTGCATAGTCTTCTTCGTCAACAATTGCATAGGCAGATCCCTTTTCAAGCGCTTGACTAGCAAATTTATTTCCATTAAAACTCTCGCCTTTTAAACAGAAAAATAGTGACCCAGGCTGCACTGTTCTAGTATCTGTACAAATAACGCTATGTTTTAAAAAAATTTGATATAATTCTTCCATTTTCATCGTTGTTGTTTTAATTTATGTACAAGTAAAAACCCCACTTACAAAGTAAATGGGGTTTTTTTGAAAATTGAAAGATTTTTTTTAATAATTACCAACCGGGCTACCGACACGTGTCATGGCACATCTGAAACCAATATCATCAGTAGATAGGTTTTCATCAAGAAACCTGCGATTCCCCGGGCTAATCCAATACTGAAGGTCTTTCCATGAACCGCCTTTATAAACACGTGCTTTATCATTAATCATCGAGGTATTAGCATAATCATACATACCATTCTTTCCACCGGTTTCATCCTGTGTGTTCCAATCATCACCCTGAATTAAGTATGAAGTGTAATCGCCATCCAAATAGTTTTTATTATCTGCCTGACGGTAGTTTCTTCTATCTTTGCTTTCTTCAACAGTAACATCGCGCATTTTAATACGACCCAAACTGTCTTTATCTTCAAGAACACCATCAGCATCGCGCATTTGAGTTTGATATAGATTGCCTCTAAATGACCTAAAATCGGAAACATCTTCAAATGATAAAGGTCTATAAACATCCATTACCCATTCCGAAACATTGCCTGCCATATTATATAAGCCGTAATCGTTGGGCCAATATGAATAAACCGGTGCTGTAATATCAGCAGCATCATTTAAGTTCCCTGCAACACCCATATTATCGCCACGTCCACGTTTATAATTTGCCACAAATTCACCAAGATTATTAATCCTATCGTTACGAGCAATATGACCATTCCAAGGATATATTCTGCGTTCCAAAACACGTTCGTAAATAGTATTTCCTATTAATCCAAGAGCAGCAAATTCCCATTCCGCTTCGGTTGGCAGACGGTATTTTGGTAATAGAATACCATCTTCCATGCGAACTTTCCTAGTACCTGAACCATTCGGATCCATATCATAAAGATCATTCTTTACCATACCTTCATATTGCCCAGCAAGGTATGCATCCGTATTATAGTTTTCCTCATTTTGTTGATTCGGATCCATTTTCAAGATACCTTCTCGAACAAGAATATACTCATTTACTCGGTCAGTCCTCCAATTGCAATAATCGGCAGCTTGAACCCAACTTACGCCAACAACAGGATAATCACGATAGGCAGGATGACGTAAATAATAATCAACAAAAGGCTCGTTATAAGCTAATTTATCACGCCAAACCAAAGTATCGGGTAAGCGCTTTTGCCATACTTCCGGATAATCAACGCTAAAGACTCTTCTTGTCCAAAATAAAAACTCACAATAATCAAGATTGCGAACTTCTGTTTGGTCCAAATAGAATGAAGAAACAGTAACTCTTCTTGCGATATTATCCCAGTCATAAAGAACATCTTGTTCTGTTCTGCCCATCATAAATGTACCACCTTCGATAAGCACCAAACCTGGTCCTGTTTCTTGTTCTTCATAAGGAACAACTTCGAACCCTCCATTTTTCGGATTATTATATTCCCAACCCGTAGTTGATGATAAATCTTTTTTGCACGATGTCAGAAATAATGAAGCAGTAGCTGCGACTGCTATAAATCCGATGAATCTTTTTCTGTACATATTTTATTTGTTTTTTATGTTTCTTTATATAATAACTAAAATGAAGGGCATTGTATTGCCTTGACGTGTTTTCTTGGATCTTTACAACCAAATTGTATAGCAAACGAAACTTCGTGTGCACCACCCGTAGCATTGGTTAGCTTTGATATTGTAAGGTCGTAACTATATCCGATTTTAAACATGCTTGCCTGAATTCCAACCATAAAAATTATTGCATCAGCGTTTTTAAAATTTTGTCTAAACCATAAACCACCAACAAAAGGATACCTGTTAAAATACAATCCATAATTTATTTCCTGAAAATTTGCCTGTTGCATAAAAAGTATGTTTGGCGATAATGTTGGGATATGGTCGTTGCTATGCCGACGTACTTTTTTAATTAAATTGATAACACCTCCTGCATGAACCGTAAACCTGCGCGGCATTCGACTTTTGCTGATAAATCCTTCATCAGGCTGAGTGAGATGGTGAACAGCAAAACCAATAAAATATTTCTCTCCATATCCTAATATACCAGCAGAAAAATCCGCATTCGATTTGTTTAATCTACCCGGTTGTATTTCATTTGTATTAAATACAAACCCATGTCTTTTGTCAATCATATCCCCAAAAGTCAACTTCGACCAATCCAATCGTTTCTGGAAATATGTAGCTTGAATTGCCAATTTCATTGAAAATTTACGATTTACCTCTAAACGGTATGAATACATAAATGAAACGTTAGTAGTATTTAGAATGCCCTGTCCGGCACGATCGGTATTTAAAAGCACACCTATACCACCTGATATTTTATCGATGTGTTGATCGTAAGATGCATTATAAGTTACATACGTTCCAGCAATAGATGGCCATTGGTCGCGAAAATTAAGAATTACTCTTGGACACAAAGATGTTCCCGCAAAAGCAGGATTTAAATAAAGCGGATTCGCATAGAATTGAGAGAAATGAGGATCTTGACCGTAACTAGTGCTTCCGGATAAAAATAAAATGAATACAACTGCGTATAGCTTTTTCATATTAAATATTTTTTAGTTATAACATAATAACGTAAATTGAAGCATCAGTATTGGCAAAAGTACAAAAAAATTAATAATATTTTTCAATTACAATATTATTACCACCATTTCGTTTTTTTTATAAATAATTTTTAACAAGCAAAAATAACATATTTTTTAGTATCCATATTACAAAAGATTATTTTTTTTATTTTTTTACGCATAAAACACCATAATTGTTTCAAAAAAACTTTTTTAATAGCGGAACAGGAAAAAACTTATTTGTTACTTTGTATTATTATTAAAACTATTTATTGATGAGATTTTTTGATAAATTTTCGCTTTTATTTTCCTTATTAATTTGCTTTAATTTTGTTGAGGCACAAGATAAGCAAAATAAGGATAATAATACATTATATTTACACTGGAATGCTGTAAAAACAATGTATATTAGCGAATTAAAAAGCAAACAATTATTAAATTTTGACGGAGCACTTTATAATGACAGTACTGACATTCCTTTTTATTATAGTATTGTAGATGAGATAACTAACTCAGTAGTGCCTAATACTGAAATTACTAATTGTGTATATCAGGAGCTTCCTGCTACCGATTTTGAAATTTTAAAAAAACATGAAAATCTATTTTCTGATAAGATAGAAATTAATACTCGAGTCTCTTTCGAAAAAAAACGGCCGTATTTGGTAATAAACTTTTTGCCTTTCCGCAAAAATAGTTTGACTGGTAAGCTTGAGCGATTAGTTTCATTTAGTTTGAATTACAATTATAATAAGTCTTCAACTTTTTTGCCAAACAATACAAAAGCACATTCCTATGTAGCAAACTCAGTTCTAAGAACTGGTGATTGGTTTAAAATCAATATTTTAACATCCGGAATTCACATCATTACTTATGATGATTTGGTTGCATTAGGTATAAGTCCCGGACAAATAGATCCAAGAAATATTCGTGTGTATGGAAATGGAGGAAAGATGTTGCCTGAGAATAATGCAACTTTCAGATATGATGATTTGTTAGAAAATTCCATTTATGTGTTCGGTGAATCTGATGGGAAATTTGATCAAGGGGATTATATTTTGTTTTATGGTCAAGGTCCTGAATATTGGATTGCAGACACATTAAAGAAGATTTTTAGACATCAATTAAATAAATATACCAGAACAGCTAGTTATTTTATAACAACGAGTTTAGGATTGGGACAAAGAATTCAAAATGAAGCATCACTTACTTTGCCTCCCGATTATACAGTCAGTGAGTTTAATGATTATGCTTTTCACGAGAAGGACTCGCTGAACTTGATAAAATCAGGACGTGAGTTTTATGGGGAGGTCTTTGATGTTACTACATCGTACACATTTGGTTTTAATTTCCCTAATATTGTTTCAGGATCAACAATTCATCTAAATACTAATGTCTTGGCACGTTCTGTAGGATATGCTTCTTCTTTTAAATTATATATTAATGGCGCTGGATATCCAAACATTCCAATTTCAGCTACATCATCTAATTATCTTAATCCATTTGCCCAGATTTCAGATACAGTATTTCACATTCCGGCTACAAATTCAATATCACTTCGAATTGACTATAATAAAGCAGGTAATTCATCAGCTGTTGGTTGGTTAAATTATATTGAATTAAACGCAATAAGAAACCTTTCATTTGTGTCAGGGCAGATGCCTTTTCGAAATATTTATACAATTGGAAAAGGCGTATCAGAATTTAATGTTGGCAATGCAAACAGTAATGTTTCAATTTGGGATATCTCAAATTTTACCAATCCTAAACTAGTAAATGCGTCCTTAATAGGTTCAAATTTATCATTTCGTGTCCGAACCGATTCGCTTAAAGAATTTGTTGCTTTTGATGGGTCTTCATTTAATCCGGTTATTACTTCTGGAAAAATCCAAAATCAGAATTTGCACGGATTGTCTCAAAATGATATGATTATTGTTACGTACCCAGATTTTGCCGGTGAAGCTTCGCGATTGGCAGATATGCATCGTACGGTTGATAATCTATCAGTAGTTGTTACAACACCGCAGGAAATTTTCAATGAGTTCTCTTCAGGTAATCAGGATATAACCGCTATAAAAGATTTTACAAAAATGTTTTACGATCGGGCTGGTGGCAATACAGCACTTATGCCAAAATATTTATTATTGTTTGGTGATGCCTCATATGATGCAATAAATCGTTTATCAGATAATACGAATTTTGTACCAATCTATGAAACTGAGAATTCACTTGACCCGACATCGTCATTTGCAACAGATGATTATGTGGGTTTTTTGGACGATTCTGAAAGCGGAGCTTATGACAATTTATTGGATATTGGGGTTGGCCGAATTCCAGCAAAAACAATAGAAGATGCACAAGCAATAACAAATAAAATTTTGAATTATGTAGCTAAATATGATCTCAATGCGGGTGGTACAAATTGTACTGATTTTTCTAGCTCTGTTTCAAATTTATCCGATTGGCGCAATGTGCTGTGTTTTGTTGCTGATGACAACGATGATGGAGAGAGTTTCCTAAGAAACTCGGAAGATATTGCCAATTTTATTGATACAACCTACAATAATTTTAATATTGATAAAATTTATCTGGATGCTTTTCCCCAAATTTCTACTCCGGGGGGACAACGTTCGCAGGAATGTACCGATGCAATTAACCAGCGTGTTGAAAAAGGCGCTTTAATTATGAATTATATAGGTCATGGCGGTGAACAGGGATGGACTCATGAAGAAGTTATTGGTGTTTCGGATATAAATAATTGGACTAATCGTTATAACACACCATTATTCGTTACTGCCACCTGCGAATTTAGTCGTTGCGACGATCCTGTTAGAGTATCAGCTGGCGAATATGTATTAACGAATCCTAATGGTGGTGGAGTTGGACTTTTCACCACCTCCCGTTTGGCTTGGTCGGGATCAAATTACACCTTAAATTATACATTCTACCGCAATGCTTTTGTTAAAACATCAGGGGTGTATCCTTGTTTAGGGGATGTTATTAAAGCTGCTAAAAATTATATGGGTTGTCAAAATGCTATCAGCAATTTTCTATTATTGGGCGATCCGGCACTTCGTTTAGCCTATCCACAATATAATGTGGTAACTTCTAATATAAATAATCACCCCTTGCCGGGTGTTTCTGATACGATTAGAGCTATGTCGAAAGTTACAGTTAAGGGTTATATTGCTGACGATTTTAATGTGAAACAAACTGGTTTTAATGGTATTATTGTTCCTATAGTTTTTGATAAACCTACGCAGGTTTCAACGCTTGGCAGCGATGGTGCTCCACAATTGTTTAAATTGCAAAAAAATGTAGTGTTTAAAGGCCGTGTTAGCGTGATAAACGGTGACTTTAGTTTCTCATTCATTGTTCCGAAGGATATTGCGAGCAATTTCGGCAAAGGTCGTATAAGCTATTATGCCCAAAACGGCACATCGGACGCCAATGGTTATTATGAAAACAATAATTTTATTATCGGCGGAAGCAGCAATAACGCCATAACCGACAATATCGGACCAGAAATGCGGATTTATTTAAATGACAACCGTTTTGTTTCGGGTGGTATTACCAATGATCATCCTGTTTTGCTTACTTATCTTACAGATACGTCGGGTTTGAATACCGTTGGAAATGGCATAGGGCACGATATATCTGCAGTTTTGGATGATAATACAGAAAGAACCTACGTGTTGAATGATTATTATGAATCGGAACTCAACACTTATCAACGGGGCATTGTAAGATATCCATTCACAAAACTAAGTTCGGGAACTCATAAACTAAAAGTGAAAGCTTGGGACGTGTTTAATAATTCATCTGAATCGGAAATTGAATTTGTAGTTGCCGAATCGGCCGACCTCGCATTGACACACGTGTTGAATTATCCCAACCCATTTACAACCTACACCGAATTCTGGTTTGAACATAATCAGCCCTGCTGTGGATTGGAAGTACAGATACAAATCTTTACGATTTCGGGCAAACTCATTAAAACTATACAAACTACAGTGGAAACTAATGGTTTTAGAGCTGAACCCATCCCATGGGATGGCAAAGACGATTACGGTGATGACATTGGTAGAGGGGTTTATATTTATATGCTGAAAGTGAAAAACAGCTCCGGACAATTGGCCAATAAGATTGAGAAGCTAGTTATTCTAAAATAAGTGTGGAGCATTATTGGATAAATGGAAAGAAGCACAACAATCAAGGCGAGCGTAATAGATAAAATAAAAGCACTCTCCTATTTTAATGATTTTGTAAAAGTTTTGTTGGTTTTGTTGCTTTGTTTGCCTTTATTCTTCATAAATATACGCAATGACATCGATTGGGGCGACGATAATGCTCACTATTTGCTGCAAGCCAAATATATTATCGAAACAACACCCCAAACTCACACACAATATATTTATAATATAAATTGTGCAGTGTTGGGTCCGCCCTCCTATCCCATCGGATTCCCTTTGTTATTGTCGGTGGTTTATGGAGTAAAAGGTTTAAACCTGCATGCATTTAGTATATTTATGACACTGGCCTTAGTAGCTTTGTGTTTGCTCATGGTGTTGTATTATAAACACAAGATTCGCTATCTTACCTCAGTTTTTATAATTTTACTTGTTGCTTTTAATCCACTAACATTGGCTTTTAAGTCGGAAATAATGTCGGAAATTCCTTTTGCTGTGGTGCTACTGGCAACTTTATTACTTTACCAAAAGTATAAAAACATTTTTGCTTTTGTTTTGGTGGGTTTGTTGAGCGGCTACCTTATTTCTATACGCGTCATCGGGGTAGTTTTACCCTTGGCGATAGGGGCCGATACGCTTAGAAATATAATTCAAACCTACCTGCAGCAGAAAAAACCTCTTATCTATTTTGTAAAACCCGAACTGATAAAACTTACTATAATTGTTGTTTCAAGCTTCGTGTTTTACTTTTTGTTGAATTACGTGCTATTTAAAATTCCAACCGATTCGGCTAGCGGATACCTTTTTCTATTTCGTTGGAACAATTTTTACACCATTGTTCTAAATAATCTGGCAAGTTATACTGAAGCTTTGAAACTATTTTTCAATCCGGTGAACGATAAATGGATTTTCTTACCCTTGATCACCAAGTCGATTGTTTTTACAATGATATTGCTGGGTTTCATCAAAAAACTTGTAAAAAATACCGATGTAACAGAATTCATGGTGATATTATACGTGCTGGTGTTGCTGGTTTATCCATACAATCAATGCGGGTTCAGATTTTTGTTTCCTTTGTTGCCATTTTTAATGTATTACGCTGTAATTGGACTTAAAACAGTGCATTTGGGCATTAAGGTGAAAACGCAATGGAAAGTTGTATTTTTGGGTTTGCTGGTGTTGATACAATATATATATGGTATCAACCAAATAATGCGGATGCAAAATGAAAAGCAGGAAGGACCCTGCACAGCGGATTCGTGGGGGGCTTTTGATTATATTAAAAACAACACAGCGGACGATGCCGTCATTGCATTTGTGAAACCGCGAGCCTTGGCTTTGTTTACAAACAGACGATGTATGGCGAACGAAACTCATCAAGAAAAACAAGAGCCGCTGGTGCAAAAGTTTGATGAAGTGGGCGTGAATTATTATTTGCTGTATTGCCAAAAACCCGACGAACCCTGGTCGACGTTGCTGGCAGAAATGATTAACCCCGCTTTGGAAAAATATATTGCGTCGGTGCCCAACGAAATTTCGTTGGTTTGGAACAACCCGCGATTTAAGCTCTATAAAAGGGTAAAACTGCGCTAGCTTTGCGAAAGTAAAGTTTAATAGCTTGAAAAAAAATTCAAAATATTGGTTTTAATATTTTATTTCGACAATAAATAGTAACTTTGATTCTGAAACACGTCCCATGCTGCTGATTTATCTGCCCGAAATTACATCGCGACATCAATATGTTTTTAATCATATTTTTGGTTATTTGGGTATTGATTATAATTTTACGATAAATCGGGAGGAATTTATTGCATGCGACAAAGAGAAATTCAGCTATGCTGCAACAGCGGTAAACTCGGAATTGCATTTTAGTGCTTGCGGATTACTAAATGAAAGTAGCATTACCCAATTTGTACCGCAAATTGGTGAGCATTTGGGTATAAAAACACTGTTTCGGCACAATGCATCGGCAGCTGCCCTGCCCTACGATGTGTTTTCGGCTGTGTTTTATATGCTGAGCCGCTATGAGGAATATTTACCGTTTGAACCCGACCAACACGGACGTTTTGAGGCGACAAACAGCCTTGCTTATAAACATCAGTTTTTGTACAGCCCGGTGGTTGACCATTGGATTGTGCAATTGGCGGCAGCTTTGTTGAAGCATTTCCCTACATTGAAGATAAAAAAACATCAATACGAGTTTATACCCACCTACGATATAGACATGGCTTTTTCATACAAACACAAAGGGTTTAAACGAACAATGGGTGGGTTGGTGCGCGATTGTTTTGGATTTAAGTGTGGTGATTATTTTTCGCGCATGGCAGTGCTTTTGCATATAAAACCCGACCCTTTTGATTCGTACGATTATCAGTTTGCTTTGCAGGAAAAATTTGCGCTTGAACCTATTTATTTTTTTCATGCGGGTACCTATGGCAAGTTCGACAAAAATATTTCGCCAGAGCAGAAACCTATAACGAAACTGATTCAGCGTATTGCTGCCAATGCACGTTTGGGAATGCATCCCTCCTATTTATCCGCTGAGAAACCCGAATTGCTATCGGCAGAAATTAAGCGAATGGAACAGGCTTGCGGGCAAAAAATAAGGGCGGCACGGCAGCATTTTATAAAAATCCGTTTCCCTGAAACCTATACAAATTATATTGCCAACGGCATCACCGACGATTATTCAATGGGCTATGCTACCGATATTGGTTTTAGAGCTGGCACTTCGCAGCCTTATTTGTTTTTCGATCTTGCAAAAAACTGTGCAACGCCGCTTAAAGTGCATCCTTTTGCTTTTATGGAAGGGGTTTTTAAGCACTACAAACCAGTGCCCACCAACCAAATTATCGGTCAAATAACCCCATTAATTCAACAAATTAAAGCACTGGATGGAACATTTATAAGTTTGTGGCACAACGAGTCGTTGGGGACTTCGGCCCATTGGGAGGGATGGCGCACGATTTATGAAACAATGATTGTGGCAGCTCAACAAAACAATTCATGATACAGCACCTGAAACACGGAAATATTGACAAAACAAAGTGGGATGCGTGCATTGCGGCTGCGCCAAACGGCAATATTTATGCCTTTTCGGAGTATTTGAATTGTGCGTGCGAATCGTGGGATGCTTTGGTTGAGGGTGATTATGATTGGGTGATGCCTTTGCCTTACCGTCGAAAATTTGGTATCATGTATGTGTTTCCGCCTTCGATGACACAACAACTGGGGGTGTTTTCGGCGCATCCGGTTACGGAATCAAAAATGCAACAATTTTTGGATGCATTGCCCGAAAAATTTCGGTTTTGCCGCACCAATCTCAATCAGGGCAATGTTGCCGATGCAAAGCAAAACAATGTGACACTACACACCAATCTGGAATTAGCATTGAACCTGCCTTACGACCAATTGTTCGGGCTTTTTTCGGAAAACACCCAACGCAACATCCGCAAAGCAGCAAAATTGAATCTGAGCATACAAAAATATGGAGATTTGACTCAACTTATCCAATTGTTTGCCCAAAACAAAGGCAAAACGCTGGCTGCTTTGCCCGATGACTTTTATGAGGTGGTGCAAAAAGTGCATACCCTGTTGGCGGCAAAACAACAGGCGGAGATATGGGAAGTGTATTGCGGCGAGATGTTGTGTGGTGCTGTGCTGTTTGGCTACTATCAGTCTAAAGCATATTTTTTGTTTTCGGCGGCCAACGCCAAAGGCAAAGAGGTGGGTGCCATGCCCTATTTGGTGGACCAATTTATTCGGCATCATGCCGCAAGCATGGTAACGCTCGATTTTGAAGGTTCCGATTCGCCTTCGTTGGCGCGGTTCTACCGCAGTTTTGGCGCCGTGGAGAAAAATTATCAGCAAGTAATCGTCAACAAATTGCCATTGATAGTAAATAGTTTTATAAAAATGATTGGTAAAGCCAAAAAATAGATTATCTTAGCACCACAAAACCGCAACAAAATGGTAAAAATATTAGGTGAAAAAAACTCGATACTAAATCAGTTTATAGCTGAAATTAGAGATGCCGAAATTCAGAAAGACAGCATGCGTTTTCGGCGCAACTTTGAACGCATGGGCGAAATATTTGCCTACGAAATAAGCAAGGTGCTGGATTATCAATTGCGCGAAGTGCACACGCCATTGGGCGTTGCCGAAGTGCCGGTGTTGAAAACGTTTCCGGTGTTGGCAACCATTTTGCGTGCAGGGCTGCCATTTCATCAGGGGTTTTTAAATATGTTCGACCAATCGGAAAACGCCTTTGTTACAGCCTATCGTTATCACCACAAAGATGGGCATTTTGATATTCGGGTAGAATACACCTCGAGCCCCGACTTAACAGACCGCGTGCTAATAATTGTTGACCCTATGCTCGCCACGGGTTCGTCGTTGGAGCTGGCCTACAAATCGCTGTTGGAAAAAGGCAAACCCAAACACATTCACATTGTGGCAGTCATAGCCAGCCACGAGGGTGTGGAATTTGTGAAAAAGAAATTTGCGGCCGCCACCACCACTTTGTGGATTGGTGCTGTGGATGATGAACTCACTGCCCAATCGTATATCGTACCCGGATTGGGCGATGCCGGCGATTTGGCCTATGGGAAAAAGATTTAGGAAGTTGGCAATCGGCAGGGGGCGGGATGTAATCGGTGGTGGTGGGTTGTAATGGTTAAATTGTTTTATTGTTGAATTGTTGAGGGCATAAAAAAACCTGCGGGCTTGGGACGGTGCAGGTTTTTTTGGTTTTCGGGCTTTGGAATGTCACCTATTATTATAATGTAGTTAAAAAAGAGGGGGGATGGAATTGCCCGGGAATTGCATAAAAATTTACGAATTTCGTTGAAACGGATTGATGAAATCATTCAAAACCCAATGATCGAAATACTGTTTTTTTGGGTTGTTGCTAAAATCAACAAAACGCAAATAATCTATTTTATGGGTTTTGAGTAAAATATACAAGCAGTAGAATAAGCTACTTTTTACCTTCCATAAAAATTAGCCAAGTGCAAAAAATCGATTATTTGGTGTTTTGCCATGCCATCGCATCGGTTTCCAGCACCCCATTTAACCATTCAACAATAAACCAATGTAACAATGTAACCATTCAAAACAATTACATCCTACCCCCCCCCCCTTTCACCTTTATAAACTTTCACCTCAAAAAAACCCGCCCCCGGCCAATCAGCCCTTTGGTTTCTGGTTAGTCCGTTCCATGTCTAGTTGTAGTTTTTCCCACAGGTCCATTTCGGCTTTTAGTTGGCGTTTCAGCTCCTGATATTTTTCGAAAATGCCCGGGGTTTTCAGGGCTTCTTTATATTTGTCGGGGTCCATAAGCACGGCATCCAGTTCGGTGGTTTGGGTTTCTAGGCGGCTAATTTTTTTCTCCTGCTCGTCAATTCGGTTTTGCAATTTGCGAACCTCTTTGTCTAGCTCCTTTTTCTTTTCCCATTGCAGCTTGTGGTCCGATGCAGTCTGGATTTTTTGGTCGGGGGTGCGCAGGGTGGTTTTGCGTTCCAGTTCTTTCAGGGTATTTAGGTCGCGGGCATCCAAAAAAGTGTAGATATCGCCCAAATATTGGCGTATTTTTCGGTTTTTAAACTCATACACCTTGGTGGTTAGCCCTTGCAGAAAATCGCGGTCGTGCGACACCAAAATCAGTGTGCCATCATATTTCAACAAAGCGTTTTTAAGAATATCTTTCGAAACCATGTCCAAATGATTGGTAGGCTCATCCAAAATCAGTAGGTTCACGGGCGACAACAGCATTTTGGCCAAAGCCAGTCGCGATTTTTCGCCCCCCGATAGCACCTTCACTTTTTTATCTATAGTTTCGCCACCAAACAAAAAGCTCCCCAAAATTGCCCGAATGCGAACCCGAATATCGCCCACAGCAACATCATCAATGGTTTGGAACACGGTTTTCTCCATATCCAGCAAGTCGGTTTGGTTTTGCGCATAGTAGCCCACCGCAATGTTGTGGCCCAGCTTCACTTTCCCATCAAAATCCACCTGATTTTGTATCACCTTCACCAAAGTGGATTTGCCCTCGCCGTTGCGCCCCACAAAAGCCACTTTTTCGCCACGAGTCACCGCCAGGTCAATATCGCTCAAAATAAGTTTTTCGCCATAGCGTTTCGAAACGTTTTCGACCTCCACCGCCACTTTGCCCGATGGGGGTGCCGGCGGAAACATAAACCGAATGGTGGAAGTGTCGGTTTCGTCAACCTCCACAATATCCATTTTTTCCAAATATTTAACCCGCGATTGCACTTGTCGCGCCTTGGTCGATTTCGACCGAAAACGGGTGATAAACCGTTCAATCTGTTCAATTTGCTTTTGCTGATTGTTGTAGGTAGCCATCTGGCTTTCGATGCGTTCGGCACGCATCATCACATAATCGGAATAACAAGCTTTGTAGTCGAAAATTTTTCCAAGCGAAATTTCAACCGTGCGTTGAGTCACGTTATCCAAAAACGCCCTATCGTGCGATACCAGCAACACCGCGCCGCGGTAACTAATCAAAAAATCTTCCAACCATTGAATGGATTCAATATCCAAATGGTTAGTCGGCTCATCCAACAGCAACAACGAAGGGCGTTGTAGCAGCAATTTGGCCAGCTCCACCCGCATTTGCCACCCGCCGCTAAATTCACTCATGGGGCGCTCAAAATCGGCCGACTCAAAACCCAAGCCCAGCAACACCTTTTCCACATCGGCCTCAATGGTTTCGCCACCCATAATCTTAAACTGCTCGTTGGCAGTGTTTAGTTTATCAACCAAACGCGAATAGGCCGGCGAGCTGTAATCGGTAATGTGCAAGAGTTCCTCCGAATATTTTTTAATGTTTTTTTCGATATTCAACACCGATTCAAAAGCCTTCAAAGCCTCCTCGAACACGTTTTTGCTGCTTTGCACCGATAGTTCTTGCGGCAAATATCCTATGGTGGTGCCCGAAGGATACGACACCGAACCCTTTTCGGGCTCCATCAAACCCGCGAAAATCTTCAACAAAGTGGTTTTGCCCGCCCCATTTTTGCCCACCAGCCCAATTCTATCGCGGTCGTTAACAATAAAAGAAATAGAATCAAAAATGTATTCCCCTGTAAAATGAACCGAAAGCTGGTTAACCGAAATCATGCACGCAGATTAAAAAAAACGAGTGCAAAAGTACACTAATTAAACGGAATTTTTGTTGGTGACGAAACAAGTCAATAAATGAAAAAATTCTAAAGCATAATTAAAAAACAATTTGTAATTTTATCTGCTTAAAAAACCGCGCCCCATGTTAGCATCAATCAACATCAGCAACATCCTGTTTTTGGATATAGAAACCGTGCCCAAATGGGAAAAATACAGCCTTGTGCCCACCGATTTTCGTAAACTTTGGGACCAAAAAGCCACCAAACTAAACACAACCCAATCGTCCGAAGAAATTTACGACAGGGCGGGCATCTATGCCGAATTCGGCAAAATCATCTGCATTTCGGTGGCCTATGTTTCCAACGGAACGATGAAAGTGAAATCGTTTTTCGGTCACGACGAAAAACAGTTATTGCTCGAGTTTGCCGAAATGCTCAACACCTATTATAATAAAGACAACAGTTTGCTTTGCGCCCACAACGGAAAAGAATTCGATTTTCCTTACCTAGGCCGCCGCATGGTAGTAAATGGTGTGGAACTACCCACCCTACTCGATATATCGGGGAAAAAACCTTGGGAAGTAAAACTCCTCGATACTATGGATTTGTGGCGCTTTGGCGATTACAAAAGCTATACCTCGCTGGCCTTGTTGTGTGCTTTGTTCGAAATACCCACACCCAAAAACGATATCAGCGGAGCCGATGTGTGTCGCGTTTATTGGCAGGACAAAGACTTAAACCGAATCATGGTCTATTGCCAAAAAGATGTCATCACCATCGTTCAATTGTTTCTGAAATATCAGAATAAGCCAATGATAGCCGAAGATATGATTTTTTATAGCTGATTTTGTAAATATGAGTTTAGGAAAATAGTTCCGTTTCCTGATAAATTGTAGTTAAACCTCAAAAAAAACAGTGTTGAAAATTATTTACGCAGAAAAAACCTCACTGCGTTAAACATTACACTATTTTTGTTATCCCAAAAAAAAATTATGGCAGAAAGTGTACGAAAACGAATAAAACCAGCCCTCACAGAACAAGCGTTGCTTCAATACGGAAAAATTCCACCACAAGCAATAGAGTTAGAAGAAGCGGTGCTGGGAGCTTTAATGCTCGAAAAAGATGCGTTGGCAACAGTTATCGAAATATTAAAACCCGAAGTTTTTTACAAAGAAACGCATCAACACATATTTGAAGCCATTCGCAATTTGTTTAACCGTTCGCATCCTGTCGATATATTAACCGTTACCAACGAACTAAAATCCATGGCGATGCTCGATATTTGTGGTGGCCCCTATTACATCGCACAACTCACATCGCGCGTGGTTTCGGCCGCCAACATCGAATTTCATTCGCGCATTTTAATTCAAAAGTTTATTCAGCGCGAATTGATTCGCATCTCGGGCGAAATCACCAACGAAGCCTACGAAGATACCACCGACGTATTTGAATTGCTCGATAAAGCCGAAAGCAACCTATTCAATGTAAGCGATACCAACCTGCGCCGAAAATACATCGACATGCAGGCAATTTTAAAAGAAGCCATAGGCGAAATCGAAAAAGCCAAAGAAGCCAACGAAAACAACGAAATACCCACCTTAGGAGTTCCCGCCGGATTCAGTGCATTAGACCGGATAACCGCCGGCTGGCAAAAGTCCGACCTTATAATTCTCGCAGCCCGTCCATCCATGGGAAAAACAGCCTTTGTTCTTTCCATGGCGCGCAATGCCGCCATCGAACACGGCGTACCAGTTGCTGTGTTCTCCCTCGAAATGTCGGGCTTGCAACTCGTGTTGCGTTTAATTTCTATGGAAACCGAACTTCCTTCGGACAGGCTTCGTCGTGGCCAGCTCGAAGATTATGAGTGGCAGCAACTCAACAGCCGTATAAAAAAGTTAGAAGATGCACACATTTTTATCGACGACACCCCTGCCCTTTCCATCTTCGAACTTCGCGCAAAATCCCGTCGTTTGGTAGCTCAACATGGCATCAAACTCATCATCATCGACTATTTACAACTGATGACAGCCAATGTCGAAAACAAAGGCATGCGCGAGCAAGAAATCAGCAGCATCTCCAGAGCCTTAAAAGGATTGGCAAAAGAACTGAATATACCAGTAATTGCTTTGTCGCAGCTTAGCCGCGAAGTTGAAAAACGGCCCGGTTCTAAAAAACCCATATTATCCGACTTGCGTGAATCGGGTGCCATTGAGCAGGATGCCGATTTGGTATTATTCATTTACCGCCCCGAATATTATAAAATCACAGAATTCGACGATCAAACCCCCACACAGGGATTGGCCGAAATAATAATTGCAAAACATCGTAACGGACAAATAGGAGAAGTAAAACTTCGTTTTCAGAGCCGCATCGGTAAGTTCTGCGATTATTCCGATGGCTACGATGGTGACACTAGTTCAAGTATAGAACCCAATCACGAGTTTTACGAAACACCTTCAAAAATATTGCCCTCAAAAATGAACAAAGCCTCAGGAAATAATGGCGATAACAATACCGAAGGCTATCCGTTTTAATGCTGCGTAGTATATTTTACAACTATTTCCGTATTCTATCGTAACTTTGCATACTACATCGTTATGATTATCCGTTAATACGAATCAAAGAATTTTTTCTAAAACCACAATGAAGAAAATTATAACATTTGCTATTTTTCTGCTGATTTTCAGATTAAGTTTTGGAGCTTATTTACTATTGCCAATGGATGATGCGCAAAAAAATCATCTTAAAACCTACGGTATAACCTATTGGATATTGCAAAAAGAAGTGGAAGTGAGTTGGCTGCTGAATTATCGGGGCGGTAGTTTTATGTTCAAATTTGCAAAATCGTTTCAAGATGAATGCAATATACGTGGTGTTTCGTGCGAGGTAATTTCAGATGCACAGGCTTCGGCTATTTTATTAGATATTGCCGACCCTGAAGCCAATATGGATGATGTAAAACTGGTTAAAGTGCCAAAAATTGCTGTCTATTCACCAAAAAATAAACTTCCCTGGGATGATGCAGTTACCTTGGTATTGAAATATGCTGAAATACCGTATGATGTTGTTTACGATGAAGAAGTACTCACCGGATTGTTACCAAAGTACGATTGGTTACACATGCATCATGAAGATTTCACGGGCCAATACGGCAAATTTTGGATGGCATATAAAGATGCCGCATGGTATCGCGAAGATGTAAGGATTTCAGAAGAAACAGCACATAAATTGGGTTATGATAAAGTATCGCAGTTGAAACTGGCGGTTGCGAAAAAGATACGCGACTTTGTAGCAGGTGGTGGCTATCTTTTTGCCATGTGTTCGGCTCCAGACAGTTATGATGTGGCTTTAGCTGCCGAAGGCACCGACATTTGTGATGTGATGTTTGATGGCGACCCTATCGATGCGAATGCTCAAAAGAAACTCGACTATTCACAGTGTTTTGCTTTCACAAATTTCAAAATTTCAACTAACCCCTATGAGTATGAAATTTCAAATATTGATGTAACACAAACAAGAAAAATACTGCCTCAAAACGATTTTTTCACATTGTTTGATTATTCAGCCAAATGGGACCCAGTTCCTACAATGTTATGCCAAAATCACACACAAATAATAAAAGGATTTATGGGTCAGAGCACAGCTTTTAACGAAAAGTATGTTAAATCAAGTGTACTTATTATGGGCGAAAACAAATCGGCAGAAGAAGCCCGTTATATTCATGGGGAATATGGAAAAGGCATGTGGACATTTTTAGGTGGCCATGATCCGGAAGATTATCAGCATTTTGTTTATGACCCTCCTACTGATTTAAATTTATACCCAAATTCGCCTGGCTACAGGTTGATTTTAAATAATGTATTATTTCCGGCTGCCAAAAAGAAAAAGCAAAAAACTTAGAAATCGAAATCGAAGGTTTCGTTATTAACGGTATAAAATCCATGTCGTGAACAGGTTGTATCAGCATAATTAACCGTTTTGCTCGAAAAATTCTCAGGTATTATTTCCACTTCACCATTTCGTATCCAGAAGCACCAATTTGTAAATTTCATACTTTGAATAATATTACTTTTAAAACTCCCTATATCTGATGTATTTTCAGCAGCAGGAACAACAGTTGCTTTGCCATTATAATGAAACAAATCATCATTCATGTCGCTGTGAGTTGAGGTTCCTAAAACCCAATCCAGCGTGTGATTAGCATTCCAGTAAAAGTAATCGGTTCCAAATTGGATTTTCATTTCGGAGGTATCATAAAACACAATTCTTGTTGCAGCTTCAGAATAAATTATAGTTAATCGTTTATTGCCAATTAGTGGTTTTGAGTCCACGAAATAATTGTTGTAACTGATTTTATAGGACGAATTCACTTGAGAAATTTTCCCGTTTATTATGATGTCAATTCTACCCAATCGCCTCAGCCCATCATTGCAATTGCAATTGCTGTCGGGGAAGGTTATTGTTAATGTCTTCGGCCAATTAGTTGTGTCGAAGGGAACCAAAGTTACCTGCATACATAATTCATTATACCGAAAATTAGCTGGATTGTTTGGATGAAACAGACTATCTTCCATACGAATCCATGTATACAAAAATGTTTTAAAAGCATCATTTGAAAGAACTTCCGCTGTATTAATAATCAATAGTTGGCGGGTATCATTATCAGTTAGCGTATTGTTCTTTTTGCATGACTGACTTAAAATAACAAAGCATGATGCCACTATAATCAAAGGAATTCTATTTTTCATTTTTCACTTTTTAAATAAGTGCAAAAAGTGTAAGAAAGATTATTTTTTTCATCCGTATACGTTTGACTTTCCTCAATAAGTAACCAGTCAGACTCATTAATTTCAGGAAAAAATGTATCTGCCTCAAATTTTGAATGAACCTTGGTAATATATAATTTATTGGCAATAGTAAAAAACTGCCGGTAAATACTTGCACCACCCATAATAAAATTTTCGGCATTATTATCCATTTTTGCAATAGCATCTTCTATTGAATATGCCATTTCGCAACCTTGAATAACTTCATTGCAAATATCCGTTATTATAATATTCCTCCGTTTCGGCAAAGGCCTAACAGGTAATGAATAAAAAGTTTTTTTACCCATTACAACTGTGTGTTCGCTTGTGAGTCTTTTAAATCGTTTAAGGTCTTCGGAAATATGCCAAAGTAACTGGTTATCTTTTCCGATTCCGCAATCTTCTGCAATGGCAACAATAATAGAAATTTGTTTTTTTTGTGTCATAGTATAAATTAAACAGCAATATCAGCTTTTATGTGTGGCAACGGATGATATCCTATTAACTCAAAATCATTAAAATGAAATCCAAAAATATCTTTTACCTCTTTATTTATGTTTATAATAGGTAATTTTCGAGGTTCACGTGTCAGTTGTAATTTAGTTTGGTCAAGGTGATTGAGATATAAATGAGCATCTCCAAGTGTATGAACAAAATCTCCACACTGTAGATTACATATCTGTGCTACCATAATAGTTAACAGGGCATATGAAGCAATATTAAAAGGTACTCCGATAAAGATATCGGCACTGCGCTGATACAATTGACATGATAATTTACCATCAGCCACATAAAACTGAAACATAGCATGACATGGTGGAAGTGCCATTTTTTCTATTTCCCCCACATTCCATGCGCTTACAATAATTCTACGCGAATCCGGATTCGTTTTTATTGTTTGTATAATTTGCGAAATCTGATCAATTGTTTTGCCATCGGCACCTTGCCATGATCGCCATTGATGCCCATACACCGGACCTAAATCACCATTCACATCGGCCCATTCATCCCAGATACTAACATTATTATCGTTCAAGTATTTTATATTGGTATCGCCCTTCAAAAACCATAATAGTTCGTGAATAATAGAGCGGAGATGAAGCTTTTTTGTTGTAAGCAGCGGAAAACCCTGCTGAAGATTAAATCGCATTTGATATCCAAAAACACTTAATGTTCCGGTACCGGTTCGATCAGATTTTTGCGTACCATGATGTTGAACATGGTCTAATAAATCAAGATATTGTTTCATCTAACCTTTGCTTCTCCTCAAGAATTTTTGATTTTTTTAGGTACTGAACTTCCAAATGCTAACATTTAGCAAAGATATTTCTTTCTAAAACACTTTATCAAAAAAAATGTTTTCTTGTTAAACAAAAAAAAACCGGCATAAAGCCGGTTTTTATAATACATATTATTATTAAGGCAATGCGTTCAAAAATGCAACATCAGCAGTTGTTAATGTTTGTCCATAATCAGTCACATTCCAAATTATTGATTGAATACTTCCTTCTTGTCCAAAAGGATATTGCTTTGGAGCCATAATTGAAGATATCTGGTTTAAATCAGGGTTGTTTGTTATGGGTCCAATATAATAAACTGCGTTATAATTGCTCGGCATTAAATGAGCATTTAAACAATATGCCCTTAAACAAGCAAACGCTGTATCTTGAGCTGCAATTGGAATATTAACTGATTGTAAAATATATCCTTTTTGATAAATTCCTATTGAATCATTCAAATCAGTTGAATCACAAAATATTAAACCACCGGGTAAGGTTAAAGTTACACCAGTTGCCAGCGAATTGTAAAATTTAATATATAAATTTACAAAGGTTCCTGTACCATAATCAATCCAGCTTTTTTCTGGAAGCACATAAGGAAATAAACCTTGATATTTTGCTTTATCAACGTTATACGATTTTCCAAGAATTCCACCACGAATATCTCCAATGATATGAACATAAGATGGCAGCGAAAAATGTGTACCTGTAGGAAATCCATGCATTGTTCCCATACCATATAAGGTATTTTCTTTTGCTAAGGGAACATACGGTTTTTCGGGCTGTGTAATTTCAGTGCTTTGTTTTTTACAAGAACTGAACACAATTGCGACAGCAAATAAAACTGTAAATAATAAGTAGAATTTTGGTTTCATTGGTTTATAGTTTTGGTTTATATATAGAACGTTATTTATAATAAAAAAACTTGGTTGTTGAAAATTTTTTCGTAAAGTACGACATTTAATAGGTAAGATGCAAGTTTTTTCTCAATTATTTTCAAATAAATAATTCACTACTGATTATTCTCGTATAATTGCATGTATTTCTAGATATAAATTTCCGGTTTTATTTGCCCATTCAGCACCATCATTCCATTCATAGCCAATGATTTCATTTCATCCTCACCCGGATAGACATAGACCGGAGCAATAAAATGCACACGTTCTCTAATCCAGCTAATAAAATTTTCATCATATGCAATTCCACCTGTTATCAGAATTCCATGAATTTCACCTTTTAAAACTGTAGCCATTTCTCCAATACATTTGGAAATTTGATACGACATGGCTTTATATATTTTTCTTGCTTCTTCGTCCCCGTTTTTAATCCGATCTTCCACTTCGGAAGCATTGTTTGTTCCAAGGTAAGCTGTTAAACCACCCTTTCCACGAATCATATCCATAACTTCAACCTCGGTATACTTTCCTGAAAAACATGTTTTGACTAACTGCCCAACAGGCAATGTTCCGCTGCGCTCCGGCGAAAAAGGCCCATCGCCATCCAGAGCCTGGTTTGTATCTACAACCCGACCTTTGCGGTGAGCTGAAACACTGATACCCCCTCCAAGATGTGCAACAATTAAATTCATTTCTTCGTATTTCTGACCTAAGAATCGTGCATGAGTTTTTGCAATTGCTTTTTGATTTAACGCATGAAAAATAGATACTCGCACAAAATTCGGATGCCCCGAAATGCGTGCAATATCATCCAGCTCATCCACAACCACTGGGTCGGCGATATATGCTTTCAACTCTTCGCGCATACTGGCAATATCCGAAGCAATTAAACCACCTAAATTGCTTGCATGTTCGCCTTGCATACCGGCAATCAAATCTCTTTTCAGGGCATCGTTAACCTCATAAACGCCCGATTTGATAGGTTTTACCAGACCACCCCGACCAACCACAGCATCGATAGACTCAATGTCAATTTTGGCTTCGATAAGCTCGTCGAGAATTATGTTTTTTCGGAACTCGAATTGGTCGGATATTTTTTTGAACTTACCAAGTTCTTCGGTTGAATGTTTGATGTTCTTTAGAAAAAATAGTTTAAAGTTTTCGTAAACAGCAATCTTGGTAGAGGTTGAACCCGGATTTATAGCTAATACTTTCATAGTTTTTTGAGTAGATTATTTATTTTATTTTGCCACAAGGGCGGCCAATGCAATTGAATATAGTTTTGTTTTTTCGCTGTCGCCCCGTGAAGATAACACAGCAGGAACCTTGGCCCCCACAACAATAGCACCTAATTCTCCGCCAGCCAATTTGGTGTTTGTTTTATAAAACACATTGCCCGATTCGATATTGGGGAAAATAATACAATCAGCATCTCCGGCAACAGCACTTTTAATTTTCTTTATTTGAACACTCTCCATATCGATGCAGGCATCCAAAGCTAATGGGCCATCAACCAGTGCACCTTTAATCTGACCTCGTTCGGCCATTTTCGAAATAATTGCGGCATCAGTACAAGCCGGCATTGTCAATGACATTTGCTCGGATGCTGCCAATATGGCCACCTTGGGATTTTCGATTCCCAATGCATGGGCCACTTCAATCACATAATTGGTGATAGCGATTTTTTGTTTCAAATCAGGTAAAGGGATGACGGCAACATCGCCAACTGTTAATAATTTGGGATAATTGGGCGTTTCAATTACAGTTACATGCGAAAGCATGGCGTTGGATGCCATTAATCCGGTTTCTTTATTCAGAATGGCTCGCATATATTTATCGGTACTTACCAAGCCTTTCATCAATAAATTTCCTTTGCCCTCGCGAATCAGAGCAACAGCTTTTGCTGCAGCTTTAGATTCATTGGCTTCCTGAACGATTAAAAACTTGGTGATATCGATATTTTCTTGTGTACATACTTTTGCAATTGTTTCGTAATCGCCAACCAAAGTTGCATCAATTAAACCATGGTCGATAGCTTGACTTATGGCTCCTATGGTATGCGAATCGTTGGCAAATGCAGCAACCAAACGTTTCTTATCTTTGCTTCTCAACAAGTCAAACATTTGATCCAGTTTGGTAATAGCCATAGTTCGTGTTTTTCGTTTATAAAATTCGTTGCGAAAATAGTATTTTTATTATAAAAGGTTATCGAGAGTTCCGAATTATTTTGAATAGAAATCAATCATCTTTTGTATTGCAATACGACAAACAGGACAAAAATTGTTAACGGATATTGATTTCATGCTGCAATCATAAGATGGGCGATAAACACCTTTGGTTACATAGCCACCGCCTTCGAAAACGCCCACAATTCCTTTGTATTTGACATCATTGGGTGTGGGCACAGGTGTATCTTTACCTATTAGGCTTTTCCATTTAATATCGAAATTTACCAAGGTGGTTAAATTGGGCTCCCATGGCTCAACGGTTAATGGATAAAACTCGTTATACGACGTTTCCGAATCGTAATATTCGTCGCCCAGACCCGCAAAGGAGTGCCCAAACTCATGGGTAAACACATATTCGCCATTATAATTTTCGCTCACACACACCGCATAATGGTTGAAAATAGCACCTCCGCCATAATGATTGGTATTCACCATAATATAAATTTGATCGTAGGGTGCATTGGCAGCAACATCGTGAAGTGCTTTATTTTCGCTTGTCATCAAATACCGTTCGGTGTTGAAAGTATAAAAGCTGGTTCCAACAATCGTATTTTTCCAGCTATGAAATAACGTGCTCCCGATTCCGGTGCCGGGATAATCGGTTCCTGAATCAACCGAAGGGGCTTCAATAGCCCAGATATTGAATTTCGATTTGTTTTCTTTATACGGTGTGGCATTAAATAAATAGCCTGCAAAACGTTTGGCATCTTTAATAAATTTATCCATTTCGTCTTTGGTGTATCCATCGGGAATAATAACAATATCGACTTTTACAGCCGGGTCGCCGGAATTCAGTATATCATATTTTGGGAAAATCATTTTGCGTTCTTGCGAAATAAAATAGCTTTTCGGATCGATGGATAATTCAAATTTCTTTTCGAACACCCCTTTGGCATTGCGGTTTTGAAACTCAACACGTATTTTGTTTTTCGGAAAAGGACAACAAACCGTTTCAGAAAAAGTTTTCACGGTGAGTTTGGCTTCGTCGGTGGTTTGCCATTCGGAGAATAATGTTGAATAGGTTCTGGAATACAACAATACGTTTGATGCTGCATCGTAAACCATGAAACGATATTTACCAAAATCGAAAATGTCGACCAGGTTTACTTTTGAACCACCCCAATAGGGTTCCATTATCAATTGGTCGGTTGAATACGAATCGGTAAGATTGTTTCCGGTATGGAAATAATCAATTCGTAGGGTTTTATTTTCGAAATAATCTTCAAATGCGGCTTGCGTTTGCAAACAAACCATCATTATTAACACAAACATGAGCTTCTTCATAACAAGGAATTTTTTTGAGGAATGACTTTGAATTTAGTCGTGAAAATACCACTTTTTAGCATACGAATTAAAATTAGTACAACAAATATTTTTAATAAATGATGAGATATTGATAGAAATACCTAAATTTGTACCTATTAAACAAAAAATTATTCACCTTAACTTTTATTATTATGGCAATTTTATTTTTATGTTTCGCAATTGTAGCCGTTCTTTCGGGATTTATCGGCTTGGTTATTCTTGTAAAAGGCTTTGTTGACAAAAACAACAAAAAAATTCAACTGGGCACCATTTTGGTATCGGTGATGCTAGTGTTGGCCACAACAGGTGCTTTTTGTATTGCTCGCAGGGCACTTGATTCAAAAAGATATCATGAACAAAAACGCGAAATGCGTATGGAAAAATGCATGAAAGATTGCGATTTTGACGGTGTTGAAATGATGAAAGGTGGTTGTATGGGTGGCGACAACATGAAAATGTGTGATACCACTGGCATGAAAGTTATCACCAAAGTGATGGTTGATAAAAAATGCTGCATGAAAGATGCTCCAAAAACCTGTCCAAGTCAGAAGAAATAAACTTTAGAAAACTTTATTTTCGTCAAGGATTTATTTGTTGACGATTTTTTGGTAACTATTTCTTTGCGGATTTTATTGCATCAGGCGTTAAAAAAAAGCCCAAACAAATTCATGTTTGGGCTTTTTTTATGCTGATTCATTTGGTTTTGCTTAATGTATCACCATTACTTTTTTGGTGTTAACAAACGATCCCGAACGGATCTGAACAAAATAGGTTCCCGATGGCAAATCGGTTAACGGAATGCATATCATATTTTCGAAATCGTTGTTCACAGTCATGGTTTTTATCTGGTTGCCCAACAAATCAATTATATTAATGGTGAGCGATTCGTTGGCATTTTTCATCTGCACAAACAAACTGCTGTTGGCCGGATTTGGGAAAACCACTGCCTTGGTTTCGTTCTCGTTTTGGGCTATGGCTGTGGTGGTAGTTATCCAAAACTTGTGTGGGTCGGGGGCACCTATCAAAGGGTGGGTTTGATTGCGTGGCGATTGATCGGAAGCATGAATATAATATTCAACGGTGTCGCCACCCACTTGCTGCGGAATATTGGTTGTCCAGGTGTTGCCTGTGCCGTGTGTCATGGCAATTTTTATCCACGAAGCATGGTTTACACGATATTTTACATACACCGAATCGGTGATAATACTGCTGGTGCTTAATGCATAAATATCGGCCGAAACCGTATATTGCGTTTGCATGGGTTTGAGGCCCAACAAGGGGTAATGTTTTATATACAACATGCCTTTGTCGGCAATTTCGTGGGTACGGCAATGCAAAGCATCGGTTGAAACCCAACTGTTGGAGCCCGTAAGGCCAATAACACCATACACATTGTAACCGGGCATGGCATGTTGATACACTGCCAATGCATTGTTGTCGGCGGTGGCGTGTGTGCCACCCATGATGGGTACATACACGCTTTTGTTTAAAATTAAAGAATTTGAATAGGGTTCATCGCTGGGTTCATAGGTGCGATACACCTGATAATGGTTGCCATAGGACGAGGTTTCGTTGGCCCAATAGGTTGCCATGGCTTCGTAATCGTTGTAATGCGAATTGGTGATGGGCACCGATGCTATCAATATTTTATCTACATCCAGAAATTTTCCCCAACAGTCGATGTGTTTAATATAGTCGGCCAAAGGGTCGGCGGTGATATAGTTTTTGGTGATGCCCATATATTGTTTAAAAAGGGTGTCAACCTGAGCATCTGTCAATGTGTTTTCAAGTGGGTCGAGTACCAAATCAGTCATTGCTGCCACGCCCATGCCATCGCACATATAATTACCACCTGTGTGAAATACATTCATCCCGTAAAGGGGTTCGGCAAGGTAAGTAGCCATAACCACAGGCACATTATCGTCGTTAGGACGCGAAGGTCTATTGTACGGAAAATCGACAATGGCAATGGTGCTGTTGTTATTCATGATAAACCAAGGGCCATAATCACGAGTCCAATACGAATCGATCGTGGCCACCTTAAACGAACAATTGGCCATGTTTACCCCGTTGGAGTTATAATAGTTGGTTACGGTGGTTTGTTGCGATGTGCTGTTGACTAAGGTAATGAGGTTGCAATTGTTGGATAGTTGCGCTATTAATGAATACGGAATGCCAAACCCACCCGAATACGAAATTAAAACCGATTGTGCCGGTTCCCACTCGGCAATGGCACGTATGCTGCCTGTGGGCGGTGCCGTGGTGGTAAAAGCTTTGTTGGGTAGTTTGGGTTGCAACAGTTCCGACGAATCCATCATGTGGTATTTGCCCATAAACTGGTACAATAAATCGTTGTTTTGTGCATTGGAGGCTATAGCCATAAACATGGCGGCGGCCATAAAAAGTATGCGTTTATTCATTTGGTTGGTTTTTTTTACAAATTTAATCCTTTTTATTTATGTGGTGATTTTTGCATAGTTAAATGTTTGTGAATGGAAAAGTGCCTAAATTAGTTGGAGTACTTGGAGTGCCTAAAATACTTGAGGAAAAAGGGGAAAGGTGGAAACGGATTATTTGGACAGCATGAAACTCTTCATATTAAACACGGGGAACGAAGTTACCCGCGAGCGGAACTTTGGTTGAAGCATTGGCTCGAAGGGCCTTGGCAATGTACTTGCCAATAGGGTTGGCATTATTTTTCCCTTTTGGTTTTTTTCTCTAATGCTTTTAAACTTTCCAAATAGTTTTTTTCTACTTCGCTTAATGTTTTTTGCTGATATTTTTTATACTCTGTGGTTGCCTTTTCTATTGCTTTTTCATGGCTGATTGTACCTGCTCCTATCAACAAATATTCACCACTCATTGTTAAAATTCTATCCAAATGTTCAGCCCAATCTTTCATTGTCATTGCCTATTCCCGTTCTGCTTGACGTTCAGCAAAATCCAAATACCCTGAAACTATTTGTCCAAGCGATCGAAGTTCATTTTCATTTAAATAATTTTTTGCAACAACAACATCTTTCAAATATGGACGATTCCCTAAAAAAGTCATCAAACCCATAAAATCTTTTTCAGCATCGCTACGATTATAAATCACTTCAGCTGCAGTTTGTCCGTGTATTGCGTAATGAATTTTGTTTTGTACTTTCTTGAAAAATGCGATAGAAACTTCAGCTTTTGGATTGTAATCAATACTTGTAGAATAAATATCTAAGACCTGACGGTAAAATACCTTTTCTGATGCTCTAATATCGCGTATGCGTTGCAATAATTCTTTCCAATAGCCACCACCGCCCAAGTTTTTCAAACGTTCATCATCCATTGCAAAACCTTTCCGAATATACTCGTTAAGTCGTTTGGTTGCCCATTGTCGAAACTGTGTCCCACGCAAGGATTTCACTCGATATCCTACAGAAATTATAACGTCTAAATTATAGTAAT
>JBAXWF010000038.1:0-34595 GCA_037128515.1 Bacteroidota bacterium | reverse complement strand
GGAGAGATGGGTGAGTGGCTGAAACCAACAGTTTGCTAAACTGTCGTACTGGGCAACTGGTACCGGGGGTTCGAATCCCCCTCTCTCCGCTGAAAATAATTATTTTTTTCAAAATCAATTCTTACGGGGTATAGCGCAGTCCGGTTAGCGCACCTGGTTTGGGACCAGGGGGTCGCAGGTTCGAATCCTGCTACCCCGACTAAGATTATTAAAAAAAAGGAATACGGTCCCGTAGCTCAGTGGATAGAGCAACAGCCTTCTAAGCTGTGGGCCATTGGTTCGAATCCAATCGGGATCACTGATTTTGATATTCCGATTCTCAAACTCAATTGTATGTAGTTAGCATGATTATACCCTTTGACTTGGCGAGGTAGCTCAGATGGTTAGAGCGTCGGATTCATAACCCGGAGGTCACGAGTTCAACTCTCGTCCTCGCTACTGAAAGCCTTGTTAAATCAAGGCTTTTTTGTTTTGCCACGAAACATTTCCACATTTATTTTATATTGCTAAGTTAATTCTCGAACATTTTTTACATTTTATTGCATTTTTTTACAAATATTTTGTAGTAGTTTGTTTTTTTGTATATCTTTGCAAATATTTTAATTACACAATACAATAACAATGAAAAAAGGAACAGTAAAATTCTTCAATGAATTAAAAGGTTTTGGATTTATTAAAGACAGTGAATCCGACAAAGAATACTTCGTACATGCATCTGGTTTAGTAGACCAAATTAAAGAAGGCGACGAAGTTAGTTTTGAACTTCAAGAAGGAAAAAAAGGATTAAATGCAGTTAATGTTAAACGCGTTTAGTTTAAGTCGAAACAATTAAAGATTTTAATCTTGGCCCATCGTAATACGATGGGTTTTTTTTGCATATTTTTTTACCCGAACTAATTTAAATCATATTGAATCTAAATTTAATCCGGGTAAAAGGTGATATTATAACAAACGGATCATTTATCTTTTGTGTCGCGAATAGGTTCTTGATTTCGACGGTCTTTCGTTGTCATCTTTTTCGCTTGCAATACCTACATTTATTTTTCTGTCGCCAAACCTTTTGTTTTTCAAAAGTCTTGAAATTTCCTGAGCATAACGGCTTTCAATTTCGAAGAATGAAAATGTTTTCATCAAATCAATACGTCCTATGCCGATTTTTTTTCCAGGAGTGCTTGAATTTATCATATCAATTAAGCTACCGGGGTTAAAACCATCCATTTTGCCTGCATTGATAAACATTCTGGTAAAGTCTCCCGATCTTTCCTGTCCTCTATCTCTATCACCTCTATCGCCACGATCTCTTCTTTCAAATCTATCGCCGCGATCACCTCTATCACCTCTGTCACCTCTGTCACCTCTATCACCCCGATCCCTGTCTCTACGTTTCGAATCACGTCGGGAGCTTTCATCACGACTACTACCATAATCATCCGGGACTTTGATGTCGGATGCCTGACGATAATAATCCAAAAACCGATTGAACTGAAGTGAAACAAAACGCTTAATCACTTCTTCTTTATCTAACCATTCGAGTTTTTTAAAGATAACAGGTAAATATGTATCAATTTCAGAATGATCAATTTCAACTTTCTCCATTTTATCAATTAAAAAGAAAAGCTGTTTCTCGCAGATTTCTCTTCCTTTGGGAACAGCCACATGCTTAAAGTTTTTCTGGATTTTTTTCTCAATCTGTTTGATCAAATATTTTTCTTTCAGATTTACAATAGCTATTGAAATACCTGTTTTACCGGCTCTTCCGGTGCGACCGCTACGATGTGTATATATCTCCGGATCGTCGGGAAGGTTATAATTAATGATATGTGTAAGGTCGTTAACATCCAAGCCGCGAGCTGCGACATCGGTTGCAACTAACAAACTTATGTTGCGAATGCGAAATTTTTGCATCACCATATCGCGCATGGGCTGTGATAAATCGCCATGAAGCGAATCTGCATTATAGCCATCCTGAATTAGTTTGTCGGCAATTTCTTGCGTCTCTTTTCTGGTACGGCAAAAAACTATGCCGTAGATATCGGGATTGTAGTCTGCAATACGTTTTAATACTAAATATTTATCTTTGGCATGAACTGTATAACAAAGATGTTTTACATTTTCGGCACCTGCATTTCGGTTACCAATAGTAACTTCGAGCGGGTTGTTCATATATCTTTTAGATATGCCCACAATTTCGTGTGGCATGGTTGCTGAAAATAATAAGGTATTTCTTCCGTCGGGAACCTGAGCCAAAATTGCATTGATGCTGTCGAGAAATCCCATATTCAGCATTTCATCGGCTTCGTCGAGTACCACGCGGGTAACATCCGAAAGCTTCGCGGCTTTTCGTTCTATCAAATCGATTAAACGACCGGGAGTTGCTACGATAATTTGAACACCTTTTTTAAGAGCCGCTATTTGAGTTTCGATACTCGACCCACCATAAACAGGCAGCACTTTTAAATCATCGATATAGCGAGCATAATCGTTTAAATCGCCGGCTATTTGCAAACACAGTTCGCGTGTTGGACATAAAATTAAAGCACGCGGGAATTTTGTTCCCGGATGCGCTTCCTGAATTAAAGGCAAACCATAAGCGGCAGTTTTTCCGGTTCCGGTTTGTGCCAAAGCAATAATATCGGTTTTCTTATTAAGCATTAATGGAATTACTTCTTCTTGAACTGGCATAGGATTTTCAAAACCAAGTTCGAGTATTGCCCTCTGAATTTGAGGATTAATACCTAATTCTTCGAATGTTGTCATGTTGTTTGTAAGGTTATGTGTTTCGGGGTTTGTATCCCAACGGATTGTTTGGAATGGCGGGAATTAAAGCACTCAAAATCACTCTATATGTATAATTTTTTGCAAAGATAAGAAATAAATCGATAGAAGACAATTTATTACTATAAAGCCAAATCGGTTTTAATCGCTTCGATTTTTTCTTTGCAGATTTTTTCCGTGTTTTCAAAATCGGCAGCGGTTTTAAGTTCGGCCTTTATGCCGAAATAGAATTTTATTTTGGGTTCCGTGCCCGAAGGACGGATGGTGATTTTGCTGCCATCGTCGGTAAAGAACTGTAATACATCAGAAACAGGCAAATCAATAGGTTTGGTACTCTTGCCAAGCATGTTTGTTTCTTTTTGCAATTTGTAATCTTTAACAGCAATAACTTTTGAATTGTTGATTATTGTTGGCGGATGGTTTCTGAAATTCTCCATCATCTGTTTTATTTCGTCAGCACCCGATTTTCCTTTTTTGGTTATGGAAAGCAAACTCTCGTAATACATGCCGAATTCTTTGTATATTTCCATCAACAAGGTGTACAACGAAGCACCCTGCTCCTTTGCATAAACAGCAGTTTCGGCTATCATGCAACACGATATCACCGCGTCTTTATCTCTAACAAAATCGCTCACCAAATAACCGTAACTTTCTTCACCGCCTCCGATAAAAGTTTTTTGTGCTTCGTGTTTTTTTATAATTTCGGCAATGTATTTAAACCCGGTAAGCACATCGAAACAGCTTACGCCGCTTTTTTTCGCCATTTCGGCCAACAACTCGCTGGTGACAATTGTTTTTACGATATATTCGTTGCCATGAAGTTTGCCTGCATTTTTCCACTGATTTACTAAGTAGAATATAAGGAGCGAAGCGGTTTGGTTTCCGTTAAGCAACATGAATTCTCCTTTATCATTTTTAATGGCCACGCCAACCCTATCGGCATCGGGGTCGGTTGCCAGAACCAGCTCGGCATCTTCGTTAACTGCCTTTTGGATTGCCATTGCCAAGGCTGCGGGTTCTTCGGGATTGGGCGATTTTAGTGTGGGAAAATTGCCATCGGGGATGGCTTGTTGGTTGACCAAATGAATGTTTTGGAATCCGTATTGTTTCAATGCCTTTGGCACCAAAGTGATTCCGGTGCCGTGCAAGGCTGTGTAAACGATGCCAAAATCGTTATTTTTGTGAATGAGGTCGGGAATGAACGATAACTTTTTTACTTGAGAGAGATAGGCCATATCCACTTCTTCACCAATTAATTTGATATTTTCGGGCTTAACCGTAAAATGAACCTTATCAATTGATGTTATCTTGCGCACTTCATCAATAACATTGGTATCGTGGGGACTTACCAACTGCCCGCCATCATCCCAATATACTTTATACCCATTGTACTCCTTGGGATTGTGGGATGCTGTGATGACAATGCCGCTTTGGCATCCCAAATGTCGCACTGCGAACGAAAGTTCGGGGGTGGGGCGCAAATCACTAAACAAATAGACCATGCAATTGTTTGCCGATAAGATTTCGGAAGCGATTTGAGCAAAATATTGGCTGTTGTTTCGCGAATCGTAAGCAATGGCCACTTTGATTTGTTTGTTGGCAGGGAACATCCGGTGGAGATAGTTGGCCAAACCCTGGGTGGCCATGCCCACGGTATACTTGTTCATGCGGTTGGTGCCAACGCCCATGATGCCACGCAAACCGCCTGTACCAAACTCGAGATCGGTATAAAAGGATTCGAAAAGTTCGTCGGGGTTTTCTTTTATGAGTTGCTTAACTTGTGCGCGCGTTTCGCTATCAAAGTTTTCGCCCAGCCATTGTTGTGCCTTTGCTATGATTGTGTTGGGGATGTTTGTCAGTTCCATGTGTGTGTTAATTATTTTATGCGATTAAACTTTTTCAAAATTACTGAATCTAATTTGAAACTTTTTAAACAAATGATAAAATTTAATACAAAACTTCTGAGAACTGTTCTTTGGATGGTGGCATTCGTATTTGGTTTTGGGGCTACCGTGGTGGCACAATATGGTGCTATTCAAACTTCTTACAAAGTGAAAGGCTGCATTACTGATTCGGAAACGAACCTGCCGCTTGCGAAAATAAAAATTTCGTCAAATGACTTGGAATACCTATTTGATGATGCAATCACCGATGTGAATGGGAATTTTGAGATTGAAACCTACTATTTGTTATTTAATAAACCCCTGCACTTACAGGCTAGCGATAGCAGCGGTCGAAAATCATTGGGCAGATATATAACCAAAGACACCTCGTTTGTGCTGATGTATCAGGATTTTTTAAAATCGGAACCCAAGGGAGGGTGGGCTATGGATAAAATTTACCGCTACGAAGTGAATTTGAAACTAAGAAAGGAACTACCCTTGGTGGATTCGTTGTTGGCATGGGTGGTTCGGAAAAAAATTATGAAAGACCTTGATACGAGTGCAAACGTAGAAATAAAACCTGAGCCGCAAGTTGAATTGCAGCCAGCGGACTTGCTGGGGATTGAGCCTTTTGAAACGGCTGTGGCTGATACACAAGACACATTTCAAGACATTGAAATTTACCCGAATCCGACGAACACGGTTATTCATATTATTATTGATGCGAAAACCAACGAAAAGCTTGTAGTTGATTTGTTGGATAACAACGCTAAACTGCTTCTGAAAAACGAGATTGGGATTTGGGTGGGTTTAAATCAACATGAAATTGATTTGGAAAATTATCCGGCAGGAAATTATTTGCTTGTTATAACGCAAGCTGAAAAGCGAATTGTAAAAAAAATTATTAAGCTATAAATGTTCCCTGCGCAGCAAATCGTTTACGGTTTTAACAGGGTTGAATGTGACGATGGGCACTTCAACAAATAGGGTATTCCATCGGGCCATGGCACCGTTCCACAAACCGGGCAATTCTTGTGCTTTCAACGGTTTTCCATCTTTGGTTTTGATGGAAATGAAACCGGTGGAAGGATCGACAAAATCAGCCAAATTGAACTTATTTCCTTTATAATCTTTAAAACAACACACCAGATCGACAGGGTTGAAATGGGTGGCTTGGTTCATGATGTTTTTTTGCGATGGGTTTTGCATATCGACCTGCGATGCTTCGATAATTTGCAAACTGAGGTTGCCTTGGGCATCGGCCACCAAAAAGGGTCCACCACCGGGTTCGCCTTGGTTTTTCACCATGCCGCACACGCGAATTGGGCGGTTGAGCAAGGCGAAGAGTTGTTTAATTTTTTCGGTTTTTGGGGCAGCATAAAAGGCTTTGCTGAAGGTATGCAACAATTCCGTTTTGGCAAAGGTAATGATTTGGTTGAGGATTTTTTCGGACAAGTTTTGGTTTTCTAACATCTGCAAATTCCGGTAAACGGCGTTTCGGGTTTTTAGTAAACATCCGGCAAGGGCCATTTTGTAGCGATTGGTTTCGGGTTTTAGGCGATCGGGAACGATGTTATCAATGTTTTTAATAAAAACCACATCGGCCGTAATTTGGTTGAGGTTGTTGATGAGGGCTCCGTGTCCGCCCGGACGGAAAAACAAACTGCCATCGGGGTTGCGAAAAGGTTGGTTGTGCTCGTTAGCGGCGATGGTGTCAGTGGATGTTTCTTGAATGGAATGGGTGATGCGGAAGTTAACGTGGAACTGCTGCTGATAAGTGGGCACGACCTGGGCGAGGAGTTGGTGAAAGGCAGCGATGTGCTCGGGCGAGAGGGTGAAATGTATGTCAACCTTGTTGTCGACATCAAAACAATAGTTGGCGCCTTCTACCAAATGTTCTTCAAGGGCGGTGCGGCTATCTTGCGGGTATGTATGAAATTTGATAAGGGCTTTGGGCAGTTGGGCATAGTTGAGGCCGCGGTGGGTCAGCAAACAATCGAGCAGGGTGTTGTAATCGTGTTGGGCCAGTGTTTCATCTATATGGATGCCTTGCTGCGCCATGCAGATTTTTAAATCATTGAAAAAGGCGAATTGCGGCATGTTTTGCAAAAAATGTGCAGGTGAGTTGAAGTTGTTGTCGGTTTGCAGGTTTTGAATTTGTTGGGCCGATGTGGCATCGCGAAAAGCTAACAAATGGCTAAACATGCGCGTGGCTGCGCCCGAAGCAGGTACAAATTTTAGGGTGCTTATGGTTTTTAGGTTCTGCAGATAATAGTTCGCAAGGTCGTTGGTTTGGTCGTCATTGTATTTTTTGATTCCATAAACGGGTGTGGCAGCCGCTTGAAGTGCTACAAAGGGGAAACCGGTTTGGAAATTGTGAAGTTGAGTTTGAATTTGCCAAAGGGCGATTCCTTTCTGGGCTATTTGCTGCAGGTCGTGGGCTGAAAACATGGGATATTTTTTTTCAAACGTACGATTTTTTTTGCTACGCTGTACGGTTTTTTTGAATGTTTGTATAAAAAAATTGGTGAGTATAAAGGTGGAAGACGGGTTAGGGATGAAGTGCCTAGAGTACTTGGAGTACTTGAAGTGCCTAAAGTACTCGAAGTGCCTAAAGCACATGGAGTGCTTGAAGTGCCTAGAGTACTTGGAGTGACCACCGCTCTTACGGATATTTTTAAACATTATCGGGTGGTTGTGGTCCGATTTGTTCTATGTGAATGTGGAATTGGTTTTTAGAGATTTGTACTATCATGTAGTTTAACAATGTTTTATGTTCAATTAAGTGTGTATCGTTATTTGTCTTTTTTAACTATTGCACTTGAGCGTCGATATTTTTCACTTGAGTGTAAGAAATATTGATTGGTGACGCACGCCATTTATGTTGCGGTGTGTTTGGTAAGCGTGGCAAGCTTGGATTAAGCTGATTTGAATGATTCTTTTTGAACACTCCCACTCCCACACAAAAATCACCCTCCCTCCATTCAAACAAATTGGCTCTCCTTTCAAAAAAAAATGGTCAACGTTCAACAAAAAATGGTCAACGTTCAACAAAAAATGGTCAACGTTCAACAAAAATGGTCAGAGAAAGATTTTATTCAAAAAAATAATCGATATTTGTTTTCTTAGAATCTATGGTTTCACCCGAATGATAATATCATTGAATAGCAGTAGCATTTTGTTGGGCATAAAGTTTAGTATATTGTTGCTAATGCTCACAACTTATGGTCCTTTGCTGAAAGCGCAAGATAGCATCACCCAGGTTTTCAAAAATTCGGTTTCAATAGATGGGGTTCCGTTGTATTACGATTGTTTTGACTATCGCAAACAAATTCGATTCAATGTGAACTATACCCGGCAGTTCAAATCGCATTGGTTTTTGTCATCGGCACTCGATATAGGGTTATTCGACGATTATACGTTTATAAAATACTACGATTTTTTTAACCAAAATCAAGGTTTTTATTCGGTTACTCAGCGTGCAAAAATAAGCGGGTTTCATTTTATATCTTCGTATAACTATTATTTTTGCCAATCGAAGAAAAAAATGGGGCAAGGGTTTTATGGTGGAGGTGCAGTTGATTTTAATTATTATCGAAAAACATTAAAAAGCAATAATTCGCTCTCGCTGGAAACAACTTTTAACACAATCAATCAGTTTCGAACGGCTTTGGGTGTGGATGTGGGCATAAAATATTTTATACGACATCATTTTTTTGCCGAATTACGAAGTTCATTCTTTTGCAAGCTTTTTCTGAAAAGCTCTAATAATACTGTGAATAACGTGATGCCCCTCAACGCGCAATGGACAAGCCTAAACAAAAATTTTTGGTTAATTACAAATTTGCAGTTTGGATATGCATTTTAAAATATATACAAAATCGATAGTGCTTATCTGGTGTGCTCTCATACTATTGATGATTCAATGCAAGAAAAAAATGGTTTATACCGATGATACGTATGCCGGACGAAAAGTTATGGTGCTGGGCCATCGCGGTATGGGCGAATTGTACCGTATGCCGGGAAATACTTACGAAGCCATTTATCCTGTTATGGGTATTGGAGGTGATGGGGCCGAAGTGGATGTGCAAATGACACGCGATAGTGTTTTGGTGCTGTTTCACGATGATACAATGGATGGCCGAACCACCTGTGGTGGCAGAGTGTTTGAACACGATTGGTCCGATATACAACAATGCAAATACTATGCGTTGGAAAACAACATTTTTGTGAATTCGGTGGATGATGTGTTTTCGCACTTACCCGATTTACATAACTGGTACTTTTCCTTCGATTGCGGCCATGTCGATAACGAAGTTGCCGATACCATTACATATCGTGCACAGTTTTTAAGGGCCATAAAACGTCTGTGTGAAAAATACAACATGAGCGATCGTGTTTTTTTGGAAGGAAATAAATACCTTTTATTACAAGCGCAGCAACTAGGTTTAACAAACAAGTTGTTTGTATACGAGGGAATAACATCCAGTACAATTGATTATGCTGTGGCAAATCATTTTTTTGGTTTTACCACATCCATCGAATGGTTGTATGATAATGTGGAATTGGCGCATCAAAAAGGTTTGTATGTAATGCTGTGGTCGCCCAACAATGATGCTCAAAACAAGGTAGCATTGAAACAAAAAATAGATATTATTCAAACCGACGACCCTATTGATTTGCTAAGGCTTTTAAACCGCTATAATTATGATTATGTGATTCCCTAAATCAAAACTCTCCTTCGGGTTCGGCAAATCCTTTGTGTTCATCCTTTTTCTTCATGCCAAACATATAGCGCAGGTTGATGCCAAAACGTTGGTTGTCGCTATAGCGGTTGCCCGTAAAATTTACCGAGCCTTGGGCAAACTCAAAATAGGTTTTCATGGTTCGCAAAATATCGCGGGCGCTCAGTGTAATGGTGAGCCGTTTCTTAAACAGCGTTTGGGTTAAACCAACATTCAGCATACCAAAGTTTTTCAGGGTATAAAAATTTTGTTGCCCGTTTATCATCATAAATCCGCTCAAGGTTATTTTGGTTTGCTTAAACAGGTTGAGGGAATGAAACGTGAAAAATCGCCAACTGCCGTGTTTAAATGTAAAATTTTGGTTTTCGTAAACACCGCTAAAGTTAGCGTAGTTGTATTGTGCCCCAATAGCGAAAAAATATTTTTTGCCTGGCGGCAGGCACATATCTAAAGGCAAACAAATGGTTGAACATACGTGTTGCAGCACCTGATGCGGGAACGAATTTATGAGTCTTGATATTTTTTAGTTGATGCAGGTAAAAATCGGCAAGTTCTTTTGTGGTTTGAGGACTGTATTTTTTGATTCCATTGTTGAGTGTGGCTGCCGCTTCGAGTTTTACATGCGGAAAGCCGTTTTTAAAATTATCAAGTTGTTGCTCAATTGTGGTAATTGAAATTCCTTTATTTGCAATTTGGGCTAAATCCTTTTCAGAGTACATTGATTTTTTCTTCAAACCTACATTTTTTTTTTCAACTGGCAAACTGATTTTTTTAATATTGATAAAATTCGAATAATTCAAAAAAATATTTACCCTTTAAAATATTTTTGTATTTATACAGCCTAATTACATTTATAGATTAAAAGTTATTGTATAAGGTGTACTAGTTGGAATATATTTAAGATATAAATAATATCTGTGGAGACCAGAACCCACAATAAAAAAAACGGAACTAAATACTAAGTTATAACAAAAAAAGATGAAAAAAATTTTATTAATAGGTACAATTGCAATTGCAGGTTTATTAACTGCAAGTATGGCACAAAAAAAAGATGGCCCATCAGAGGTTAAGTATCGTAGAAGTTCATTACACACAATGATTGTTGAAGGGGAAAAATTTCCGAACAAAGAAATTGTTATCAAAGCATTTAATAATGCACCTTTTCCTGATAAATACAATGACCATTCTCTGGCAATAAAATCTTTCGACCCATTTAATTATCCATTAACACCGGAAGAAAAAGCCAGTATATTTAAAGAACAATCAAAAGCTGGTAAATTTGTTACTGGCGCTGCTGACATTAAAATTGATACAGCCGCTAAAGAACTTCCTTTAAAAATTCTGAAATATTTTGACCAGAATAAAATCGCCAATCAATTAGTGGCAAAATGGTTTAACAGACAAGCTGATGGTACTTTCGACATGAGTTTAATTCAGGATAGAGGTTCATATAATGCATCGGAAATGGAAGCTAACATTGCAAAAGGTGCAGCCAGAGGAACCGCATCATTAGCTGATGCAGGAGTTGAGTTAATTGGTAATACATTTGTGGTTGTTTCAAGATTCAATTTTGTAAGTAACGAAGTAGTAGCTAGAGTTGTTAGAGATGCTGCTTATTTAGCTGCCAATAAACTTTCAGTAGCTGCATTACAAACTGCTGCGAAAAAGACTGCAGATGAAGTGTATGAGAAAACAAAAGAAGGATATTCCGTTTGGGCTACCGCGTTTTTATATAAATTGGTTTGGAATGATTCAACGGAAGCTGTTTTTTACAATGATTTATGGATGGATAAAAAAAGTCCTGACGCAAAAAAGAAAGCAGCCTTTGACAACACAAATTTATTTAAACTTCAATTTATTGGAGACGAAAGTGCAACAGGCTTAGTAACATTCTCATTAAAAGAAAAAAGAACAGAAGAACAGATTATTGAAATTGCAACCATTAGAACTATTGATGCCGTTTACTCCAAACTTCAAAAGAAATATGACGTGTTTAAAACTAAAACACCTCTGTTTTCAGGAAACCCAATCACGGCTAAAATTGGTTTGAAAGAAGGATTAGAAGGTGGCGACAAATTTGAAGTGCTTGAACAAACTCAAGATCCAAAAACAGGATTGACAAAATATGTGTCAAAAGGAACCATCACGGTTGATGAAAAATCAATTTGGGACAACAGATACAATGCAGGTGACGAACCCGCCGCAGACGGAACAAATCCCGCTGCAAAATTAGATTGCACCACATTCAAAGGTGGATCCAAATTCTTTGCAGGGATGCTAATCCGACAAGTAAAATAAATTCTGATGAGCCTGCTATTCGATTATGAACGAATGGCAGGCTTTTTATTTATAACTAAAAACAAATAATGTATGAAAACAATCGTAAAACAAACGTGTGTATTACTTTTATTCTTAATTGGTTTTTCAATGGTAGTGGATGCGCAAGCAAAAAAGAAAGCCAATAATGATACCGAAGAATGGAGATACGAAATAGAATGCGTATCTACAGGTGCAACAGGATCCTATTTAATAAAAGTGTGGTCCTACTCAAAAAACCCCACAGTGGCTATCAATCAAGCAAAGAAAAATGCTGTACATGGAATTATTTTTAAAGGATTCACCGGAAAAGGTGCAGGCTGTACCCAAAAACCCTTGGTAAGCAACCCAGCTTTGGAACAAGAAAAAGCAGAGTTTTTTAAAGATTTTTTTGCTGATGGCGGCAAATTTATGAAATTCGTTACCGTCTCAGGAGATGGTAGTATCAGTGCAGAGGACCGAATTAAAGTAGGTAAAGAATATAAAATTGGCATTGTGGTGTCTGTTTCAAAAGACCAACTTCGCAAAGACTTAGAGGCTGCAGGCATCATTAAAGCCTTAGGAAATGGATTTTAACCGTTTAGAAAAAACAACATGAAAAACAAGATATTCATACTAGCGGCACTGACGCTAAGTATTTTTATTTTCGGAAGATGCACTACCCCGCAACAACGGATTGCCGGCAACTATACATTTAAGACCGAATGTATGGGCGTTGAGCTTGACGGTTCACAAACCTTGAAAGCTTGGGGTGATGGTCGCAACAGAACTGATGCAATAGAACAAGCCTATAAAAATGCCGTTAGAGACGTTTTGTTCATTGGAATTAGCAATGGAAAGCCTGATTGTAACATAAAGCCTGTTATTTTTGAAGTTAATGCTCAAGAAAAATATGCAGACTATTTCAACAAATTCTTTGCTGATGGAGGCGCCTATAAGCAGTTTGTATCCGAAAAGGATGGTTCAAAATATCATATTGAAGTGATTAAAGAACGCAAACAAGCAGGTTCTCAAGAAAAATATGGTATTATTGTTCGTGTGCTACGAGCAGAACTTATTACGAAAATGAAAGCAGACGGCATACTTAAATAAATTATTTTAGAAACGAAAACATTAAGAAAAATGAAAAAAATATTAAACACATTACTGATAGTAACCTGCGTGTTACTATTTTCAAATGCGGCTTTCTCTCAAGCCAAAAAACCAACCATTATGATTTTGCCAAGCGATGTATGGTGTAACACGAATGGTTTTATGATTGAATATGATAACCAAGGCACAAAAGTAAAAGTTCCTGATTATAAAAGAGCTTTTCAAGAAAGTGCAGATTTACTGTTAGTGATTAGCAAAATAAACGGACTGATGGCAGACAGGGGCTTCCCTTTGAAAAATGCCGAGTCGGTATTAAAAAGTATCGCTAACGAAAGTGCTGAAGATGCTATGCTTACAAGCAAAGGAGGTGCAAGTGTTTCTGAAAGCCCTGTTGACAAATTAAAGAAAACTGCCAAAGCTGATATAATCATGCAATTAACTTGGACGGTGAATACAACCGGTCCAAAAAAATCCGTTACTTTTAATTTACAAGGATTGGATTCTTATACTGACAAACAAATTGCAACTGCTGCAGGAACGGGAGCTCCCTCTTTTTCTGCCGAATTGCCCGTTTTGTTGGAAGAAGCTGTGCTTGCTCATCTAGATAATTTCAACAGTTCGCTTCAAGCGCATTTCGATGATATGTTCGAAAACGGACGCGAAATAACCATTAAAATTAAAAAGTTCGATTCATGGGAAAGTGATTTTGAAACAGAATTTTCGGGAAAAGAACTAGGCGATATCATTGAAGATTGGCTTACAAAAAACACCGTCAAAGGACGTTTTAGCACCACAGATGCAACAGAAAATATGATGTTTTTTGAACAAGTGCGCATCCCACTGTATGATGCAACAGGCAAAGCTATTGATGCCCGTGGCTTCTGCAAAGAATTACAAAACTTTTTAAAAAACCCACCTTACAGCATCGTGAACAAACTTATGACGAAAGGCTTGGGACAAGTTACTATTGTTTTAGGAGATAAATAATTGAATATAAAAACGAAGCAATATGAAAAAAATCAACATCATTTTAGTGCTAATCTTTGCTTTAAGCGTTGGAATAGCACAAGCACAAGGCACCGACGGCAAAATGTCTGATAAAGGCAGATTAGCTCTTGCTGCTTGGGTTCCGCAACAAATAGAAAATATGCCGGAAGCCTCTAGGGAAAATCTTGAAAATAAGCTGACACAAATAATAAACGCAAATGGCATGAGCAGCAATGTTATGAATGCACGATTTATTATGTCAGCAAATGTAACAGTTCAAACAAAAGATATCACTGCAACTGCACCTCCGATGCAGGCTTATACTTTGGATGTTACGCTTTATATTGGAGATGGTTACGAAGGAAAAAGTTTTGCTAGTACCACTATTACGGTAAAAGGCGTTGGCGAGAACGAAACCAAAGCGTATAATGCTGCTCTGAAAAACATAAAAGTCAGCGATCCGGCATATCAAACATTCATTGAAAAAGGAAAAACAAAAATTATTGAGTATTACAACGCACAATGCGATTTCATTATCAAAGATGCAAAATCACTGGCCGGTATGAACAAATTTGGTGAAGCACTCTGGAAACTCACTTCTATTCCGGATGCATGCACTGATTGTTGGAATAAATGCATGCAGGTTGTTCCAGGTATCTTTCAACAAAAAATTGATTTCGAATGCAAAACAAAACTTACGGAAGCTACCAATCTATGGAACGCTGGTCAAAGCTGGGATGCAGCTCAACAGGCAGGTACGATCCTTTCTACTATCGATCCAAAATCAGCTTGCTTTGCAGAATCAAAAGCTTTATCTGATAAAATTGGAAAACGAATCCTTGAAGTTGACAAACGTGAATGGAACTTCAAATACGATCAGGAGATTGGTTTAGAAAGAGATATGATTAAAGCCTATCGCGATGTAGGTGTTGCATGGGGCAATGGACAGCCTAAAAGCATTACTTATAAAACTTTGTGGTAACATTTGATAAATTAAAATAATTTATGGAAGAGACCTGATAGTAAAATATCAGGTCTTTTTTGCTTAATACATGACTTATGTCATGTATTTATTACTATTTGGCAGAAAAATAAAAAAACATTAAATTTGATATAAGCACGTTTTGAATTTTTAATTACTTTTTATGTATCGATTTTAAACCGTGTTTAAATTAAATAGAAAATTATGGATTGTCCGTTATGTAAGAAATCAATGCTTGTGCTCGAACTTCAGCAGATTGAAATCGATTATTGCCAGAGTTGCGATGGAATTTGGCTTGATGCAGGTGAATTAGAGTTATTACTCGATGATACCCAAGAGAAAAAACAATTGCTCGATTCGTTTATTCACGACCGCAATAATCCTGAGAAACCACGTCGCTGCCCGAAATGCTCGAAAAAGATGAATAAAGTGTTTGTCGGGAAAGATAAAAATGTGTTGATAGATAAATGTAAAAAAGACCATGGTATTTGGTTCGATGAAGGAGAATTACATCAGGTAGTTGAACTTGGTAGTGTGGATAAAAATAACAAAGTAATACAATTATTAAATGATATGTTCGCGTATAAATTAAAAAACAAATAATTAAAAATAGGAGAAAAAGTTATGAGTACATTAGGAATTGCTTTATTGGTAGTGCTTGGAGTTATTGTTATTTTGGTCTTTATGATCATTGGCATATACAACTCATTAATCACATTGCGGAATCAGGTTAAAAATGCATGGGCACAAATTGATGTTCAACTTAAAAGACGACATGATTTGATTCCAAACCTGATTGAAACAGTTAAAGGGTATATGACGCACGAACGTCAAACATTTGAAGCTATCACGAAAGCGCGTAGCAATGCTATGAGTGCAACAACTGTTGCCGAAAAAGGTCAGGCAGAAGGCATTTTAAGTGGTATGATGGGAAAACTTCAGATTGCAGTGGAAGCGTATCCATCACGGTTTTCAAACCCAAATAGCTTATTTTAATTAGGTAACTTGTGTTGATTTTGGCATTAAAATGCACCACCCCCGTGGTGTTTGTGATATTGCTTTGCTTGGCAGAATCGGGCAAACGTGTAAGTTGCACCACAGCACCCGGCAAAGTGGAGTTGTCGGTATTTTTGACCACTATAGTAATGGCCTGGCTCAAACACAGGTTGACCGAAGCATAAAAAATGCAAGCAAAAACAAACAATATTTTAATAAACACCTTCATACTTTCATCAAATTAAACTGTGCTACATTCGCAATAGCAAATCGCAAACAAAAGGCAAAGGAAACAAATTATTGGGAAAGAGAAAAATAATGATGGCGGTATTTGGTTCTGTGTTTATGCATCCGCCATATATCTTCCCCAATCTGACAGTCCCAAGCTTAGTGCATCATCCTTCCAACATTTTCTGTTTGGGTGTGGCTAACCATCCTCCTGGTTTTTTCACTTATTATCGCTCTGTAAAACAATACCGTTCCAAAGGTGCTATATACTTTTCTTTTACAAACGTTTTTTTTTGATTTTTTCTATGCCCTGGCAAATAGAAATTTGGAACCAATGAGCACGCCAAAGTCTGATTTATCGTAACGAACCACGATAAAGCGAATTTACTATATCAATGCTTTAGTTAATAGTTATTTCTGCATGAATAATAAGGAAATTTCAGGAACTTGAAAAATATAAATTATTTTATCAGAAGGACAGACCCTTTATAGGAGTGGTATTTACGATTGATATCATAAAAAGTAATATACCATGTGTAAACGCCCTCTATTGCAACTTTACCTCCTGCTATTTTTCCATCCCAACCGTTTTCCATATCCTCTGTATAACAAATTTGCCTTCCCCATCTGTCATATATCCGCATACGGAATGTCTGCTTGTTGATTCCTTCACCTTTAGGAATAAAACTTTGATTTTTTCCATCGTCATTAGGTGTAAATGCATTTGGAATATAAAATGCAAAATTAGGTTCTACATAAACTGATCTTACGGCGGTGTCAGAACATCCATAATCAGTAAAAACAACCAAAGTAGGATAAAACATGCCGGTATCTGAATACACATGGGTTGGGTTTTGCAAATTGGATATATTGCCAATAACATTCAGTTCTCCAAAATACCAATTCCAAATTGTTGGACCCACTGACTGGTCAATAAAAAACACTAAAGGATCTAGTTCGTTGATAATATCAGGATTTACTGCAAACTCGGCAGAAGGAATGGGGTGTGTAATAATATACCCGGGATAGCTAATTGCCATGCTACACCCATCCATAGTAACAACAGATAAAGAAACATCATAAGTTCCTGCACCGCCATAATAATGATACGGGTTTTGTAAAGAAGATGTATTGCCGTAGGAAATGTGTGTATCGCCAAAATTCCAATTCCATTGACTAATAGCAGGAGTGGTAAGATCTTGAAAATGTATGGTTAGTCCCTGACATCCTTCCCTTATATCGGATGTGAAATCGACACTTGGAAGTGGGCTTACTACTAAAGTATAATCCGCAGTGCTCATGCATCCGTTATTGCTGGCTGTAACAGTATAGGTGGTTGTTGAACTTGGATAAGCATTTGTTGTTGGTCCCGTGAAATTTGAAATAGCTATTGTTGGAGACCAGGAATAAGTTTGCGCAGCACCAATACAGTTTAGCGTGCTAGTATCCCCTGGGCAAATATGACCTGGAACTGCACTTATTGAAATAACAGGATTATTCGATACATTGATTGTTACAAATGAACTTCCCGTGCACCCGTTACTAGTTCCAATGACTGAATAGGTGGTTGTGACGGCCGGAGTTACAGTAGTTGGAGATCCGGCTAAACTACCCGGCATCCATAAAAATGTAGTTCCGGGTTGGCTGCTGCTAGCATCTAACGAAGATGGGACACCATTACATACTGCGAGTGGTGTGGCGGTTGATGTGATGACAGGATTCGGTTTCACGGTTAATGTCACCGAAGAACTTGCAGTACAACCCGAAGCTGTTCCCAACACGGTATAGGTAGTTGTTGCGAGAGGTGAAACAGTTATCGGGCTTCCTGTTAAAGCGCCGGGAGCCCATACAAAGGTTGTTGCAACCACACTGCTGTTTGCACTCAGTTGCGAAGACGATCCATTGCAGATGGAGGCAGGTGTGGCTAACGAAGTTACGATAGGTATGGGATTGACCGTTAATGATACTGTGGCGGATCCTGAACAACCTGCAGCCGTTCCTGAAACGGTATAAATGGTAGTGGCGGTTGGAGTAACAGTAACCGGTGTGCCGGTTAAACTGCCGGGCATCCAAGTATAAGACGTACCAACCACCGAGCTAGTGGCAGATAATGATGATACATCGCCAATACAAATTGCTGCAGGTGTTGCCGTTGGAGTAATAACAGAATTTGAATTAATAGATACCGTTGCTAAGGATGTAGCGGTTAGATTGATGCTGTCTTCAACGGTTACTGTGTATGTTGTTGTAAGTGTTGGGCAAACTGTAATAGATGCGGTTGTTTCACCCGTACTCCACGAATAGGTAAATGGTGCTGTTCCACTCGTTACTGTGGCTGTTAGCGTTGCACATGCACCTGCACAAACCGTGGGATTGTTTGTGGTTACAAAAATATTACATGGGTTAACATCTACTATGAAAACAAAAGTAATAGGATTATAACAAGTGCTTGTTGGGGTGCCAGTAACAGTATATTCTGTTGTTGTTGAAGGATTTGCTGTAATATTTGCTCCAGTTGATGAAGATAATCCTGTTGTTGGACTCCAGGTCCATGTATAAGCACTATTTGCCTGACCATCTACACTAATTGGAATTGGAGCTCCACAAGAATGTAAAGTATCAGTATATGAATTGCAAGCCGACGGTGGTACACCTGTTGATCCCGGATAGGAAAGATACATTAGATTATCAATCGCATTGTTTGCAGAAGCACCACTAAGTATTACAACAAATTTGAAAGTTACGGTTGCACCCGGCGCGAGATTTTGAATACGATAGCTTAATGCAATAGCTTCATCTGCAAAATTTGTTGACCCATCTGTTTGTACAATTGGAGTTGGTGCCGATCCACCTGTTATCCCATTCCATAATTCATAACCGCTCCTGTTCGAAAACCCGCCATAGGTTGCTCTCCATTCACTTCCAGCCGCTGCAAGGCCCAAATAGGAGTCCCATGGCGTACTTTGAGTTGCGCTTACATGTGCAATTGCACAACCACTTGTACCAGGCTGAAAAACAATGGTATTTTGCGTTATATAATCACCACTTAATATTACATTATTATCCGGGTCAACATTTCTATAGTAGTAAAGAGTGGGAATTGATGCAGAGGTATTGTTTGTGATAGATACAGTTGTGGTATAATAGAGGGCTGTTTCCTGCAAAAAATAATTAATGTGAAAATGAAGATTGGTACCTAAAGTTAAATCTCCATCCCAATCAACATTATAACAATCAGAATTATGTGAGTAATTGGTTATTTGTCCTGGAATTTCAGCCAATATGGATCCATCAATACCACTATTATCATTGCAATTGTTACTAGCAATAAGGCTATTGTCTCCAATTGTAATTCCCCAACCATTTTCAGGAGCCCCTGGTGTAAAAAAGTCACCATCAAAGGTGGCCCATCCATTTGCTTGCGGATTTGCAACAAATCCAAAATAATTTGTCTCCGTGTTAGGATGCATTCCTGCCGGAGGAGGAGAAACCGTCATATCTGCTCCTTCAAAACCTCCAACACCATTAATCCCAAGTTCTATGCCGGTACCTTTTATGTAGGCATTTGTTCCAACCATTTGTGCAATACAATTATTATATTGCAACAATAAAACAATTGCTAAACAACAGGAAAGTAAAAATGTTTTTTTCATTTTTTTTGTTTTATAGGTTACTGTCAAAGGCGATCTTTGCTATTTTGATATAAAGAACGTCATTTTTTTAAAATAACTGGGTTTGTTAACGATTTATTTTTAAATTATCCAGAAATAAAATTGCAGTAGTAATTTTTTATCGGCCAAAAGTGAATTGTAAAATATTTTAAGCTACAATTCTATTCAATATTTGTTCATAAATTTATCATAGAAGCAAAAAGATGACTATTTTTGTATTCAGAAACCGAAATAATCCCAAAAATTATTTCCGAAAGAGAATAGGGGATATAGCTCAGTTGGTTAGAGCGTCTCGTTCGCAACGAGAAGGTCGGAGGTTCGAATCCCCTTATCTCCACATCAAAAAGGGGGTGTTAGCTCAGTTGGTTTAGAGCGCTGCCTTCACACGGCAGAGGTCACTGGTTCGAATCCAGTACATCCCACAAGGATAAGTTATAAATTGTTCGACACAGCGCACAATACTTGCTACTTATTACTTGCAGTTCAATTACTAACACCCACCTTTTTATAACTCACAATTTTTTTTTTACCATAGCACATTTTCTTTTGTATATTTGCCCTTATAATCAACAATAAATTCGGTTATGACAAAAACAAAGGATTTAAAAAATTTTGATTTCGGTAATTCAACTGATGTGGGCTTGGTACGTCAGGAGAACGAAGATTATATGGGATATTTTGAATGTATCAATGGGCATGTGTTTATTGTGTGCGATGGCATGGGGGGGCATGTAGGCGGAGCAGCGGCATCGCGCATTGCAGTTGACAACATACGTGCTTTTTTAGAAAACCATTATTTCGATTTACCTCAGGATGCACTCACAGCAGCCATTGAGTTTGCCAACTCGGTGGTATTTAAAAAATCGCGCGAACAAGCGGAGCTATCTGGTATGGGCACAACGGTAGTGATGGTGATTGTGCGACAAGATAAGGTGTTTTATGCGCATGTGGGCGACAGCCGTATTTATATCTTTTCTGAAAACAAACTTTACAGACTTACACGCGATCATTCCTATGTGCAGACTTTGGTTGATCAGGGTGTAATAGCCGAATCGGAAGCCGAACAGCATCCGCGCAAAAACGAAATTACACGCGCTTTAGGAATTGGTTCAGAATTGGAGATCGAGGTATGTGTTAGCCCTGTTTTGCCCGCCAATGATGACATTATTCTGCTGTGTACAGATGGACTCACAGGTATGTTGTCTGATGTGGAAATAGAACAGGTGTTGGCCGAAAATGTATCTGTTCAGCACAAAGCCATGAAACTAACACAAATGGCCAACGAAAAAGGAGGGGTTGACAATATTACCGAACAGTTGATACTGTTTTACAATGTATCCAACCGGAAATCAAAATTTGTAGCTGCCAATGCACCATTGAAAGAAGTTAGAACTGAAAAAAAGAAAGAATCGAAACCAGAGAAAGTTGCCGGCGAATCGAAACCAAAGTTGGCTGTTAAGATGCCAGGCTTTTTATCGAAAATAAATCTAACCGACGATTGGAAACGCAAAATTCGATTGGCTGCCATTGTTCTAGGCATATTGTTTTTGGCATATATTGTTTGGGATTTGTTTATAAAGCAAAGCGTAAATACACAAATGAGCAATATAAAACCCACTACATCCGACTCTATTGCACAAAATAAAAATGATAGCGTGGCCGCCAACACCAACAATCAGCTGGCCAAACCTGATACGATTTGGTTGAGCTATATGGTAAAAAAAGGCGAGGTGTTGGGCAAAATATCAAGTAAATTTGGGGTGCCTGTGGCATACATAAAACTGAAAAACAAACTGAAAAACGATAATATCGCAGAAAAACAAAAACTAACGATTCCGATTAAGGCAAACTACACGGTGGTGGCAAACGAAACCCTGGATGGCATAGCCGCAAAGTTTAAAATAGAGAAAGTATCCCTAATGCGTGCTAACGATATTAAAGATGAAAAATCGGTGAAAGTTGGGCGCGATATAATTGTTCCTATAAAATAGCAACAAGAAACCTGATTAGTTGAAAGTCATCAACGCAAATAATAAATATGTCAGCAGGTAAAGCAGAAAAGTATAGAAAACCTCCTGTAAAAAAAACCAGAGGACTAAAGTCGGACCCTCTCAAATCTGTGATCGAGAAAGAACCCTCCAAAACAACTGTTTTGACGCAAAAATATGTAAAATGGCTGGTTTTTATTTTCGCGTTCTTGTTGTACGCCGATACATTGGATTTGAAATACACACTTGATGATTCGTTGATGATTACCGAAAACACCTTTACCAAAAAAGGGCTTTCGGGTGTAAAAGAGATTTTTACGAATGATGCATTTGTAGGTTTTTTGGGTAAAAATAATTTGCTACCTGGCGGCCGTTATCGTCCGTTATCGCAAGTAATGTTTGCTTTTGAAAAAGAACTGTTCGGCTTCAATCCTTTTGTAGGTCATTTGTTGAATATTTTGCTTTATGCCGTAACCTGTATGTTGCTTTTTATTATTTTACAAAAACTATTTAAAAACTACAATGCCAACAAATGGTATTTGTCGTTGGCTTTTGTTTCCACACTATTGTTTGCAGCCCACCCGCTGCACACCGAAGTGGTTGCAAATATTAAAGGCCGCGACGAAATATTGTGCCTGTTGTTTTCGTTGCTCACGGTTTATTTCAGCCTGAAATATATCGAAAAACCAAAACTGTATTGGCTATTTATAACAGGTTTTATGTTCTTTCTTGCCATTTTATCGAAAGAAAATGCACTGACTTTTTTAGCAGTAATACCATTGATACTGTATATGTTTACCAAAGCAAAAAGCAAAGACTATGTGATGGTGATGCTACCATCCGTACTGGCATTGGTAGCTTATTTTCTATTGAGAGTAAGCATGATTGGTATGCGAATTAATCAAGATCATAGCATAGAATTACTAAACGACCCGTTTATTGGTGTTACGTTTATGCAGAAATATGCTACCATACTGTTAACCTGGTTTAAATACTTTATATTAATCATAATTCCACATCCGCTCACGCACGATTATTACCCCAAACAAATACCGATAGTAAGTTTCGCTGATTTCAGAACCATTTTGGCATTAATGCTATACGGCGGGCTGTTTGTTTTTGCTATAGTTAAACTTCGCACCAAAAGTATATTATCATTTGCGTTGTTGTTTTTCTTTATCACATTTTCAATTGTTTCGAATTTGGTGTTTAACATAGGCACTTTTATGAATGAAAGGTTTATGTTCACCTCTTTGGTAGGATTCGCTATTGTTGTTGCATGGCTTATAACCGAAGTGATGCGCAAGAAAATAAAGAATCCTGCCAGTTATCGTTCTCTAGCTGTTACTATACTTGCCGTGCTGTTAATAGCCTATTCAGTGAAAACTATAAGCCGCAACCGTGTTTGGATGGACGATTTCACCTTGTTTACCACCGATGTAAAAGTGTCAGTGAATAGTGCCAAATGCAACACATCGGCCGGGGGTAAATTGCTCGAGAAAGCTGATTCAACCGTTAACAAAATTCAGAAAACCAATTATGTGAAACAGGCGATAGGCTATTTGAACAAAGCATTGCAAATATATCCTAGGAATTTAAATACTTGGCTGTTATTGGGCAATGCAAATATTGCATTAAAGGATTATCCCGCAGGCAGAATTTGTTTCGAAAACTGCTTGAAGATAAACCCAAAACACCCCCATGCGCTGAATAATCTGCTGGTGGTAGCGCAAGCTGCCAATACGAACGAACAATTTGTTGAGGCAAAAAAAAGTTATCAGTTGCTGAATTACTATAAACCCAATCAGGCTGAATACTATTTTGGGCTGGGCAAGGCCTTTCGGGGGTTAAATCAATTTGATTCGGCATTGCTTGCACTTAATAGAGCATTGGAAATCAAACCAAACTTCGTGGACGCATTAAGTAAAACAGGGGAGATTTACGGACAGAACCTACATTTGATAGACAAAGCGCAGGAATATTTTCTAAAAGCATTACAAATAGATCCAAAAGATGAATCATCCCTCGAAAATCTGGGAATTGTATATGGCATGAAAAGTGATTTTAAGAACTCATTGTATTATTTTCAGCAAGCACTACAAGTAAAACCCGATCGATACGCCATCTACCTGAATATAGCACAAACCTACCAAATGATGGGTGATTTAAAGAGTGCCAAAAATTATATGGCGCTTGGTGAAAAATATAAACCAAAATAAAAATTACATTTATGATTAATTATGACAACAAAGCTTGGCTAAAACAACTATTTGCATGGAAAGGAACCGTTTTATGGGGCATTCTGCCACGCATAATCTTTTTTATGGGTTGGACAACCTTGATAGTTTATTGCTATGAGCATGGCATGATTTCAAAAAATATTAAAATTGATATGGTGGTCTACAATGTGGTTGGACTTGCCTTAGGTTTGCTTTTGGTTTTTCGCACCAACACTTCGTACGACAGATATTGGGAAGGAAGAAAATTGGCCGGAGCTAATGTTAATGCCTCACGAAACCTGGCTCTTTTGATTAACAACATTATTCTAAAAGAAGACAAATTAACCCGTTTGAAATTTCGAGAACTCATTATTTCATTTAATTATGCTGTGAAAGAAAAATTGCGTGAAGGGGTTAAAAAAGAGCATTTACCATACTTGCGCCAAGAATTTCTAGATATAGTGATGAAGAGTACAAATGTTCCAACTACAATCTTACAATTAGTTCACGAACAATTAAAAGAAGTGCAAAAAACCATACCATATAAAGAATATGAATTTCTGTCAATAAACAATGAACTCGGAAATTTAATAAACAATTTGGGTGGAATGGAAAGAATCAGAGTAACACCAGTTCCTTTTGCATACGCCTCGCATCTTCAACTTTTTATTATGCTTTATTTCTTATCGTTTCCGTTTGGTTTGTATGAGAAATTTCAATGGCTATCGGTTCCAGTGATTGGTATAGTTGCCCTAATATTACTCGGTATCAACGAAATTGGAGTTGAAATTGAAGATCCTTTTGGCGACGATCCCAACGACTTACCTATGGATACCATTTGTGAGGGTATTGATAAAAGTGTGACAGAAATATTAAAGTAATCGGAAAAACAAACAAACTATTTGCTGTAGCTGAAAGTTTCTACATCAATTAGTTGACGGTTATTGTTAAGCGAAAACACATAATCCCGTTTTTGCTGCATTGATGTTCCGTAATTGGTAAAAACCTGAACGTGGATTGTAACAATTTTCTTTGTATCCTGACGACCTGAACCGTAATAGTTTACTTGAATTTTATAGTTCCCTTTCTTAGCATCTTTCAGCATAAACTCTTCGGGTCCATAACCTCTCGTATAATCTTGTGATAAGTAACCGCCAAATTTGGAATTTCGGTTTCCGTAAAAACATTTTTCACCACTTGGAGCTGTTACCCACAAATCCATATCGGTGTTATCGGCATCCCAGTTAATAACCACTCTGAGATCAACAGGTAGATTCTTTATCAAACGTTTATCAATTTTTGATAAATCAATTTTATCTCCCACTAAATTAATAATCGCACTAAGTTCACCAATCACAACCGATTCAATTCCGGGGAATCTTCCGTCCCAATCTTTAGTCAACACATTGTAAAGCATATCAACTGACTGTTGATATTGACCGTTTTCATAATAGGCAAGTCCCAAATCGCGATACGATTGAGGTTCTTCAGGTCTTACTTTCAGAATATCCTGATATTTCAATATGGCCAACTCCTTTTCGTTGTCCTGTTGAAGTTTGCGGGCAAGAATTTTTGAGAGTTCGTGATTTTGTAAATCTATTTCGGCCAAATTTGATAGTATTTTTAAACCATTCTTCTGTTGTCCTGTCTGGAAACAGGCATCAGAAAAGTCGGAATAAAATGCCGATGAGCCAATATACTCGGGTTTCAATTCGCAATATAATTTGTAAATATTTTTATCGGCAATGCCATTCAATTTATCAGCCCAAGGTGCAGGTTCCGGTTTGGGATAAACGGTTTTGTCCTCATTATATGTGTTTGAACTGCGGTTGCTCCACGAATCAGAATACGTATTGTTATTGCGGTTGTTGCGATATCCTTTGGTAGTAATATCAATAACACCCCCTGTAAAATCGCCATATTGTGCCGGAACCCCACCTGTATAAACTTGTATTTCTTCAATGGCCGATTTGGGGATACGAAAGTTTTCGGTTACTCTTATTCCATCAATATACAAGGCATTTCCATCGTTTCTTGCCCCACGTACATTTATTTCATCGCCATCGTCAGAAACATTCAGCCCGCCGATGGATGAGATAAGGTCATTTACCGACCGACCTGAATTTGTATTAATTTCTGAACGAATAACGCTGCTGCTCGTTGTGGCATCTCTTGAAAGTAATGGTATAGAGTAATCAACAATTTCAACTGTCGACATCTCAACATTTGCTTGTTGGAGGGCAATATCCAAATTTGCTGATTCGGTTGCGGTGAATGTTGCCATTTTGTAACCGATAAACGTAATTTTAATTTGCGCATTGGGTGCTACAATTAGTGAGAACTGTCCATCAAAATCTGAAACAGTACCGTTAGAGTTGGCTTCATCAATAATATTTGCAAAAGGGATGGGTTCACCACTTTCTGCGTCGATAATGCGACCAGATATTGTAATTCCTCCGACTAGGTTTGCTTGTGAATTTCTGATGGTGATTTGACTTGTTGATGTATTGTTTGTCGGTGGGTTGATGTTTGTTTGTGTATGGTTATTTGCCGACCTTGACGAATCGGTGGTTACCGTATTATTAATAAGGTTGGAATGAATGATAGGGGTCGATATTATTTCGTTGCTCGGTAGCTTGCCATTATACCAATCGGTTTTTTGTTGGTAGTTAAACAAAAGCCTATTTATTTTCGTGCTGAAATTTTCTTCTGTTACTACTTTTTTCTGTTTTAAGAGCGCATAATATTGTTCTTGCATATCAGCAGGTGGCAGTATTTCGTAAAGCACATAATCGGTAATGGTATCCAACACTATCAAAGAGGTGTTGCGGGTAACAATGCCATATTTTTTTCCGGTTTGTGTAATCTCTTCATCATGGTTTTTATAATCTGTCTGTAGTTCTTTTATTCTTTTCTGTGCCCAAATTCTTTCAATAATTCCGTTGGTAGGAAGTGTGTCTTGTTGTAAAATAATTTCCTCGCTTGATGTGATAGTGTTGCCAAATCCGAAATTGATTTTTATTTTGGCTTCCGGCTTTTTAAGAACACCGGCAAATGGTATATTACCTCTGCAAATTACCGGTGTGGAGGGATACATATCTTCAATTTCGTTTTTGTTATATTCGGCCGAAATAAAACTCAGATTATTGTTCGAAAGTATTTCAATGGCTTCAGCAGTTTTTAATTTTGTGAGATTGAGATATTCACCCGCAGTTTTGTTGGCTATATAATTCAAATAGGCGTGTTCGGCAGTGGCCGATGAATTAATAGTAATAACAGGTATGCTGGATAGCACAATTTCCGACTTGCCAAAATTACTCACCCCATCGCTAAACAACAGAATTTCGTCGCAGGGTATTGCGTTGAAATCAAGTGCTCCCAATTGCGTGCCTCCATCATAATTGATATTTTTAATTGTTTTAATGATATGGCTGCAATTGCCTTCAATTATATCAAAATTCATAATGGTATCCATTGCATTGCTGAATAGCACGAGCTTTACATTTACATCTTTACATTTAGTCAAATAGCTGGTGAGCAAAGCAATTTCATTGCTTGTATCCCTTGCGGTTTCCGATGCGGAAGCATCCCAGTATATGCATAATTTCTTTGGCAGTATTTTAGGGGAAGTTTGTTTTTGTTTGAAAATATTGATATAAAAAAACGATTTATTGTCAACTTTGCCTCCTTGCGAAAAAACAAAGTTATTTTTGATTGTGTTTGGAATCATAATTTCAAAATCGCCTGTTGCAGTGTAATCGGATTTTGTTTGTTGCGCCGTAAATGCGGTAAATGTCTTTGTAAATTTCAAGTCTTTCCAATCCTGAGATTTCACAATAGGGTAGTTTTTGATGTTAAACACCTGAATGTTTAGCAGAAAGGTTGTTATCGGCATATCGAATTCCAAAGGAACTTTATAAACATACCCACTGTCTTCAAGCTTTAGTTCCTGTTCGTAGGCTATCACAATTCGTTTGCTTCCTTTGGCTGGAATAGGGAAAATGCGTGCTTTAAAATTATTTCCGGATGTCCATTCAAGCAGTGCAGGGTCAATTCGTCGGCGCACGATAGATTCAAATACTTTTTGCCCTTTTTGTTTCTCAACTACCACCCCTTCGCGCAAAACCCCTTTACGGTCCATGGCAAAACGACTCACGGTTTGTCCTTCGGCAAGCGGAAACACCAATTCTCCTTCCAGTTGTCGGGTTTGTTCGTTATAAAATGTCATATCCATTGTGGTAACGGCAATATTATCTACTACTTCAACTTTAATTTCGAACCTGCTAAGTTTTAGCGGAGTTTGTTTGCCTGTTTTCGGATGGGTTATCATCAGGCGTGGACCTGAAAATCTGATGCTGTCGTGGTTTTGCGAGAAGCATGGAATGTACCCTACCAAAAGTGCTAAGGTAAACACAAATTTAATGGAATGTTTTTTCATAAGGATACGATTTTAATTCTAAATTGCATAAGGGATATTTGCAGCTAAAATAATATCATTTGAAAGCAAAAGTACAGGTAAATCAGTTAACGGTAGGATTTTTTAAGTTAACGGTAGGTTTTTACAAGTTAACGGTAAATTGGGCGTTGTTTGGTCGGCATTTTTTTGGGTATTTATACCGCCAAATGAAACGAAAACTATTTTTCTTGTATCATTTTATAATGGCATCGTAGCACATCGCCGTTTTCAACATCGCGCAGATGGGTGCCGTTTCCACGACACCATTTAAACTCTTTGCAATCGGCACACATGCCCACCTTTGCCCAGTTGCGGTTGCGCATGGGTTGGAATTTGGTGTTCCACACGTCCATAAAATCATCTTTATAAATATTGCCTTGTGTAAAAGCGTCGCGGTTGATGTTGGGACAGGCGCAAATGGAACCATCGGCCAAAACCGATGCTATATTGATCCCCGCACGGCAAAAGAAAAATCCGTCGCGAACTTCCGATTCGTAATCGCCCAAAAAGCCTTCGCAACCAAAGCTGGTTTGTATAATGCCTTCTTCGCGGTTGAATTTAATGAAATCGAGAACCTGACGAAATTGTTCGTTGCTGATATTCAGCAAAGGGTTTTCTTTTGCTCGGCCAATAGGACAAATGCTGAAGATTCGCCATTTTTTAACGCCAAGTTCTATTAGAAACTGTTTTAGCGATGCCAGTTCGTTGAAGTTTTTTTGATTTACGCAAGTTACCACGTCGTAAACAATTTCGTCGCCAGCGCTAATGGCGAGCTTGATGGCGTTTACAGCTTTTTCGAAACTGTGTTTGTTGCCGCGCATCCAGTTGTGGCTTTCTTCAAATCCGTCGAGGCTGATGGTCATAGAGCGTAGGCCACTGGCGAGCAAATTTTTGAAACGTTCGGGTGTTAATGCATATCCGTTGGTGACAAAGCCCCAAGGATAGCCTTGTTTGTAAAGTTCTTTGCCACATTCTTCCAAATCTTTGCGCATCAATGGTTCGCCGCCTGTAATAACAATCATCACTTTGTTGGGGTTACACACTTTGGCTACCTGCGCTGTTACCTTTAGGAAATCCTGATAGGGCATATCTTTTACACCCGATTCGCTGCGGCAATCGCTGCCACAATGTATGCAGTTTATGTTGCAACGTAGGGTGCATTCCCAAAAAAAATAGGAGAGTTCGTGCAGTTGCGATTGCACGTTAACGTATTTATTGAATACATTTAGAGCAATTCTTTTGCGCAAAGCAGGACGGTGGTTTTTCATGTCTTTCAACCCAGGTTAATCAAATTGTATTTGTTTATGAATTTGATTTTGGCATTTGTTTGTAGGTGCTGGGCGGTCCACCATATTTTACTTTGGTTTTGCACGAAAACATGAAACTTAACAATATGCCAATCGCGATAAGAACCAAGGCATTTGTTTTTAAAAAATGCCAGTAGAATCCACGATTCAATTTCTTTCTTTTCATCTGTTAATAGGTATTTGGTTGTATGCCGTATTTGGTTACCACAGGTTTATGTATGGGCACGCCATACTTGGTTATGGGTGATGGTGGTTTGTAGGTGTTTCGATGTTTTTTGGCTTGGGCTATGGAATCGGCTTTGGCTAGGGAGTCGGTTAGCCATTGTTGCTTTTTAACTTCCGCCAAGGAATCGGCTTGCGCGATGGAATCCTGCCTATGGTTGGCTTTGGCAATGGAATCGTTCAGGTGGGCCGTGTTGTCTTTTACGGTTGGGTTGGCACAGCGGCTAAAGAACAACATGCTTGCCGAGCCTATGAACACCAGGGTGTAATAATAAAATCGGGATTTGCATTTGAGAATAGTTCGGTTGATTTTCATAAAAATGAATTTGAACCAAAGTTACAATTGTTTCGATTATAAATTGAACAGAAGTTTTAATTTTTATAATTATTTCGGGGAATACCGTATTTTGTTCCAGGAAATTCGTTGGGCATTATGCCATAATCCACTATAGGTTGCACGGGCACAAATTGATTGGGCGTGGGTTTGCTACGGATTTTCTTTTTGGCTTTGGTTAGTGAATCGGCTTGGGCTAGGGAGTCGGATAGCCATTGTTGTTTTTTAACTTCCGCCAAGGAATCGGCTTGGGCGATGGAATCGTGAATATGGGTGGCTTGGGCAATGGAATCGTTGAGGCGAGTCGTGTTGTCTTTTGCGGTTGGGTTGGCACAGCGGCTGAAAAGCAATAGGCTGCTTGAGCCTAGGATGACCAAGGTGTAATAATAAAATCGGGATTTGCATTTGAGTATGCTGCGATGTAGGTTCACGGCATTAGGGTTTGCGTTGCAGCGTGATGTCGGCCAGGTGTTCCAGGTTGTTTACATCGCGAAACGTAATATCCAGTTCAACGGTTTTGGATAAAAAACTGCCGTTTTGGGTGCTGTCAGCATCTTGTAGCACCATTTTCACCAGTTGGTTTTGGTAAACATCTTTCAGCACCGAATAGTTTCCTTGGGCATTGGTGGTGGTGTAAACGGTGTCGAGCCAATCGGCATAAATTTTTATTTTTATGTTGGGGATGGGTTTCAAGGAATCTTCAGACAACACATTGCCATGAAAATTCATTTTGTTTTCGTTGTAGGGTGTGCCATATTCGGCCATGGGTGCGCCATATTTTGCACACGAAATGAGCATGCTGAAACCCGAAAGGCCCATAATTAACAAGGTGTATTTTAATGTGGCAGAACGAAATCGGAGCACAGCGGTTTTGAATGATTTCATGGTGATAGGTTTAATTAGGCACTAAAACTTTAGCCAGTGGTTAGCAAAAATCGTACCTTAAAAATGTTATTTGCAGGGGGTGTCGTCTTTAAATTTCATGCCAATGTAATAGGTTTGTTTGCTATCGTAGTAGTTGTCCCAGCTTTCTTTTCGCACAAGGGTGTAATCTTGGTTGTTGAGCACCAGCGATTGCGAATAGCCCACAAAATCGCCCTTGTTGGCTTTGCCATCCACATCCTGTGCGCGCAAATCGCATCGCGCTATGCTGCCCATGTTAGTGGTGATGAGGGTTACAGCAAAGTTGCCGTCGGCGTCGGTTTGAGTGGTATCAATGCGTCGGTTGCCGTAGGTATCAACAATGTTTAGCATCACTTTGATATCCGGAATGGGGGTTTGGCATTTTTCGGAAAGCACTTGGCCTTTAATGGTGTAGTGGTTTTCAACCACGCCGTATTGGGCTGCCACGCTGCCCGAAAAGCCGAACAACAGGGCGATGAGGGTAAAAAGAAATTTGTTGATTTTTAGTTTCATGCATGTGGGGATGTGGGGGTGAATGCTTACACAAAATTAAACATTTTTATTATAAATGCCCAACGCAAAAAGCGAAAAAAAGTATTTCGCGGGCTGGGTGGCATCAAATGGGCGCAGCGAGGCGGTGAGTGGTTCACGGCTTGTAGGTGCTGTTACCTGCTGTGCTTTCTATTTCCAAATTTCCCACCACTTTTTTTCTGTTTTATTGTCTGTCGATTTAGATTTTGTCAATGAAGAATGGAAGAAGTATAACATTGTTGATGGCTCGCAGTCAGGATTTACAATTACTCCTCGGTCAACTAACTTACTAAAATCTTCCTCAAGTTTTTTCTTGTCAAGATACTTTTTGTATTTGTCTGGCCGGGAAGATACAAACTCACCAAGTCGCCATAAATCAAAACCGTCATGGCGTTGCTCTGGAAGAAATGCAAAATCAAAATCTACTGATGTGTTGTCGTCAAAGTCAACCGCTAAACCTATTCCATGAATTGCATAACGTTTGATGTGATACTTTTTCAAACTGCCGACTTGCGGATAAATTTTGTCGTGTCTGTAAGCCGTCAACAAATCTGTCCTGTTGAACTCCTGCTTAAAAGCATTCATTACCCTTTCAACATTTTCTTGGTAGTCAGTTATTAGGTCAACAAGGGTGTAAACCTTAAATGACTTTATTAACTCTGTCACAAGTGGAAGGATTTCGTTAGCTAAATCTTCACCGTCCTTATGAATGAAGTCGTCCCAGGCGCAAGTGGGAGCAAACCACAACCATAAATCATTCAATTGGTCGGTGTCGCCTGCTTTAAGTTTGTTGACACTATCCCTAAGTGCTGAATGAAATTCTTGTGCAGATAAAAAATTGTTTGAGTATCCACCCGAAAACTGTCCCGCTAACTTCTCTGCCTCGTCAAGAAGTTTTAAAAGTCGTTTAAGTTTTGGGTTGTCTAATGTCATTTATTTTGTCTCGTCAGTTTGTGATTAGCAGGTCGCCCAGCATTGCAGGTAACGGACAGAGCATTGCCGCTGTGTTTTTTTGGGGGATTTAAGAGCACGTCACTTTCTGTCCGCACGAAACGTAATAGAAAGCAGTGCCTGTTCCGTACCAAGTCAACCCCCAAAAAATAACATGGTGGCAATGCGAAAGTTATAAGCTGGCATATTTTTAAATGTCAATTATATAAAAATATTATAAACCCCGTCAAAACTGTCGTAATCCCGATTGAAGCAATCAAATGTCTATTATCTATGCCGTATTTTTCTCTCACATTCTTCTTGCAAATAGTCAATAATGCACCACCAAAGAAGATAAGAACCAAAATAGGCTCTATGAAAGAAGGTCTTGGGAATATGCTGTCTATAATGGGAGAGCCAGAAGATTTAGAATTAATAATGACATATATCAAGGCGATTAAGTTAATTATTGAATAAGTTAAAAATACAACTAAAAGAATCCAACCTATTTTTTTCCGTCGCCAGAACAGAACTATTGCAATAGGTAAAAAGATCAATGGTAAGATATATAAAACTGTCCAAAGGTCCCAATGTCCTGAATTGTACGTAAACAACGATGTAATAAAGTTGAATTCATTGTAAATTTTATAGACAGAAATTGCGCCGAAAACAATACTGATTAATTTTATTAATTTATCTGATGTCGGCGTAGATTTTTGAATCAGATTAAATGTATTTAAGAAATTAAAAATATTTCTTCTTACATTATTCTCAATTTCTCTTTTCTTATCAATTCTAATTTTATTTTCTTGTCGCTGAAATTCAAGTTCAGTCTTAGCTTCATTTAATTCAATGTCTGTAAGCTGTCGGTCTGCAATTTCAAACTTTGCGGCTTCAACTGCTAATGGTTGATATTCGTCTGGGCATTCAATTATTTTCAGAAGGTCAGAAGTCCTGCTTAACTTATATTTTTCTGAAAATGGATTCATTGTAGTTGTCTTTTATGGTTGCTTATAACGGACGTTCCTGTGGTTGGAAATGTTGGGGAGTTAACGGCTGCTTTCGTATCCACCGTTAATGAACTTTGTGGTGAGCGAAAACCATACTGTTGCATCATCAACCCCAATATTTTTAACCACATGTTGGCGGTAGTTCATTTTTATTTCTTGTTGTTTTTCAGTTTTAATGTCCATTTAATTGGAGGCACCAAACTTACATATGCATGAATCATAGAAAGAATTGAAATAACTGTTGCAGTTAAGAAACCTGTTTCAAGACGCCCCATTGATTCATAAAAAGTTTGACTCATATTTTTCATTGAACTTGTAATTATATAAATAGTGAAAAATAAAGACAATGTACCACAAACAATAATAAATTCTTTTGTTTCATTTTTTACAATATATGCAAATCGACCTAATATTCCTCTATTAATGATTTCGCCATATATTGTTGCGTCTTCTAAACCGTGTTCAAAAACATCTATTTCAGGATAAATTACAAATTTGTCATGTTTTTTATTATATTCCTTTATGTTTTCAATTAGTTCACTACAACCCTCTTGCAGTTTTTCAATTCTTTGGTTAGTTAATCTAAATTTGAGTGAACCATTAACTCTTTTTACTACCATGAAATCAGTATCTGAAGCATCTAAATGAGAAAAATAAATTATAGCATCAGTTTCTTTTTTAATTTTATTTTTCTGAATTTGTGTATCTTGAGGAATCTTATTTAAGATTTCAATGGAGTCTTCTTTGAATCTTGAAATCAAGTTATTATTAAAATCTTCATCATTTATTTCGGTATTTCTAACTAAAATATCGAAAGGCTCTAACTTCATGTCTCTAAAGATTTCCCAATAAGAATCATTATTATAAGACTCCTTTCTTTTATGCTTTATTGTTATAATTGCTCTCATAACTTTCTCTTTCTTAATTATTATCGTTAAACTTGGTTCTGCGTCTTGAATTACTGCCAACTCGGTTATACTCGAAATACTTTCCACCCAAACTTACGACAAGCACCCCTTT
>JBAXWF010000037.1:0-34696 GCA_037128515.1 Bacteroidota bacterium | reverse complement strand
AATCCTTATATTGGCTTTGCTTCTTTCAATTTTTTATCGGACAACAGTGATTTATATTGTAGTTTTTATCAAACTCGGTGAATTTAGTATGCGTCCATGGGACGAATCCATGTTTGCTGTAAACACCTATGAAATGATGCACAATGGGAAGTATTTCTCAAATTATTTCAATGGGCACATTGATATTTGTAATACAAAACCTCTATTAACAATCTGGACACAAATAATATTTGTTAAACTTTTTGGGTATAACGAGCTGGCATTACGTTTACCATCAGCAATTGCAGCAACACTTGTTATACTTATTATTTTTGTTTTTATTTATAAAAAATATAGTCCAATTTGGGCATGGATAAGTGCTTTAATAATTTTAACTTCTTCAGGTTTTATTAGTTTTCATACAGCCCGCACGGCTGAAGCAGATTCTATTTTAACACTTTTTCTGTTGTTGACGAATCTGTATTTCATAAAATTTTTAACTGAAGAGAAAAAACAAAATATTCTTTTATTCTTCGTATATCTTACTTTGGCTTTTGCTACTAAAATGTTCGCTAGTTTGCTATTTATTCCAGCTTACATCTTGCTTCTTATCATTAATAAAAAACTCAAGAACTTTGCATATAGCATGAATTTCCTTTTTGGGACACTTCTTTTTTTTATAGTTAATTTTGGATTGATACTATTAAAGAATCAGGATAATCCCGGATATCTATATGAAATATTCAATAAAGATGCAGGACGTATGCTAAGAGTGGTTGAAAACCATAAGGAAATATTTTCTTATTACGTTGATGGTTTGATAATGAATCGATTTTCAGTATGGTTTACATTATTAATGTTCGGTTTTGTTTTTGTTTTTATTTCAAAAGTTGAAAAAGAGAAAAAAATATTGTTAATGACGACAATATTGCTTGTAAGTTATTTCCTTGTTATTTCAATTTCTGTAACAAAACTACAATGGTATGACATGCCTCTTTTTCCATTCATGGCATTAATTGCAGCTTATCCAATCTATTTTATTATCAACTGGTTTTTGAATTCAAAACCAGCCAAATCGGGGTTTAAGGTAAGCCTAATAATTATTTCCGTTTTTGCATACCCATACTATATGATGTTCCGGCAATCGCAAGAAAATGGTCTAAATTCATTCGAAAAAAATAATGAAGCATCAGAGCGCTATTTATTTAAAAAAAATATTGAGCATGTGAATTTAGATGGAATAAAAGTTTTTTATACAGGCTACAACGGTTCCTTGCTTTTTTACAAATATAAAATGCAGGAGATGGGTCAAAATATTGAATTAGTATGTTCTGAGAATTTTAATGACAACGATAAAGTCCTAGTTTCAAATGATAGTTTAAAAAAATGCATCAAAAAAGATTATGTAAATAAAATCATTGACAATAATGATAATGCCGACTTAATACAAATCATAAGCAAAACAAATTTACCCACCCATTAATCGTATCTTATTTTAAAATCTCCTGCATTTTGGCTCCAATTTCCGCTGGAGAGTCAACTACATGAACCCCAGCATCGCGTAAAATAGCTTTTTTGGCTTCCGCTGTATCTGCTTTACCGCCAATTATGGCTCCAGCATGGCCCATAGTACGTCCCTTGGGTGCGGTGGCTCCTGCTATAAAACTTACCACGGGTTTCGTCCCATGCAGTTTTATCCATTCAGCAGCATCGGCTTCCATATTTCCGCCTATTTCGCCTATCATAACAATGCCTTTGGTAGCATCGTCGTCCATAAACAGTTTCACGGCATCGAGTGTGGAGGTGCCAATTATAGGGTCGCCGCCAATGCCAATTCCGGTTGATTGTCCTAAACCGCATTTGGTTAACTGATCAACGGCTTCGTAGGTTAAAGTTCCTGAACGGGAAACTATGCCAATATTGCCGGGTTTGTGTATAAAACCGGGCATGATGCCAACTTTGGCTTCGCCGGGTGTGATAATTCCGGGGCAATTGGGACCAATAAGACGACAATCTTTGTCGGACAAATAAAGCTTCACTTTCACCATGTCCTGAATGGGAATTCCTTCGGTAATACAGATAATAACTATTATACCTGCTTCGGCTGCTTCCATTATGGCATCAGCTGCAAAAACCGGAGGTACAAATATAATAGATACGTTAGCTCCTGCTTGTTTTACTGCCTGGCAAACAGTATTGAAAACAGGTAACCCAATATGTGTTTGCCCACCTTTGCCAGGAGTTACACCACCAATAACCTGAGTGCCATATTCAATCATCTGCTGGGTGTGAAATGTGCCTTCGCTGCCAGTGAATCCTTGCACTACAACTTTGGAATTTTTATCGATTAAAATGCTCATATTTTTGCTTTATAAATTCAAAAATAATAATTTTTCAACAAAACATAGCATTTTTTAATTATTCACTAAATTTTCTTTTCACGGTAATGAACTTTGATAAAATATTTTTAGGCTTAAAAATAGACTGGTTTTTCGTCACCTTTGAGTATTACGAATTGCTGACTAATGGTGTTGTATATGGCAATTCGTTGGTTTTGCATATTGTAAATTGCAACAAAAGCATCGGTTATTTTGTGCACATTCCACATTTCTTTTTGTACAATGGCGGCTTCTTCTATAGTTTTGAATTTTTTGTCGAGAATAAATTTGAGCAAAAATTTCCCGTTGCGAATAGGCACACTTTCTATGTGTATTTCGCACGATTGCAGCGAAGGATAATAATTTTTAAAGTCGACAACGGTTTTATTGTAGTAGGCGCCAATTTGAACTTGTGCATAAAAATCTTTAAATCCTGCACTGTCGAGTTTGTGATTTATAACGGAAAATAGTGCCGTGTCAGGTTGAATTGATGTATCAAAATTTGGTTTATCAAAATTAAAAGTTACGTAATATATATCGGCTCCACCAAATCCCTCAGGGCGTTGGGATGTGTAATAAGCCGACCGTTCATCTTTGCAAATCTGAAAATAAATATCGTCGCCTGGAGTATTTATAGGGTACCCCATGTTTTGGTCTTTCGACCATTTATTGTTTACTAAAACCGATTTATACACATCGAATCCGCCCATACCTTTGAAGCCTTGCGAACTAAAATACAGGGTTTTTCCGTCGGGGCTTATACTTACCCCGTCTTCATCTAAGAGAGTATTAATGGAAGGTCCCAAGTTTTTGGGTTTCCCCCATTTTCCTTTGCCAATTAGGCGGCTTACATAAATATCGCTTCCGCCTTTTCCTCCTGGCCTATCACTGGTAAAATAGAGGTATTTTCCGTCGGCTGTAACCGATGCAGAAGATTCTTTGTACTCGGTATTAACTTTATCGCCAAGGCTTTCGAATTCCGTAAATTTGTTGTTTACAAATCGGGTTTCATATAGATCGCCGCCATTGTCGCCGCGATATACTATAAATGCATCATTAGCTGGCACTAGGGTGACCACGGAACTGTATTTTTTGTTGTTGAATGGGCTGTCGGCATATATGGCAGATGTCCAATAGTTGTTTTCTTTTTCAGTTATTAAAATGTGTTCGTTTATTTGGCTTGTTTTTTTGCTGTATTCTAATGTATCGTTACCTTGTGATGTGAAATACATTTGCGTGCCATCTTCTATCACCAAGGGCGTGTACTCAGAGTAAACGCTGTTTATTTGGGGACCAAGATTCATTATAGTAATGTTTTTGTCGTAATTACTCACATAATCTTTTGCTATTTTGCATTCTTTAATTTTCCGCTCAATGCCACCTCCCAATATCGCCAAATCATTGTCGGACAATAATTTTTTGTACACGCCAAATTCAACAATAGCTTTATCAAATTCCAGATTATATTGGTACGATTCGGCTAAAAAATATTGAATATCCTTATATTTGTTAGGTGCCAAGCTTTCGGTTTTTTCGAAATACGCTGCCGCTTTGTATTGTTGACCCGACAAAAAATAGCACATGCCTATTTTGTAGTTTAGTTCGGCATTGCTTGGATTGAGGTCGTAGGCCTGTAAATAAAGTTTTAGCGCGAAGATATATAAATCGTTATTAAAATATTTATTGGCTGCCGACAAATTGCTCTTGGCTACTTCCAGTTTGGCTTTTTGTTCTGAGAAATTTGCCAGTTTAAAGTCAACATTTTGTGAATACATGACATTGAATTTCACAATACAAAAACAAATTGATAATATTACTTTTCTCATTCTAGTTTTTTTATGCAAAATACCTTGTTAAAATAAACTTAGGATTACTGAAGCTATACAAGAAATATTCTAAGAAGTTTTATTGATCTTCATATTGAAATGAATGTTCATAATAACTACCTGAATTCATATAATCCCTTCTAATATTTATAATTCTATTTATTATAATAAAATGAAATTAGTTGTAAAAATAATACAATTATAGGTTAAAAAAAACAAATATTGAATTATTATCGGTATTTACATAAAATCAGGTTTTTTTACCTATATCGTCAATAACAAAAGACTTACATGCTCTCAAGCAAAATAACCTACTTTTTCGTTTCAAGTTATATAATTGGGTAAATTTGTATTCTATTCTAAAATTTAAACCCTTAAAAAATTAAAAAACAATTAGTCGCATCAATCGTTTTTGTATTTATTTTCACTATTGTCCAATAAAAATACAGAATAATTTTGGGCAAGCAACAACGCATTGAAATTCTTTGCTTATATTTTGCATTTCTTCAAATTACAATAGTAAGCTCAACTAAAAAAGTGCAAGCTATGATAATTTCAAGTGTGTTCTTCTCCAGTCATTATCTGGGTTCTCGTGAAGACTGAGAAGGTGAAGGTAGTAAACAAATGGATTTTACAGAAGCTTACCAGATTTGAAAAGCTTCAAGATCGTTTGAGGATTTTTTGTATTACGGACATCAACAGGTTGCAGGTGAGTGCGTAGTATATTTGGATTTTTATAGCATTTTCATTTTCGCCCAGAGAATATTTAAGCGGAAAATTTTGTTTGAGCTGTTTGAACAGTAGTTCGATCTGCCAGCGTAACTTATAAATAGCTGCAAACAAGTATGGTCGCATATCAAAGAGATTAGTGAGAAATTCGAACTCACGCTTCAACTCTTTATCAATGAATCCGACCTTGCATAATCGAAACTTACGTTGAACTTCTTTGTCCTTTATTGTTAGTTCGATGATTACATCTCCCTATACACCGGAATGCATCACGGGAGTTATTTCATTCCCTTTAACACAATCATAAACTGCATTGAACTTGATGCATGCCACAAATCCGGTATCATGCTGGCAGAATTTATCAAACGCTTTATAGTCCTTGTATCTATTATCGAACACGTAAATAGTATTGGAGTAATAGGTCAATTTATCAACATGATCGTTGGTCGCTGCGCTACAAAACCATATCATATTTGGCACCATCTCATCAATGTGATTACTGCGCACATTTTTATTCCGCCCTGGCCCTTTTCTTTTTTTGGTTTTCGGCCATCGCAGGACAAAATATCCTTGAATAAGCTCATGGTAGTACCATCGACTAATTATATTTGCTTGTTAATTACATGTTTTATTCGGCTGTTCGATAAAACATGCCCATGTTGCTGTGAAAGCATATTGTAAATACTGCAGAAAACCTTCGAATCTCTATTAACATTTGCATTTGAAAGTGCACTTCTGTAAGGGAGATTCTCTAATTGAAAATGTTTCGTTTTAACTGGCAATCCAAGCATGGCAAAACTCACCTCGCGCAATGACCTACACTTTACAAATGAACAAAATAGCATACTGACTATTTATTACTAATCCACTTAGTATAGAGGTCAGAATTGCATTGGGACAACGATTTGGTGATGATGCTTTAAGGTATCATCACCAAATCAGCTGTCCGAAAACCGAATTTCCAAAAAAATGTGTAATTTTATCAATTGTAGTGCGTTTGTGCAAAAGCAAAACTACAAAAAGAAAGAAGCCATCCTCTATTGGATTGGCTTCTTTTTATTTTTTACCAAACAACAGTGAAAAAAAAATAATACTTAAAATAGAAATTACAAAGAATATGCCTTTCGTTAGCTTCATTTCTCTTTAATCTCTTTCAGTTCCACATCATAAATCAAAGTAGCACGTTTAGGTATCTTATTTTCGTCTCCCAGTAACCCATATGCCAAATGAGATGGAATTATCATTTTGGCCCTATCTCCAACATGCATCAGCATAATACCCTCTTCCAACCCGTTTTCAACTTCAGCCTTTCCCAATTCAAAAAGTTTTAAACCATCGTTTTTTGAATTATAACATTCCGTTCCATTTATCAAATTCACTACAAATTTAATAATAACCTTTTCATTGCCTTTCGGTTGAGCTCCATTTCCTTTAAAATAAATTTGATATCTCAAACCCGTACCGGTTTTATTCATTGTCCATTCATGGCGCTCTATATAATTCTCAATATCATCATCCTCTTTGCTAACCAAAGTTTTATTAACATTCACCAAGTTATTTTTGATTTTATGTGAATCATCAGTAATGTTCTTTATGCTATTATTACCACACCCAGCAAAATATGCAACAACAAGAATAGAAAATAGTAAATATAATTTTTTCATAAGGATTCTATACTAGATACTCTTTATACAAAGGTAGAATTTTTATAAAAGCAGCTATCGTTTCTTCCATTTTCAAGCAAATATCAGCACCCGATGCATTTTTGTGACCTCCGCCATTGAAGTACATTTTAGCTATTATTCCCACATTTAAATCACCAGAAGAACGTAAAGAAAGTTTAACATGGTTCGGTCTTTCAGAAAACAATGCGGCCAATTTAATGCCTTTAATTGTTAGGCCGTAGTTAACAATGCCTTCGTTGTCACCATTCATAAAATCAAAGCGTTTCATCTCCTCCTTCGTTAGTGTTATATAGGCAGTAGCGTATTCCGGTATCACTACAAGTTTCTCGCTTAAGCAGTAGCCTAAAAGTCGCAATCGACTTTCCGAAAAAGTACCATAAACTAAACGATGAATTTTCTCACCAATAATATTGTGTTCAAACAACTTCGAGGTAACAGTGTAAGTATTTGTATAATCACAATTATAACTAAACGAACCTGTATCAGTAATAATTCCAACATAAATCGCAGTAGCAATATCATTATCAATTGTTGCCTCATGGCCCATGCAAGAAATAAAATCAAAAATAAGTTCCGAAGTTGATGAAGTATCGGCTTGGGAATGAGCCAAAGTAAAAAAATCGCTCGGCGATAAATGATGATCAATCAAAACAATTTTAGCTAAAGTCTGTTCCAAAGCATCTATCAGAGAACCCACACGATTGGGCATATTAAAATCAAGACAAAATATCAACTTGGCGTTTGCAATCAGACTTTCACATACCTCTTTTTCTTTAGTTGCAATTTTTATGGTCTCGGAACCCAACATCCATTTATAAAATTCCGGAAAATCGCTCGGAACAACAATATCAACCTTATGCCCGATTTTTCGTAAATAATGCCATAATGCCAGCGATGCACCAATGGCATCTCCATCCGGGTTATGATGGGTAAGTATGACTATCGGATCGGAAGAAGCTAATAGCTCCTTAACTTGTTTAATAAACGCCGCATTCAACATTTTTTTTTACAAATTTATCAAATTTTGCTTTTGGAACGCCATTTTATTTATTTTTACACCACATTTAAAATTATTACTATGTCAGGAAATATAACATTAACAATGATAAAACCGGTCGCATACAGCAAAAATGTTTCTGGTAAAATTCTTGCACGAATAACAGAGGCCGGGTTTTGGTTAGTAGCAGCCCGCACCATGCAATTGAGTCTTGTTCAAGCAAAAAAATTCTATTCTGTTCATCAAGATAGACCCTTTTTCAACGATTTGGTCGAATTCATGTCATCAGGGCCTATATTAGTTGCTATGATACAAAAAGATAATGCTGTTGAAGATTATCGACTTTTGATTGGAAAAACCAATCCTGCAGAAGCAGCCGATGGAACCATACGCCATGATTTTGGTACAAATCTTCAAGCAAATGCTGTTCACGGATCCGATAGCGATGAAAATGCCATCATCGAATGTGATTTTTTCTTTTCAAAAAGCGAACGGTTTTATAGACCTGGGTGATACTCTTTAAAAGTATTATTTTTATATAGGATCACAATTTTTTCTATTTCTGATGAAATAGACTGAGGAATTTTTGCCAAATTTTCGTCAGTAGTTGTTTTGTAATCAGAATTTTCAACTTGAACATCTTGATTCCTTACCTTTGTTTCTTGCTCATTTATTATCACTTCAGATTTTTCCTTGTCATTTTTCAGCTCTACAGAAGGTTCCTTCTCCTTAGCTTCCTTTTTCAGAATCTCATCTTTCATATCTTCTTCAACTTCGAACAAATCAATTTGAGTGGTTTTCAACATCGGACCAACTCCTTGCATCAGCCATTCAGAGTTGATATCTTTAAACTTCTGCAAAATCTTAAGGATAAGATCAAGACTTGGTAAATTCCTTCCCGACATAATATGCGACATGCTTGAACGCTGTATTCCAATTTCGTCGGCAAACTTTGACGGACTCAAATTTTTAATCTTCAATACTAAAAGAATTCTATTAACCATAATTACAAAGTTAAATAATAATTTACAAATATACAAATTATATAATTCACAGCAGTGATTTTAAAAATATTACTTAAGTAAACTTAATAATAATGTATAAATTTTAATTAAACACTATAAGTAATCTGTTTATAAACCACTAAAAGAATGTTTTAATGAATTGTATATATTTTATGATTTTGAATACTAAATTCAATAGATTTAACTTGAATAATACTTTATATAAAGTAATAAAAGTACAGATTAATAATACTATAAAATATTATTTATTAGCTATTGAGATAATATCACTCGTAGTACAGTTGTATTTATTTATAATTCACATATGTTTCTGTACATTGGGCGGGTTACATAAGTAATCAATAATACATTATGCATGGGATTCAGACAGTTATAATATTAAATATACATATGGCAATTTAAATTATCTCGCATTACATCTGTAAATTCTGTAACATTGTTAAATTACTTTATGAGGTATTACATCTGTAAATTGCTTTTTTATCTCTACTTTTTAAATTCAATTGAGAATACCCCCCCCACTCTTTAACTCCCTTTTTGTTTTTGAGAATTCGTAATAATTTGGACAAATAATTAATTCCAATTATAATAAATTTGTTTTGCGAGCTGTAAAATAGGTTAGAAATAGTATTTTTACAAGCTAATGTATTAATAATTAATTTGATTGTATCTTTTAAAACTATAATAAAAATTATTCTGAATATTGAAAAAGGAAGTGATGATACATGTTCAGCAAATTTCTAAAATAGCTATGAATATAATAATACTGTGTAATCAGTAATTAGGGTAAGCTGCCTGAGAAAAATCGATTCTTACTACTTTTTCTCTATCCCTTGATAAATAATCTTTTGAATTTCTGTACGTATACCTGAAGAAAGCAATTTATTATTTATGGACGAGGGGTACGTTCGGTTTGATAAGAATATATATACCAAATTATACTTTGGGTCTGCCCAAATATATGTCCCAGTGAATCCTGAATGTCCAAAACTCTCAAATGAAGATTCTTTGCATGACGGGCCGGCTTGACTTTGATCTCTGACAGGTTTATCGAAACCAAGACCTCTTCTATTATTTTCAAATTGATAGGAAGTGAATTTCTTGACTGTTTCAGGTTTAAAAAACCTTTCTCCACCATACTCGCCTTGCTGTAATAACATTTGTAAGATTATGGCAAGGTCGCTTGCATTAGAAAATAGCCCTGCATGCCCCCCGATTCCATCCAGCATGGCAGCTCCAGGATCATTAACATCACCTTGTAAAATTTGCTTTCTGAAAACAGTATCAATTTCGGATGGAACAATTCGTAATAAATCGAAATAGTTGCGGGGTTGATAGCATAAAGTGGTTAGTCCAAGTGGAGCATAGAAATTTTCCTTAATATATTTGTTAATATTTTCATTTACAAGATTCTCAACTACTATTTTTAATAAATAAAAGCCCAAATCACTATAAGTATAGTTTTTAGATTTTCTTAACTCTGATTTTATAATCGATTGAAAAATACTATCCTTGTAGTTTTTATCAATATATATGTTTTCAGCAACACGATATGCAAATTCTTCTGTTTTTTGCTTCTTATATACATTGGTATCAAGTACCCCATTTTTTAACGTCTTTTTATAAAAAGGTATCCAAGCTTGCAACCTAGCCTGATGTGTCATAATATCTTTTATCAAAATATTCGCTTTATTGGTACTATCAATTCCAGGTAAATATTTGCGAAGACTCGAGTCGAGGCTTATTTTACCCTCCTCATAAAGTTTCATAATAGAAAGTGTTGTTGCAACCACTTTAGTAAGTGAAGCTAAGTCATACAAATCGCTGTTTTTTACAAGATTTTTTCTCTCATACGTGTGAAAACCAAAAGATTTCTGATATATAACAAACCCGTCTTTTGCAATTAATATCTGACAACCCGGATAAATTGAATCCTTTATCCCTTGTTGAGCAATCGAATCAATTTTTAGTAAATTTTGATTTTCAATACTAACAATTTCAGGGTACGAGTAGCCAAATCGTATCTTACTAGTTTCAAATCCAAGACTTGCCGAAAATTGTGGTGATGCAGTTATGGGAAGTTTCCCATTTACAGATATTCCTCCAAAAATAGCTTCGGCTGTGGCCAACTGTGAAAAATAATTGCTTTGATACCCTGTTATAATTGCACTTGTTTTGCTTGTATCCGAGAAATTAATCAAAGAATATGGGTTGGCAAGCAAATTAATAATTACACGCTTACTCAGTTTTATTTCATTAATAAAAGCAACAATATTGTCGGAAAAGCCATAATTACCAGCAGAGGAATTTGATGTTTGGTGAATTGTTATAATTATTAGGTTTTTATCTAATAACTTTTGTTTTAAAACAGGTATTTTATCGGTTGTGAATTCTTTTTCAAAACAAAAATGCTGAACAGGTGCATAATTATCGCACATAATATCAAATGCATTGCTATCGGAAATATTGAATGAAACAGATGCTATTTTCTGATTTTCAAGGTTCTTTATAGGTAGAATTGAATAATTGTTTTTCAAGATTGTGATTGATGCTTCGTGCAAACGTTGGTTGATCATATCAGACTTTCTGTTATTCAAATCACTGTAAATAGATGATAATGGGATTGGTTTCACTTTCGCAAGACCCGCTTTATATTTATAAAGAAGCACTTTACGGCAATGATTATCAATGTTGGCCTGAGTTATTAACCCACTTGCAATCGCATTTTTTATATAATCTATTGCAATGGGGACATTTTCCGACATTAGCAATATATCATTTCCGGCTAATAGGGCTTTTAATTCAAGTTCACCTGGGGTCGAATTTTCGCTTATGCCTTTCATGCCCAGTGCATCTGTAATTATAAGTCCTTTGAATCCCATTTTGTTGATTAATAAATCGCGGACAATTTTAGCGGATAATGTGGATGGCTGATTGGAAGTAGTGTCAAGGGAAGGGACAAAAAGATGGGCAATCATTATAGCGGAAATACCATTACGAATTAGTTCTTTAAATGGATAAAGGTCAACACTATCAATCACTGCTAATGTATGAGAGATGGTTGGCAAGGTTTTGTGCGAATCCTTATCGGTGTCGCCATGCCCCGGAAAGTGTTTTGCTGTGGCTAGGATTCCCTTGTCTTGCATACCTTTCATATAGGCGATGGCTTTGGATGCCACGTTGTTTCTGTCTTCACCAAATGATCTGTAGTTTATGACAGGGTTTTTTGGATTGGAATTGATATCAGCATCAGGAGCAAAATTAATTTGAATTCCGATTCGCTTGCATTGGTTGGCAATTTCTTCACCCATCTTATAAATAAGTTTGTTATCCTGAATAGCACCTAAGGTCATTTGCTTTGGAAATGAAACTGTGCTATCTTTCAAACGCATGCCAAGCCCCCACTCACCATCAATTGCTATAAATAAAGGTGTTTTGGCTTTCGATTGCCAGTAGTTTGTGTATCGTGCTTGATTTACGGGCCCACCTTGAAAAAATGCGATTCCACCTATGTTATATTTTGTTATTAGTTCGGTTACTTTGGCATTATCTGTCAAAGATTTGTTTGAATAGGCTGCCACCATTAAAAGTTGAGCAATGCGTTCATCGGGGGTGAGTTTGCTCATCACCGAATCGACCCAAAGCGTTGCTGCTGTGCGATCGATAGGTGGGGTTCGGTTGTTAAATAATAATGGTTTTGCGAAAATAACCGAAAGTAGAGGTAGTGAATACAACAATAATATCTTGAATTTTATCATGGGGTTGAATTATTCTATAAAATTATAAACGACTTTATTATTAAAGCCGTACTATGATTTTAGTTATTAACTGATGATTGTTATTTATGCAAAAAAAAAGCTGCCTACATGGACAGCTTAATGAATCAATCTTTCAATTTAAAAGTTGTATTTATTATCTTCAATCAATTTTTCGGCAATTGCTCTGCGCGATTCTTTGATGTTTACAGGTTTAATGGTTGTGAATAGGGCCACTGCTTTTTTGAGTTTTAAAAATTCATCGCCTTCAGCAAATGAATTTAGGGCATCGTTGGCCGATTTGTTTATTTTTGCTGCGGCTTCGTATACAAACACATCGAGGATTTTTTTGTAAATAGCAGCCTTTTCTTCGCCTAAGATGTTCACGATTTTTTTCACACGCAAAGCGAGCGATTCAGCAGCATAAGCTTGCATGGTCATATCGGCAATATGCATCATTACTTCTTGCTCGGAGGAATATTGCTTGCCTAATGTTTCGTAGGCTCGACTCATAATCAGCAGGACTGCTTTTTTGAAATAGGCTGAAAGTTTTATGTAATAATCAAAATAATCGTCTGTTTGGATTGCCTCGTTTTTGAATGACTCCAGGCTATTGTAAATTGCTTTCGCTTCTGTAAAAATTGTTGAGTCGGCTTTTTTGGCTTGTTTCAAAATCATATCGGAGCATACCAAACGATTGATTTCGTTGGTTCCTTCAAATATTCTGTTGATACGCGAATCGCGGTAGCATCTGTCGACGGGCATTTCGGCTGAAAAGCCCATGCCTCCATAAACCTGAACGGCTTCGTCAACAATATAATCTTGCGATTCGGAACCCAATACTTTTAATATGGCTGCTTCCATTCCGTATTCGCCAATGGCTTGTAAATACGCTTGCGTTTTGTCCATTCCTTCATCAACATGTTTGTTGATGGTATCGTCGACATATTTTGCTGTGCGGTAAACGGCAGATTCGATGCCCCAGGTTTTTACTACCATTTCGCCGAGCTTATATTTTATTGCTCCAAAGGTTGAAATGAGTGAACCAAATTGTTTGCGCTCGTTTGCATAATTAACGGCATGGAGGGTGGCACGTTTGCAGGCACCAATAACATTTGCACCCAACTTGATGCGGCCAATGTGTAAAATATTTAAAGCGATTCGAAAGCCTTCGCCTCTTTTGCCTAGCAGATTTTCGACAGGTACCATACAATCGTTGAAAAATATCTGTACGGTTGACGAGCCTTTTATCCCCATTTTCTTTTCTTCAGCACCCAATGTTATACCAGGGAAATTGCGTTCAACTATAAAGGCACTTAAAATTTTATCGTTATCAATTTTTGCAAAAACGGTGAATACATCGGCAAACCCGCCATTGGTGATCCACATTTTTTGTCCGTTAAGAATATAGTGTTTGCCATCTTCGGTTAACACGGCTTTGGTTTTGCCCGAATTGGCATCGGAACCGGCATTGGGTTCGGTTAAACAATAGGCCGCAGCCAATTCGCCTGTGGCAAGTTTGGGTAAATATTTTTGTTTTTGCTGGTTGTTTCCATAATATAATATAGGTAAGGTTCCGATTCCTGTGTGTGCTGAATAGGCAACGGAAAACGAAAATCCGGAACCTAACCTATCGCTGGTGAGCATGGAGGTGGTGAACGACTGGCCAAATCCGTTGTATTCTTCTGGAATTGAAATGCCAAGTAATCCCATTTCGCCGGTTTTAGCAATTAATTGGCGCATCAATACGGGGTCGTTGGTGTCAATTTTATCTACTATCGGAAAAACTTCCTTATCCAAAAAATCTTCGCAGGTTTCTGCAATCATTTTTTGTTCTTCGTTAAATTCTTCGGGGATAAAAATGTTGTTGCTTGCTTTGGTTAAAAATTCTCCACCTTTAAGATAATTGTTTTCCATCATGAGTTCTGATTAGTTAATCGTTTTTTAATTTAAGGGTGCAAAGATAGCATTTATTCAGAATTTGGGATTTAGACAGATTGATGTTTAACAACCTTTAACATTTTTTTGGTAGCGGAATTGATTTTTGCGTAATTTTGAAATGATTTTTATCTTTTTATAAACCACAGAAAAATAAAAACTTCTGTTTTACTTTTTTGCTTAATTTTCATGTCGAACGCTATCAACATAAAAAACCGCCGGGCTAGTTTCGAATATTTTTTACTTGAACAGTTTACGGCCGGCCTTTTGCTCACCGGAACCGAAATTAAATCGATTCGCGATGGAAAGGCTAACATAAACGATGCCTACTGCACGTTTAAAGACAAGGAAATGTTTGTTATAAACATGCACATTGCCGAATATACCTACGGAACTTACAACAACCACAATCCGAAACGCGACAGAAAACTGTTGCTGAATGCCCGCGAACTCAAGAAACTGCTGGGGAAGGTGAAAGAAAAAGGCTTTACTATTGTGCCTGTGACTTTGTTTATTAACGAAAAGGGCTTGGCGAAACTCAACATTGCTTTGGCGAAAGGAAAACATGCTTATGACAAACGCGAATCGCTGAAAGAAAAGGATATGAAACGCGAAATTAGCCGCAAAGAACGTGATTAACGAATTATTGTTTCGAACAGTGGGATGAAAAAATACTTGTTTTATATTTTAATCGGGGCAGTGTTTTTTGCTTATGTTTTGTGTAGGGCTTTTTGGCTGAGTGTTACCTACGACGAGGCTTGGACTTTGGCTTGTTTTGTGCCTTGCAGCATAAAAGATGTTTTTCTTTTTGTGCCATGCGATGCCAATAACCAAATTTTAAATACCCTTTTTATTAAATTGTTTTTTAAGCTTGGTTTCAACTCGGTTGGTATTGCCCGTTTGCCTAATGTGTTGGCTTTTATATTATATATGGTGTATGGGGCAAAGATTGCACGAAGGAACTTTGGGCCTTTGGCTGCTTTGTGTTTGTTTGTTTTGTTGGTGGCCAATCCGTTTGTGCTCGATTTTTTTAGCTTGGCGCGGGGCTATGGCTTGGCCTTGGCTTTTATGCTCACTTCGGTGTATTATGTGATGGAGTTTCATCGGCAATGGCGCATAAAACCGCTTGTTTTGGCTTTGTTGTTTGCTTCGCTGGCTGTGTTGAGCAACTTTACGTTGCTCAATTTTATGGTGGCCGCTATGGGTATACTCATTTTTGTGAGTTGGGCTAAAACTGGCTTCGGCAAACAAACCGTGTGGGTGCTTTGTTGGAACCTGGCGGCGGCCGCTTGTTTGGCATGGCTGATTTACACTCCGCTGCACAAACTCATTTTAAACCACAGTTTGTATTATGGAGGCAGTTCGGGTGTGTTTTTCGACAGCTTGGTGAGTTTGGTGGCTTATTCGATGTACGACCCTTACCATACTGCGCAGGCCACCATTTTAGCCGGCCTGGGCTGTGGTGTGTTTGTTGCCCTGCTTGTGTTTAGCGCGGTGGCAACTTTGCGTAAGCCACAAAAATGGTGGCTAAACAGGCCCTTTTTGTTTGTGGCATTGCTGCTCGTTCCGATGGCTGCAAACGTGGTTGAACATGTGGTGTTTGGCACTTTGTTTTTGATCGACCGAACGGCTTTGTTTTATATTCCGCTGCTATTTTTGGCCTTGGTGGCTTTGGTTAACGATGTCGACAGCGGATGGCGTGCCCCTTGGCTAAAATGGGGTTTGGGTTGTGTTACTCTAATTATGCTATTGAATTTTGCGATGCATGCCAATGGCTATAAAACCGTTAGTTGGCAGTTTGATGCGCACACCAAAGCGATTTTGCAACAACTGGATGCCGAAGGAAAAGCCAAAAACAAACGTATAACCATTGACTATTCGTGGCCTTTCGAGAGTGCGATTCACTTTTATATCGACCATAAGGTGTTCAAAAACCTTAGCATTTGGAAAATGAGTGACGATCGCGAAAGCATGAACCCGAAGGTGGGTTATTATTTTTATTACAACAAATCGCTCAACATTGTGGGATACAACGCCGATGAGCAAACCATTGTGCATTGCCAAAAAGATACGGCACTTGCTTTTGAGCGCGATGGTGTTTTTTTGTTTAAAAACATAAAATAATTTTGGTAGTTTGTAAACAATTATTAATTTTACCAATAATGAATTTGTTAACATCATGCTGAAATGAAATTTGCAGAAACTATTGTGATTGGTGCGGGTCCGGCTGGTTTGTTTGCTGCAATTCATTGCGAAAAAAAACCGGTTTTAGTTCTTGAAAAAAACGGCATGGCGGGCAAAAAGCTGTTGTTGGCCGGTTCGGGACGATGCAATATGACGCACCATGGCAATATCAGCGAATTTATGATGCATTATGGCAAAAACAGCCGTTTCATGAAAACGCCTTTGATGACGTTTGACAATGAGCACTTGATGGCCTTTTTTAAAGTAAATGGTTTGAATACGTATACCGACAAAAACGGCAAGATTTTCCCCATTACCAATAATGGCGGCGATGTGCTCAAGGTGTTGCTGCAAGTTTGTGCCGAAAATAATGTTGCTATTGCCTACAATCAAGATGTGTGTGGGGTGGAAAAACAAGGCGACATTTTTGTGATAAGCACGGGCGCAAAACAGTTTTCGTGCACGCATTTGGTTATTGCCACCGGCGGCTTCTCGTATCCCCAAACCGGATCAACGGGTAGCGGCTATAGGTTTGCAAATGAGTTGGGGCATACCATTGTGCAACCCAAACCGGCACTTGCGGCTGTTACCAGTTCCACCAAAAATTTGGCGGAACTGGCAGGCGTTTCCTTGCAAAATTTGCTTATTTATTTGTATAGACGCACCCGAAAAATTGCCGAACATCGAGGCGATGTGGTGTTTACACACAAGGGAGTTTCGGGACCGGGCATTTTAGATTTTTCGCGCTATTTTGAAGTGGGCGATGTGCTTAAATTGAATTTCACCGGTTTGTCGCCCGAGGATTTTCGCAAGTATTTTATGGCTACAGCCGAACTGGAAGGAAAAACATCGGTGCTTGCGTTTCTAAAACGTTTTGAAATTCCCCGAAGCGTGGTGCTTGCTTTGCTGAGACTATGCGATGTGGAATCCTTTCGAACGCTTGCTACTATTAACCGAACGGATCGGGGGCTTATTGTCCAAAATTTTTCGGAGTTTGCAATTAAAATAATCGACATTGGCGGTTTTGCAAAGGCTATGGTTACGGCAGGTGGGGTTAAAGTGAACGAAGTGTATACCAAAACCATGGAATCGAAATTGGTGAAAAACTTGTTCTTTGCCGGCGAGGTGCTTGATGTTGACGGCGATTCGGGGGGATATAATCTACAGGCAGCTTTTTCGACCGGACACCGCGCCGGAAAAAGCATCAGCCAAAAATAAATGGGGCGAAAACGAAAAAGAGTAGTAGGCTTTGCGATGGTTTTTTAAAAATGAACGTTATTTTTGGGGTATTTTTCATGAAAGTGGGAAATTGCGACTTTTTTTTTTGCAAATTTGGCTACAGGCCACCGGCCATTTTGCATGCCATGCACGCGCCTTTTAAGTTAAGCGGAGGGGGTAAAAGCAGTTTTGTTGCCCTATTTGCAGTAGTTCGCCAAGGCCTGCTTGGCAGTTTTGAAACCCAATTCGGCCGATTTGTTTAAATCGGCGCAACCGCCTTCCATTTGTTTCAGGCTCAACTTGGTTAAACCGCGACCAAAATAGGCTTGGGCAAATTGCGTATTCAGCGCAATGGCTTTATCAAAATCGGCCAAGGCGCCTTCAAAATCCTGAGCATCAAATTTGGTTACGCCTCGGTTGCAGAACAGTTCGGGCAGGCGCGGCGCTTGCTGAATGGCATGATTAAAATCGGCCAAAGCCCCGGCATAATCCTTCTGACTATTTTTTGCCAACCCGCGTTGGCTATAGGCATCGGTAAACCCGGTGTCGATAATGATGGCGCGGGTGAAATCGCCCACAGCGCCCCCAAAATCGCCGCATTTGGCCTTGGCCACCCCCCTACCCAAAAATCCAGTTTTGTCGTAAGGTTCTTTTTCAATGTAAATCGTATAATCGGCCTTGGCGCCTTGGCAATCGTTCAGCCGATATTTGCTAAAGGCGCGATAGTAGTATATTTTTTCGTCTTGCGCGTTATAATTAACGGCGCGGTCAAAGTCGGCCACGGCTCCGGTGTCGTTCAGCATTTGCGCTTTGGTGTAGCCCCGATGCAGATAGGCTTCGCCGAAGTGCGGATTGATTTCAATGGCTTTCGAAAATTCCTGAATGGCGCCCTCATAATCCATTTTATCGAGGCGGCCGTGTCCCAAATTAAAATGGTCGGCGGCACGATGGCCACAAGCACCGATTGCCAGGGCAATGGCAGTAAAAATCAAATAGGGTTTTGCTTTCATCATCCCAAGTTTTTTTTTTATTTCGGTTGCCAATTCGTGTTTTAAAAATCGTAGCCCTTTAAATTCAGCTCTTGCACCAAAAATTTTGCTTCGCTGCGAAGGGCTGGGTTCATTGGCACGCCTTTGTGCTGGCGGTCTATCCACACCATATATTCTTTTTCGCCTGCCGTAAAAATTCGGTCGTGCCCGGGCATTTTGCGCGAAGCACGCAAGGCGCGCAGTATGTTGCCGGTGGTGAGTTTAAATGCTTGAGGTTCCACAAAAGCGTTGATATCAATCGCAACAAAGAAATGCCCCAGCGGATAGGGCACTTTTTTGCCGTTTTCTATTCCCATCAGCATTTTCATGTAGCTGCCACTTTGCAGTGCCGCCGACAAAATTTCCACCACGGTGGCATAGCCATAACCTTTGTAACCGGCGGTTTCCTCGCCCACGCCGCCTAGGGGTGTCATGGCAGCTTTTTCGTTCACCAAATCCTTTAAAATCTCCACCGAATTGGTTTTCGATTCACCGTTTTCGTCAATCACCCACCCTTTCGGGATATCTTTTCCGGCACGGGCATACAGTTCCACCTTGCCCCGCTGGCTCACAGAAGTGGCGCAATCCAACAAAAACGGAAACGCTTCGTCGGTGGGCAAGGCAAAGGTGAGCGGATTGGTGCCCAACATGTTTTCAACGCCAAAAGTGGGTGCAATCGAAGGGCGAGCGTTGGTGCCACACATGCCAATCATGTTGGCCTCAGCCGCCATCAAAGCATAGTATCCGGCCATGCCAAAATGCGTTGAATTGCGCACGGCCACCATGCCCATGCCCAGTTTTTTTGCTTTATCTATCGCCATTTGCATGGCACGTTTGGCAATCACGTGTCCCATGCCGTTGTGCCCATCCACCACGGCGGTTGTGGGGCTTTCGCGCACCACTTCAAATTGGGTTATGGGGTTCAAAATACCCTCTTTAATGCGGTCGTAATAAATCGGTTTCAGGCGGTTAAACCCATGCGAGTCCATCCCCAATTTGTCGGCAGTAATCAGCACAGCGGCCACCACCCGAGCATCCTCAAGGGGCACACCACTTGCATTCAAAACCTCCGTCATAAATTGCTCCATTGTAGCAAAATCGGCGTAAGTAACATCATCGTCAATCATAAAATAGTTTTGTAGTTATTTCGGAAATTTAAAATAGGTCATATAAAGCACCATCGTTTTATTTTTGCCCGAATAGTAAAATTTAATCTGATTATAATCGGGTGGCCCCAACGACGTGCCAATATTATTTGAGAAACAATAGCCTTCAAGCGGAATGTTCAGTTGATTGGTTCGTAGCACCCCATTTTTGTCTTCATCCTGAAAAGCAGCAATAGAATAAACCCCTTTCGGGATAGAATCGAAGGTGACCGTGCACGACAAACCTTCGAGTGGAATGACAGCCCCCCTGTAGGGTTTCGACCTTTCGGCAAAATTTTTATAGTTGTTAAAAAGAGCCACATTTACATTGCCCGTAGCATTTTTCAAATTTTTTATAATCACCACAAGCTTGCCATGCAGGGAGTCAAATTGTGCCACCGAATCGCCCAGTTTCAAGTTAGGGTTCGTAGCTTCTTCAATGTGCAGCACGGCATTATTTATTTTGGTATCAATTTGGTTCAACTTGGAGTTAAGCGTGTCGGCAAGGGCATTCGGATTGGTTTGCGCCTGACTGTAGGCCACCAAAAAGGTAAAAACAAAGAAGAAAAAAAGTTTGCTTTTCAACATATCGTAAGTAACCTTGCAAAAGTATAAAATTTAAATAAACAATTTCAAACCATCGTAAGCAAATTTCACATTTTCTGGCAACAACTTTTCGGCATCCTCACATTTTCCCATCATGTGGCTGATGTGTGTCAGAAACGCTTTTCGAGGCTGCATTTCCTCAATCAAATTTAATGCCTGTTGCAAATTGTAATGCGAATAATGATTTTTTATGCGCAAAGCATTAACGATTAAAACATCCAAATTGCGTAGTTTTTCTTTCTCCAGCGCATCAATTTGGCTCACATCCGTTAGGTAGGCCATCTCGCCAATGCGATATCCAAACACCTTTAAATGATAATGAAAAGCCTCAATGGGCAAAATGGCCACCTCCTGAACAAAAAACTCGGTATCTGTAATCACATGTTGCGCAATTTGCGGCACCCCCGGATAGCGTTCTTCCGAAAAAGCATACCCGAATTCGGTTTTAACAATCGCCTGAACATCGGCAGCAGCAAACACATCCATGGGGCATTGCTGCAAATAGTTAAAAGCCCGCACATCGTCCAGTCCGGCCACATGGTCTTTGTGTCCGTGAGTCAACAGCACAGCATCCAGCCGCGCCACCCCCTCGCGCAGCATCTGCTGCCTAAAATCGGGACCCGTATCAATCACCATCACCGTGGCACCCACTTCCACCAGCAAGGAGGAGCGCAAGCGCTTGTCGCGAACATCCACCGATTGGCAAGTTTGGCAATGGCAGGCAATCACCGGCACCCCCTGCGAGGTGCCTGTTCCTAAAAAAGTAATTTTCATTATCACAAATTTAATCTTTTTGCCGAAATAATTGTAATTTTACTACCACAATTAGCACAAATTATGGAAAATCTTTTTCAAAAAATCAATCCAAAGCAACTTAACTTTAATGTTTTCAAAATTTTAGATGATGATTGGATGCTTGTTACCGCCGGCACCCCCACCCATTGCAACACCATGACAGCCTCTTGGGGCGGATTCGGCATATTGTGGAACAAACCTGTGGCATTTGTTTTTATTCGTCCGCAACGCTACACCTATTTGTTTGCCGAAAAATACCCTGGCCTCACCCTGTCGTTTTTCGACGAACATCATCGCGAAACCTTGAACTATTGCGGTGCGCAAACAGGCAAAGATGTGGATAAAATTGCGCATTGCGGATTAACCCCTTTCCAAACCGAATCGGGCAGCGTGGCATTTCAGCAAGCGCGGTTAATTTTCGACTGCAAAAAACTGTATTTTCAGGATATCAACCCAGCCCATGCCGTAGACATCAACTTTGCAAAAATTTATCCTCACAACGATTATCACCGCATGTATGTTTGCGAAATAACCCAATGCTATGAAAAGAAATAAAACCAACCACGGTCACAAACCCCTATTTTGTAAAAAATATCTTTAAACACAACATACTAAAACCAAAATATAGTGGTTTTAGAGTAAACAAACCTAAGCGCTGCAACAACATGATTCATACGATTCGAAACTTTTTTTGGAAATCCGACATCAAAAAGGAGACTGCAAAACTCAAGCGAGCCAAATCATTTATCAGTCTTGAACAAGCAAAAACAATTGGCATACTCTACAATGTGGGCGACGAAAAAGATTACATTACCGTAACCAACCTATTTGTGGAATTGCAACAGCAAAAAAAAGAAGTGCGCACTTTGGGACTAATTCCATACAAAGACCATCCACATTATTGCTATCCGCGTTTGTTATACGATTATATTACCCTGAAAAACATCAACTGGTATAAAAAACCCTTTGGCGAAAAGATTCGCGATTTTATGCACAAAGATTTTGATATTTTGTTTAACCTCGATACCACCCAAAATCCTGCTCTCACGTATGTTTATGCCTTGTCGCACGCAAAATTCAAAGTAGCAATAGAAAACACCGCCAACAAAGAATTCGCCGACTTGATGATAGCCACCAAAGACACCGTTAGCACCACCGATTTGTATGCCTACATGCTAAACTATGTAAAAATGTTTACCGAAAAATCGTAGAAAACAGGTTTATTATGTTCTAAATTCATGCTATAGCCAATAAATAAGATGAAGACTACGACAATATTTTCAATATTCTTTTTGATTTCTTTTGCGACTAAATCACAAATAATAGAAATAGCATCATTGCTTAATATCTCGACTGAAAAAAGGATGGAAAATGCAATTGGACAAGGGCTATCTTATTCGCAAAAACTATCAAAAAATAGTTCTTTTGGAGTCGCATTTTTTTTATAAATATAATCATACCAATTATTTTCAAGTCATGACTACAGACTATGACCCAAATGTTACTGAATATGCCAAAATAAACTCAAAATCTAAATGTATTTCAGTTAGAACTAATTATCAATATTCCATTTTGAATCGTGAACAAGTCAAAATTTCAATTGGACCTGAAATATCATATAATTATCTGTGGGGCGTTGACAACAATCAATATTGTTATACTGGTGACTCGACATTCTCTGATGCAAAATATCATCATAATAAAGGAATTAATAAATTTGGCTTTGGTATTTTGACAAAATTTGAGATTAATAATATAATTATAAAACAATTGTCATTGTGTATTAACATTAGACCGGAATTCCTAATCAGTAGCTTTTATTATGGAGCTGCTGCTCCATATACTGGAATAATTGGTAATGCTGAATTTGCAATTGGTCTTCAATATAAATTAAAATAGAATTTATGCATCAGGCGGGGTGAAGTGCAAACTTGGAGTTTTGTGCTTCTATTCAAGTTCAGTGCTGGTTGACAGTTTTGTGCTCCGAAATCCGCCCGAACGCAAAGCCCGAAAACCGCTATTAGTACAACATTTTAATAGCAATCATGGTTTTAACCTCGTCGGCAACTAGTTTGTTTCTCACATCAATCCCCACTTCCCTGCCTTCGGCATTTACCTGAGCATTTTTCAAATCATTTTTAATTCGTTTCGAAACCCGGCCGCTCAATATCATATCGTAAGCCTTTATGCCAAAAACAAAAACCACTTTAAAAGCGTTGTGGTGCGGTGTAAGCGAAACAAGAATCCGCTTCGTATCTTTAATCAGCAAACGCCACCCATATTTTTCGCCCCCATTGGTCCATTCATCTGTTGCCACCATGCATTGCGAGTGAACAAATGCCAGAATAGCATCCCAGTGCACAAACGATTTGCCAAGGACTTTTTTCAATTCATCCGTTGAAGGCATACTATCCTTGTCATGAAATATACCTGTGTCAATCAATTTTCTTTTTCTACCTAATACCATAAAAAATGATTTACATAATAAACTTTTTTACCTGATGTTGCAACCCAACATCTTTTTGTCTTCAATAAATGCTTCCAGTCGGTCGCCAAGTTTCACCGGGCCAATGCCTGATGGAGTTCCCGTAAAAAACAAATCTCCGGTTTTCAATGTAATAAACTGCGAAACATGAGCAATAATTTTATCGATACCAAATATCATATCAGCCGAATTGCCTGTTTGCACGGTTTCTCCGTTCTTTTGCAACGAAAAATTCAGGTTTTTACAGTCTTTAAATTCACTTATCGGAACAAAACTGCTGATGGGTGCCGACCCATCGAACCCCTTGGTTTTTTCCCAAGGCAAACCCTTGGCTATGGCTTCGCGTTGCAGGTCGCGAGCCGTAAAATCAATACCTACTGCAATTTCGTTATAATACTTGGGTGCAAATTTTTCCTGAATATATTTGCCTACTTTACAAATTTTAAACACCAACTCCACCTCGTAGTGAATTTCGTTCGAAAATTCGGGGTAGAAAAAAGGGCGATTGCGGGTAACAATGGCCGTGTCGGGTTTCATAAAAAACAAAGGCTCGGCAGGCAAGTCGTTGTTTAGTTCACGAACATGGTCGGAATAATTTCGTCCAATGCAAATGATTTTCATTTTGGGCTAATCTTTACCGATGAATTGTTGAAACCACGCAATTTAATTGCACTTAGCACCCGCTTGGTGGATAGCGGAAAATCGGCTTTCATCATCCAATCAAAATACGAAGGTTCTTTCTGAAACACTTCTTCAACCGGTTTTCCTTTATGTTTGCCAAAATTAAACACTTCGATGTTTTTCTCGTTGTACACAATGTGTCCAACCAAATCAACACTATTTGATTGAAACGAAAAATCGTGCAATGCTTGTATGTCGTTTACAATAGGTTTATAGGTTTTTTTATTGCTGTCGGTATAATCCACATCTTCATACATCTCAAGCTGAGCCATAAGAACATCGCGTGTTGCCAGTGTATCGGCTTCGGCCGAATGTGCATTCATTATATCCTTTTTACAATAAAACTTATAGGCTGCTTTTAAAGTGCGTGGCTCCATTCGGTGAAATATATTCTGAACATCAACAAATCGGCGACCATTCAAATTAAATTCGATGCCGGCCCGCAAAAACTCTTCAACCAACAAGGGAATATCATATTTGTTTGAATTGTACCCACCCATATCACAATTATCAAGAAACTGGTTCAACTGGTTTGCAACCTGCACAAAGGTGGGACAATCTTTCACATCATCATTTGTAATTCCATGTATGGCAATAACCACAGCGGGTATGGGAATGGTTGGATTGATACGCATTGTTTTTATATCCTGACTGCCATCCACATTATCGCGAACAATGCAAATTTCAACAATGCGGTCGGTGGCAATGCTCAGGCCTGTGGTTTCAATATCGAATACGGCAAAAGGTTTGTTTAGTTTTAGTTTCATGATAGGTCAGATTGAGGTGAGACGGAACGATTTCGTGATTTCTTTTATAGGCATCTCACGATTGATAATTATAACATTTTCTTTTAATTCCTGATATCCCTCACAGTGAATAGTAACAACATATTCGCCGGGAGTCAGAATCACAATAAATTTTCCGCTCTGTTTGTTTGGTTTGTAGTTGCCAACCAAAGCCAGATTTGTTGCACTCTGCACCGTAATTTTAACTTCCGGTCCGCTTTGAAGCTTTTCTGTCAGCAATTGTAATTTCGCCTTTAAGGCAGTTACTTGCAATTGCGGAGTACTATTTTTTGCAACAGCAGCCGTGTCGGTAGCCTTTTCCAAGCTGTCAATCCGGGTCGTAAGTTTCTTATAAAAAATTTTATAAATATCCACTGAATCTTTTTCAACCAAATTACTTACCAAGGTTGTATATCCGGGATTAATATCATTAAAAGTGACTCTGTAAATATCGAGGTTGCCATACGAGTCTTTTCTCAAAGCAGAAATATAGGCATATCTGCCCGATCCGGTAAATGAAATCGTGGTATTGTCATCGGGCGTGTTCAAAGGGTAACCTATATTAACCGGTTCAGAAAATGTATTTTCAGCCGCGTTCCATTCCGAACGAAATATATCAAACCCTCCCATGCTATTGTGTCCTTCCGAAGCAAAGTACAGTGTTTTTCCATCCGGAGCAATAAAAGGATAATCTTCGTTATATTTTGTATTGATTGTTTTACCCAGGTTCTTTACCGGCCCCCATTGACCTGAAGGCAATAGATTCGACATATAAATATCGCTACCGCCCTCGCCGCCATCCTTGGCCGAAGCAAAGAATATCGTTTTTTTATCCGGTGTAACCGAAACCGAGGTTGCACCCTTACCACTTGGATTAATAGTACTTCCCAAGGCTGTTAATGATTGAAAACTTTTGCCTTCGCGATACGAAACCATTGTTTGCATTTTCGCAGAAAAATTATCGACAAACACAAACAATTGCGATGCATCTGCTGCCAAACCCACCGTTTCCTCATTCATGGCACTATTAAAAGTGGGTGCCAGTCTACGTCCTTTTTCCCATTCACCATAATTGTTTTCAGAAGCAAAAACATCGGCAGTAAAATAGCCATCAAAATCGAGCATCCCACCATTATTGCTTGAGCGTTGCGAAGTGTAAAACAGCATGGTTTCATTCTTGTTAACAAACGGATTAAAATCGGGTGATGGCGAATTAATTTTCGAGCCCAAATTTTCGAAAGTTACATTTATTGGGTGCTGAACTAATTCGATACCATTTTTACACATTTCAATGCATCGTTCAAGCGGAATGCTATTTTTATCTTTTCCCTCCGATAGGGTTTTATATTTATTGAAACATACAATGGCTTCATCAAACCTACAGGAACTTTGATATGCCGCGCCAAGTTGATACATGGCTTCGGCATCAAAATCTTTTTGTGCAACCACTTTTTCTAATAAAGGTATCGACTTTGTTTTATCAATATTGGTATGCAAATAGCACACTCCCAATGGATAACAATACTCTGTTTTTGTTGTGTCAAGAATATATAAATACTGATATTCTTTTAAAGCCGTGAAATAATCACCGAACGAAAAGAATTGCTTTGCAATTTTGGGGTCTCCGCTTGCCTCATACGATTTTTGTGTACTGCCCAACATCGGCAGCAATAGCATTGCGGAAAAAAAGAAAAATGAACGATAAAGCGATACCATGCGTTTTACCATTGATGTTTGATTTTAGTTTTGTTCGTCAGCAAATTTATTACTTTCAGATATAAAGATTGTGTTTTGGCAAAATTAGTTATAAACATTGTTATTCCCTTGTGATGTGTCAGCCCCAATTTTGCTCCAATGCCAAAACACGGACTCGAATTACATTTTTTTTAAGTTATTGACAATCTACACAAAAAGCTAACTTCTGCCCAGCTTTGCAAACGATTTCAATACAATATTAATATCGTGAACCACATTATAGTCTTTCGCATATAAAATGTTTAAGCTATTCGCAATTTCTGAAGTAAATTCTTGTTTTTTAATTGAATCAACAGGGGTGAGAACGCCTTTTCTGATATTTGGCAACTTTTGATTATCGGTGGTGTGGGTGGTATAATATCCCACCCACGATTTCATACCGAAAAGAACCAAGAGAATGTTTTTGATAAACCCCAGGGGCTGCTTAACAAAAAACATTAGCAAAGGATAGCATAACAAAAGGCTCAAACTCAAAAGCAAATCGAGTAACCTTTTGGATCGCTTGTTTTGTGATTTGCTGATTGAATTGATGTTTAAAACATACAATTCGCCGCTGGTGTTAATTGAGTTGCTGCCAATAATAGAAAGACTTTCGGGTGGCGCAATTTTATAATCGATGTTGGTGTGCTGCAATTCGGTCATCTTATCTATAATAACATGCGGTGGAAGCGATTTTGAACAAAAAATAACTTCATCAATTTTATAGATAGTAATTATATCGGGCAACTGGTCAATGGTGCCAATAAACGCATGTTGGTTCACCTCCATTTTGGTTGAACTAACCAAACCAATAAAACCCGGGTTAATTAATGTTTTTTGCAACAAGCTTTCCACACGCTGCACTTCCTGCTCATCGCCAATAATAACAAAACGTTTGCTTCTGCTTGTCCCAAATTTATAGGATTTAAAGTTCATCAGATTGAACAAATAGCGCAATATCAGCATTGAAATTGTTGCCCAAACGGCTCCCAGAATAATTAATGCGCGCGAAAACCGCCAACTTTCGGGCAACAAAGCATACATGGTTAATATCAAAACCGTGCCTATTACTATTCCTTGCACTATTCTGCCAATGCGTATGGGTTTGTCGTATCCGCCGCTAATAAACACCGAAAAAAGCCATACAAAAATATAAGCAGGAACAGCGATAGCAATAAATTCGATGGGATAAACCGCATTGCCATGAAAAACCACATGCGATTCCCAATAGTTCTTTATAAAATAAATACCGCTAAAAATTAAGGTCGTGTCGAGAAATGGCAGAAAAAACATTTTTATAAATCGCATGCTTATTGCTACCGCTGCCCTTAGGTAAACTGCCAAATTTATTAAAAACGAAAACATACGGGCATTTTTCTGCGAAAAGTGTTTGCGAGCGAAAATAACCATGGCATTGTAAAAAACAAAAACATAGTTCACGCTACTTTTCTTTGTGGATTCGCCTTTATAATGTATGATGCGCGTTTCGGGGAAATAATAATTTTTGTATCCTGCTTTGATAATACGGTAGGATAAGTCGATATCCTCGCCGTACATAAAAAAAGCTTCGTCGAGTAAGCCAATGGTGTCGAGAACACTTTTGCGCAACAACATAAATGCACCTGCCAAAATTTCAACTTGGTGGGTTTTGTCTTTATCTAAAAATCCGAGATGATATCGGCCAAACGTTTTTGATTTTGGAAACAAGCGCGAAAAGCCGAATATTTTATAAAAAGCTACAGTTGGGGTGGGTAAGCCTCGTTTCGATTCGGCCAAAAATCGTCCTTTACCATCCAGCATTTTCACTCCCAAACCCCCTGCATCGGCATGTTGGTCCATGAAGTTTACAATCTTTAAAAAAGTATCTTCTTCAACCACCGTATCCGGATTGAGCAACAAAACAAACTCCCCCGAACTTTGACGAATGGCTTGATTGTTGGCTTTTGAAAAACCTTTATTATCGGAATTACTTATAAGCTTTACGTTCGGAAACTTTTCATGAACCATGGCAACGGAACCGTCCACAGAGTTGTTGTCGACAACAAAAACTTCCATATCCATGCCCTGTCCGGCTTTGAGAACCGAGTGCAAACACTGCTCCAGAAAATAAATTACATTATAGTTTACAATTATTACCGAAAGTTTCATTTGCGCGACGCAATTTTTGTCAAATTTAGTTTTTCGTTATTTAATAACAATGATTTTTTTATTGATTCACAAAAAATATACTTCCCGAATCGAGCAAAGGACCATCGTATAGTTCAACAAGACGAACGTTTGCCGAACGAATAAATTTTATCAAGGGTTTAATTTCGCTGAGATGCTTAATGCTGCCGTTTAAAAAAAGCTGGTTTTGATATAATCCACAGCAGCCGCCAAAAAAACCATTCGAAAAACCATTTAAAAGAATTTGTTTGGGATGAACATAACAAACTTTCAACTCATTTTTAAGCAAGGTCAACTCTATGCTTTTGTCTGAGGTTATAAAGTGTGTTTCGCTCAAAGCCATAAGATTGCAACGTGTATAAGCCTGTTCCACTGCTATAGTTGTTTTGCTTTCGGATGCTTCCAGAATTTTTTTATCGGTATATTTTACGTTATGTATCAAATACTTTTCGGTTGAAACCGCGTTGTAATAAACCGTTTCAGGAAATTCGCCCCCTAACGGTTTGTAACCGAATGAAAACGGTACTTTATTTTCAATCAAAGTGTTTAAAAAATATTTCGGTGTGTTGGGAGCTGCAATGAGGCCCTGCGGCGTTTGACAAAAAAATATGTCGGGATGCCCACTAATTTGGTTATAGACTATATCCTTAGAATGCAATTGGAGCAAGGTGCCAATTTGGCTCAAATTGTGCTTAATTTTTTCGGGTAAACCTTGGTCAACAATAATCCACATGATACGAAAAATTGGTGAGTACATCGGATTTAACAAAACGAACTCTTTTGAATTGTTGTTTAAGGTAATTTCGATTAAACGCTTTGTAGCCAATGGCATAATTATATTGTAAAGCTGCCACCGAAATGGTAATATGCTTGTGTTGCGACACAGGTATTTTTACCAATTCATCGTGCCAAAGTTTTGTCATAACCAATTGACGAAACGAATGGTGATAAGGTCCTGCCAACAGCTTGCCGCCTGCCTCCAATTCTTCTGAAGGATGCAGTCCCACACGAATCACAGGAATGTTATTATCGATAAATAGTTTTAAAATAGGCGCAACCACTGCCACTGCCTCGTTTAATGCAAGCGGAATATAGGTTCCGTTGTTAAACAGGGTTTCCAATTGGGTGTTTTGTATTACCAATGTGGGATAAATGCGAACACAATCGGGTTGCAATTCCACCAGCTTTTGTGCCGTTGCCAAACTCTTTTGGGCAGTGTCGGCGGGCAGCCCCACCATCATTTGCAAACCCAATTCAAAGCCATGCTGTTTAATTAATGCCGAAGCCACCAGCACATCGTGGGCGCTGTGTCCCCTGCCCGATTTTAACAAAACATCCTCGTGCATGGATTGCACACCCAGTTCGATGGTTTTTACCTGCATGTGTTTTAAAAACTGGAGTTCGTTTTCGTCGATAAAGTCGGGACGGGTTGACAGCCGAATGCCTTTAATACGCGCATCGTGCAGATAGGGCTGAACGATTTCGAGATACTGCTGTTGTTGTTCCATGGGCAAACAAGTGAAACTGCCTCCAAAAAACCCGACTTCGACTGTGGCATCCACCGCATCCATTGTTGCTAAATTGCGTTCAATCACTTGCTTTATTTCGTCCATGCTTTGCAATTGGCTGGTGCCCGAAATATGTTTTTGATTGCAAAACACACACCGAAAAGGGCATGCCAAATGCGGTATGAATATGGGAATGGTGCAATGCACGAAAAAAAATCTAGCTTACATTATTTTTTAGGCGTTGCTGCCGCACTGCGAGTTGCTTGGTGTGCTCTTCGTCGGAAATGGAAGGGTCTTTCATTTGCAAAAATGTGGCACAGGGCAACTCCTCACAATTGCCACAACTACGGTATCCGCGCGAATTTACACTGCAATCGAACAAAGGACAAACTTGGGTGGGCATCATTTCTTTTGCCCAAAATGTGGCGCCTTTTACAGCATAACATCCATGGCATTGTTGGTTTAAAAAGAACTCGCATTCGGTGCATACCAATCCGCAGGCTGAAATTAATTTATTGGTTTCCATTTTCGAACTATTTTCTACAAAAATACGAAGTAAATCCGTTGCAGCAAATAAATTCTTTGCTTGGCTTAGGGTACCACAATTTCTTTTATCTTTGCTACGCTTATGCGTAAACTGCTTTCGATACTGTTGGTTTCATCCATTTTGTTTAATACGTGTGGATATTATTTCACTTTCGTTATTATTAAACAAGGGTTTAGGCACGACTTTCGGCATCATTTAAACTTTGCTGCTACAAAAAATGATAGGGTGCAGTTGGCCATTACCGATGCCGAAATTAAAGCGGTTCATTCGCAATTTAGGTGGATGGAGCAGGATGAATTTCGGTATAAGGGAAAAATGTACGACGTTATTAACAGCCAAAAACATGGCGACACCAATTTGTTTGTTTGCCTGAATGATAAAAAAGAGGAAGCGATGCTGGCAAAATACGAAGGGTTTGTGAAACATCATATCGATTCCAATTTGCCCTACAGGCAAAAAAGTGCGCAGCTACTGCTTCAAATTGTGAAAGAAGCCACCTGCGAAAAACAAAAACAGCCCTTGTTTTTTGTTGTGATAGCCAACTGCAAATCTGAATACAAATTTTCGCTTCGTACTTTTATTACCGCGCCCATAGAAAAACCACCGAACATAATTTAGTGTTAATATTGCTGTTGTTGCCATTATTTTGAAGGTAATTTCTATCTTTGCAATGGCAAAAAAATTAAGAATAAGTATTTACTCATTTTATTTAAAAAAATTATGAAAAAACTCGTAATGATGCTGTTTGCTATTATATGCTTTAGTGCAGCATCGGCACAAAAAGTTTCGAATAGCCATGCAAAAAGAGCTGCCGAGATGTTTTGGGCAAAATCTGTTGAAAACGGAAATGCTGCGGCGCAATTGCAGTATTGCATGCTCGAGGACAACGACACCCTGATTTATGTTTATAATATCGGAAACACCGGCTTTGTTGTGGTTTCGGGCGATTATAAATGCAATCCGGTTTTTGGATATTCTGACGAAGGCAACTTTAACACCGATCAGGCGCCGGCATTCAAAAACTGGATGCAAAGCTATGCAGGCAAAGTGGCTGTGCAACGTAAAAGCAAATCAAGCAATGTGAACCCAGCATGGACTGAGGTTTTGGCTAACACCAACTTGGTTCAGTTGAAACAAAACACCAAAATTGTTGCTCCGCTGCTTACCACACGTTGGGACCAGGGGAAATATTACAACCACATGTGTCCGCTTTATGCAACAGGTCCCGACGGCCATTGTGTTACCGGTTGCGTGGCCACGGCCATGGCTCAGGTAATGAAATATTACAACTGGCCAGCACAAGGCATGGGTTCGCACAGCTATGTTCACCCCCATTTTGGCACCATAGCAGCCGATTTTTCGGCTACCACCTATGATTGGGCTACCATGGGCAACTCCGGAAGCACGGCCAACCAAGATGCTATTGGCACCTTGATTTTTCATTGCGGTGTGTCGGTTAATATGGATTACACCCCAATTGAATCGGGGGCACAAACTGTGAATGCGGCAAGTGCACTCGAAAATTACTTTCACTATCGCAACACCATTGATGTGATTGATAGAAGCTCGTATTCCTATTACGATTGGATTGCCATTTTGAAAGATAACCTAGACATGCATCATCCGATGATTTATAGCGGAAGCGGCTCGGGTGGCGGACATGCTTGGGTTTGCGATGGCTACGATGCCAACAACTATTTTCACATGAACTGGGGATGGAGCGGTTCGGACAACGGCTATTTTCAGGTAGACACGCTGAACGCCGGCGGTTACGATTTTTCATCTTACGAAAGTGTGATTGTAAACATTATACCCTATTTTGCGCCCTATTGCATGAATGGGAGAGTTTTCACCGATTCCACTCGCGTGATGGAAGATGGCAGCGGCTACTCCTATTATTGGAATGATACGGATTGCGATTGGCTTATTAAACCCGCTGGCGCCGAAGCCGTGGTGTTGCAATTTGCCGATTTCAATACCGAATCGGGCAACGATGTGGTGAGTGTTTATGATGGCGAAACCACTGCAGCACCGCTGTTGGGGGCTTTCTCCGGAACTGACACACCTCCGGTTTTGACAGCCACAAGCGGCAAAATGTTGATTACATTTTCGAGCAATGCCACAGTGCAAGGCTTGGGTTGGTCGGCAAAATACTGGGCTTTGAAACACGGTGCCGGTATCAACGAAAACCAAATGGGTTCGGTGGCATTGTATCCCAATCCGGTGGTGAACCAACTAAACTTTGTGAACCAAACTGACGGCAACGAGCCCATTGCTATTGCTATTTACGATGGTTTGGGCAAACAGGTGTATCAAACATGGCAAGTGATGCCAAAAGGCGTTAGCAACTCAATTGATATGAGTGGGTTTGATGCCGGGTTTTATATTATCTCGTTCCAATCGGCCAACTACAACTATCGCGCTAAGTTTATAAAGCAATAGTTTTGATTGCATGCTTTTGAAAAAGCCGGGTATCAACAGGTGATATCCGGTTTTTTTTTTACTAAAACTCGTATCCTATCAATAGCCTGAAGTTGTTTTCTTTTGAGGTGCGATTGGGCAGTTTGCTAAAATTGCTTATTCCGAGCCAAGCTTCGGCGCCCACGGTGAAATGATGGTATTTGAACCGAAACTGCAAACCGGCATCGGCAGCCAGGGTTTGATAATCGGTTTTTATATCGCTGGTGGGTATGTTGCTGATGCGCAAGTAGCGATGTTTTGCCGAAAGCAAATATTGGGCTTTGATGAGGGGGGTGATTTGAAATTTGTTATTTATATCGATGCTAATGCCCGTGCCCAGTTCCAAAGATGAAAAAGCAAAAATGTCGGTGTTGCCGTTTTGGTCGGGTTTTAGTTTGCCGCCAAAGGTGTAATATCCAGCAAATGGTTTAAGTTTTAAATAGTTGTTGCTTCCAAATTTCTTTAAAACAATATCGTAGTGCAATCGAATGCAAGGCTGCATCCAAAAATGATTGAGCGTTGCCGACGAATCCTCACCGGTGTTCAGTTTGAGGGTGGTTTGCATGCTGTTGTAGCCCACCCCTGCTTCTATACCCAAACCCACGGCCTTGGGTTTGGCTTGGGTTTCGGTTTTTTGAGCCAAACAAGGAACAGCCACACTGTTTGCTAAAACAAAAAGGAAATAGAACAGTTTTTTCATATTTGATGGGTTTTTGAATCAGGCAAAGGTAGAAATAAATTGTGGAAAGTGTTGCAAACGGCAAATTGCACGCAAAAAATCCACATGCCACCATCTTTTGTGGGCAGCAGATGGAATGCACCGCGCAAATTGCTGTTGGCTAATTTTGCTCCTTTTGTTTTTTGAGCCTTGTTTTTGGGTGCTTGTTTGTTTTTTGTTCTTTTTTGGTTTGCTGTTGGTGTTTTTAGGCTAACATCTTTACTCTTTGTTCCGAAATCCGTTTTACTATAAAAAATAAAGGCAGCCACCGGCTGCCTTTATTTTAATTTTATATTCACTATAAAAACACATATTACGCTATGT
>JBAXWF010000036.1:0-36384 GCA_037128515.1 Bacteroidota bacterium | reverse complement strand
ACATGTTGCATGTTCATAATTGCTGTTTTAATTTTTTATCGGACAATAGTGAAATGGAATTAATATTAAACAATTTCTGAATTCAATAAAAACCTTTGTAGTTTTACGCTGAAAATAAATATATCAATCCAAATATTATAACGACTCATTAATTTCAATCCAATACTTGTAAGTAGTGTTAATTATATCTAAAAAACGGCTAAAGTCTATGTTCTTTTTTATATAACTGTTAGCTCCAAAAGAGTATGTATCAAAAATATCTTTTCTTTCGCTTGAAGAAGAAAGAATTACAATCGGAATGTTTTTAAAATATGAGTTTGCACGATAATATTTAAGCACTTCTTTTCCATCAATTTTTGGGAGTTTTATATCTAAAATGATTAAATTGGGTAATTCTCTAATATCGCGATCTTTATACGCTCCTTCACAATTAAGATATTGAATAGCTTCAACCCCATCGTTAAGAACAACAAGTCTTGATCGTATTGAATTTTTCTTAAAAGCCCTAACAATCAACTCCCTATCATCAGGATTATCTTCAACAATAATAACAAGTTTATTTTCCATAATTCCAAATTAATAAAAAAGTTAATTTAAACCAATAAAATAAATTTTACAAAATAATATGTAAAAGTATATAACCACGAACCCTAATACAAGAGTCTTTTTACTCTAATTATATGGTTTAAAAGATTTCATTTTGATAAAACAGTAAAATATAACAGAAATAATGAATAAATTTTCAAATAATTTTTACCAACCAGATGCTAAAATATCAACAATATGCATCGTTTTTATTGGTAATTTTTGCTTACTGATATAGCCGTCTAGATGCATTAAACACGAAGCTTCTGTTGATACAATATACTCTGCCCCAGACTCAATTGCACTTTGCACTTTTTGTTCACCCATTGCTGTTGAAATTTGTTCGAACTTAACCGAAAAAGTACCACCAAATCCACAACACACTTCATTATCAGTCATTTCAATAATTTGAAGACCTTTGACATTGTTCAGTAATTTTCGAGGTTGTTCTTTAATGCCATATTCACGAAGTGCAGCACAGGCATCATGATAGGTAATAACCGATTCAAATTCAGCACCCAAATCTGTAACATTTAAAACATTGACTAAAAAATCCGAAAACTCGTAAATATTTTTTTTAATCTGCTTATACTGATTGTGTAGTGAAGTATTATTAAATAGTTCAGGATAATAATTTCGTACCATGCCAACACATGACGCTGAAGGAGAAACAATTACACTATTATTTGAAAATTCTTTAATAAACTTCTCTCCCATTGCTCTTGCCTCGTTCCAGAAACCACTATTAAAAGCCATCTGACCACAACACGTTTGTTCCATATTATAATTAACACTCACATCAAGCTTCTCAAAAATCTTCACCATATTCGTTCCGATCTGAGGATAAACCTGATCGACAAAGCATGGGATAAATAAATCTACAATCATAACAGTAATTTAGCAATAAAAGAACAAATGTAAAAATAAAATTAAAGTTTTTAGTAATTTTGATGAGATTTTATACAAAAGTTTATGCCGATTAGATATTTTGTTAAACTTGCTTATGATGGAACCGCTTATCATGGTTGGCAGATTCAAGATAATGCTTTAACTGTACAAGAGATATTAGAAAAAAAAATTAGTATTATCTTAAAGCAGGTTATTGAACTAAACGGCTGTGGTAGAACTGACGCTGGAGTTCATGCCCTTGTTTATTATGCTCACTTCGACATTGAAAAAGAAATCCCAGATTTAAAAAACATCATGTATAGTATTAATTCTATCTTGCCTCATGATATCATTGTTAAAAATATTCAAAAAGTAAAGTATGATTACCACAGTCGATTCTCTGCAATAAATCGAACTTATAAATACTTTATCAACCCAAATCGAAATCCTTTTAAAATTTGCTTTGAATATCATTTCGCACCATACCTTGATATTGAATTAATGAACGATGCTTGTAGTATCTTGATGAAATTCAGAGATTTCTCGTGTTTTTCAAAATTCAATACGCAAGTCAACAATAATTTATGCATTATCAACGAAGCTATTTGGGAGAAAAATCAAGACGGAATTGTCTTTACTATAACTGCAAATCGTTTTTTACGAAATATGGTTCGTGCAATTGTAGGAACAATGATTGAGTTAGGCTTAAAAAAAAGAAGTATTGATGATCTAAAAAATATTATAAATAATGGAAAGCGCTCTGATGCTGGAACATCTGTTCCTGCAAAAGGTCTTTTTCTTTTTTCAATTGAATATCCTGAAGAAATGGGAATAGAATAGAATTTCTTTTTTCTATATACTAATAACGAATTAACTATGATCGACTTATCAACAAAATACATGGGTTTAAACTTAAAAAACCCAATTATTGCTGCCAGTTGTGGACTAACAAACAGCATAAACAATTTTAAATTACTTGAGGAGAAAGGAATTGGAGCAATTGTTCTAAAATCTATTTTTGAAGAACAAATCATGGCTGATACTGAAAAGTTCATTCGTAAAAACGAATCAGAAAGAATGCAAACTTTGACTAATTCCTTTAAAGATATAATTAGCCAAAAAAGTTATGAGTATGAAGAAGCTTATGAATATATTTGGGATTATGCACAAGAACAATTGATTTCTGAATATTTGAATCTAATAAAAGCAGCAAAAAAAACAATCTCCATTCCGATTATTGCAAGCATAAATTGTGTTTCTGCACAAAATTGGCACTATTTTGCACGTAGGATTGAGGAAGCAGGAGCCGATGCAATAGAGCTAAATATCTATTTGCTACCAACTCAGGTAGAAATGGGAGGAGAAAGTCTAGAAAAAAAATATCTTGAGATCATTGAAGCTGTTAAAAAACAAGTAGCCATTCCTGTATCTCTTAAATTAGGTTTTTATTTTACTGGTTTATCTAAGACAATAACAGAGTTTTCAAATTCAGGCATTAAAGCCTTGGTGTTATTCAATAGGCCTTATACTCCGGACATTGATATCGATAAATTTGAAATCACGGCATCCAAAATCTATAGTTCGGATAATGATTATTCACACACCACACGCTGGTTAGCAATTCTCTCTGGTCGTCTTGGCTGCGATATAGCAGCAGCTACAGGAATACATGATTATAAGGCTGCTATAAAACAAATTTTGGCTGGGGCTGATGCAATCCAAATTGCTTCAGTTTTATATGAAAAAGGTTTTGATTCTATTACAGAAATATTAGATGGTATGAAAAATTGGATGTTATCAAAAAAGTTTTCAAAGATTTCAGACTTTAAAGGAAAAATGAGCCAAATAAATATTAAAAATCAAGCAGCATATGAACGAGTTCAGTTCATGAAGCTATATTCAAAAATTGAGTAACTTTTACATGCTATTATTTAAAAAGCGAATAACGAAAATATTATTTGGATTTTTTTTAATTATATCAAATCCTATTTTTTGTCAAGAAGCCCTACCTGAATTTAGAAAGCAACAATTATTGAGCGGCTACGAATCCTATTCACAAGGAGAAATTTTATCATATTATTCCTCTTACCCTCAATTTGCTAAAGAAGCATTATTAACTCGTTGCACAGATGGAAAAAAATCAATCAGTTGGAAGACTGCAAGTGCACCTAGAACAATTACAAATGATTTTTATTATTTCTATTTGCTTGCTGGTCATTCAAGTGGAACGAGTTTAGCTGATAGAAAATTTGATTTAAAAATTAACGGAGTAAAGTATCTAACATTTATAACACCTTCGAAAAGAAAACCACCTTTTACATGGTATTTCAGTGGAGAAGATTCTGTTGCTATTGCTTTTGAAGCAACAGAAACCGATATTCATAAGGATGTATTTGGAAATATGTATTTGCGTGTTCCGAAAAAAATACTAAAACCAGGCCTTCCATTAGAAATATCTGTTAATGGGCAGAATGAAAACAGTAATGACTGGTTTATGGTTTTCCAATATTCTTATTCAGAAAAAATTAGAATTTTACTTACCCCATTGATTATTAATTTAGAAACTGGAACCAAGCAAATTCTTCAGGTTTTTGTAGATCATATTTACCCCGAAGAAAAGACAATTGAATTCACAATCAATAATACAGTTTATAATAAAGAAGTAAATTTGGGCTATAATTATTTTGAAATACCAATAGATACAGTAAATAGTCCTAAATTAATTGCGATACAAGTAAAAACTCCCACAATCGTTAAGGAAAAAATTATCATAATTCAATATCCTGTTCACCCTAGAACTATTGAAATTATTCATCATAGTCATAACGATATCGGATATTCTCATTCTCAAGAGGAGGTTATAAAAATTCAGTATCAAAATATATTAGATGCTTTAAACATGATTGATAAAACGAATAATTATCCTGAAGGAAGCCGATTTATTTGGAATGAAGAAACATTATGGCCAATTGAATATTTTTTAAAAAATGCTGATAGTACAAATATACTAAGATTTACAAAAGCGTTAAAAAATAAAAGAATTGTACTAACAGGGTTCTACGCAGGAGTTATGACAGGACTATGCTCTGCCGAAGAACTATCTTGGATTATGGAATATGCAGTAATTCTTAAAAAGAAGTATAACATTACTCTTAATTCGGCAATGCTTTCTGATATCCCTGGCTTAAGTTGGAGCATAACAGATGCGATGTATAATAATGGTATTTATTACTTATCAAATGGCCCCAATTACAATGCAATACACCCTGATAATGGCGATAGAATAGGTGAAACTATCCACATGTTAGGTGACAAACCATTTTATTGGAAAACATCTTCTGGAAATGGAAAAATTCTGGTTTGGACTGCAGGCAAAGGATATAATACTTTTCATCAGATTCCTGATGAGAATTTAGCTGAAAAAATAAAAGAGAATATAGTATCCTATCTCAATGAGCTAGACACAAATGGTTATCCTTATGATATTGTCCAACTTAGATATACAATTAAGTCTGATAATGGTCCTATTGATAAAAATCTAAGTGATTTTGTTAGAGATTGGAATTATAAATACTTGTCACCTAAATTAAATATTAGTGGTGTGACAGAAATGATGCAAAATCTTGAAAATAAATACAACGATATTTTACCCGTTTACTCAGGTGATTTTACTCCTTATTGGGAGGACGGGGCATATTCTACTGCAAATGAAGAAGGTAAAACAAGAATTTTAAGTGATTACATAAGCCAATTAGAAAATATATCGAAAACGTTCCCAAACAATGTTTCCATTGATAACTGGTTTTGTGAAGCACGCAAAAATATTATTCTGTTTCATGAACATACCTGGGGCGCATGGAATAGTATTTCTTCTCCAGATGATGCTTTTGTAATAAATCAATGGAATTACAAAAAAGCATATATTGATTCTGCTATCAAATATATTGATAAAATAGAAACATTTATTTTAAATTCCAACAAAACGCCTTCTAAGTTAGAAATATATAATACTCTTAACCATTCGCGTGGTGGATACATTGAAACTAAAATACCTGAGAACCTCAGTGGAAATATGCTTATCGATGAAAGTGGCATATTAACTCCGTTCCAAAAGCTTAACAATGGAAATATTTGCTTTATTACTAAAAACATTCCTGCCAACGAAAAAAAAACGTATTCCTTAATTTGGTCAGATTCTGTTCAACTTGATTTTCTAAATTGTTACAATTTTGTTGTCGATAGTTTAACAGGTGCAATAAAAAGCTTAATTTTTAAAAACAAAGAATTTGTAAATCCTTATTCTTTAAAGGGGCTGAATCAGCTAATATACATAAAGGGGAATAATCCAGCTAATCATTTCTTTTCAGTTGTTAAAAATATAAAATTTGATGAGAATGGTCCAATTAAGAGAACAATAAAAATTGATTGCGAAATTGAGGGGGCAAATAGATTAACCTATCTTATCAGTTTTTTTCAAGGTCTTGATTATATTCAGCTAAGTACCATAATCGATAAAAAATCAGTTCGCGAAAAAGAAGCAATGCATGTTGCATTTCCATTTAATATAGATAATCCGATTAATCGTGTTGGAATTTCTGACACATGTTATGTTCCAGGTATCGGTCAAATACCTGGGTCTAATCACGATTTTTATTCTGTGCAACGCTGGATTGATGTTAGTGAAAACGATTTTGGTGTAACGCTATGTTCTCCGCAAGGTGCATTGTTTGAAATTGGAAAAATAACTGACGAACGACCTATTAATAATGGTTTTAAAAAATGGCAAGAATATGCAGAATCTTCCTCAAATCTGTTCTTATACGCTTTAAATAATTATTGGTGTACAAACTTTAAAGCCGACCAACAAGAAATAATTCGTTTTGATTGTTATCTTCAATTTCATCAAAAATTCAATATGAATGATGCGAAAATTTTTGGCGAAGAAATTCATGCCCCTCTTTTGACATGCTGGAAATAAATCTAATTTAAATTCCCCCATTTTAGTTTAGTTCGCTTTTTAACATTTAAATTTTCATGAATGAGCCGCAAATCAGCATAAAATTATAAAACCATAACAACGAGTTAAACTTTTTTAAAGTGTAAACAAATAGGCGTATTCAAATTAATAAAAGTTTAAAACTATGAAAAAGTATAGTAATTTGATTGTTGTTTGCTTGCTTCTTTCAGTCGGCAAATTATTTACTCAGAAAAAATTATGTAAATAATCTGGACTTGAATGGTGATGAAAATACCGATTATATTAGCGTGATAGGTAAAACAAATGGAGAAGCGTCTGCAATTATATTGCAGCTTGCCATTAATAGCATCAAATCACAAGATGTAGCTGTGATTGAAATCGAAAAACAAGGTAATGAATCAGCTTTTTAGTTTACACACTTTATAGAATAGTGTCTACAATTGCCCAAAGAAACGCACCTATTTACTATTGCCAATAAACCTAAATCAATAAAATTCATTACTCAAACGTAATAATAGCTACACGCTTTTTACCATCCATACGAACAACAAGGGGCTTTTCAAATTGCACATGTCGAAAAAAAGTAGTTTGTTTTACAAGCTTTTGTTTACTTAGTATATCCCACGAAATAAAACTATTGCTTATTTCAGGTTGAACCGAAAAATAGCCGATATTCATTGAAGTGACGTTATGAAAAAAATGAGAACCCGACGAGGCATCCAATGGAAAATCTTCTAGGCTAGTTTCAATTATAAACCTTGCATTTGATATTTGTGGCCAATAAACTGGTATGCCAATCCATTTGTCACGAGTTCCCCATCGGCCTGGTCCCATAAGTATATAGTGTTTGTTATTTTTCACCATTTGCGAATTAAGCTCATCAATTTCTTTGGCCATTTCTTCAGTTTTCGATTTATCAAATTTATTGATGTCCACATAAATCACATCACAGATTTTGTCAACTTTTCCGTTGCCCATCGATTTTTCGGCATAAAGCAACATCTTGTCTTTTTCAATCTCAGCCATGTTAATCTCATAATCCTGTGTATTGCCCAACAATGGTTTTATCTGCAATAGATAGAATGATGCTCTATTTTTTTCATCCTTATTTAAATCAACAGCAAATTCAATTTCGGCCGGTGTCCCGAGGGCTTCTTTCACAATATCCAAAACCACTTGAATAGTTTCGGCTAAGGGTGTATAGTTATATTTGAGTATGTTGGAAAAATTGATAATTCGTGGACCGGGAGTTGTTATACCGGGTATGATTCTTTCATTTTCCGCATCATAAACAGAAGCACAATGACGCAGTGTTCCATGATTTTCGGCAATGTCAATATCCTGTTTTATCAATCCAGCTTCCTCCCCTTCCATCAAATTAATATCTTTCTTACTCAAGTCAACCGCATAAAAATGCAATTGCGAATTTTTATACAAGTCCTTCGGAGTATTGTTCTCGGTGGTTGGATATTTGGGCGAAAACCGATAGGCCTTTTCGCCATCCACAACATAGGTGCCCAAGCCAACAGCAGCAATTGCCACTCCTTCTTCGGGTTTCATGTGTCCAAAAGGATAATAGTTATACGATTGTGCTACACCACTAATATGAGGATAAAAGCAATCCCCGTAACGATTCCCAACAACTTCCTGCAAAACAATAGCCATTTTTTCATCTTCAATGTTATAATTTATTGCTTCCACATAACCTCGTGCCACTTTCGAATAAACCGAAGCAAAAACAAGTTTAATGGCTGTCATAAGTTGGGCGAGACAAACATCAACCTCAGGGTGATTGTTGGGCAAAAGATATGTTTCAAAAATACCCGCAAAAGGTTGTTTTAGCGAATCTTCAAATAAACCCGATGAACGCACCGCAATCGGATTACGAATTAGCTTTAGCACTTTGCGCAATCGCTTGATGAGTCCTTCAGTTAATGTACCCTTAACAAATTGTTCTTTCAGAGTTTGGTAGTCCGTTCCATCGTTTATTATGGTGCGAAGTTTGTTTCTATCCAAAAAATATTCAAACTCATCTGTCCCTATAATGAGTGTTTTCGGACACCGAATATTGATATTTGGAATAAGATTATGAAAATCGAAATTATAAATCAACGTATTTATAAACGAAACTCCGCGACCTTTGCCCCCCAAAGAACCTGATGCCAGACTAATTATACTGCTTTCCTCCAAATTATCCACTTCTTCAAAACTTATTACTTTACCTTTGTTTTGTTCGTTGCGATGAAGCTCAATGGCATTTAGTAAAAAATCGCGAAGATCTTTTGTCGACTTAAACTCATTAACTTTATATGGATTTATATACCTTGCTAGCTGCAGTTCGCCTCTTGCCATTAACCAAAGCGAATAATGGTCTCGCTTGGCATGATATATTAACGAATCGTCTGGAATAATCTTTAAATAGTTTTCAAATTCTTTTAGCGAACGGGCTACTGCAATTTGTTTGCCTTCGGCATTTTTGTATATAAAGTTGCCAAAACCCAGATAGTGCGTAATAAAGCTTTGAACATCCTGTAGCAAAGTGGTCGAATTTTTGTCTATAAAAATTGTCTTTAATTCAAATGCTTTGTTGGCATTTTCTTTATCCGACGATTGCAAAACTATTGGAATATCCTTAATCTGACTTCTAACATATTCAACAAGCCGCACTCCAGCATTGTCATCTTCCACACCATCCTTATCATATTTCACATCAGTTATCAAACACAACATATATTCCTTATACATGTCAAAAATGCTAATTGCCTCCTCGTAATTCGATGCCAGCAATATCTTGGGTCGTGCTCGCAGCCGAAGCACCTTAAGCAATTCGTCCGAACTCACATCTTCAATAATTCGTTGCGTTTGCATCAGCACATTGGTATATAACAAGGGTAGATAACGCGAATAATATATAGCAGAATCCTCAACAAGTAGAATCACCCGAACAAAACCCAATTTAGTATCGTTATCCACATTCACTTTATCTTCCAGATGTTTCACCATAGCAAAAAACACCTTCGGGTCACCGTTCCACACAAAAACATTATCGATTGAACTATACTTTGTTCGTTTCTTTTCAAAAATTTCAATATCGCTACTATTGTTCAATAGCAGAAAAATTGGGATGTATGGAAAAGCTTTTCTAATTTCCTTACTTATTTCTGCCGGAATGTTTTTATCAACTCCCATCATAAAAATCACCAGGTCGAAATGCTTTGAGCGCAATTGCGAAAACACTTCTTCCGATGATGAAACACCCGTCACACGAGGCATCGATGTTAAATTCAACTGATAATATTCGCCCAAAAAATGTTCAACAAACCGTCCTTCTTTTTCAATATTATATGCATCGTATAAATTAGCAACAATTAAAATTTCACGCACCTTAAAAGGCATCAAGTCATGAAACACATCGCGCTGATAATTCTGCTTATTCAAAAAACGTTGCAAAAGCTGCCGTCCGCTAATATTTCCTGTTTCTTGACTCAAAGTTCCATCCGGAATTGCATCACCAGGCTTGGTTCTATTAATAATTTGTTTTGCCAACAAACTGTTTATATATCCGGCTATAAGGTTCGCAATATTTTCAATTAAATTACGCTCTTCTTTTAAAAACGGGCCTTCATCACATGTAGAAAACTCCCTTGTATAATAAATTTCAACGCTCCCCTTTTTATCATCAATAGTATTGAACACCTGAATTTGTTTCCAATCCGAAATTCCAAAATTCCTTGTCGAAAATTCCAAATTTTCATATTTTATTCTTGCAACCGTATATTCAGGATATTGCCAAGCATTAGGTAGTTTATTACAAATCTTTTGCAATGTTTCGTCAATCGACCTACACTCACGAATAATCTGAGTAGTAAAATTAATACAGGCCAATTCCTTCAAACGCTCAGTGTTTTCGGCAACAAGTTTTTGAAGCTCCTTCTGCGTATCTTTAATAGTTTCCATAGCGGTAATTCAATTAAAATTTTGTGCTAAATTAAAACAATAATCGGCATAACTCATTTACGCAATACACGTATTTTTTCACTCGTAAATTCCCTACGCAAATTAGGTATATCAGCGAATCCGAGTAAGCATGTTAATTAATTAAATTTTAGTATTTTATGTACAAAAAAAAACACCATTATTTTTCATTGCTATTCTTTTTTATCTTTACTTTGTCAAGTTTTAAAAACTTTAAATATAGGAGAAAAAATATGATTGCAATTAATGAAAAATTAGAAAAATTCATGGCAAAAGTAATTGCCAAAAATCCAGCTGAACCTGAATTTCATCAGGCAGTTAAAGAAGTTGTTGAATCTTTACTTCCATTCATCGAAGAAAATCCAAAGTATGATGGAATTTTAGAAAGAATTGTCGAACCCGAACGGCTCATCATGTTCCGCGTTCCTTGGTTAAACGATAAAGGCGAAGCACAAGTTAACCGTGGCTTCAGAATTGAAATGAACAGCGCTATCGGACCTTACAAAGGCGGCTTACGTTTCCATCCTACCGTTAACCTAGGTATTTTAAAATTCTTAGCTTTCGAACAAGTTTTCAAAAACAGTTTAACAACATTGCCTATGGGCGGTGGCAAAGGTGGTTCCGATTTCGATCCTAAAGGAAAATCAGACAACGAAGTAATGAAATTTTGTCAATCATTCATGCTCGAATTATCACGTCATATCGGACCAGATACAGATGTACCCGCAGGCGATATTGGTGTAGGTGGTCGCGAAATTGGTTTCATGTTTGGCCAATACAAAAGAATCCGCAATGAATTCACAGGCGTACTAACCGGCAAAGGTTTAGAATGGGGTGGCAGTTTAATTCGTCCCGAAGCTACCGGCTACGGTCAAGTTTATTTTGCACAAGAAATGTTAAAAACCCGCGGTTTAGATTTCAAAGGAAAAATCGTTGTCGTTTCCGGTTCAGGCAATGTAGCTCAATATGCTACTCAAAAAGCTACCGAATTAGGTGGTAAAGTCGTTACAGCTTCCGATTCCAACGGTTATATCTACGACCCACAAGGTATCGATGCCGAAAAACTTGCTTTCATCATGCAATTAAAAAATGTTAAAAGAGGTAGAATTCAAGAATACGCTACCAAATACGGTTGCGAATATCACGAAGGAAAAACTCCATGGGGTGTTAAATGCGATATCGCTTTGCCTAGTGCAACACAAAACGAATTAACCCTCACCGACGCTCACACATTGGTTAACAACGGTTGCTATTGCGTTTCAGAAGGTGCTAACATGCCTTCAACTGCCGAAGCTGTTGAAGTATTTATCGAAAAGAAAATACTTTACGGTCCTGGCAAAGCTGCCAACGCTGGTGGTGTTGCAACTTCAGGTTTAGAAATGAGCCAAAACAGCTTACGTTTAAGCTGGACAAGAGAAGAAGTTGATATGAGATTACACAATATCATGATCAGTATTCACAAAACTTGCGAAAAATACGGCAAACAATCAGATGGTTTTATCAACTATGTGAATGGTGCTAACATCGGCGGTTTTGTTAAAGTTGCTGAAGCTATGCTTGCTCAAGGTTTAGTTTAATCACTTTAATTACCGATTAAAAAAAACGCCCCGAACATTCGGGGCGTTTTTTTTTATCTGAAAGTTTCTACAATTCTGTCCAGAATAAACTCAGCAGCATGGCCGTCGCCATAAATGGGCGGATAATGCAGCTCCTGTTTCTGCAGCAACGCATCAAAACCCTTCACAATACGTTCCTCGTCGGCGCCGCACAGTTGCGCTATACCCAGGTCGAGCAGCTCTACCCATTCGGTTTCGTCGCGCAAAATCACGCATTTCTTTTCAAAAAAATAAGCTTCTTTCTGCACCCCGCCCGAATCGGTCATGATAAGTCTGGCGTTTTTCTCCAAACGGATAAAATCCAGATACGAGGCCGCGGGTATCATCCGTATCAGCTTGTTTTTCATCATAGCATCTTTCAAACCGTCGCTGCTCAGTTCTTCCCACTTCTTTTGGGTGCGCGGATGCAGCGGTATCACCATCTGCATGTTATGTGCAAGACTGATGCGCTGCAAGGCGCTCAAAATAGAGTTCAAACGCTGTGCATCGTCGGTGTTGGTATCGCGGTGAAGCGTAACCAGCACGTAGTTATCGGGCTCGAGATTCAGTTGTTCGATGATGTGGCTTTTGTGTTCCGCAATTTTCGAGAAATAAAGCGAGTTGTCGTACATAATATCGCCGCAATGAAACACCCCCGGCTTGTTGATGCCGTAAGGAGGCTGCTTGCCCGTCGCGAAGCCTTCGAGCATAAGGTTTTCGATGCCTTTTAATGAGGGCGAAAACAACAGTGTCGATACATGATCGGTGCAAATGCGGTTAATTTCTTCGGGCATCAGCTTGTTGAACGAACGCAGGCCCGCTTCTATGTGCACCACGGGTATGTGAACCTTGGCTGCAGCCACAGCGGCCGCCAGGGTGGAGTTGGTGTCGCCGTAAATGACGACGGCATCGGGCATTTCGCTCTGCAAAACGCTCTCTATGCCGCTCATCATCTCCGCGGTTTGTTTGCCGTGGCTGCCCGAACCCGTGTTGAGGTTGTATTTGGGCTGGGGAAGCTGCAGTTCGTTGAAAAACACGGCCGACATATTATCGTCGTAGTGCTGACCGGTGTGAACCAGGGTTTCGCTGATGTGGCCAACGTAGTTTGTTTTGATGGCGCGGCTGATGGCCGAAGCTTTTATAAACTGCGGACGCGCGCCTACTATGGTGATGAGTTTTATCATGCCCGGTGGTTGCTTAGGTTGTTTGCCTGTGTTGATGTTTTTGGTGAATGATTTCAGGCGGTTAAAATTACTAATTTTTGGTTTAGCATAAGGGAAAATAAGTTTGATATTTTTTGTTTTAAGTTTGTTAGTGATTAGCGATTGGCCATTGGTGATTTGAAAAATAAAACCACGGAGGAACGGAGAATACGGAGAAACACAAAGAAGTTGGGAGTGCCTAAAGTGAACTAAAGTGCCTAAAGTTATTAGTTGAAAGTTTAAGGTTTAAAGTTCAAGGTTTTTTGTTTTAAGTTCTTAAGGATTTTTTTAAAGTTTGGAGGATTTGTGGGAGGGAAGGAAGAAGAAGTGCCTAAAGTGAACTAAAGTACTTAAAGTGCCTAAAGTTAAAGTTTAAAGTTAAAAGTTATTAGTTTAAAGTTGGTAGAAATTATGAAGAGGGTGAAAAGGGGTTAAAATATGAAAGGGGAAAAATGACTGACGAAAAGTAAATATTTGTAGATGCACGTTAATTATAAAAGTTTGCACATTGATTATAACTCGTTGCACACTGATTATAACTCGTTGCACATTGATTATAAAAGTTTGCACACTGCTTATGAAAAAAACTTATAGAAAAAAAGAGTTTGCACATTGATTATGAAAAATTGCACACTGATTATAAACCGTTGCACATTGATTATAAAAGTTTGCACATTACTTATGAAAAAAACTCATCACTTATAAGAATAAGCACATCGTTTGTAAAAGTTTGCACACTGCTTACAAAATTTTGCACATTGATTATGCTAAAAACTTATTGGAAGTAAGATAAGGAAGAGTGAAAATATGAGAAGGATGACAGGAAATAAGAAAAGGAACATTGAAGGTAAAGAATACTTCATTGAAAATATATAAATGCAACTAGATGAAAATAAAATGAAGGCAGTTTTTAATAGTTTTAGGCTGATGTGTTTTATTTAACTATTCATTTCTTTTGCGTGTTCAAAAGAAACGAACCAAAGAAAAGAACAATCCAAACGATGCTTCCACGCGCTTTAAAAAAAACAAGAAAATCTAAAAAAGTAGTCCGCCATGCGGCGGAAACGTAAACGCCTTTTTTGATTTTCTAAGTTTTTTTCATTCACAGCCAACGCCGGCCCGCCGTTTGGGTATGCCAGCGCACTTTGTTTCTTCGAAACAATTCAACAAATTGGCTAAGTTTGGAATAAATGATGAAAAAAAGTAGAAAAAATAGTAAAAAATAAAAAATATAGTTGTATATTTAGGAAGTCAAGTACATAGATTTTAGATGTATGCAGTCGATTTATAAACGTACATATACGCATTACAAGAGTGTGTCGTTTATGCAAAATAGTTCTTGACTTGAGTGAATTTATTTTGTATCTTTAACGAAATTTTAAAACATTAATTTTATGAGAAAATTTCATTTGACCTTAAGTGAGCTTGTTACTTTTTGTAAAATTGTTAAAGATAATTTGACGAGAGACCTCACAGCTTTTAAAAATTATAAACCAAAGTATGTACAGGCGTTTTTAGATGCCCTGATATTACGACTAGCCGATTTGGTGAATTTGGTTGATAATAAGATAAAAATGGGGGAAGTGAAAAAAATGACGGAAGATTTGTATGGAGAGGTGGAAGGGATGAGGCCCATGTTGTATAGTTATGAGGGATATGTGGAAGATGCCGAGGAAGCAGGGACTTTGAATGAAGCGATGAAGGATTTTAGGTTTAAGTTTTTGAGAAAGGCAATTAGTAGTAAGGATGTTGATAAGGTGATTTTGGAAGCGCTGACCAATTGGCAAACCATTGATAATAATTTAACCCCGATTAAAGACCAGGGTTATACGGATGCAATGCATACGGCTTATCAGGATATGATTGCTGATATTGACAGCAAAAATACGACCAGAAACCTGAAAATGGAAGAGAAAGAAGCTATTGTGCAGGCAAATATGGATTTCTTGAATGGAATTTATAAGGATTGTATGCGGATTTGTAATGACGGAAAACGGATCTATAAGTATACAAGTAAGGATAAGTTGAAGGATTATACGATGAGCGCTATCAGAAGAAGAATTAGTAATATACCCGCCGCTGCAACTGCGAAAAAAGTTGGAGATGCCTATATTGCAGGACAAGTGAGGGATTTTGAAACAGAGGAACCGTTGGCAAATAAGAAGGTTTGGACGAATGATAATCTGACGGGTGTGATGACGGATGCGGATGGCAGGTATAAGATTAAGGTGGACAGCGGGAAAGTGACAAATATTTATTGCGAAATTCCGCTGTATGATAAGTTTGATGAGGACGTGGAAGTGGAAGCAAAAGTTACAATGGAACTGGATATTGAGATGGAAAAGACGGAAGTGGTGGCACCGGATGCACCGCCGGTGGCTTGAGGTAATAGGTTTTTAGGCTTTAAGCTTTTAGACTGTAGGTAAAAGAAACTCTTTTGGTTGGGGATGGCTGGGGGAGTTTTTTTTTGTTGAGAGGGAAATTGTCTGAACCGCTGATTAAACTGATTAAATGATTTATTTGATTTTTTTTAGGAGAATGAATTAATTAGTATTTTTACTGGTGCAAACTTAGGAGCTTAATAATGATTTATTTTTAAATTATGAAAAGATTTTTTGCATATTTTGATTTGCTTGGATATAAAGAATTTATTTTAAAAAATGATTTTGATACCCAATTAATGCAAATAAAAAATTTACTTAGAGATAGTGAATTATCACTATCTGATTGGAAAACTAAACGAATAAAAAATGGTAATACGGTAGCCGATATTGATAATTGGAAAATAAATTGTGTGAATATTTCTGATACAATTATTTTTTGGACTAATAATAATGATATTGAAAGTTTTATTAATTTATTGAAAGTATCTCATTCTTTCTGTACAATTAATATTATAAATAATTTTCTTATGCGAGGGACTATTATTTATGATGAATTCTATATAATAAACCCTTCACAAATAAGTAATAAAGATATTGTTTTTATAGCAAATCCAATGTTTGGAAAAGGACTTGTTAAAGCCTATATTAAAACAAATTGTCAGAAATGGGCAGGATGTGTAATTGATGATTCAGTTATAGAAGAAATTAATAAAATAACCAATGCACATGAAATATTAAATGAATTTGCAATAAAATATAAAGTACCCTATAAAGAAAATTGTAACTCTCCTAATGAATATGTTTTCCGTTTATATGGTCCTTTAAATGAAGAAACTTTTATGAATGTAAAAGAAGGCATAGAAAGAAATTTTTCAAGTTTTAAAAAATCTACTGATAAAAAAGATGTGAAGGAAAAGATGAAAAATACTATTGAATTCCTTCGTTTTTTAATAGAAGTTAATTAAAATAATTTTTTTGATGGATGATGCTTTATTAAAAGTTCATTTAAATAAATTTATAAAATGAAATTAAAAATTTTAATAAACACAATAATGCTGTATTGCTGTTTTGCATCATACGGGCAAACATCCGATTGGATTTGGGCAAAAAATGCTGTAGGAAAAGGATATGAAATTGCAAATTGTGTCAAAGTAGATGCTTTTGGTAATAATTATATAGTAGGACATTTTTTTAGTGATACTTTGATATTTGGGAACACCACTTTGACAAATAAGGGTTCAATTAATGATGATGGAGATATTTTTATTGCGAAATGCGATGCTAATGGAAATGTGCTTTGGGTAAAAAGTGCCGGAGGCATTGGAGATGATAGAGCGTTCTCTATTGCATTGGATACTTTTGGTAATATATATATAGCAGGATACTATTCCTGGAGTCCGACCATAACCTTTGACTCCATCACTTTGACAGGTGGGGATTATGCTAATATTTTTCTTGCAAAATATAATGTAGATGGTAATGTACTTTGGGTAAAAAGTGCTGGAGGTACTAGTAATGTACAGGCTAATTCAATAATAGTTGATGCTTCAGGTAATATTTATATGACAGGATTTTTTAGAAGTTCCACAATAACTTTTGGCTCCTTTACCTTAACGAATTCAGGTTATGATGATATTTTTCTTACTAAGTACAATACCAATGGTGATGTGCTTTGGGCAAAAAAAGCTGGAGGAACCAATAGGGATGAAGCAAATTCAGTTTCAGTAGATGCTTTAGGAAATGCATATATTACAGGTTTTTTTGAAAGTACCACCTTTACATTAGACACCATAACTTTAATAAATACTAATTCAGATACTACGGGTGATATATTTCTTGCAAAGTATGATGGTAATGGAAATGTAATTTGGGCAAAAAATGCATATGGAATAAATTCTGATTTGGCAGAATCATTAGCAATAGATAAATGGGGGAATATATACATGACAGGACTATCTTCTAGTTCCAGCATTTCTTTTGGCTCTAGCATTTTGACGAATAGCGGTAGTTACTATATACTATTTCTTACTAAATACGATGTTGGTGGGAATGTATTATGGGCAAAAAGTATAGGAGGTACTGGATACGATGAAGCAAAATCCATTGCAATTGACACATTTGGAAACATATATGTTACAGGCTATTTTACTGGCACGACTTTTCCTATTGGTTCAATTACTTTGACAAATTTAAGTCATGGAAATAATGAAAATGTTTTTGTTGCCAAATTTGATAATATTGGGAATGTCATCTGGGCAGTAAATGTAGGAGGTGATGGTTCAGCTAGATCAAATTCCGTTGCGGTTGATGATTCTGAAAATTCTTATATTGCAGGATTTTATAATTATTATTCACTAACATTTGGTTCCACTTCATTAATTCATTATGGTGATTGGGATATTTTTCTTGCCAAATTAAGTAATAGTGTAGGAATAACAAAAGTAAATGATAAAAATTCAATTATTTTTTTTCCTAATCCAAGCAATAATTATATAACAATTGAAACGCAACAGACATCCTCCCTAGATATATTTAATTTAGAAGGGCAACTACTTAAAACCATATTCAAAGTTGGAAACAATACCACAATTGATATATCGGATTTACTCGCGGGTGTCTATTTTATAAAAGCAACTTCTGAGAAAGGCATAATAATGAGTAAATTTATTAAGGAATAAATTTAATTTGAAAGTTTGAGATTTGGATGATTGATTGGCGATGTGCACTTAATGAAAAGATGGCTGTTTGCCCCCGCGTGAGGGCAATTGTCTGAACCGCTGATTTACCTGATTAAATGATTTGAATGATTGATAGGCGACGTGCACTTTATTTATTGGAAGGCTGTTTGCCCCCGCGGCAGGGATAGAAGCGGATAGCCCACAGCGACCGCCAACCTATACTATTTGAAGAGGACTGATGTTGGAAAACAAAGTAACAAACCAGACAAAGCTGCACGCAAGCGGCGCGAGGACTATGAGCGAATAGCCCGTCCCGAAGGGGCCGCCCAAATGAGGAAAAAGGAGCAAGGAACAAGTATGGGTGATTGGAATTTCCCTCCTCCCCTTTGCCAAACTCACAAAAAAATGTATATTTGCATATAAATTCAAGCTAAAATGAAAACAACGAACGAATCGGATACCATGGAAGTTTTGTTGAACATATATCTGTTCTGCAAGAAGTTTATCATACTGTTACTGGTTTTTTTGGTGCTGGGTGTGGCCTGCGGCATTTACAAATACAAAAGCTTTAAACCCGTGTTCAGCAAACAGGTGCTGATATATTCGGAAGATATTTCATATTTACTACTCAAACAATTCACCATCGCCCTCGGTGATGATATTTCAACAGGAAATTATACAGCAGTTTCGCGCCTTATGTTTTTAGATAAAACCTTAGCAAAAAAAGTAACCAGTGCAAAAACCGATTCTGTAGCACTTCGCGGAAAAGTCTATGCCCTAACCACATTTACACTCACCGATACCCTCGGTTTGTTTGCTTTTCCCCAAAATTATATCCACTATTTATCGTCTGTCCCTTATTTAAAAAACATTATTGAAGGCAACCAGCTCAAGTATAGAAAAATTCTTGAAAAAATTGATGAAAAATTAAATGAATTGGATGGATTACAAGATAAAATAAATTCAAAAACTGCTAGTTCGGGCACAACACTTTTAAACGATTCATACCGTGAGTACATCGATTTATACTCAAAAAAAATGGATTACGAAGAAAAACTGAATAACAAAAATAGTATTGAAATTCTACGCGAATCAACCTCGGCCATTGGTCCCCGCTTTGGATTGGTGATAGGTTGCTTTATTTATGGAGTGATATTTTTTGTAATAGCATTAATCATAGGTTTTATTATTGAACTAATGGGCAAGCTGCGCAAGTTAGAGAAGAGTAGAAAATAGCTGACGAACGGCCTCGAGGGTTTCGGGCTTTTTGCAAAACGCAAAACGAACCTGTTTTGTGATAACATTATTACCATTATAGAATGATGAGCCGGGCACGGTTGCCACACGGGTGCGGGCAATAAGCTTTTTGCTGAAATCCATGTCGCTTTCGGCTTTCATGGCATCGAAAAGTTCGCTTACATCGGTGATGATATAGTATGCACCCTTGGGATTGAAAGGTTTGAAACCCGATTTCACAAGCGTTTCGGTGAGATGCGTGCGCGAAACATCGTATTTGTGTTGAAGCTGGGTGTAGTATTCGCCGGGAAAAGCGAGAGCTTCGGCAGCAGCGTGCTGAAAAGGCGTTGGAGCGCCCACGGTAAGAAAATCGTGCACCTTGCGGATGCGGGCGGTGATGTCGGCAGAAGCAATGGCCCAACCTACACGCCAACCGGTGACGGAATAGGTTTTGGAAATGGAGTTGATGGTGATGGTTCGGTTTTCCATGCCGGGCACAGAAGCCAGAGATATGTGTTGGCAGCCGTCGTAGATGATGTGTTCGTAAATTTCGTCGGTGATGGCGTAGCAATCCCACTGCTGACACAAAGAAGCGATGAATTGGAATTCGGCGCGGGTGAACACTTTGCCGGTAGGATTGTTGGGTGTGTTGATGATGATGGCTTTGGTATTGGAGTTGAACGCAGCAGCCAGCTCATCGAAATCGAAATGCCAGTCGGGAGTGTAGAGTTTAACGTATTTGGGTTTTGCACCCGACAGTATACCGTCGGGGCCGTAGTTTTCGTAGAAAGGTTCGAATATGATGATCTCATCGCCGGGATTGATGATGGCCGTGAGGGTGGCTATCATGGCTTCGGTGGCGCCACAGGTAACAGTGATGTCGGTGTCGGGGTTTGATTTGATATGATTATAAGCAAGCGCTTTGCGGCTGATGGCTTCGCGCAACTCGGGTTCGCCAAAGGTGACAGGATATTGGTTCCAGTTTTGATTGATGGCACGAATGGCAGCTTGTTTTATTTCAGCCGGACTTTCGAAGTCGGGAAAGCCCTGAGAGAGGTTTAAACCATTCATGGCATCGCTGACGCGTGTCATTTCGCGAATTACAGACTCGGTGAAGGTTTCGGTGATGAAGGAGAGATGTTTCATGGTTAGCCGTATAGGCGTTTAGGCGTTTAGACTTTTAGGTTAAAAGATAATTACTATTTACCATAAAAGCTTCTGACCACTTTGATAACATAATCGAGTTCGGCATCATCAATTTCGACATTCATGGGCAGGGAACATACTTCGCGGCTGAGGGCTTCGGTTTCGGGAAAACCACGGTCGGGAAGGTTCAAAGCTTTATGTTTGTAATAGGGTTTACGGAATTGAGTGAGCACTTCAACGCCATGTTCTTTCAGGTAGTTTGAAAATTCTTCGCCTTGCTTGGAGCGCAGGGTGTAATTCTGATACACATGGTCGAAGCCGGGACGGTCGTAGTGGGGTAATAACAGATCGGGCAGATCGGAAAGCGCTTCGCGGTATTTGTTGGCAATGGCTTTGCGTTTTTCGATCCACTGAGGCATGTAACGCAATTTGACGTCGAGAAATGCAGCCTGCATGTTGTCGAGCAAACAGGTGAATCCGTGACCATGATATTCGCCTGTTTCGCGGTCTTCGCCGTTGAAACGCATGCGACGGGCAAAAGTAGCCACTTCGAGACTGTTGGTGGTGATAGCACCGCCATCGCCATAACCTCCTAATATTTTAAAAGGATAAAAGCTAAAACATCCTGTCAAGCCCCAAGCACCTGCTCCTATTCCGTTGATGGATGAACCCAGACTCTGGCAGGCATCTTCGATAACTACCAGATTGTATTTATCGGCTATCTTCTTAATGGCAGGCATGTCGGCCATCCAGCCGCTCAAATGCACAGGCATGATACCTTTGGTGCGGGAAGTCATCACTTCCTTAATTTTATTTACATCGATGTTGAAATCGGGGGTTACATCCACCAAAATGGGAGTTGCTCCAACGTTAACAATAGCCGAACAACTTGCTACAAAAGTGTGAGCGGGAACAATAACTTCGTCGCCGGGCCCAATGCCTGCAGCCCGCATGGAAACATGGAGGGAATCGTAACCGCTGTTCAAACCAACGGCATATTTGGTGCCAACGAATTTGGCCAGATTTTCTTCAAACGATTTTAATTGTCCGCGATTTATCAATTCGCCTTTCTCCATCACATCAAAATAGGCAGCATCGAGTTCGGGTTTGAGCATCCTGTATAGTTTGCCGGGATCAACAAAGCGGACTTTTCTTTTTTCCATAAAAATTATGAGTTATAAAATTTCTTTAATAGCTTTAATAATATCGTCTTTGGTTTTGTAATAAACACTTTCGAGGCTTGAAGATGCCGGAGCAGGCACATCGGGCAAACAAACCCGTTTGACGGGCGCTTTGAGATATTCAAATATATTTTCGGAAACCAAGGCAGAGATCTCTCCTGCCACACTTCCTGTTTTCCACGAGCCATCGGCAATAACGAGTTTGCCTGTTTTTTTAACCGATTCGAATATCATTTCGGTATCGAGCGGTTTGATGGTTCTCAGGTCGATGAACTCAACGTCGATACCTTGTTGCTTCAACTCATCAACGGCCTTTTGCGATTCGAGAGCCATATAGGAAAACGAAACAAGTGTAGCAACAGTACCTTGATTACGAATAATACCTTTGCCTATGGGTACACTAAAAATTTCCAGAGGCACCTCATCCTGAAGGTGATATAACCATCGATCATCTATAAAAACAACGGGATTCTCATCTAAAATTGAAGAAATCAGCAACCCTTTAGCATCAAAAGGTGTAGAAGGGGCAACAACTTTTAGTCCTGGTACATGAGCAAACATTGAATGAAGAGCTTGTGAGTGCTGGGCAGCCTGCTCTCCGCCCCGATTAACAATCAGCCAAAAAACAACAGGGACAGAAGCTTTGCCTCCGTTCATATAATGCCAGTTGGCTGCCTGATTGATGATAGGATCGAATGCATACAACACAAAATCGACACGGGGATGAACCACGATGGCTTTCATTCCTGCAATAGATGCGCCGACAGCCGCACCTGTAATAGCATTTTCGGAAACAGGTGTATCAATAACTCTATCTTCGCCAAACTGCTGAACCAATCCGTTACATGTATTACCCACATACCAAGGGCTTTTTACACCCTGACCGATAAGAAAAACGCTTTCGTCCGCTTCCATCATTTGGTGGATAGCTTCGTTTATGGCTAACCCAAAATTTAGTTTTCTGCTATTTGAACACATATTTACAAAGGTCTTCTTTATCGGGTTTAGGACTGTTTTTTGCAAAAGTATTTGCAGCTTTAACTTCTGCTTCAACCTTTTGATGAATTAATTCAATAGCATCTTCTGATGAAAAAGAGTTCTCTATTAAATATCCTTTAAAAAGTATTAAAGGATCTTTCTTGAACCAGTCTTCTATTTCTTCTTTCGGGCGAATATCGGTGTGCGAGCCCTGAATATTATCGTCGGGACCCACGTGACCACGGAAGCGATAGGTTAAGAATTCGATAAATACAGGGCCTTTACCATTGCGGCAATGCTCCACAGCTTTTTTCGCAGTTTCGTAGACTTCCAGAACATTATTACCATCTATTCTGAATGTTTCGATATCAAAAGGTCTGGCAATGTTGAAAATATTGCGGTTGGTTCGGATTTCATCGATAGATAGATGCGTGGAATACAAATTATTTTCGCATGCAAAAATCAGAGGCAGCTTTTTGAGAGAAGCGAAATTCAAAGATTCGTATAAAACACCTTCACCTGTTGCACCATCACCAAAAAAACTAACAGCAATATTTTTGCTTTTTTTTATTTTAAAAGCTAAAGCCGCACCCAATGCGAGAGAAATTGTTCCGGAAACAATTGGCACGATTCCCATTATACCGTTTTCGGGTGAAATGAGATGCATTGAACCTCCCCTTCCTTTTGAGCAACCGGTTTCTTTGCCGTAAATTTCAGCAATCATTGCAGACATATCTCCACCCTTTGCTAAGTAATGACCATGAGACCTATGGTTCCCAAAAATCAAATCGGTTTGTTCGAGTGCGGTTCCAATCCCTGTTGCAACCGCTTCCTGGCCTGAATATAGATGCACAGGACAACGAATTTCGCCTTTTAAAATAGGGTCAACTAGGCTTTCTTCGCATAATCGGATGCGCAACATCATCCAATATAACCTTTCTAAAAACTCTTTGGAATACGTCATTAAATATATCAGGCTTGATTATGAGGTTAATTTTTTACAACAGCCTGCAAAGTTAAAAAAACAATTTTAATATCAATCCAAAAAGAATGTTCGCGGACGTATTTCAATTGCAAACGTTTCTTTTCGGGCCAAATAAGTTCCATGTATGCTTTATCAGGATCTTCAGCACCTTCAAGAATTTTGCCTTCGTCGGAATTCCATACAGAAGCATAATCGGTAATACCAGGTTTTACTGACAAAATCGTTTTTTCTTCATCCGTAAATAAATCAGTAAAATATTTTACTTCGGGTCGGGGGCCGACGAGACTCATGTTACCGATAAAAACATTTATAAGTTGGGGAATCTCATCCAATTTATACTTCCTTAAAAACTTTCCTATGCCTGTAATTCGTGAATCGGAACTCGTTGTTGATGATGCACCAATTTTATCGGCATTCAGAACCATTGTTCTGAATTTGTACATCTTGAATAGTTTCCCGTTCAAGCCAACTCTTGGTGCTTTATAAAAAACAGGGCCGAAATCGTGTAGTTTTATGATCAAAGCTATCACCAGAAAGAATGGTAAAAATATCAAGAGTGCCAGATGGCTGAATAATAAATCGAAGATCCGCTTCATATTAAAAAGATGTTATAAGTTCCTGTCATCCGATTTGTTTTTTTGAGAACCTGATCTTATAAAAGTTTTTGCTGAACAAAACTTTTATCATTGCAACAAATGAACCCAAACCATAAGAAAAATGCAAGGAAAAAAAGAAGAAAGGCAACAAAAACACATAGCGAAGTCCGATCTTAATATATCTGAAAGAAAAGGAGAATGAGGCAATCAGATAGATACTCATAACTGCCAACAGTATCCAGAGAAAATAAACGGAGAGAATTGACATCAAGAGTGCACCAATAATTCCAGAAACAAAGATCAAAGGTATCAGGTGACGAATTGTAACAGGAATATGGTCGACAAATTTCAAGGGGTTGATGGTCCAGAAACCGTTTCGAAAATTGTTTTTGATGAATTTAGAGAAATTAGTTTCTGCATAATGATAATAGACTTTAATATTTGGTATTAGCAAAGTTTTACCACCTATCCTTTTTAAGCGCGTATTAAAATCAATATCTGATGAACTGACCAAATCTTCATTAAAAAGTCCGATTCTTTTGAAAACATCTCTCCGATAGCATCCACCAAAAACCGTTGTAACCAATGTGGGTTTGTCAGTGCCGGTTCTATATTTTGCCCCTCCTATTCCAAATTTTGATGAAAGCACCATGGTTATTGCTTTTCCTATGATGTTTTTGACCGGCCAAATTTGCTCGACTAACCCACCTACATTATCAACTTTGTTTGTAAAAAGTGCTTTTACGTTTTCAGAAATATAATTCGCAGAATATTCAGCATGTGCTCCCAAAATTATTATTACTTCGCCAAGAGAGTTTTTGTAAGCTAAATTAACAGCTGCCGGAAATATTCTCTTCTCGTTTTTCAGAATTTTGATAAAAGCGTGTTTCTTCTGATAACTTTGTGCAATTTCAACAGTTTTATCGGTACTTAAACCATCGACAACAAACAACTCCAATGAATCTTTCGGATAATTATTCTTAATTATCGATTCGATACATTTTCCGATCCACACTTCTTCGTTTCTGCATGCAATGATAACAGAAACCATTGGTTGTTGCTGCATAAATATTTATTTATCAGAAACTGAATTTGCTCACAAATGGTCTTTCGGTATAGATTCGTATACCCCATTTACGAATATAATCGCGCAAATCATCGGTTTCAATACTTTCGTCTCCCCAATATTCAAACGTTTCTGCATTAAATTTAAAATCATTCATCTGAACAAACGGGTATTCAATAATTATCTTCGGCACAATGTCATGATACCTTGCAATCGGCAAATAGCTGTCGATGATTTGCTGGAGTTTTAGTGCCTTTTGGTCCGGAGTTAACGGAATGATCTCTTTAATGAACTTTGCGGGAGATCCGGCATATACACCTTTTTGACCGATCGTTTTTGTCACAATGCTTTGAGCCCCGATAACCGAATAATCGGCAATGCTCACACCCATCATGATCAGACTTCTGTAGCCAATAATAACTCCATTCCCTATTTTAATTCCCGAGAACATAGCGGGAAAACCATCGAGAACAGACATCCAATAGCCATGAGTGAGAAATGAGGTTTCGGGAGATAAACCGACATCATCACCCAGAATCACCGGTTCGCATACGTTAATAAAGTTATTGTGAATGGTACATCTGTCGCCAATAGTGATGTCAGCATTCGGGTGTTGCCTCCCTCCCCCTCCGATTCTTAATCCAGAAGAATGGAAAAGATGCTTACCGATAACCACATTGTTTCCTCTTATATGAATATCGCTGCCTAAATGACTGTAGTCGCCAAGACAGAATTTACCTTTAATGGCTATTGAAATATTGTTACCCAAATGAACATTTTTGCCTATTTCAATACTTTCAGCAACTATCTTAATGTTTTTATTATTGTCTTCGTATATCATAAAACAATACTTAAATTATTGATCCATTAATATTAATGCTTTCTCCATTAATATAGTTAGAGTTTATTAAAAAGTTAACGGCGTTGTATATATTAATCGGATCACCAAAACAATTGGTGGGAATTTTCTCTTTAATCTTTTCTTGAATTTCAACAGGTACATCACTAATCATTCCGATATTAAAATAGCCGAGGTTTAAAGAATTTATAGTAATCCCTTTGACTGCATTTTCAATTGCAATACTTTTAGACAAACCCCACAAGGCCGCTTTTGAACTTGCATAGGCACTCGTTCCAGCCACACCCATTTTAGCAACAACGGATGAAAAGTTAATTATACGCCCATAATTATTATTACGCATTATGGGCAAAATGGCATTGATCACATTGAAAGTCCCTATCAAGTTAACATCAATCGTATTTTTCCATTTTCCAGGGTCAGCTTTATGTCCAAAAGCATTATAATTAGTTGCTGCGCAATTAATCAGTTCAATATGTTCTTCAAATTTAATTGAATTAACCCATTTTACTACATCTGAATGATTCGAAATGTCAACTTTTGAAATAAACTCTAAATTTGCACTTTCCGGCATAGTAGTCAAATAAGTTCCATAAACTATTTGGCCTTCGCTTTGAAATTTTTCGAATAAATATTTCCCAATTCCTTTTGATGCACCTGTAATTATCTTCATAAAATATTTTTAAGCAAAATTAACTATCTAATTCATTACCCACCTCAACACTTCAAAAACTTCAGCATATTGGCATCCTATTTGTGTACCTCTAGTTCTAGATAAACTCCTAATAAATTCTTCAGAAGCATAGTAGCGTCCCTTTTGAGAGTTATATTTATCTAAAGCCTCAATTTTTTTTACCATATGATGCTCATCTAGCTTAAAAAAACATTGGGTGGCAAAATTAAGATTATTCCATGGAATTTCATAGGCTAAGATACTTGTCTTTTTGAAAGCTCTCAAACCCTCATAAGCAATAGTGCTGTGATCCTGATGAAGATCATGTAAGCACGGTAAAAACACAAGATCAGGGCTGATTTTTTTATTTAGTTGCACCAGATCTTCTAAAATTTCCTGACGATGATAGGCAAAATGCCTAACCTTATATCTATAAATGAGCAAGTTTTCGGGAAGTATTCCCAAAGATTTTGTTGCTTCTTTTACCTCTGATTCCAAAATATTTTTCGGATAAACATCGGGAACAGATTCTTCTGATAACGAAAAAGCAGCATAATAAACATTTGCACCCTCTTCAATAAGTTTGGCAATAGTACCACCACATCCAAATTCACCATCGTCGGTATGTGGCGCAAGTATGAGAATATTTTTAAACCGTAAATTCATTTTTTAGAAATTAGTTCATTATAAATTTGTATCATTAAAAGAACATTATTAACCCAATTATAGAACGTTTCGACTCTTTTTCGACCATTTTTTCCAATTGCAACTCTCAACTTTTCATTAAGGAGAAGCTTTTCTATTGCTTTTGCTATTTCGTCGGCATTTTGAACAGGAACAACTAAGCCTGTTATATTATTTTCAACAATTTCGGGCAATCCACCCGTGTTTGTAACTATTACTGGTATTTCACATGCAGAAGCTTCTAGTACAGAAACACCAAAACTTTCATTTAACGAAGATACTACAAAAATGTGGATGTTATTATAATATTTTGGTAGTAATGAATGATCAATAAAACCTGTAAACAGCACCCTATCTTGAATTCCCCACTTTTTTACTCGGTCTTTCAACTCTATTTCACAGCTGCCTGAACCAACGATTAGGAGTTTTGTTTTGTGCTCAGGTAATTTTTTTGCTACAATAGCAAATGCATCTATTAGATACTCTAATCCGTAGATTTTTTCAAGAGTTTTGATTGTTCCTATTACAATACTGTTTTCTTCAAACAAATTCTGATGAGGATGATTATAAAATACACTCAAATCAATACCAAACGGTGTTACTTCAATTTGTTTTTTACAATATTTCCGTGTTTCTTTAGCCATTACATTGCTGGTTGATAACACGAGATCGGCTTTGGACAAACTATATTTCACTAGTGTTTTTGCAATGATGGAACTTCTGGGAAACTCATAAATATCACTGCCCCAAACAGAAATTATATAAGGATGAAATTTGCATAAAGCTCCGAGTAAACCATAACTTGAAGCATAATGAGCATGAAGAATATCCGGTTTTTCAATTGAAATAATATTCTTTATTTTTGAAACTGCTTTGAGGTAATATATTTTTTTAAACTTGGCTTCTTGTTTGTTTAAACTATTGTTGTATTCAAGATTATAATAACTAAAATTATGTAAGTCAGAATAGCTTGATGTATTAAAAGCGTGTAAACTAAATAATACAATATCAATCCCTTTCTCGGATAAAGAAACAACCCACTTCTTGGTATGAATGCTCTCGGCATTAGCTAAAATCAATACTTTCACTATGGGGATTTTGTTTTTTACGCGTTAAAATAATAAAAATTATTATATAGGCAGGTAATTCAAGGAAAGGCAGTTGATTGTAATAAAAATCAAACCAACCCAAAGCCAATGCCGCAGCAAAGAATATATACAAAAGCACGAACCAATAGTTTTTTGATACTGATGCTACAATCCAAATAAAATAAAGAAATACACTCACGGTGAGTGTATAGAAAATTCCTATAAGATAGCCTCCATTTATTAAAATTGTACCAAAAAAAGTTTTTACATTTACATCTTCCAGACGTAATCTGTCAATATAAACGTGATAAGGGCTTACAACTCCTGTAACTTCATTTCCTGAGATGAAGTTATATAAATTGATAAATGGCATAAACAGGGCTTTTGGGTTCTCACCCATGGGCAAATTATGCTTCAAATGCTCACCAAAACCAAGCACTCCCGCAAAAATATATCCCATAAAATGTTTTAATAGCATGACAATCTTTTCCCAAAAGCTATAGTTATCAGCTTTAACAGAAAAGGCATAGGTTAATAAAAAAAGAAGTAAAACAAGAAGGGCAGATAGTAGTATAGGGAAAAACCGCAATTTAATCCTTCTTTCGTTATAAAGGCGCAACAAAACACCTCCAATTAATGGAATATATAGCCAAGTTTTTACTCTATACAATAAAAGCAGAAACACCAATAAAACAATAATACATAGGGTAAAATAATCTTTCTTTTTTGCGATACTAACAAAGAAAATGAGCAAGGGAATGGCCAGGCCTAAAACATGTCCGGTTACTCCATGACCACCATAATCTGCTGAAAATTCATCTGTTCCAACTGATGAAATATTTCCAAATAAACGAAAAGTATTATAAAAGGAGAGCAGCATGACAGCTATAACAATGCATGCGAATAGCTGAAATGCTATTTTCACTTTATCTGAAACTTCAATTTTGTGACTTTTAAAGCTGCTGGCTATATTAAAAGTTACTTTTGATGGAATGATTACACTCCAGAATAAACTTCCAAACCAGAAAAAAAATACCCCAACTATACAGAGTAGCAATAGACTATTGCTTACAGGCAAAAATTCGAGCAAGGTACTGAAACAAATAGCCAAGGCAACAATGAGAATAAGAGGATAGGCCAAAATAACTATTGGCGAAAAATAATTCCCAAATATTTTCTTGTCAAAATATGTAAAAGAAATCACTTCAACAATAAGAACCAGAAGAAGTGCCAGAGTTAACATATCGCAAGTTTATTTTTTTGTGCAAAATAATACATAATTCGTTTCATAAACAATGCTACGTTTTATTAATCTTAGATATTTTGTTTGGCACAAATAGTAAAAAACTATAAAAGAAAGCCACAAAAATGACCCCAGCAATTGTATTTAGTGCCGTTTCAAATAAAAAATTAAGGCATACTATTCCAATAAAAACAGATACCAGAAACCCTTCTTTTGTGTAACTATTATTACGTATTAGCGGATAAAACAACCACAGTAAAAAGATTAGAAACCCTATCAAACCAATAGCCATAAAAGTTTCCAAATATTGATTGTGTGTATTGTATCTGTTATTTTCAAGCGTTTGAAGTTTGTATTCTTTGTATTTTTGCATTAAACAATCTGACACATCGCCTGAACCAACGCCCGCCAGTAGATTGTCGCGGATGATATCACTTGATATCAGCCATATTGGAATTCGGTCGATGCCATAGGTATCAATAAGAACTTTATAATTTTTGCTTTGCACGGCTTCAATAAAACCATCTTTGTTTTTAAAGGCGGAATTAATATAATAAAAACGCGAATTTTGTTTAAAACCAATCATACTAATTATTAAAATAACTGCAATCATGACTATGCCCACAATCCATTTTCTTTTTTTCACCACATAACTGATTCCATAAATAAGACATAACAGTAATAAAGCAACGTAAGCGGCTTTTGATTCAAGCAAATATATGATGAATACTAAAAAAATGATGGCTGCAATGTACAGGATTTTATTCTTGCTGGCATTGGTTATAAAGTTTAAGCTGTTGCGCAAAAAATAGATGACAATAAATACGCAAAGCACCAAATACATCGAAAAATATGCAGGGTGCTTAAAAACCGAAAAATATGTGTAGGCGAAATAGCTGGGTGGTTTGGTGTTTAAATCGGCATAAATGCCTGGCAACTTGCTATTAAAATGTAAAAAGCCATCGAAAAATTGCAATGAACGATAACATGCCAATAATAAACAAACTAAACCTGCAACAATATTCGCAATTACAAAAGCCATCAATATGTATTTGAAATTTTTAGTGTAAAAATCGCGCAACAAATAGATGACAGGCGGAATAATGAATAATGAGGATTTTACCTGTATATCGAACAGAGCCGACGGCATATTATTTGAATAAAAAACTCCGGCAACAAAACTCAAGTACATGAGCAAACTTATTGCAAGTCCGAAATGAATCTTGAAATGACTAATTACATTTTTGTTAGTCATCATGAGTGCAATAGCACTTATAATCCATAATGTAATAGCATAAGTTACCATTACTTTGTGGAAAGGAATGATGCCCACCAAAAACATGGTAAAAAAAACATGTAGGGTTTTACTATTGAACTTTATATGTGATATTGTTTCCTTCAATTTCACGATTCAAAATTATGGTTTATATACATTTCAAAAGTTTGCTTGTCGACTCCATTTCGTGTTTTTGAATTGTTGAGCAAGCTCTTATTAAAGCGCATTATGGTTCTGCACTTTATTTTTTGCTTACCTCGTAAAAGTACAAAAATATATATCAAATACGCAAGGCGCCACAAATGCCAGTAAAAAGCATTCATGTATGTTCGCATGTCGATAAAACGGTTCAAATAATGAATGTAAATTTTACCAATGGCACTATCCGATGCTTTGGAAATGGATGAATTTACTTTATGATATATCAGCGAGGGCAATACACAGGCAGCTTTACTATTGTTTTTTTTCATGCGCATCGAAAATTCATAGTCTTCTTCTCCGAAAAAGAAGGCCTCGGAAAGTACGCCATGCTGTTCAAATTCTTCTGATTTCACCACAAGAGCGCAACCCGTGACAAAACTAATGTGTATGAACTCTGTATCTGGTAGTTCGGAATAATGTTTATCATCAAAAAAGTATTTTCGACCACCCAGGCGTGTTAGTTTGCCGCCACAATTCCAAATTCTTTCGGGTTTATCGTAGTAGCGTATTTGAGGCGTTGCAACAGTGTACTCCGGGTTTTGGTGAAAAAAATTAACCAATTCAATTAAAAAATCCGGGTCAACGGTGGTGTCGTTATTCAGTAGCAGCATGTAGTTGGGTTGATGCTTTTTTGCATGGGCTATGCCTATATTATTCCCTTTTGCGAATCCATAATTCTCATCATTTTCGATAAATGTAAGCGGTATAAACTCGGGGGTGCTTGCATGAGTTTGGTTGGATTCTGTTATCTTAAATTTTTTTGCCGTTGCATGGCAGTTATATTCCGTTATATGCTCTTTTATAATTGTAATAGAGTTATCAACAGAAGCATTATCAACCAATATGATTTCAAAATTGGGATAGTTGCAGTGGGCAAGGCTTTCCAAACAGGCAATTGTATCGGTGTATCCGTTCCAATTTAGGATTATGATGGCAATGGAAGGCGCAAAGGCCTGTTGTTTGTTTGTTTTATCCATTGGCCTTTTTTATTTTTAGAATAAATAGGGTGAGCATAACAAACAGCAGCATTTCGCTTATGAGCATGGAAGCCGAAGCACCTTGATCGGCAAAAAGATATATCAGCCATAGCAAGTTAAAGATGCTAACAACACCTGTTATGGCAACAAAAACCATGAATTTCTTTTTATATCCCATGTTGACCAAACCAATGATGCCCAGAAAATAATTCATACCGCCGAACAATACCACAAAGCTCATGATTTGTATATCGGCTATGGAGGCAACGAATTTCTGTCCAAGAAAAACCGTTACAATTGGTTTTGCAAATAGCAAAAAAACAACTGACAGCGCTACCAATGCTACAAAGTATTTTTTTCCGAGTTTAAATATAAATGAAATATTGTTTTTAGAACTATCGTTAGCAAACCGCTTGCTTATGTATGGAAATAAAGCATCGGACAATGGGGTGATGAGCGATTGAACTCCTCTGATAACCTTTTCGGCCGAAGCGTAATAGCCTACCATGGTCATGTTGGTGAAAAACCCCAGCAAAGGCACATTGGCATAGCGATACAAATTGATGCTGAAAGTGGATACAAAAATGGGCCAGGCTTCTTTCATTTGGTGCACCATTTCGCTTAGTTTTGGCCAAGTGGGTTTTAATTTGAATATACGAAACGCGATGAGGAAACTGATGATGCCGGCAATTACATACCCACAGGTATTAAATATCGGTACAATGAGCAAATCGGCTTCGGAACGAACAAAAATAAAGAGCAAGAGTGTGAAAACAAACTTGGAAGCAAAATTTACTATGGTGATATATTTCATTTTTTCCATGCCTTGAAACAGCCAAACTGGCACCAATGCATCGCCTATGACCATGCCAAACGAATAAATAAAGATGAGATAATCGTGACGAAACTGATTGGTAAATAGTATGAGTGCCATCAAAACAAACCAGCACAACACCGAAATGAGTAGTTTGACGGTGATGACTGCCGAAAATATTTCGGATATTTTTTTCTTGTTGGCCTGATGTATGGATATTTGTTGGGTGGCAGCATAGGCAAAGCCAAAACTGGTGAAAATGATAAAGTATTGAATTATGCCAAAGGCAAACGACCACAAACCAAACAACTCAACCCCCAAAACCCTCGTTAAATAGGGAATGGTGATGAATGGAAACAAAAACGAAATACCGTTGAGTACCGAAAGCGAAAAGAAATTTTCAATAATCCTACCGTAGTTTTTACGGTATTCTTTTATTTTTTTTTGCTTTTGCTTTTCCATTTCTGTAGTGAAATCTATTTATGCTATTTCCGCAATAGCGACATCAACTGGATTTGCCTGCCGATGACCACCGACAACAAGCCGAAAGGATAGGTGAATAAACTAACAAAATAGTGTTTCGAAAACCGGGGGTGCGCTTTCCAAAAGGTGTAATTTCCGCCGAAACCTTTAAGTACCAGCACTGACATATTTAAAGGTTGGAACAATGCATGCAAAGATTTTTTGTTAAAGCCTTGAATATGATAGGGCGTTACGAATGGTTTTATTTTACCGTATTTTTTGCGATTGAAGGTGATGGTGTACAACCATTTGGCTATGGAATTCATCAAGGAATCTTCGTTTGGAACCACCACCAACAAAATGCCGCCCGGTTTTAAAATTCGTTTAAGTTCGTTGATGGTTTGCACGGGCTTGGGAACATGCTCTAAAACCGAATCCATGTAAACAACCGAAAAGTAGTCGTCGGGGAAATGGGCATCGAACACACTGCCGTTTATAAAATTATATTTCTCGGTAAGTTCGGGGGTTAAATTATTGGCAATATCCAAACCATGGGGTTCGAAACCATTGGAGGCTGCTTCTTGCAACATAAAGCCTTCGCCGCAGCCCATGTCGAGAAACCGTCCTTTTTGGCAACCAATGTGTTGGTTTATTTGTGCCATGCGGGTTTGCAGTTCCTTTTTGTTTAGATTGATTTGCCAAGGCGTTTTTTTTGCCACTTCAAAATAATCGCTTTCGTACAATGATTGCCACTCGTGTTGGGTGAGGTCTATGGGGGGATAAACAAAATAGTAGCCACAACTGCGGCATTGCATTATATTATAGTTCGATTGGTCATTGCGCGGAAATGCAAGGTTTATTCGTGGGGTACCCAAGGTTTTAAAATCTGTGTGAAGGCACAGTATACATGAGTTGTTTTTCAAACTATGGCTCATTTTTTTTATTGATACAAGTCAGTAGATGTTCTTTGCTGCACTTATTTTCAACAAAAATACCATTTTTAAAAACATGGAGGCTGATTATAAATTCGGGAAATTAACAAAGTAACGAACAAAAGTGCGAATTGTTTTAAAACTCGCGTATGGTTTTTTGCAATATTTCGGCCTGACGTTCGGCTGTATCGAGTTGCCAATAGTTGGTTTTTAGTTGCACCATGCGGGCTTGCACAAATTCGGCAACGGGGCACAAATGGCTGTTGTAGGCTTGCCACACTTGCTGGTGGTGCTGAAAATTGTTCTTAAAAAACGGTTCGTTGTAGGTTAGTTTCCAAGCGGCATAAAAGCCATCGCCGCCATTTTTGATAAACAGTTGTTTAAACTTGGCAAAGTCGGTTTCGGGTTGCTCGGTTTTTAGTTGCACACTGTAGGTCCAGTAGCAGTTTTCGTATCCAACCACTTGGGCTTGGGGTAGCAACCAATTGCAGCCGTTTATCGCTTGCTCAAATAGTTTTGCCACTTTGATGCGCTGCATAATCAGTTCGCTGGAGCGCTGCACCTGCGCCAGGGCTACGGCAGCACAAAGTTCCGACATTTTGTAGTTAAAACCATAAGCCACATGCCTATCGAAGGTGGGGGTTTGCATGGCTGCGCGATTGGCTGTGCTGCCCGATGCGGTGAGATGCGAAAAACCCAGTCCGCAAAACTGGCGTGCCTGTTCGGCCAAATGCTGGTGGGGGGTTATCAGCATGCCGCCTTCGCCCGAGGTGAGATGTTTGCTGCCCTGAAAACTGTAGCTGGCAAAATGCCCGAAGCTGCCCACCGGTTTGTTGTTATAGCGTCCGGAAAAACATTGGGCGTTGTCTTCAATCAGATACAAACCAAATTCGTTGCAGAGCTGCAGCAGGCCATCGTAATTGGGGGGCAAACCATACAAGGCAACCGAAATGATGGCTTTGGTTTTGGGTGTGATGCACCTGCGCACCGATGCGATATCGATAGTAAAAGTATCGGCACACACATCGGCAAACACAGGTATGGAACCGTTGTGCAACACCGCAAATGCAGGGCTCGACATGGTGAGTGCGGGCACAATCACCTCATCGTTGGCTTGCACGCCCAAGGCAGCCAAAGCCGTGTGCATGGTGGCGGTGCCATTGGCATGGGCTATGGCAAACGCTATGTTGAATTTGTCGGCGCAAGCCTGTTCCAGTAGCGTATTGAAATGGTTTTTGCGCGAAGCACGAAACGCATCGTGCAACACTTGCATCAGGTAGGTTTGTTCCAAATCGGTGGTTCTGTTCATGGGTTTCAGCTTGGGGTTTGTTGATGCTATTGCTATAGGGTTGAATTGTTTGTGCGGCGTGTGCTTAATAAAATGCGGTGTTTCATGGAATCAAATATAGCACTATTTTTTTGAACCACGAAAAACAATATTTGTGGTGGTGGGCTTCGCATTGCCAGGGGTGAATAAGCCAATCGCCCAAAATTACCCCCCAGCTTCATGCCGAAATCATGCAAAATACATCGGGTGTCATCTCTTTTTCAAAAAAACTCGTTTTTTTCAAAAAACCATATATACAAAAACTTGGAATAGTTTCGCAGTAGCTAAATCGCAACAGCATAATTACATGACTGCGAAAAACTCCCTCGCTGCACCGATTAACATCATGCCAAATATGTTTACTTTATCTTCTGT
>JBAXWF010000035.1:0-36865 GCA_037128515.1 Bacteroidota bacterium | reverse complement strand
TAAATGGGCATCCGAACCTTCGGATGCCCTTACTATAAAAAATAAATGGGCATCCACACCATTTTCACCAAAAAAACCATTCTATCCCGCCCCGTGCCGATTGCCAACTGCATCCTACGGCCTTCCCTAAAATAAACCCCGCAACACACTTTCGGCGTTTTCGTTCACGTGTAGGTGCATGGTTCGGCCCAATATCAATGCGTGGTTGTTGTCAATATGTCCGGCAGGGAAACCAAAACAAACTGGGTAATCGTATTCGGCCACGTGTTCGGCTATGATTTCGTAAGCCGTTTTGCCAAACGCAATGGCGTTGTCGTTCATGTTGTTCATGCCGCCCACAAGCAGCCCGGCCAGGTTTTTTAGTTTGTGGCTGCGTTGCAGTTGCATCATCATGCGGTCAATATGATACAGGTATTCCTCCAAATCTTCCAAAAACAAAATCGTGCCATCGGTATCCAATTGCGAAGCCGAGCCACTCAGGGCATACAACACCGACAAATTGCCACCCACCACCGGGGCGCTTGCCGAACCCGCTTTGTTCAGCAGGTGGTGGGGCATGGTATAAACTTGGCTTTCGCCAAACAAGGCTTTTCGCAGGCTTTCGAGCGATTGTGGGGTGTTGGTGGCGAAATTTATGGGCATGGTGCCGTGCAGGGTTTCCATCTGCAATTGTTGATGAATGTGGGCGTGCAGCACCGTGATGTCGCTATAGCCGGCAATCCATTTGGGTGTTTCGCGAAAGCGCGAAAAATCGAGCCCATCCACCATGCGCACCGTTCCATAGCCGCCCCGAGCACACAAAATGGCTTTCACGCTGGGCTCATCCATCAGTTGTTGCATGCCGGCCACGCGTTGGCTATCGGTTCCGGCATATTGATGGTGATTTTCGAAAAGGTTTTCGGCAAAAACCGTGTTCAATCCCCAACTTTCGAACAAATTGATGGCAGCTTGCAATTCCAAACGACTAATTTTGCGTGCAGGGGCAGCCAGGCCTATAGTGTCGCCTTTTTTAAGATAGGGAGGAGTTATCATACGTTGAAAATAATAATTAAAAACTGACTTGAAATAATTAATTTTGTAGCAGTTGCTATGCCGCTACATTCAACAGGGGGTTGTGGATGTGCAAGCCGAGCAACAAATTTCTCCGAAAATACTAAAAAACAAGCAATCAAATGGAACAAAGCACCAAAAAATTTAAACGAACCACTGTTACTTCCGCCTTGCCTTATGCCAATGGGCCTGTGCATATCGGTCATTTGGCTGGGGTTTATATTCCTGCCGACATTTATGTGCGCTATTTGCGAATGAAAGGCGAAGAAGTTGTTTTTATTGGAGGTTCCGACGAACACGGGGTGCCCATCACCATAAAAGCTCGCAACGAAGGCATTAGTCCGCAACAAGTGGTGGATAAATATCACAGCATCATAAAAAAATCTTTCGAAGAATTTGGTATTTCATTCGATATTTACTCGCGCACATCCAACCCCGTGCATCACCAAACGGCTTCGGAGTTTTTTAAAACCCTTTACAACAAAGGCGAGTTTGTGGTAAAAACCGCAGCGCAATTGTTTGATGAGGTTGAAAACCAATTTTTGGCCGACCGCTATGTAACAGGCACCTGTCCGCATTGCAACAACGATAAAGCCTATGGCGACCAGTGCGAAAAATGCGGCACCTCGCTAAACGCCACCGATTTGATTAACCCGCGTTCGGCCCTTAGCGGCAACGTGCCCGTGATGAAAGAAACCAAGCACTGGTATCTGCCTTTAGATAAATATGAGGGCTGGCTGCGCCAATGGATATTGCAGGAGCACAAAGAATGGAAACCCAATGTGTTTGGCCAATGCAAATCGTGGATAGACCAAGGTTTGCAAGCCCGCGCCGTAACGCGCGATTTGGATTGGGGCGTGAAAGTGCCCCTCGCAGGTGCCGAAGGCAAAGTGTTGTATGTTTGGTTCGATGCGCCCATAGGATATATTTCGGCCACCAAAGAGTGGGCTGCCGAAAACCACAAAGATTGGGAGCTATGGTGGAAAAGCCCCGACACCCGCTTGATACATTTTATTGGGAAAGATAACATCGTGTTTCATTGCATCATTTTTCCGGCCATGTTGCATGCCGAAGGCAGTTACATCGTGCCCGACAATGTGCCAGCCAACGAATTTCTGAATCTGGAAGGCGATAAAATATCCACCTCACGCAATTGGGCTGTTTGGTTGCACCAATATCTGGTTGATTTTAAAGACAAGCAGGATGTGTTGCGCTATGTGCTCACGGCCAATGCCCCCGAAACCAAGGATAACGACTTTATGTGGAAAGACTTTCAAACCAAAAACAACAGCGAACTGGTGGCTATTTTGGGAAACTTTGTGAATCGCTCCTTGGTGTTAACCCAAAAATACTTTGATGGCAGGGTTCCCGAAATTACACAGCTAAGCGAGATAGACAAACAAACTCTGGCCGAAATTGCCGCCTTTCCGCAAAAAATTGCCGACGCCATTGACCAGTTCAAATTTCGTGAAGCATTGAGCGAAGTCATGAATTTGGCCCGACTGGGCAATAAATATCTTGCCGACAGCGAACCCTGGAAAATATATACTACCCAGCCCGAACGGGTGAAAACCATTTTAAACATATCGCTTCAAATTTGTGCCAACTTGGCCATTGTAATGCAACCCTTTTTGCCATTCACATCGGCATCGCTCCAAAAAATGTTGCAATTCAACTCGCACAACTGGGCTGATGCCGGCAGTGCCACCATTTTGGCTAGCGGTTCAAAATTACATACCGGCGAAATGCTGTTCCAAAAAATTGAAGACGATGCCATTGTTGCCCAAGTGGAACGATTGCAAAACACCAAAATACAAAACCAAATGAACGAAACACCCCTAGCTCCTGCCAAACCCGATATTACCTACGACGATTTCGCCAAACTCGACATACGTACAGGCACTATTTTGGCTGCAGAACGGGTGCCAAAAACCGATAAACTGCTAAAGCTAACCGTTGATACAGGTATCGATAAACGCATTGTGGTGTCGGGCATAGCTGCCAACTACGATCCTGAAAAAATTATAGGACAAAAGGTAACCATATTGGTGAATCTACAACCCAAAATGTTGCGCGGCATACCCTCGCAAGGCATGATACTGATGGCCGAAAACAGCCAAGGTGAATTGTGTTTTGTGCATCAGCAAAAAGATTTCGAAAACGGAGCAAGCATTAAATAACATATCAAATACAAAAAGCGAGATGCATAGCAAATGGTTTCAACTGTTTGGTATGGCTGCTCGCATTATTTGATATTATAATTCCGATAGCGAATAACATCTTTCACCGCTTTTTGCAAATAGTCGTTTGCCATCATAATCATATCAAAATCGTTCGGAAAAGGAAGGGGCCCGTTGCCAAGGCGTTTTTGTGTTTCGGGGGTTAATGCCTGAAGGTTGCCATTGGCCATATAATAAAAGTTAGTAAAAACGGAGTTGGCATTCACCGGTTCCGATTGCAGGAGTTGCTTGGTGATGTTGTTATAAAAATCCACTTTTCCGGATAACACCGCTTCTTTGTTTTGCGAAATTTCGTTAACATTGCATGCAATTCTTACATATTTTGGAACCTTAATATCGTTGCCGGCAGTATCTTTCATCACGTTTCCGTTGTTGTCATATTGATAGGTCCAGCCATCCTGAACTTCTTTAGATTCAATCCAGGTTTTTTCTTTTAGCCGCTCAGGCGAAACGTCTATCACCTTTATGTTAAGAATAATAGCATAATCGTAAGTCAATCCGTCTTGTTCTTTGGTATCATAAAGCACCCATTTTGAATTTAAGTCGTAGAGCGATATTTTCATGAAATACTGTTCAAAATCGGCAGGCAAAATGCTGTACGAATTGTTTTGCATGATAAACAACACGTGGGTAGTTCCGAGCGCCATGGCTTGATTAATTAAATCATCCACATCTTTGTAGTTCGAATAATAACTTTTAATTTTCACAAACTCATCGTAAGCCTGACGTGCAGCAAACTTTTCGTTTTTTGCCAGCAATTGCTTACCATGAACATAAAAATATTCGCTAGCCTTTTTTTGTGCCTCAATAATATCGTTATCATAGTCCACAGTTTGAAAACCAATAGCCGAAAGCACTGCCGGACTTAAAGTTTTAACCAAATTCTGACGAGCGTTAAGTTGGGCATAATTGGTAAACACTTCTTCCCAAATATCGGGTTGACCGGTTTTTCGCAGATACGAAATTCGGTCGAGGTTTTGTTGTTGCGCTTGTTTAAAAGCTTGAGTAATTACCCAAATTTCTTTTGCTTTATCGGGACTTTTTTGCAGTTTGCTCACCGCCTTTTTGACCGCCATACTGTAGTTGCCTTTTTCGAGATATTTTTTCGAAGAAGTGCATCCTGCACTAAGGGCCATAACCAATAAGATATACAATGCTTTTTTCATAACGGCAGGTATTTGTAAATCATAAAAACAAAATTTAAGCCAAATGTAATAAAAACAAAAGACGCTCCATTTAATTAAATACAAATTAAGGCATTTACTTGGCAATTTAAAGCAAAGTTTTTTTTAAATGTGGGTATAAAATCGTAATTTTGGCGTTTATTTTTTAATTATTTTATTCAATGTGGACTTTCTTAGTACGATTTATTCTCCGATACAGATTCTATAATCTGATTGCCATTTTTGCACTAACAGCTTTCATGGCTTACGAAGCCTCCAAAGTGCAGTTATCATATGAACTTCAGGAAATGCTTCCCACGTCTGATTCGATAAGCATAAAATACAAACAATTCAAGGAAGTATTTGGTCAGGACGGAAGTGTTATGTATATCGGCTTGCAGGATTGCAATATTTTCAAACTTCAAGAATATAATGACTTGTTTGATTTGACCGTTAATTTGAAAAAGATTGAAGGGGTACAAGAAATTGTATCAATCACAAGAATGTACCAGTTGCGCAAAAATGATAGTACAAAGAAGTTTGATTTTAAACCAATTTCAAAAGAGAAACCCAAAACACAAGCCGAGCTCGATAGTCTGAAAACACTAATTTACTCCTATCCGTTTTACGAAAACCTGTTGTATAACAAAAAATCGAATGTCTTTTTATTAATGGTGACATTGGACAAACAGAAGATAGAAACTGTGGGTCGATTTACATTAGTTAATGCAATCAAAGCGCAAGTTGAATTGTTTTGTTCAAAATACAAAGTAAGCCCACATTATTCGGGATTGCCCTACATTAGAACAGTTACATCGTTTAAAATAAAAAGAGAACTATTGTTGTTCATATTGCTGTCGTTGTTGGTGGCGGCAATAGTTTTGTTCTTTTATTTCCGGTCGTTCAAAGCAGTTCTCATACCATTATTGGTGGTTGCAATTGGGGTTATTTGGGCTTTGGGCATGATGGCCTTGTTCGATTTTAAAATCACACTATTGACCGGTATTATACCTCCTTTACTCATTATCATTGGAGTGGAGAATTGTATCTTTTTATTGAATAAATACCATTTTGAATACCGAAACCATCAAAATAAGGTTAAAGCACTTTCTCGCATTGTTCAGCGCGTAGGCTTTGCAACCATGCTTACAAATATTGCAACTGCTGCGGGTTTTGCTGCATTTATAATCATACGGAACCGAATGTTACACGAATTTGGTGTTGTAGCATCGCTTAATATAATTATTGTTTGGATTATCTCGCTTTTCCTGATACCGATTTTGTTCAGTTATTTGAAACCACCCTCACTCAAACAAACAAAGCATCTTGAAAATAAATCGGTGAACAGAATTGTTGAATTTATAGTTCATACCGTAAAGCACAAACGCAAGCTTATTTATGTCATATCGGTAATCATTGTTCTGATTGGGGCCTACGGTGTCACCAAACTTAAAACCACCGGCAATATTGTTGATGATATTTCGAAAAAAGACCCGCTGTATACCGATTTAATGTTTTTTGAAAAACACTTTCACGGGGTGATGCCATTTGAAATTTCCATTGATACAAAAAAGAAAAAAGGTGTTTTGAGCCGCAGTATGCTCGAAAAAATAAACACCTTACAAGATACCCTTGCAACCTATCCCGAACTTTCGAAACCCTTATCAATAGTTGAGATAGTGAAATTTGCAAAACAAGCATTTTATGATGGCGATCCTGCCTACTATGATATGCCCAACGGAAATGAATTGGTATTTATGCTTAGCTATCTTCCAAAAATTAGTAATCAAAAGAAAAGTATCATTAATAATTTTGTTGATTCCACCATGCGAAAAACCCGCATAAGTGTTCAAATGGCTAATATCGGCACCAAAGATATTGAGAGAATATTAACAAGTTTACAACCCAAAATTGATACTATTTTTAATAAAGATTATTTTGATGCGCAAAGGTTAAAGGATACTAGTATTCGGGTTACAAAGTATGATGTGAATGTAACTGGAACCAGCGTGATTTTTTTGAAAGGAACAGACTATCTGGTAACTAATTTGTGGTCGAGTTTGGCTGTAGCCACATTAATAATTTCATTATTGATGTTATTAATGTTTACTTCAATACGCATGGTGGGCATCTCAATGATTCCAAACCTGATTCCACAAATTCTCACCGCGGCCATGATGGGCTATATTGGTATTTCAATAAAACCATCCACAGTTCTCATTTTTAGTATCGCCTTAGGAATATCAGTAGATAATGCCATTCTATATCTTTCGCGATATCGATATCAACTTAAGCAGCACCGATGGAATATTGAAGAATGTGTAATTTCGGCTTTAAAAGAAACCGGGTATAGTATGATATACTCATCATCAGTATTGTTTTTAGGTTTTTCAATATTCATTTTTTCAACCTTTGGCGGAACACAAGCGGTAGGTTATTTGATATCATTTACCATGCTTATTGCTATGTTGTGTAATTTGTTTTTATTACCGTCCATGTTATTGACATTTGGTAAAAAAGGAACAACAAAAGCTTTTAAAGAACCAGTAATAGAAATTTTACATGAAGAAGATGAAGATATTGATTTAAAAGAAATAGAAGACCAAGAAGAACAAAATGAAACAAAAACATCTGAAAAAAGTACAACAGATAAATCGCTATTAGAATGAAAGGAATTATTTTAGCTGGCGGGTCCGGTACGCGCTTATATCCTTTAACATTAGCTTTGAGTAAACAAATGATGCCGATTTACGATAAGCCAATGATATATTATCCGTTATCGGTGCTAATGATGGCAGGAATTTCAGAGATATTAGTGATTTCGACACCGCAGGATTTGCCAAATTTTGAACGATTGCTTGGTGATGGAAGCGAACTAGGATGTAAATTCAGCTATGCTGAACAAGCATTACCAAACGGGCTGGCACAAGCTTTTGTTATTGGTGAGAATTTTATTGGCAAAGACAAGGTCGCCTTAATTTTAGGCGATAATATATTTTATGGCGCCGGCATGCAAAAAGTACTGCAGCAAAACAATGACCCCGATGGCGGAATGGTTTTTGCGTATCATGTTTCGGACCCGCAACGATATGGAGTTGTTGAATTTGATAAAAATCTGAAAGCAATTTCTATCGAAGAAAAACCAGAACATCCCAAATCAAACTTTGCTGTACCAGGTTTATATTTTTACGATAATTCTGTTATTAATGTGGCAAAAAATATTGCACCGAGCAAAAGGGGTGAATATGAAATTACGGATGTAAATAAGTATTATTTAAATAAGAACAAACTCAAGGTAGGGATTCTCACACGGGGCACTGCTTGGCTTGATACGGGCACGTTTGAATCATTATTGCAAGCCTCGCAGTTTGTTCAGGTGATTGAAGATCGCCAAGGCCTGAAAATTGGTTGTATCGAAGAAGTTGCTTATAGAATGGGATTTATAAATGCAAATGGATTAAGGATTTTAGCTGAAAAGCTAATAAAATCAGGTTACGGGGAATATTTATTATCAATTATTGATCAAAAAGAACACGCATGAGAACGATTCTAATTACTGGAGGTTCAGGTTTTGTAGGAAGCTGCCTCGCTGAACGGCTGATTTTAGATCCTGAAAATTATGTTGTAATTGTAGACGATTTATCAACAGGTGAAATATCAAAGTTACCAAAAACACCCCAAACAAACTGGCGTTTTATTAAATGCAATGTAAATGACTATCGGGATATTGCCGGTATCATGCATTCATTTTCTTTCGATTATGTGTTTCATTATGCCGCTGTTGTTGGAGTTCTTCGCACCCAGATGCATCCTGTAAGTGTTCTGCGCGATATCGCAGGATTTGAGAATATTTTAAATCTGAGTAAAAATTCTCATGTAAAAAGAGTTTATTTTTCTTCATCATCTGAAGTATATGGAGAACCGGTAGATTTGCCTCAAAACGAATATACCACGCCTTTAAATTCGCGTGTTCCCTATGCTGTGGTTAAGAATATCGGAGAAGCCTACTTAAAATCGTATCATAAAGAATATGGCCTTGACTATACAATTTTTAGATTTTTCAATACTTATGGACCCAAACAAAGTAAAGACTTTGTTATGTCAAGGTTTGTTGCACTTGCCTTAAAGGATCAAAATATTAGTATCTATGGCGACGGTAGCCAGTCAAGGACTTTTTGTTATATTGATGATAATATTGATGCGTGCTATAATAATTTCATGAATTCTGTCAAGAAAAATGACACAATTAATGATATAATTAATATTGGTAATGATAATGAAATTTCAATTTTAGATTTGGCTAAAAGAATTATTGAAATTACAAAATCAAATTCAAAAATTATTCATCGTCCACCATTGCAAGAAGGTGATATGCAAAGACGATTGCCTGATATAACAAAAATGAAAAAATTGCTTAAGAGAAATCTCCTGCCATTGGATGATGGTATCAAAAAGATATTAGCAAATCCTCTTTTTTTAAAAGGAAACTAAACTGTCATTATATCTTTTTCTTTTATTTCGGTAAGTTTGTCAACTTTTGAGATAAAAGAATTTGTCATTTCTTGAATATCGGTTTCAGTTTTTTTGATTAAATCTTCTGCTATACCTTCTTTCTCTAGTTTCCGAGCACTCTCATTAGAGGTTCTTCTGATATTACGAATGGCTACTTTAGTATTTTCTCCCTCGTTTTTCGCTTTTTTCGCAAGTTCTTTTCTCCGTTCTTCAGTTAGGGGAGGAACAGTAATCCGCAAAACCTCACCGTCATTTTTTGGATTAAAACCCAAATTAGCAGCCATTATAGCTTTCTCAATCAAAGGCAAGGTATTTTTATCCCAAGGTTGTACAATTATTTGACGAGGATCTGGTGTATTTATATTCGAAAGTTGGTCTAAAGGAGTCAAGGTACCGTAATAATCAATTTTAATTCCGTCAAGCATCTGTGCACTAGATTTCCCGGTACGGATTTTTTGAAATTCGCGTTCCAAATGTAATAATGCATTTTGCATACTTTCTTTTGTTTCTTCGAGTAAAAATTGGACTTCTTCAGACATTTTGATTTAGTTAAGATTTTTTACAAAAATACAGTTTTTATTTTTTTATACATTACTAACAATTGTACCTATTTTTTCACCCTTAATGATATTGTATAAATTTCCCGCAACATTCATATCAAAAACTATTATAGGCATATTATTATCTTTACACAATGTAAATGCTGTGAGGTCCATAATATTCAATTGCTTTTCGTAAGCTTCATCAAATGATAGAGCATCAAATTTAATGGCTTTTGGATTTGTTTCAGGATCTGCAGAATAAACACCATCAACACGGGTTCCTTTTAAAATAACATCTGCCTGAATTTCAAGTGCTCGTAAAGCAGCTGCAGAATCAGTGGTAAAAAACGGATTTCCTGTACCGCCTGAAATTATAACAACTTCACCTTTCGCTAGATATTCTATGGTTTTTTCTCCGCTAGTTAATTCGCAGATAGGATTAATGGCAAGACCAGAAAGAATCCTTGATTTAACTCCAGTTGCTATTAGTGCCGATTTTAATGCTAATCCGTTAATTACAGTTGCTAACATTCCCATATAATCTCCATGTATTCTGTCGACCCCCAAATTATTACCTTTTAGTCCGCGAAAAATATTACCTCCACCAATAACAATGGCAATCTGAATGTTTAAAGAAACAGCTTTTTTTATTTCTGAAACATACATTTCTAACCTTTCAGGGTCAAAACCATAAGTTTTATTGCCCATCAATGCTTCTCCACTAAGTTTTAATAGCACTCTTTTGTATTTCATATAATATACGATTTCAGACAAAAATATATAAAAAAAGAGAGAAACATCTGTCTCTCTCTCTTTTTATCTAAAATTAAAAAAATTATTGAATTGAAACTCTCTTGAATTCAATAATTTTAAGGTTTTTATCATTTTCGGAAATATATTGAGCGATTGTTTTTTTAGCATCGCGAATAAATTCCTGATTTAATAAGGTATTTTCCTTATAAAATTTATTCAATTTTCCGATAGCAATTTTTTCCAACATTTCTTCAGGTTTCCCTTCCTGACGTGCTTGCTCTTTACCAACTTCAATTTCACGCTGAACAATAGTTGGGTCAACATCATCTTTATCAATAGCCACAGGGTTCATAGCAGCAATTTGCATTACAATGTCTTTGCCAACTTGATCAATACCGGAGTCAATAACCTTATTAAAACCAATCATTGATGCGAGTTTGTTTCCGTTATGATTATAAGCATAAACATGTGGTGCAGAAATAAATTGATATTCATTTAGTTCAACTTTTTCACCTGTTTTACCCATAAAATCGCTGATATATTCTCCAATTGTTCTTGAGTCAATTTTTATAGACTTTAATTCATCAATTGATTTCGGTTTACTATTAAGCGCATTGTCTGCAATATTGTATGCTAAATCTATAAATTCTTGATTCTTTGCAACAAAATCTGTTTCACAATTTAACATGGTAATTATTCCGAAAGTATTGTTTGAAGAGGTTTTCGCTATCACAAGTCCTTCGTTTGCATCGCGATCAGCACGTTTATTTGCAACTTTTTGTCCTTTTTTTCTTAAATAATCAATTGCTTTTTCGATATCGCCCTCTGATTCCACGAGAGCATGTTTGCAATCCATCATTCCTGCGCCGGTCATTTGTCTTAATTTATTTACTTCGGCTGCTGTTATGTTTGCCATTATTGTAGTTATATATAAGTTAATATTTAGCGTTGTTACTTAGTAATAATCTTCTTACCAGGGAGTGGTTTTTTTACTGATTTTTCAAGAGTTTTTCGTGGTCTTTTAACACCTTCCCCATCTTCTTCAACTTTTATTTTAAGTCCAATTTCTTTTTTTGCAGCAGCTTTTTTCAATTTTTTTGCTTCTTCATCTTCATCTTGTTCATCAATTGATTTTAAACTTGCTTTTTCAATAAGAATATCTTCTCTTTCTTCTTCCTCTTCTTTGTCTTGTTTATCTTTAGCAACTTTACGTTCAGCAAGACCTTCTTCAATGGCGTTTATCATCAAACCAACAATAAGTGAAATTGATTTTGATGCATCGTCATTTGCAGGAATTGGAAAGTCAACATCGTTGGGGTTTGAATTAGTGTCAACGATTGCAAAGGTGGGAATATTTAATTTTTTTGCTTCATTTACTGCAATTTTTTCTTTCAAAATATCAACAATAAATAATGCTGACGGAAGACGTGTAAGATCAGCAATACTTCCTAAGTTTTTTTCAAGTTTTGCACGTTCACGAATAATTTGCAAACGTTCGCGTTTTGAAATTTTTGTAAAAGTGTCATCATTTTTCATTTTATCAATAGATGCCATCTTTCGAACAGCTTTTCGAATGGTTGCGAAATTTGTAAGCATCCCACCGGGCCAGCGTTCCGTAACGTATGGCATATTAATTGTTTTTACAAGTTCTGCAACAATTTCTTTCGCTTGTTTTTTTGTTGCTACGAACAATATTTTTTTGCCTGATTTAGCAATTTGCTTCATTGCATTTGCAGCTTCTTCTGCTTTTGCAATAGTTTTGTATAAGTCTATAATGTGAATACCATTACGTTCCATAAAAATATAAGGAGCCATAGCGGGATTCCATTTTCTTTTAAGGTGGCCAAAATGAACACCTGCATCTAATAATTCGTCAAAACTAATTTTACTCATGTATTTTTTTTTTAAGGTTATGTTTACTTTCTTTTTTACCATTAAGTCAATTGCCAAGTAATATCGAAAAACGATAGTCTTGGCAATTTAGATGCTAAACATACGTCAAATATTAACGCTTGCTGAACTGGAATTTTTTTCTTGCTTTTTTCTGACCAGGTTTTTTACGTTCAACCATTCGAGGATCTCTTCTGAGAAGCATTTTTGGTTTTAAAGTAACGCGATGCTCAGGGTCAATTTTACAAAGAGCACGAGATATTGCTAATGAAAGTGCTTCTGCCTGACCATTAAATCCACCTCCGTTAAGATTAACTTGAATATCGAACTTTTCAAGAGAGTTAGTAAGTTCCAAAGGTTGTTTTACAATATATTGTAAGGTGGCTGTAGGAAAATATATTTTAAAATCTTTAGTGTTAACAATAATATTTCCGCTTCCTTCTTTTAAATAAATACGGGCAACTGCGGTTTTTCTTCTGCCAATGGTGTGAATTACTTCCATAATTATCTTACAGTATTAATATTAATTTTTTTTGGTTTTTGTGCTTCATGTGGATGTTCTGCTCCGGAATAAACAAAAAGATGATTAAACATTTCAGCACCAAGTTTTGTTTTCGGCAACATTCCTTTGACACCTAATTCAATAATTTTCTCTGGTTTTTTTGCTAAAAATTCAGTGGGTGTAGTAAACCTTTGACCCCCTGGATAACCCGTGTGGCGAACATATTGTTTATCGGTAAATTTTTTGCCGGTAAATCTAATTTTCTCTGCATTAATAACTATTACATTGTCACCACAATTTAAGTTGGGGGTGTAATATGTTTTATGTTTTCCGGCTAAAAGAATAGCAATTTGTGTTGCAAGTCTGCCAAGAACTTCATTTTCTGCGTCAACAATTAACCATTCTTTGGTAATGATTTCATTATTTGCTGATCTCGTTTTATAACTTAATGTATCCATCATTAATTTGAATTTCAGAATCTAAACCTTTTTTATCTCGAAATTGGGGTGCAAATGTACTAATTTTTTTTTAAATAGCAAATTTGTCAACATTTTTATGTTGATATTTATAATTTTTATGGAGAAATCTTTTTAAACAATATTGATGATAAAAAAAATGCTTGGATGTTTGGATTTATTTTTACCTTTGCCCAAAGTTAATAAAATTGTATAATTTAAAGATTAATGTAATGAAAAACATTTTTTTATCAATCGTTGTGGTTACAATGGGTTTGTTTATTTTGGCTTCTTGTGGTTCGGGTAATAAGAAAGCTGATTTAAAAACACAAAAAGATTCTATTGCATATGTTATTGGTTCAAACATTGGTGAAAACCTTAAGAAAAATATTGAATCAGATTCATTAGAATTTAGTTCTGAAGCTTTAATGAAAGGCTTTAGAGATGCTCTTGATGGTATTGATAGTCTCACTTTTACAAAAGAAGTGAAACAAAAAATTATGATGGATTTCCAAAAGGAAATGCAACAAAAGCAAATGAAAAAAATGACTGAAGCTGCAGCTCCAAATAAAGAAGCAGGGAAGAAGTTTTTAGCGGAAAATAAAAAACAAGCCGGCGTTATTGAAACTCCTAGTGGACTTCAATACAAAGTTGTAAAAGAAGGAAAAGGAAAAACTCCAACAGCTACAGATCAGGTTACTGTTAATTATGAAGGTAAATTCTTAGATGGAAAAATATTTGATTCATCTTATGATCGTAAAAAACCAGAAACATTTGGGGTAACAGGTGTTATTAAAGGATGGACAGAAGCACTTCAATTAATGAAAGAAGGTGGCTCTTATGAATTATACGTTCCTTCCGATTTAGCATATGGTGATCAAGGAAATCAAGGAATTCCAGGAGGATCGACTTTGATTTTTAAAGTTGAACTTATTAAAATTGAAGCACCTGCTGCTAACCAACAAAAGGAACAACTACCAAAGAAGTAATAAAATAAATGGTTGAAAAAAAGCTGTTACATTTTGTAACAGCTTTTTTTTATTTGTAATGAGCTCATGTTACGATATAAATTATAATTTTGTAAAGACATTATTAATTAAAATTCATAAAAAATAAATGATTAAAAAAATTCAAATAATACTTTGCGTATTAATTTCTTCTCTTTTTGTAGTTTCATGTAAAACATCAAAAAAATCGTGCACTTCAAATATTGCATTGAATACTTTTGGCGATACAATTAGTTATATTATTGGTTCCGACGTGGGTGGTAATCTCAAAAAAAATTCTATTCAAATTAATTCTGATATTTTTGTTGTTGGATTGAATAAAGCATTAAAAGGTACAGACTCATTATTTTCTTTAGAAAAACGTCAGGAGATTATGACGAGATTTCAAAAAGATATAACAGCAAAACAACAAGCCAAACAAGCTAGCGAAGGACAAAAAAATAAAGAAGTAGGACAGGCTTTCCTTGAAGAAAACAAAACAAAAAAGGGGGTTGTAACTCTTCCAAGTGGATTACAATATAAAATAATTATTCAAGGAACGGGTTCGAAACCAATACCAAACGATGAAGTTACTGTGAATTATGAAGGACGATTTATTGATGGGAAGATATTTGATTCATCATATGAAAGAAAAGAACCTGCAACATTTCCATTGAGTGGTGTTATTAAAGGGTGGACAGAAGGTCTCCAACTAATGAATACCGGGTCAACCTATGAGCTTTATATTCCGTTTGATTTGGCTTATGGTGAAAAAGGATTCGGTCAGATACCTGGAAGTACCACATTGATTTTTAAAGTTGAACTAATATCAATAAAAGAAAAATAAACATTTAATTATTAATCTAAACTTACAAATATGAAAAAAACAATTTTGTTTGTAGCCGTATTAATTTCAGGCTCCATTGTAGGTTCATGGCTATTTTCGGGCTGTGGAAATTCAAAAAAAAATGCTGAAATGGAACTAAAAGAATTTATTAAAAAATTTGAAGCAAAGTATATTCCTTTAATAAAAGAATCTGCCGTTGCTTCGTGGAATGCTGAAACATCGGGAAAAGAAGCCGATTATAAAAAATCAGCGGATTTGGAATTTCAGGCTTCAAAAATATTCGCAAGCAAAGAGGATTTCGCAACTCTTAAGAAATTCAAGGAATCGAAAGAAATCAAAGATCCCATTTTATTGCGTGAACTTGATATTTTATATAATGCTTATTTGGGCGAGCAAATAGATTCTGTAAAAACAAAGAAGATGATTGATCTCCAATCGAAAATTTCGCAAATGTTTAATAATTTCCGTCCTGTGGTGGGAAAAGATACATTGACCGACAACCAAGTGGATTCTATTTTACGCAGCAGTACCGACAGCAAACTATTAGAAGCAACTTGGAAGGCATCTAAAAAATCGGGATCAAATGTTTCAGCCAAAGTAATTGAGTTGGTGAAAATGAGAAATGATGCTGCCAAAGAGCTTGGGTTTAAAAACTATCATGAAATGAGTCTTAAGCTGAGTGAACAAGACCCCGCTGAAGTAGAAAAATTATTTGATGAGCTGGATAGTTTGACCCGCAATTCATTTGCGCAACTAAAAAATGAAATGGACGAATATTTTGCTAAGAGATACAAGATAAAAAAGAACGAACTTATGCCTTGGCATTATCAAAATCGCTTTTTCCAAGAAGCTCCAAACATATATCCTGTTGATTTGGATGTTTATTATAAAGATAAGGATGTTGTTGCTATTACAAAAGATTATTATAATGGTATAGGAATTCCGATTGACGACATTATGAAAAATAGCGATATGTATGAGAGAAAAGGTAAAAATCAACATGCTTTCTGTACCGATATCGACAGATCGGGTGATGTTCGTGTATTGTGCAATTCAAAAAACAATTTAAACTGGATGAATACGAATTTGCATGAATTTGGACATGCAAGCTATTCGAAATATAACGATCGCGAACTACCTTATATGCTTAGAGATGCCGCACATACTTTTACAACCGAAGCCATAGCTATGATATTTGGTCGTTTAGCTACAAACCCACAATGGATGAAGGCTAATTTGAATATTCCTGATGCCGAAGCTAAAAAAATCACTGAAGATTGTTATAAAAGTTTGCGTTTAGAACAACTTACATTCAGTCGCTGGGCACAGGTTATGTATCGTTTCGAAAAAGGCATGTACGAAAATCCGGATCAGGATCTTAATAAATTATGGTGGGATTTGGTCGAAAAATATCAAATGCTCAAACGTCCCGAAGGAAGAAATGAACCTGATTGGGCATCAAAAATACATATTGCATTGTATCCTTGCTATTATCACAACTATCTAATGGGTGAATTACTAGCATCGCAATTTACGTATTATATCACCAAAAATATCTATAAAACTGATGATATTAAATCAATTGATTTTTCAAAGAATCCGGAAATTGGCAAATATTTTATCGATAAAGTATTTAAACCTGGCATGAAATATCAATGGAATGATATGATCGAAAAAGCAACCGGTGAGAAATTAACCGCAAAATATTATGCAAAACAATTTGTAAACTAAGCTTAATGAAATTGATAAAAGGGCGGTAAAAATAACCGCCCTTTTTTATTTTGTTTTTGAAAAATACGTACTTTTATAACCCAAATTATATACACATGGACATCACAGGAAAAATTATTGAGGTTTTACCCACCCAAACCGGAAATTCACAAAAAGGAGAATGGAAAAAACAGTTGTTTATACTTGAAACTAACGACCAATTTCCAAAAACAGTTTGTTTTGAAAATTGGAATGATAAGATTGATTTATCAATAGACACTTCAAATGTTGTAAAAGTTTATTTCGATTTGGATAGTCGCGAGTATAATGGAAAATGGTATACAAATATCAGGGCATGGAAAATGGATATTGTCGATAAACAAGAAAAGTCAAATCCAATGGTTCCTCCTAAAACAGAATCGGGCGATAATCCGCCATGGGCAAACGAACAGGATAGCGACTTGCCATTCTGATTATCAAATTCAATCGTTCTCTAAAACAGTAAGGGCGGTGCAAATGCACCGCCCTTACTGTTTATTGATATTTTAAAAATAATATTATTTTGTTTTCGTAATCCGATGATTGATTATTTTATCTGTGCTCATAAACCGAACAAAGTAAACTCCATCATTGTACTTACTAAGGTCAATTGAAACAAATTCAGTAATCTTATCAATTTTTAGAAGTTCTTTACCAATAATATCAGTTAAAACAATTTTGTTTACCACGGTATTATTCAATTTTATTAAAATAACGGAATTGGTTGGATTCGGGTAAACTTCTATGTTGCCAAGTGAATTTTCTTCAATTCCCGTGGTTGTAATAACAACATCATTGTATGCCGTATCAGAATTACAATCATTTGTTGTTATCAACATTACATGGAAAGTACCATTTGCTGTATATGTGTTTAATGGATTTGTAGCATTGCTTGTATTTCCGTCACCAAAATCCCAAAAATAGCTTCCACCATTTGTAGAAGTATTGGTAAAAGTAACATCATTATTATTTTGAACTAAAGTAAATGCGGCATAAGCAGGGCTTGTATAAATTGTAGCCGTAACCGGAATTAGAGCACTTGAGCAAGATGGGGATTCAATTTCCCAGTCATAGAAAAAATAATAACGCGTAGTAGATGCATTTGTTCCGGTTATTGAAATTTTTCCACCAACATTATAGGGGAAAATTATGCCACCAGAGCTTCTATACATATTGGGAGTTGCAGTGCATCGTAATGACATACCTGTCCCAACTGGAATCGGGAAGTTAAGTGTAACTCGGCTTGTTCCTGCTGGAATATTTACGGTGATGGTTTGAAGAACCGCATTACTACTTGAGTTTAATGTTATAGTACGGTTTCCACCCACACTGGCATAAACTTTAACAGATTTAAGGTTAACTGCAGTGCTGCAGTCAAACAACAACCAATATGTAGTAGTATTATACATAGCTCCACCACCTACCGAATCGGTTTTTCCACCATATTCTGATGGAGAACTCATCACTTGTTCTACATAATATGTTGTAGTCGCTGAAAGTGAAGGCGTATTATATGATGTTCCGGATGTTATAAGATTTCCGGATGTTGGCGCATCATACCAGTTAATAGTTCCTGCACCAGTAGCAAATAAAGAAACACTACCAACTCCGCATCGTGATGCATCCGTGGTTATTGGCGAAGCTGCACCAACAGTTACATAGGAGGTTTTTGTTTCCACATCGTTTCCGCAAATTCCTGCATACGATGTTAAAACAACATTATATGTCCCTAATAAGGTATAATTGTGTGTAGGATTCGTCTCGGTGCTACTTGAACCGTCACCAAAATCCCATAAATAAGTTAATGCATTTGTGCTATTATTTGTAAAAGGAATAGAAGCCGGTGCATTACAATATTGCGTTGCATCCGCTGAAAAGTCGCTGCTTACGGGCAGATTTGATGCGGTATAGGATTTAACTTTACTGTCATTAGCCGTATTTTGATCGGTACCATTGTTTGGCAACGAAGTTGTGGCTGTGAATGTAAATGACCCGGCTGCTATTGTAATTTGTGAAAGGGGTATAGTATCACAAGCCAAACTAGCCATGCTGCCAGACCAATTGTATATTTGAGCAGAACCTCCAGAAACCTGATAAGTAATTTTTAAACTTGTAAGGGTAGTAGTTCCCATATTTCTAATAATTACTTTTGGCGTTACATCAATATTTGTACAGTTATAGGTTGTTTGCGGTTCAACAATACTTACCAATTCTGCATCCAAAGGAAGGCTAGCGGCCACAATATAAAGTTTTCCAATATAAGGTTGTCTGTTTTGTTTGGTTACAACAATATCTGCTGTATCGGGCAGAGAAAATGCAGGAAAACTAAGGTTGGCAATGCCAGTGGCATCAGCTAATCTCGCATCAAGCCATGTGCCGTTGTGAGTAATTGCAACATAAGCATCGGGAAGTGTGGTTACCTGAAGTGTTGAAATTCCTACACTTTGTGGGTTCGGATAGGCCACAGGTAATGGGTCCGGAACAGAAAAATATGTCATTACGGATGGGTCTCCCATTAGATGATAAATTTCCCAATAGTATTTTTTCATTGTTGAGGCACTTGCTTCAACAGCGAGATTGCCAGCATAAACCATTTGATCATTCGTATAAAACCAGGAAGTGGTGAGTTCGCCATGATCGTGAAACATTCTGTCATAAGCACCAAGGTTACTGGCTTCATAAGTTGGAAATTCAACGATGCTAGCACGACTTCCAACTCCAAAATAATAATCTTCGTCCCAATAAGAGTAGTTCGATGCGCCAATATATCCCACAGCACCTTTGTTGGCAGCTCGAAGCAAAGCTTCACCAAAACATTCTGTGTCATTAAATGTGTTGGTTTGGCAGCAATTACCCACCATTAAACAATATTTGTGATTATTATGCATACTCGCAATATCACTGGTTTGAAAACTTGGATCTGCCCAACCTGTTGAACTTCCATGAGCCGTATAATTTGCATAGCTGACGCCGGTTCCAATATTATTTCGTATCGAAACATCGGTAGAAGCATTATTTGTTACAGGCCAGAGATAGGTAAATGAATAAATTCCATGAGCAGCATTAAAATAGTTTGTTGTGCCATAATTGATTTGTCCGTTGGCATGAATTTGTGAAAATCCTCCGTCGGGTTGTGAGCCATCATCAACACCGGCAATCATAACAACAGAATCTAAATAGGATGGATTTGGCATAAGATACTGCTCGTATTCCAGAGTTTTGTCAATTTGAGGTTGCAATTGGGCCACTGTTGTTGCCGAAAAACGACCATAATACATATCCGGTATGTAATCGGAAAGCCCATCGAATGTACAATAATACAAATCAGTTTTATGAGTAGCATCAGCAACACCTGTGTAAGTTGGAATTTGGGCAACATCACCCACAAGCAGCACAAAAGTAGGAGCAGGGTCAGATGCGGTTCCCGCTGTATAAAGCCCCTGCAAATATGTTTTTATACTTGCAGTTGTTGGCGCAGTTGGGTAGTATTGTTCAATAACCTTAAACCCTTTTTTCGTTTTCCATTTTACAAAAGGTTGCAAAGTTGTTTGGAAAGAAGTAAGTGATATGATTACGTATTTTATCGGATATTTCGATAGAACATCTTTGCTTTGTGGTGGCTCATAATTAATCAATTTCGATAAAGAGGATTGAAAATAAGGTGAAAAATATTTTTCTTTCATCGATTCTGTAAGCGCAATATCAGGATGTTTAAACGATATCTCAAATACAAGATTATTATAAACTTTTAATACATTAGTTACTGGATTGTATTGAAATGGCGAAATAATCATATTACCATATTGTACTCCTCTCATGATGCCCGACGTTTGAACGCTTACAAGATCATTGTTTGTGAAATTATCACTTTGATAAACAGTTTCGTCATAATAAAATGGAACTTTTCGATACCGAAGGCTGGGCTGGAATAATTTTATCAGTGATGCCGATATCTGCAAAATTAATTTCCTGTTCATTGTAGCTGATAATTTTTACACGGACTTCCGACCCATACGGAATTTCAATTAATTTACTCATCACAGGGAGTTGGGGTTTCCCGGCATCATAAATTTTTGAATATCCTTTTAACCCCAATTCAATAAAATTACCTCTCGATGTAGTAACATTCATGGTATTGACTTTGTCCAAGCTTGTTTTTGCCTTGAGTTTATACGGACTTTTTTCTAAAACAGTAAATTCATTTTTCGACGAATTCAAATTTAATACAACTTGTGCTGAGGTGTTTAACCCTATAATGCACAATAAAACAATAAATGCGTACTTAAATTGGTTCATAGTATAATAATTTATTAATTTGTAATAATTTAGAAAGCGATAACAAATATATTAAGATTCTTGGCTTTTGTTGTAATTCAAATGACCATTAACCATAAATTAACACCAAGATAGAAGATTATTGTTCTTTTATCGACAAGTCCACTTGACGAATTGTGATGAAAAGAAAATTCTAGATTTTTTTCTGTTCAGTTCCACTACTTTTCATCTTAAATTTGGCTGCCTTGTGTTTATGTTCAACATTTCCATTATCTTTGCCGACTATTTATTAGAAATGCAATATTATGAATAAAGGAACAATTAATACAATCATCGGAATTTTATTGATTTTCGGAGTTTTGATTGGCTATAGTGTGCTAACAGCTCCATCAAAAGAAGAAAAGCAAAAAAAGAAACGCTATGACGATTCGATGATGTTTGCTCAGAAACAAAAAATTATCAACGATTCTCTTGAAATTTATAAAAAGAAAGCCGCTGCTCTTGTAAAAGATTCTGCAATAAAGGTAACGGTTAAAGATACTGCTTCTGCTGTCATAAAAAACGATTCGACCAATAATAGCAGTGTAAATGGTAAATTTTCAACTTCAGCATCAGGCAAAAACAAGCATATTGTAATTGAAACCGATCTAGTAAAAATTAAGTTTGCGTCAAAAGGTGGCGGCATTTCTTATGTAGAATTAAAAAAATATAAAACCTTCGACAAAAAGCCCCTGATTCTTTTCAATACCGATACATCAAACTTTTTTCTCACATTTCAATCCGACTATAAGTTTATAAATACATCAGGACTGTTTTTCACCCCCTACTTTTATAACAAAGCATTTCAAGGTAAAGATTCTGTTGTAATTTCCGGTAAAGATTCTGTTCAGTTTGCTATGCGGTTATATCCCAATGCAACCGACAGTACCAAAGCTCCTGAAAGCTACCTGGAATTTCTCTACACACTGGATTCAAACTATATGATGCATTTCAACATCAATTTCGTTAAAATGCAACAAATTCTCGATGCCAATAGCACCTACATAGCGCTCGATTGGAAATTGAACCTGAAACAGCAGGAAAAAAGTCATAAAAACGAACATGTAAATACTACCGTTTACTTTAAACCGGCTCAGGATGACGTGGATTATTTAAAAGAAACCAAAGACGACAAAAAAGATAAAATACCCGATATTAAATGGGTTTCCATGAAACAACAATTCTTTTCGTCAACGCTTATTTCGAAAACCAGTTTCCTGAGTGCAAATATCGAATCCATGACGCGTAAGGATACTATTTTCCCGGGCTATCTCAAAACCGTATCGGCTTCCCTCACTTTGCCTTATAGCAATACCGATAAATTAAGTTATCCAATGTCTTTCTACTTTGGACCCAATCACTACAAAACATTACGTAAATACAATCTCGATTTAGAACGCCAAATTCCTCTGGGCTGGAGTTCTCCCTATATTTTAGGCTGGATCAATCGTTGGATGGTAATCCCGGTGTTTGATTTTTTAAGCAAAACCGGAATGAATTATGGTATCATAATTCTTATTCTTACCATACTGCTCAAAATAGTCCTTTTCCCCATTGCTTATAAAACCTATATGTCGTCGGCACGCATGAGGGTACTAAAACCCGAGGTGGACGAAATTGGCAAGAAGTTTCCGAAGAAAGAAGATGCTATGAAAAAACAGCAGGAAACCATGAAGCTGTATAAAAAAGCGGGTATCAATCCTATGGCAGGATGCATCCCGATGTTGCTTCAAATGCCGATTCTAATTGCGCTATATCGTTTTTTTCCGGCCTCAATCGAACTGCGGCAGGAAAGTTTCTTGTGGGCCACAGATTTGTCGAGCTATGACTCCATTTGGAACTTTGGGTTCACAATACCTTTTTATGGCGATCACATGAGTTTGTTCACATTGCTCATGACGGTATCTACTGTCATTTATACCAAAATGAACAACCAAATGATGGGCACCAACAATCAGCCCGGAATGAAGTTTGTAATGTATGCTATGCCGGTCATGTTCCTCGGCTTTTTCAACGACTTTGCCTCGGCTTTAAGTTATTATTATCTGCTGGCCAACCTCATCACATTCCTCCAAATGTATCTGTTCAGAAAATTTATAAACGAAGATAAAATACATGCCCGTATTCAGGAAAACAGAAAAAAACCAGTAAAAGCTTCCGGTTTTCAGAAACGTTTAGAAGACATGGCAAAAAAAAGAGGATATTCGGCTAAAAAATAAATTAGCAGATACTTCTTCCGAAAACAAATATATGAAGGTAAAAACCGGTCTATCGGTTCTGAGTTGGTTTATTTTAATCGCATTGGTATTAATATGGGGAAGTTCGTTTATTTTAATGAAACGCGGCCTCGAACACTTTTCGCATACCCAACTTGCCTTACTACGGATTTCTATTACCTGCATTTTCTTACTGCCATTTGCTATCCAATCTATCCGAAAAATCAATTTAAAAAAACTGGGCTTATTATCCTTGGTTGGTATTATCGGAAACGGTATTCCGGCCTTTTTATTTGCCAAAGCCCAAACCGGTATCGACAGCTCGTTGGCAGGCATTTTAAACTCAGTAACACCCCTGTTCACACTGGTTATCGGCTTATTATTTTTTAAATACAAAACCAAATGGTACAACATTGCCGGTGTATTTATTGGATTGGCCGGAACCATTGGGCTGATGAGCATAAGCGGAAACCAAACCCTCGAATTTAATTTCAGCTATGGCATCTATATTATTATAGCCACCATTATGTACGCTGTAAACCTCAATGTAATTAAAAATTATCTCAAAGATACCGATGCAGTCACCATCACTTCTTTTGCATTTTTAACCATTGGAATCCCCGCATTAATTTATTTGTTTGCTGCTACCGATTTTATGACGCTACTGCGCACCAAACCCCATGCTTTTGTTGGCTTGGGTTATATTGCTGTTTTGGGTGTTCTCGGTTCCGGTATTGCTGTTATTATGTACAATATGCTTATTAAAAAATCGGGCGTATTGTTTGCCGCCTCGGTAACCTATTTAATGCCCATTGTGGCTGTGTTTTGGGGAATTGCCGATGGCGAACGTTTCGAGTTTATTTATTTGCTTTGGATCATGATTATTTTAGTGGGTGTATTCATGGTGAACTATGTGCGCCACGCCAAACTCAAAACCTGAAAACTACCTTTTTGCAGTGTTCATTTTGCATTTAAAATCAAACTTTCTCTTCCTTAATTCTGCTAACAACATATTTTTAATTATTTTTGCGTGAATACTTATTTATGCGGTACCTTTCAATCATACTTTCGCCCTACAAACTATTTTGTGTCGCATGTTCTTTCATGCTTAGTTCGGGGCGCAAAGGCAAAGCATACGTTCAAAAAGCCAAATACCGTTTTCCCAAAAGTGTGAACCTGGGCGATGTGCGTATTATTGGCAACAACATCACTTTTGGCGAAAACACCTATATGAATAGCGGTCATATTGCGACTGCAAACGACGCCAAAATCAGCATTGGCAAATGGTGTGCCATCGGCCACAATGTAACATTATTGGCCATTACCCACCATACACAAATAGCCACAGGCCCCGAATCAAAACGACCTTCCAAAAAAGGCGATATCATCATCGAAGAAGGTGTTTGGATTGGTAGCAATGTAATCATAACACCCGGTGTAACCATTGGTCGTCAAGCAGTGGTTGGCGGAAATTCGGTGGTGGTAAAAGATTTGCCACCCCATTCGGTTTGCGCTGGAATTCCGTGTAAACCGCTTTTTCTAAAAAATGAAGAAAATATAAAGAAACATAACGACTTGATCAAATGAAACTATTAATTACAGGCGGTGCAGGATATATCGGATCGGTGATTACCAACATGGCTTTACAAAACCAAATGCAGGTGAAAGTAATCGATTGTTTGTGGTTCAACCAACAAATTCCCCTCATCCATCTCAGCAACCCAAACTACGAGTTTATAAAAGGCGACATTTGCGATACCACATTGCACGATTCCTTACTCCACGATGTGGATATGGTCATTCATTGTGCTGCAGTGGTGGGCGATCCGGCAAGCAAACTGTTTCCCGAACTCACAAAAAAAATAAACTACCAGGCAGCAATTGCTTTGTTTAAAAAAGCAGTGGAGAAACAAAAAAAAGGTTTTATCTTTTTTTCAACCTGTTCCAACTATGGTGTGGCACAAGGCATGGCCACCGAAAATTCCGAATTAAAACCACTATCGCTTTATGCCGAAACCAAAGTGCATACCGAACAATACATAATCGAAAATCATAAAAACCTCGATTTTATTATTTGTCGCCTTTCCACAGTTTATGGCGTCTCCCCCCGCATGCGTTTCGATTTAACGGTGAACGATTTTACCTTAAATGCCTACCGCAAAAAGTATCTCGATATTTTTCTTCCCGAATCCTACCGCCCCTACATTCATGTGTTCGATTTGGCCAGCACCATCATTCAGTTAATTCTGAATTTCGATAAAACCAAAAACAATGTGTTCAACTTGGGCTTTACTGGCGAAAACTATATGAAAATTGAAATTGCTGATGCAGTTCAAAAACATATAAGCGGTGTTAAAGTGGATATTTTAAAAGAGGGCGGCGATTTACGCGACTACAAAGTCGATTTCTCAAAACTGCAATCCTATCTCGGATGTAAAAACATTTTCAATGTCGAAAAATCAGTAAATGAAATTGTTGAAGTACTCAATTCCGAAATGATAACCGACTACGACAACCCGGTGTATTATAACACCACCCCCAATATTCAAACGAACTAAAGCAGCATGACAAACCCCAAAATTATATTGATAGGAGGTGGCGGACATTGCAAATCCTGTATCGATGTTATCGAAACCGAAGGTCGATATCCTATTTATGGCATTCTCGATATACAGGAAAATATAGGAAAAAAAATTCTGAATTACCCCATAATTGGAACCGACAACGATATTCCAAAACTGATTCAAGAAAATTACCACTTTTTAATCACCATCGGACAAATCAAATCAAACGAGCTTAGGTTGCGCATTTTCCAATTATTAAATAGCCATAATGCAAATCTTCCTGTAATTATTTCTCCTTTTGCTCATGTATCAAAACATAGCAAAATTAATGCTGCAACCATTATTATGCACCATGCCATTGTTAATGCCGATGCCACAATTGGCGAAAATTGTATCGTCAATTCCAAAGCCTTAATAGAGCACGATGTGGCCGTGGGCAATCATTGCCATATAGCTCCAGGGGCTATTCTCAATGGGGGTGTTAAAGTGGGAAACGGAACTTTTGTTGGCAGTGGCAGCGTTGTTACACAAGGCCTCACCATTACCGAAAATAGTTTTATCAAAGCAAATAGTTTTATCAAAGCAAATTTATGAAAGCTGTAATACTTGCCGGTGGATTGGGCACACGCTTAAAACCATTCACCGATGTCATACCCAAACCCCTTCTGCCTTTGGGCGAAAAATCCGTACTCGAAATTCAACTCGAGCAATTGCGCAAACATGGGTTCCAAGAGGTGTTTCTCGCCGTGAATTATAAAGCCGAATACATTCAATCCTACTTGGGCGACGGCGAAAAATTTGGCATCAAATTGCGCTACAGTGTCGAGGAAAAACCCCTGGGAACCTGTGGTCCCATCACCTTGTTGAAAGACCAACTCACCGAACCCTTTTTGTTGATGAATGGCGACATACTTACCAAAGCCAACTTCTCCGAACTCTTTGGTTTTGCACTAAAATACACCGAATCGGCTTTAACCATCATCACCAAGGTAATCACCACACCCTTCCGTTTCGGCAATATTTCCTCCGATGGAGTGTATGTTACCGGAGTGGAAGAAAAACCCGATTTAAAATTCGAAATCTTAGCAGGTATGTATATTATGAAACCCGAAATATTCAACCTGATGCCGCATAACCAATATTATGGCATCGATACCTTAATTAAAAACCTGCTCCAAATAAAACACCCCATCACCAAAATTATCACCAAAGACTATTGGCTTGATATTGGCGTGGTCGAAGATTACGAAAAAGCCCGCGAAATTTACGACACCCATTTTAAGGAGCAATAAAATGAAAGTACTGCTCGTTGGCATGAGTAACCGTAATTTTCTGATCGACCTTCAGAACAATTTACCCAAACAACAAATTGCAGTTGATTTGCTCGACCTGCTCGAAGGATATTTTATCGATTTCGCAGGAAATAAAAAAGTGTATGGCCAAAAAATTGTATCCAAAAATTTCTTCAAGAAAAACATACAACTTTATTTCAATTTTTACCGCATCTTCAACTATTTTATGACTCAAAATATCCATTACGACATTTGTAATATCCATTTTTTGGATCCAAGATACTTCTTTTTCAAAAAACAACTAGCGAAACTTGCCAATCGCATGGTGATCTCCATGTATGGATCCGACTTCTATCTTTATAAGAAATATGATTTTTTTCAAAAGCCTTTATATAAAAAAGCAGCAGCACTTACGTTTGCCAACGATAAGACTCGGAAAAGTTTTGATGAATATTATCATCATAAATTCTCTGACAAATTTGCCATCTGCCGATTTGGTTTATCCTTGTTGCCTTTGATAAAAAATGCTGAGGAAGACACCTCCGCTAAACATACAGCCTTACGTGATTTCAATTTTCCATCAGATAAAATCATCATCACTATCGGCATTAATTCGAGCCCGAATAATCAACAATTGGAAGTTATAGATGCATTGAATCAAATTGATGACGCGTTGAAAAGCAACATCTTTTTAGTTTTTCCGATGACTTACGGTGGATTCACCAATTATTGCAATGATGTGGACAGCGCTATGGCGAAAACCCAAATACCATATTGCATCTTACGAAATTATTTAAGCACCGACGAATTGGTTTCGCTTCGCATTGCCTCCGACCTGATGATAAATTTGCCCATCACCGATCAACTATCGGCAACGATGTGCGAATATCTGTTTACGAAAAATTGGGTGATTACAGGCGCATGGTTGCCCTACGAACCCATTGACCAAACGGGAGTCAACTACCATCGCATTCAAGGCATTGATGAATTATCGAGTCAATTGACCGATGTGTTGGAACATTTTTCAGATTATCAGCAATTGGCAGAACAAAATCCGAAACGTATATGGAATTTTTCTTCCTGGAGTCATAATATAACATCGTGGATTGAAGTTTATAACACATGATTTCAAAAAGTTTCATAAAATCATCCTTCATCTATTCCTTTATTGGGGCTTTGCCCTTGGCTTCAAGTTTTATTCTATTTCCCTTTTACACCATCTACCTTAGCAAAACCGATGTAGGTTTGCTTGCCATGTATTTGGTCTTTACCGCATTATTTCAAATCATACTCAACTTTGGCCTCGATAATTATATTCCTATTTCTTATGTAAATAACAAAGACAACATTCAAAAACAAAAACAAACCATAAGCTCTTCGGTAACACTGCTGCTGTTGGTCGGCATTTTTTTTACTATTTTATTCTTTTTCACCGGCGAATATGTGTTCAAACTATTCGACCCCTTGTTTAAAAACAAAAGCGAAGCATTTCAGTTTTTCCCCTGGGGTTTCTTTTGTGTGCTCACAGCTTTTTTCAATTCGGTTTTCAAATCCTACACCAATTTGCTTATCAACCAGCAACGCCCCATGCGGTTTTTTTGGTGCAACATCACCAACTTTGTGCTCACCATTGGCATTTCCTTAACCGGAATCTACCTCTATCCTCACACACTCATCGGGCCAATGTACGGACGGCTTTTGTCGGGCTTGGGCATTTTTGTTATTGCCATCATATTGTTTAGCAAAGAGTTTGGATTTCGGTTTCATAAATTTCACCTAAAAGAAATATGGACATTTTGCTATCCCATGGCCATTTATTTTCTTATTTTATGGGTATTGGCCAACGTGGATAAGTACATATTGCTTTATTACACCGATGCCTCCACCGTGGCTATTTTGGCGGCAGCCATGTATTGCACTCAAATTCTCGACTTTTTTCAAAACGGATTATCTTCAGCCATATTCCCCAAGATATACAACATTTGGAATCAAACCAAAGTGACCAAAAGCACCATCGAGGTCAACCGCTATTATAACGGGCTAACATTTGCCAGCATCACTGTGTTGCCGGTGTTTTTGCTGCTCATACCCTTTGCCATAATTCTTTTTATTAAAGACCAAAGCTACTACGCCTGTTTTTATATTTTACCCATTCTCACCATAGCATTTATAACGCGCGGCTTACATTCCATGTTCTACACCCCCTTGCTCTACTTCAAAAAAACCAAATCCATACCCAAGGTGTTCTTTATTTCGGCCATATTTCAGATCATACTCAATATCGTTTTGATAAAATATTTCGGCATAATGGGCGTAGCCATCACCATTTTTGTGGTGAAAATCATTCAAACGGTATTACTGTATTTCGAAAGCCGCAAAATATTTACTTTTAAATTCAACCTTGCCAAACAAATTCTGTTGCCAGTGGTATATCTTGCTTCTGTTTTAATCCTATTCCCGTTCACCACCGACCATAACCGGGTTTACATTAACCTGATTCAGCTTCTCATTGTGCTCATTTTTTCCTATTCGGTATTCAAAACCGATATCGATGCCATGATTCAGCGGTATATAAAGGTAAAGAAATAAGCGGAACCAAATTACCGTATTAAACTTACGTCCCCCTTTTTAATAATTGATAAACTATCCTTAAACCAATACTTTAGAACGTTTACGCAAAAGGGGGGTATGAGTCTATGTCTTGTCCTGAATTAGGTTGACAAAAAAGTAAACAAAAAGTCAACTTAAAACAGGATTATCATGAAAGAATTAAACCACTATTCGGACGAATTTAAAAAGTCGGTAGTAAAAGAGGTGCTCTCAGGGCGCTTTTGCAAAGAGGAGGCTCGTATACGTTATGGTATAAAAGGGAACTCTTCTATATTAACTTGGATTCGTAAATTTGACAGCTCAAATACTCTTGAGATGAAAAAAAAGCGGACTCCTCAACCAAAAGAGATCACTCAACTGGAAGCAGAAAACAAGCGACTTCGGGAAGAACTGGAGTTGGAACGTTTGCGTGTGCTTTCTTTAAATGTAATGATAGATTTGGCCGAAGAACATTTTAAAGTTCCCATAAGAAAAAAATCTGGTGCCAAACAGTTGAAAAAGTAGCCTGCTCACAAAAACAACATGGCATAGATGCCCTTTGTGAGCTGTTTGGTAAAACACGCCAGGCTTATTACAAAAACAAGAAAACAACCTTTAAAGAAAGTATTGTTGAAGACCTAATTATCACTTTAGTAATGAAAGTACGTGAACATCAAAAGCGCATAGGCGGACGAAAACTTTTAGGCATAATCACTCCCTTAATGCCTGAAGAGGAAAACATCGGCAGGGATGCCTTTTTCGATTTGCTTCGACGAAACGGTATGCTGGTTCGAAAAAGAAGAACACGCGCATTTACAACTAACTCATTTCATTGGTTGCACAAATATCCCAACCTGATAAAAGAGTTTAGTCCGCAAAGACCAAACCACTTATGGGTTAGCGACATTACCTACATTAAGACCTCTGCAGGTTTCGTTTATCTTTATTTAATCACAGATGCGTATTCCCGTAAAATAGTAGGATGGCATTTGTCTCAGACCATGGAAGCACAAAATGCGCTTGAAGCCCTTTATATGGCTTTAAGTCAACTTCCGGCAAACATAAAAGAAATCATTCATCATTCTGACAGAGGGATACAATATTGCAGTTCCAAATACGTGAATTGCCTGCAAAAACACGGTATTAAAATCAGCATGACCGAAAATGGTGATCCTTATGAAAATGCCATCGCAGAAAGAGTCAATGGAATTTTGAAAACCGAATGGTTGTATGATATGAGTTTGAAAAATGTTGTAGAAGCTAAAAAAGTACTGAAGCATATAATAGCAATTTACAACTCCGAACGACCCCATTCCAGTGTACAAATGCTGACGCCCAACCAGGCCCATCAAATGACTGGTGTATTGAAAAGACTTTGGAAAACATACAAGAGAAAAAAACAACCATCAATATTGGTAGAAAACTAAAAAACATTAATTTTGAAAACAGCAAAACTCATCAACGGCGATTCTTTAAACCGGAGATTAAATCAGACAAATGGGGCATCGAGCCCCATCTGTCTGAAGCAAAACCCATTTCCGGCTCATCATTACCCGGTGATTAAATTTTGTCAACTCTATTCAGAATTTAAAAAAATCTGTCAACTTTTTTTAGGACGATACAATTGCAATTACAGCACGGGGAAAGCATTTCCCCGCGAGCGGAGGTCTTTGCCTATAAATAAAGGGAGATTCTTTTACTATTTGATAGAGCCATTATCGGGAAAATTTATTTCTTTGACACGAGTCATTGGTATAACATCTGTTACCTTTAAATCCTCGTGGTAATAAAAAAGATATTCTTTAGTTTTACCGATGTAGTATTGAGAACTATTGGAAATTAGTATTGTATCGTTATCAAGTGTTACTGTTATTCCAATATTTGATTTCATTTTTTTTACATCATAAGCCTGCCAAGAAGCAAATCCACAAATAATAATTATAAGAACAAGAAAATAAAATACGAAATACGCTCTTCTTTTTTTATATAAAGGAGATTTAAACTCGAAATGAATTCTATCTATAAAAATTGTTATAAAATTAACAACAAGCAAAAATAAAGCGAAGCTTATTAGGTATAGAATTAGAACCCAATTAATATTTTTTCCAAAAATGCAGAGGCTTACACAAGAAAGTACTAATATGAAAGTAATAATTATTTGACGTTTATAATATTGAAAGCAAAGACTTAAAAATGCTTTTGAATTATTTTCGCTAATAAGTTTCTGCCACAAATTTTTGTTTGCTTCATAATTTTTTTTATCTACAAATAAAAATTGCTGAAACATTGAATTTAAGATTGCCAATATGGTGATGATAAGGATATCGAAAAATGAAGTGATAATTTCAGTAATATCTAAATAATTAATGATTGTAATGCCAAAGTTTCTATAAAATACAATTAATCTTATTACCCCAAAAAGTATTAATAATGGTCCAACGTAGGGTAATAAGCTTGTCAATTTATCAGAATCAGATTTTTTATTGATTTCTTCACTCATTTTTTATTCAATTTATTTGAGAGTTAAACTTAGTTAATTATTGAATTAAAATGATCTTTTGCAATAGGTTCTTGGAGAAAACGTTTACCAAAGTAACTATACATTTCTAAATAAAGGTTCATTTATTTCTTTATTCCCTTCGGCAAATACTGAAAAAACCTTAGGATTGTTTTTTAGATATCCGCAATACTTAGAATATTTCATAATAAGTGTTGTTACTAAAAAATGCAGTTTATAAGTAATGAATTTTAATTCTTGGTTCTGCTTTGATTCCTCTGCACCTTCAAAAGGTATCCTTCCATGCAAAAAGTCATTTCTCTTTAGCAAGGCTTCTTCATCTATTTTAGTCAGTTGAAACCCACATAAGGCAAAGGCCAATTTGAAACTGTCTTTATTTGTTACTTGATTAAGTTGTTCTATCTTATTTAATATTGCTTCCTTATTATTGAAATAAAAATTGTCTAAGGGAATTATGATTTCCTTTAATTTACTAATTGTTTCAGAAGCAAAATTTTTCTTTTTGAAAGGATTTACTTTACTTTCGTTTTCTTCAATAATAATATTTTTTATAGTTTCCAACGCAATCGAATATGCTGAGGCACGCATTTCAAGAGGATATATATTACACTCAGTAATGATTTTCAAAGCTCTTAAAAACCGATTATCATTTCGTGCTTTTGTTACCATATTTGAAAACACTTCTTTGCTAATATATCCTTCTATTTTTTTATCTTTTGTTACTTCTCTTAATAAACGTACAGAAACTATTTCCATCCCTGAAATAACATTATCCTCAATTTTTCTATAATGAAAACCTGAAATTATTTTAAAGTCGTTATTCTCAGACTGCAAAATGTACATTTCATTTCTAAAAATACATCCAGAGATTACACCTAAACTGTACATAGTATCCCCTATTGATTTTTCAAACTCATCATACAACATTGGTGTCATTGAATCAATAAATAAATAACCATTCTTGTCAATCTTATAATCAAAAAGATTAAAAAGATTTTCATTACAGTGATACTCTATAAATCCATCAAATTTTATTGTATCTCCCACAGCAAACATTTCACTTTTAAGGTAAGCAGAATGCTCATGATTTGGGTCATAATCATTTGGAATAACCAACCTGAAATATTTTTTCTTATTTTTATCAAAATTACTTTCAACTTCCCATAATTCTCCAGACATATCCAGATCAGTAGCAATATCCATTTTTAATACTGCTACACTTCTAGGAATTATCCATTCGATATTACGATTGTTCAATTTTATTGGTTTAAAAAAACCATACCCATCCTTTTCATAAGTAGCAAATTCTTTTACAATATTAACAGAAGAAGTTTTAAAATCAAAACATCTTTTACCTTTCTGAAGTGATAATTCAATTTTATCAATTGTCGGAAATGTAGAGGAAATTATAAAAGTCATAGGACCTTCTATTTTTTTTAAATAATCAAAAGTTTCTTCAAGAAACTTTTGATTAGGAAGTTTTGATGCCAAAGTTTTTAATTCTTCCATTTCGTTTTTCATATACCTACCTATTTCCTTTCCACTCCACCATTCACCTTCAACTTAATCACTTCAATATTTTCCAATCCGTCATTATCAATCACCTTAACTGCGATTTGGTGTTGGCCGGGTTTGAATTTCCATGATTGGATGCCTTTTTTGTCGAGGAGGATTTCGGCTTTGAAGGAGGTTTCGTTGTAGTCGAAGTCCCAGGAGAAGAATTCGACTCCGGCGGCGGAATGGCCGGTGGCGATGAACTGGATTTCGTGGTGGCCCTTTTTGTCGGTTTCGAGTGGTTTTACTTCGACGGTGAGGGTTGGTTTTTTGGCGATGGGGATTATTTCTTCGACGGTTACGAGTTGGATGATCACATTGTCGTGATTTTTTAGGCGGGCAACTTCCTGAATGCTACCTTTTACAAACGAAAATGCAATGATATAGCCGACGGGTTTGCCTTCGGCTTTGTTTTTTTCGAAGAGTTTTTTGTCGCTGCGCTGGACGGCGGAAAGAAAGTTATCGATGACGTTGCGACCGACACTATCGCTGCGCTTGACCTGAATTGGTGTGTTGTCTTTGGTTTTGCCATCGAGACCAAAATCATTTCGCTGTTTGGCGTTGGAGGTTCCGCCAAACTGATGGACTATCCAGCTTTCGAATTCGAAGGCGTTTTTGTAGCGCAGGGTATCGTAATCGTATTTGTGGAGTTGGAGGATGAAAGGTTTTGAGAATAAATCCTGCTGTTGGTTGAGACGGAATTCGGTTACTTTGACTGCCTGAACGGATTGGTCGATGCCTATCCAGTTGCGGTTGAGTTTGTCGGCGACGGCAACAGTGGTGCCACCTCCACAAAATGGGTCCATAATTATGTCGCCTTCGTTGGAGGCACATTCGATGATTCTTTGTAAGAGTGCTTCGGGTTTTTGAGTGGGATAACCGATCTCTTCCTTTTTCGTGATGTTAATAATATCATTCCAATTGTCCGTTATTGTTTTTCCCTTTGAATCCTCAATATATAATTTGTATTGTGGTACTGCCCCTGGTTTTAATTGTACAACAAGACCATCTTTATATGATTGTTCCATACGATCTTTTGTCCATCTCCAAACCCGATTTACACCTAAAAAATCATAGGTCAAATTTGGTCTATCGTCGTTTGGATTTAATAACGGCAATAACCTGTATCTTCCTTTTTCATCCTCGTATTTGTAAGCCTTATCAACATAACTGGTATCATGTTCTCCAAATACCTTATTAAATACAAAGTTTGATGTTTTAGTGTACCTAAATATGGTATCCTTACAATTAGGAAAATTTTTACTGCCTAAACTTTTTGGATTAGAACGAATCCAAGAAATTTCATTGCCGAAATTATGCAAACCAAAAATTCTATCTAAAATTTCAACTCTAATATAGGCATTTGCGTGCCAGTCGCAATGGAGGAATATGCTTCCGGTAGGTTTTAGGATGCGGTGCATTTCGGCAACACGTTCTTTGAGCCAGCCGATATAATGATCGATGCCGCCTGACCAACGGTCCTGAAATGAGCGGACTTCACCGGCGTCGCCCCAGATGACTTCGTAGTTGCGATTAGAGAAAAAGGGCGGGTCGAGATAGATGAGGTCGATGGAATCGGAATCGATGGTTCGGAGGATTTCGAGGTTGTCGCCGAGGATGAGTTGGTTTATGTTGTGCATAGGTTGATTTTTATATTTATTAACAGGGCGATTCGTGAATCGCCCCTACATTGGAATACAAATATAAAATTTAATTGATTGTTGGGAAAGGATTATTTTGGAAATTATTTAAGATGTTACATAAAATGGGCACAAGATTTTGTGCCCCTACAATTTGATGGGCGATGTGACGTTGATGAAGAGGACGAATGTTTGCCCCCGCGTTAGGGATTGTAGCGGAAAACCCGGAATGAGCGCAGCGAAATGAGGATTTGCAGCGGAAAGCCCGACCCGATCCGCCGGGAGGCGGAAGGGGAACGCCCAAATTAAGAAAAATGATGATATCAAACTCCATGACATTTGCCAAACAAACCAATGACATTTGTCGTTTCTTACCCCGCTCGCTCGGATTTGCAATCCGAGTGCGCTACAAATCTTTATTAATACTATTTCCATATCCACCCTCAAAAATAAACAATTTTAAATAACAAGCAATTAAAAATAATTTTCACAGCTACTCACGGGGTGAATTCTAATTAAACATGCCGCAGTGCAACCAAATAAAAACCATTTTTCCAAGTATTCACCCCGCGACTAGTATAATCATTTGAATCACATCAATCACATAAATCAGCGGTTCAGACAATTTTCTCCGCTCGCGAAGAAATATCTCCCCCGTGTCAAAAAACCCATTTCCCAATTCCGCCATTTTACCGTTAACTTGCCAAAACCGACCGTTAACTTTTTTTATCCTACCGTTAACTGATTTCTACTTGTTTACTCTATAATTATTGCTTATATTCGAACCTGTTTTTAATAAACGACATATTGAACTGCACCTTTTATTCATTTTAAAATCAAGTAAACATGAACCGGCTTGAAATTCTTATGCAAATGCTAACCAATATGAATCAATTTATATTGGAAGGCAAAACAGGCAATCCAACCGAATTTGCCAAAAAACTTAACTGCGAAGTGCCTACGTTCTATCTTTATATAAGATACATGCGTCAAAAACTGGCCACCAAAAATATTTTTTTGGTGTACGATCGCACCGAAAAAACCTATCGGTATTCTCAAAATGGTCACTTTACCATAGGTTGGAATTGGGTTTCTTACACAAAATAAATACCCTTTTCCTCTTAAATTTCGCTTCACTATAAAACTCTTATAGTCACTCTAACATTTCCACTAGTGAAGGCTTGTATTCAGGCCCTCAGTTGGTCTAATTTTGTATTTTCATTTTCAATCATCAAAATGCCATGCAAAACAAAAACAGCAATTGGACTTTCAAAAAACTCAAAAACCAAATCAAAAACAACGATTATCAAAATCTGAACAATGAAGTACAAAATATCGGCAATGAAGTATAAAATCTGAACAACGAAGTACAAAATATCGACAATGAAGTATAAAATCTGAACAACGAAGTATAAAATATCGACAATGAAGTACAAAATCTGAACAACGAAGTACAAAATATCGACAATGAAGTATAAAATCTGAACAA
>JBAXWF010000034.1:0-37062 GCA_037128515.1 Bacteroidota bacterium | reverse complement strand
GCACGGATTTACGCTACATACAGGAGTTGTTGGGGCATAAAAGCAGTAGAACAACGGAGATTTATACTCATATAACCCACAAGGGAATGGAACAAGTGAAAAGCCCTTTGGATAATCTGGAATTTTAAAAATTAGAAAAGTTAAAATGGTGATTATAAATATCTACAGATGCAAAAAACGAATAACACCAACCCTAAAGATATAGTAAAAATAACACCAATGGTACAACACAAACGTTATAGCGCATTTAAAATACCTACTATGAGAACCAAAGCGATCTTAGTTTTTTTAATATTATTTACTTTTGGGATAATACCTTCTCTAAATTCTCAAACAGCTACCATATCAGTGGATAACTTGAATATTTTTTACAAAGGATGTGATAATCCGATTTCCGTCGTGGTTGAGAATTGTTCTTGTAAAGACATAGTGATTAAAGCAAGTGCTGGTAAAATTTCTGGAGAAGGATGCCATTATATTATCGGGATGTTTGACACTGTTTCCGTAATTGATACAATACAAGTAGGAATAATGAAAAACGGTGTTGTAAATTGGATCAATACTTTTTATTATCGATTGAAAAAAGTACCAGACCCAATACCTTATATAGATAATTTAAAAGGAGGCATAATAGATAAAGCACTTTTATGTAATGCAGGAGGTATTACCCCAAGGTGGGATTCTGAAACCTCTTTTTCAATAACATCTTTTTCGGTTGAAATTTTCAGAAAAGATTTAGTTATATTTAATGAACACATCAGCGGGGGTAGATTTAATAAAAATTTAATTGAATTTATAGAGGAAAACTGCTCTTCAAATGATGAAGTAATGTTTTATAATATAATAGCGATGGGAAAGGATGGTCTTCACAGGAAATTAATTGATATGAACTTTAAAATAAAATAATTGTAGTGCTTTATTGATTTATAATCCGGGATATATGAAAACGCACTATAACAACACCCTTGCTGCATGCAAGAAAAACCTAACATAAAAGTATTATCTTTGAATGCACGAAGCAAGGCTGTGGAACGTTACCTGCAAGTGTAAAAAACTAACGACAGAATGAGAATCTTATTAATAATTACTCGAGTATTATTTTTCCTTTCATTCTTTTTCCCTTTTATTTTATTGCCACAATGCCAAGGACCTTCTGCGGAAGAGAAAGCTTCAAAAGAACTTGCTATGATGGATTCGGTTCGCAGGTGTGATTCGGTAAACAAAGTTTATCACATCACCGATTCTTGTTCAATAATTAAATTACCCTGTCAAGCAAAACCATATGAGACCCAAGATTTAAAAGATAATAGTAATAAGAATTTTTCAGGAATTCATTCATTTTTGAAATCTCCAATTAAAAACTCTATCAGTGGATATGGAATTGCCCTTATTAGTATCAGTAAGTTTGACTTTAAATTAGAAAGTTTAGTTTGGTTGTTAATCTCATTAAGTTTTCTTTTATCATTTTTTGGCATCTTAGCAATATTCATAAAACCAAAACACCTTATTAATACCATTATAAGTTTATTTTGTTTTTTATCTTTAATGACCGTAATAATTTATCTTATCCTAATCGGTTTTACTAATGCAGCAGAAATATTATGGGGATTTTGGACAAGTCTATTTTTAAGTTTGACAAATGTGATAATAACAATAATTATAAGAAGGAAAAACACCAGCAGGTAACAAGGCCTTTGCATCAGTCGGGTTGCAGGAAAAATATTAAACGAATGGAAAATTAATTAATTTTATGGTCGGGGTGAGAAGGGCAGGAAGTTTAAAACCCGGATAATAAATAATAAAAGGACAATAAAACAATAAAACAATGTAACAATTCAACAATTCAACAATAAAACCATAGAACAATAACCCCGCCCATCATCAAACTCAAAATTCTTTCAAAATCCTCCCCCATCCAAATCATTTTTTCATAACTTTGGCACACAAAAATCCAAACCGCATGAAATCATACAAATTTTATTTGGCCGGCACTTTTACCCATTCCATTAACAAATTTAAGATAAGCAATTCCTACACCCATCAAGTGGTAGCCGAAGTTTCGGTGGCATTGCAATCGCATTTAGAAACAGCCATAGTAGCCGCCCAAGGCGTGGAAAAACAATTGGCACACATGCCGGCATTTGAGCGATACGAGATTTTGATGCATATAGCCGAATTGCTGCGCCAGGAAAAAGAAACGGTGGCCCAGGTGCTTAGCCTCGAAGCCTGCAAACCCCTCAAGCTGGCTTTGGGCGAGGTGGAACGCGCCATACAAACCTTTATAGTGGCTGCCGAAGAGACCAAACGCCTGCCTATGGAAGCCATTGGCATGGATTGGACCCCTGCCGGAGTTGGCAAACAAGGCCTCATAAAATATTTCCCTGTGGGATTGGTAGCCGGCATTTCGCCCTTCAATTTTCCCTTAAATTTGGCTGTGCACAAAATCGCTCCCGCCATTGCCACAGGCTGCCCCATCGTATTAAAACCTTCTTCGTCCACACCCCTCTCCTGTTTGGAGTTGGCCCGAATCATCCACCAAACCGCCTTGCCCAAAGGTGCCCTTTCGGTGTTGCCCATGCACCGCGAAACAGGCAATTTGTTGGTAACCGATTCGCGTTTCAAATTGTTAAGTTTCACCGGTTCGCCCGATGTGGGTTGGAAAATGAAAGCCGATGCCGGCAAAAAACGTGTGGTACTGGAGTTGGGCGGCAATGCCGGCGTTATTGTGGCGCCCAGCGCCGATTGGAGGCAAGCCATCGAAAAATGTGTGCTTGGGAGCTTTGCTTATGCAGGTCAGGTGTGCATTCACACACAGCGTATCTATGTTCACCGCAAGTTGTTTGCCAATTTTGTGAAGCAATTTGTAGCCAAAACCAAGCAATTGAAATCGGGGCCCTGCGATGATCCCCAAACCGACATTTCGGCCCTAATCGACGAAAAAAACGCCCTCCGTGTTGCGTCATGGGTTCAACAGGCCATTTCGGCAGGTGCCAAACTGTTATGCGGAGGCAGCCGTCGGGGTGCCTACATGCCGCCCACGGTGCTCACCAACACCCAAAGCGATATGCTGGTGTGCTGTGCCGAAATTTTTGGACCCGTGGTGGTTATAGAACCCTACGATGATTTTAAAACCGCCGTTGCCGAAATCAACAACAGTCGCTATGGCCTGCAGGCAGGCGTGTTTACCGACAGCCTCAGCGAGATGGATTATGCCTTCAACACCATTGAAGTGGGCGGACTAATGATTAACGAAGTACCCACCTTCCGCATGGACCACATGCCCTATGGTGGCATAAAAGATTCGGGCCTGGGCCGCGAAGGCGTGCGCTATGCCATGCTCGATATGCTCGAACCAAAATTGTTGGTAACAAGCAGCTAGCACATCGTGCCCGCTGCCGATTGTGGACTTCTGGCTCTAATCGTGAAAAAGCTGTATCAATATTTCAAGCGATTTTATTTCGCCGAAGCCAATCAAATGAAGTTGATAGTACAAAATAATGATTTCGAGCAAGCGTTTGCGTTTTGCCGACGAAAGTTGCAACAAATGCGATTCTTCTAATTTGGTTTTTAGCAACACATCCCACAATTGGGCTTCGTGTTGTTTCAAATAAAAGTCGTTGTCGGGCAAAAACTTGCCAAAAACCCCGTCGCGAAGCAAAAAATACGGCCGTTCGGGCGCAAAATTACCCAAAGGGAAAAAACCCAGAAAGCGTGTAAGCTGCAAAGCAAAAATAATATGTGCGTTGGCCGTTTTTTCGGTAGTTGTATCCAAAAAAATAATGCTGTGAACCAAAAATGCAAAAAACTCGGGGTTGGCTTCCTCCTCGCGAATGGAGCGATAAATCAGTTCGTTTAAAAATAAAATCATCGACCCCTTGCCCACATCAAACGGAATGGAGCCAAAATGATGGGCCGATGTAATTTCTTTTGGAATAATCAGCCCGCCGGTTTCCTTGTTCAAAAAAACCACTTCGATTATACTCAAAGGTTGAAACAAATTCGGACTGTTAACCGGCCTACGTTTCCTAACACTACGAACCAAAAACGATTTCAACCCGGCCTGTTCGGTATACATTTTCGCCACCAGGCTGCTTTCCGAATATTTTATAACTTTCAGAACAATAGCGCGGGTTTTGCACAGCATATTTGGCTTAGTTTATCACCATAATTTTAGTTACCAGTTTTTGTGTACCATCTTCGCTGCTGCAAAACACAAAATACACACCGGTTTTAGCTTTCACTCCATCAAAATTTTTGCCATTCCAAACCGCCTGCCCGCCCTCCGACACCGTTTCATAAATCAAGATGCCCGACACATCTGTTATTTTCACCGTAGCGTCTTTCACCAAGCCTTTAATACCAATAGTGCCCGTGTAGCCCTCGCGCACCGGATTGGGATAAGCATACACATTACTAAAAGTTTCTCCCCCTTTTGTGGCATAATTTTTATATGAAATGATGCCGTTGGCCGTACCAAAATATACCTCTCCGGTTTTATTGTCAATCACAATACTGGTAATAGAGTTGGATAACAGTGGGGAGTTTTCTTGTGTAAAATGCAATATTTCCGTTTGTCCGTCGGCACTCATCAAAAACGCGCCCGCTTTGTCGGTTCCAAACCATTTTTTGTTCGCTCCGTCAACAGCAATAGCCGTAACCGATTCAAATTCCAACAAATGCTGAGCAATGCTATCCTGAAGAATGGTAATAACCTGCGCATCGAAATTCCCGCCAAGGGTAACGTTTTCCGGATTATAAAACACGCCAACCCCTTTGTCGGTTCCAATCCAAATTTTCCCATCCAAATCTTCGGCTATGCTCAGTACCGAACTGCTGGGCAAATTTCCGTATCCCACACTGGTAGTAATTAATTTACGAACATCATCCGAAGGGTCTGAAAGCGTGCCATTATCCGAAAAAACCGCCATACCACCAACACTTGGCAGCAACATCCAAACCTGATGATTCCTATCCACCAACAAATCCGATGCTCTGGCCTGACTTAAATAAGGTACCATGCTAAACGAAAGCCAGGTTCCATCGGGTTTCAACACTTTTAACAGATTGTTGCTACCCGAGTTAACCATCCACAAATTGTTGTCGCTATCAAATGTAAGTCCGCCAATACCCAACCAATGATAAAACGGTGTAGGCTCCACCAGGGCCGAGTTGTTGGCATCAAACACGTTGGTAATTATACCACTTCTAATTTCAACCAACCCCCTTGCATAGGATGCGGCATATACATGATTATAATCGGATGGGTCGATAGCCACTGCCAAAATATCGTACAACGTATCGAAGGATGGATTTTGTTCTTTTAAAGTATACCAGGTGTTTCCAACAAATGAGTAAACACCTTTCGTGTTCCAAACATTTCCCCAAGCAGAATTGACGCCACCCGGAGCCACATACAAACTCGAACCTGCAATTGCCATAGAAAACACGTCGGAGTTTCCGGGCCCGTTTGGAACAATTTTTTCACATTGCCAATCTTTAAACTTCACCAACCCATAGTATCGGTCGGCAATCCAATAATTATCCTGCCCATCGCGAATCGCACACGTTGGTTCGGGCGTGCCAGGATTATAGTTCCAAATTATATTGTCTAAAGCCAAGGAAGCATTGTAGGTATCCACACTATAATTGCGAGTCAGCACCAAATAATTATTGGTTACGCGCATATTTAAAACATCATTGGTATTGGTTGTATCAAATTTTTTCCATTCGGTGCCATCAAAAACAAAAACTGTATCCTGATTAAAAGCCGCTACTTGCAGATTTGTAAAAATTTTGTTTTTAAAAGCAACAATACAGTTATATTTTGCATCAGCATTAGGCAATACCATATCTTTTGTCCAATTTGCATAATTAGCCAAATTAGAACCATTCAGGTTGGCAACATAAATACCGTTATCGGTGGCAGCATAAAACTTGTTTCCATCACAAGTCAAATCCAAAACATCTATTGGGTTGCCGCCAGGTCCTATATAATAGGTATCCTTTATTTCTTTTTTCACCAAATCAATCACCACAATGCCAAAGCCACATGAAAGATAAGCATAATTGCCATAAAAAGTAATATTATTGATCACTTTATTGCCGTAAATAGGCTTGCGCTTGATGTCCGAAATATTAATTATGCCATCCTCCATCAACAGGTCGATATTGGCATTTGTGTATGCAATAATCAACATTTTAAACTGTTCGCTATAGCGGATGGTGTTAATATTCACATCAGAAAGTCCATTAACTTTTGATTGCCTGTTTACTGAATTATCGTCAATGTTGTAATAAAAAATACTGTAGGGCGTGGCACAATAAACTTTCGGTCCTGCATAATCAACAGCAATACAATATTTATAGGCCAAGTGATCTCTCCATTCACCAATGCCAATATCTTGTGCAAAAGCAATACTAAAAAACTGAAAAGCAATTAAAAAAACCAAAAATTTTTTTCGCATATAAAAATGAAGTTGTTGATCAGAATAATATAAACTAAAATTACAAATAAATATTGTTATTTACTACAATCCGCTAACAATTTCTTTTGCTTTTATAAACACATTTTCTAAACCTGCCGGATTTTTTCCACCAGCTGTAGCATAATAATTTTGTCCCCCACCGCCTCCCATAATTTCTTTCGAAAGCTCACGAATAATTTTCGAAGCATCCAAATTTTTTGTGGCTACCAACGATTCCGAAATCATAAGCGTAAGAAATGCTTTTCCTTCGGCTACAACACCCAAAACTAAAAACAAATTCTCCGTTTCATTTTTTATTGCATACGCCAAGTCTTTCATACCATTTACATCTATATCAACTCGCTCGGCAATAAATTCAACCCCATTAATGTTTTTAATTTTCGCTTTCAAAACATCCTTATAGCCCAAAGCTTTTTCTTTTTGAAACTCTTCGAGTTGCTTTCGAATAATGCTATTTTGCTCCAACAATATTTGAATAGCATCGGGCAACTCGGTGAACGATTTTTTCATTACCGATTTAATTTGCTCCAAGGGTTCAACATAATTTTTCAGCATAAAATCAAAAGCCGTGTCGCCTGTAATAGCTTCAATGCGTCGAACACCAGCAGCCACAGCCGTTTCTTCCACAATCAAAAACAGCCCGATTTGTCCGGTAGCTTTCACATGAGTTCCACCGCACAATTCTTTAGAATAATGAGCACCCACAGACACCACACGCACTTTGTCACCATATTTTTCGCCAAACAAAGCAACTGCACCGCTTTTCTGAGCATTTTCTATCGAATCAATTTCAGTTTCAACAGTCAAATTGTCCGAAATAACATCAAAAATTAGCTTATCAATCTTTTGCCATTCGTCTTGAGAAACACTTGTAAAATGCGAGAAATCAAAACGCAAACGTTCTTCACCCACCCACGAACCTTTTTGTTCAACATGATCCCCTACCACCTGTTTCAGTGCGCTATGCAATAAATGCGTAGCAGTATGATTTTTTTGAATACGCTTTCTCCTGTCAATATCAATTTTGGCACAACAACCCGAACAAATATTCTTTGGAAGAGAACCCGTAACATGAATAACTAAATTGTTTTCTTTCCTTGTATCCACAACCCGAATGCTTTCATCCACAAATTCAATAATTCCGGTGTCGCCAACTTGTCCACCCGATTCTGCATAAAACGGAGTTTGATTTAAAACAATCTGAAATTGTTCTTTTTCCTTTATTTTAATTCTTCTATATTTAATAATATTCGCATCACATTGCGTTTCAGTGTAGCCAACAAATTTGGTTTCAGCATTACTGTTTTGCAAAACCACCCAATCTTCTTTGTCAACCACCGCTGCTTGCCTGGAACGGGCTTTTTGTTCATCCATACATTTAGTAAATCCCGGCATATCCACTGCCCAACCTTTTTCTTTTGCCATCAATTGGGTTAAGTCTATCGGGAACCCATACGTGTCGAACAATTCAAAGGCAAATTGTCCATCAATAATCGAGTTACTCGTTTTGTAATATTCAAACTTATTCATACCAACTTCTAGGGTACGCAAAAACGAATTTTCTTCTTCAAAAATAACTTTTGTAATCAATTCTTGTTGGGCTATCAACTCTGCAAACGAATTCCCCATTTGTTTTGCCAGCAAAGCAACCAGATTACTCATAAACGGTGTTTTAAATCCCAAAAAAGTATATCCATACCGAACAGCTCTCCTCAAAATCCTCCGAATCACATACCCTGCCTTATTATTGGAAGGTAATTGCCCATCGGCAATAGCAAAAGAAATTGCACGCAAGTGATCTGCAATAACCCGCATAGCAATATCCTTTTTCTCATCCTGACCATATTTAACACCCGCCATCATAGCCAACTGCTGAATTATTGGCTGAAAAACATCCGTATCATAATTCGATTTCACACCTTGCATAACCATACAAAGTCGCTCAAAACCCATACCGGTATCAACATGTTTTGCAGGCAGCGGTTCCAGTTTTCCATCCGCCTTGCGATTGAATTCAATAAAAACCAAGTTCCATATTTCAATTACCAGCGAGTTTCCTTGGTTCACAAGGGTTGCGCCATCTATTTTCTTTTTTTCTTCCTCCGACCTAATATCAACATGAATTTCAGAACAGGGACCACAAGGACCCGTATCACCCATTTCCCAAAAATTATCTTTTTTTGAACCTAACAATATTCGTTCTTCAGGAATAATATTTTTCCAAAAATCAAATGCTTCATTGTCTTTCTGCATTCCATCTTTTTCATCGCCTGCAAACACCGTAACATACAAATTTTTAGGAGAAATTTTATAAACAACCGTCAGTAATTCCCAAGCCCATTCAATAGCTTCTTTTTTAAAATAATCACCAAACGACCAATTGCCAAGCATTTCGAACATCGTATGATGATATGTATCATGCCCCACCTCTTCCAAATCATTATGTTTTCCCGAAACACGTAAACATTTTTGCGTATCGGCAATTCTTGGGAAAGTAGCAGGTGAATTCCCAAGAAAAATATCTTTGAACTGATTCATGCCTGCATTGGTAAACATGAGAGTCGGGTCGTTTTTTATGACCATGGAAGCAGAAGAAACAATTTTATGCTGTTTTGATGTAAAAAAATCAAGAAAGGTCTTTCTAATTTCACTTGAATTCATAATCTTTCAATTCAGTTTATAAATGAGGGAGGTTGATTCCCGAATGAGTTAAAATTCGGTTTTTATGACACTTAAAACTGTAAAATAATAATTTAACGTTTTTTATGACAGCCAAAACCATTGCAAATTTAGTTTTTTTTGTTAGCTTTGCATTTCATTGACGAATTATTAGTTATAATCTTTTTATTACAACACTGTTGTTGAACGAATTAAAAACTATGGGAAAAGCTCGATATCACTTCAATACAAAAACTCTTTCCTTCGAAGAATTAAAAGTTTCAGTTAAACATAAACTCGTAAAATTTATTTCATTTTTTACATCAGGTATGGTATTGTCTGCAGCAATAATGCTAGTTGTTTATAGTTTTATTGATTCTCCAAAAGAAAAAATACTGAAACGCGAAAATGCCAAACTGCAACTTCAATATGCCTTTCTTAATGACCACATGAATCAGATTTCTGCAATTTTAGCTAACGTGCAAAATCGCGATGATAATATTTACCGCACCATCTTTGAAGCAGAACCTATACCCGATAATATTCGTAAAGCGGGTTATGGTGGAACTGATAGATATAAAGACATTCAAGGTTATGAAAATTCTGAGTTGATGGAAAATACAACCCGCAAATTAGATATGATTTCACGCCAACTTTATGTCCAGTCCAAATCATTCGACGACATTATTTTGATGGCTCGAAACAAAGAAAAAATGCTTGCTTGTCTTCCAGCCATTCAACCCGTGAAAAAAACTCAATGTGCAATTGTTTCGGGTTTTGGTTATAGAATTCATCCTGTTTATAAGACTTTACGAATGCATACAGGTATCGATTTTGCAGCAAAAACAGGCACGCCAATATATGCTACAGGCGATGGTGTTGTAATCGATCCCAAAGGAAACGAAAGCGGCTATGGTAATGTATGTATAATAAACCATGGCTACGGATTCGAGTCACTCTATGGGCACATGAGTAAAATGATTGTGAAACCGGGCGACAAAGTAAAACGCGGCCAAGTCATCGGTTATGTTGGAAGTACCGGTTTGTCAGTAGCACCTCACTGCCATTATGAAATAATGAAGAATGGCAAAAAAATTGACCCTGTTAACTATTTTTATAACGACCTAACACCTGAAGAATACGAGAAAGTAGTAGAACAGGCATCGCGTCCATCGCAGTCGTTATCGTAAAAAATAATATTAAAGCCGCTTTTTTTCAAATGAAAATAAGGCCTTCTTTTTTCGTAGCAAGTATTATCATTTTATCTACAAATTTATTTGCCCAAAAACAAAGCGACACAATTACTATTATTGGTGTAGGAGATTTTATGCCCGGCTCAAATTATCCTACTGAACAGTTTTTGCCAATTGACAGTGGAAAAAACATATTTGATGGTATAAAAAACATCCTTACTAACGCTGATATAACCTTTGGGAACCTTGAAGGGTGCTTGCTAAACACCGGAGGAACCATAAAAAAATGTCAGGATTCTACTAAATGTTATGCATTTCGGATTCCAATTTATTTTTCAGGCATTATTAAAAATGCCGGTTTTAACATTTTAAATCTTGCCAACAATCACTCAGGTGATTTTGGCAATCAAGGACGATTAAGTACCACTAGAACTTTAGATAGTTTGGGAATTTATTTTGCAGGCAGTAACTCTGCACCTTCAGTTATTTTTGAAAAAAAAGGTTTAAAGATTGGATTCTGTGCCTTTTCACCATTTATTGGTACAGTTGATATACTAAAAACAGATACTATAAAAAGAATTATTAAAACCCTTGATTCCTTGTGCGATATTGTTATTGTTTCAATGCACGCGGGTGCCGAAGGTGCTAATTTTACAAATGTTACCAAACAGACTGAAATTTTTTATGGTGAAGATCGTGGCAATGTTTATGAATTCGCGCATCTGGCTATTGATTGTGGTGCAGATATCGTTTTCGGTCATGGGCCGCATGTTACAAGAGCAATTGAATTATACAAAGACCGATTAATAGCATATAGTTTAGGAAATTTTTGTACTTACAAACGGTTTAATCTTAAAGGACCAAATGGTATAGCACCAATTATAAAAGTAAAAACAAACTGTAAAGGGGAGTTTATACAAGCGCAAATATTTTCGATAAAACAAATTGGAGAAGGCATTCCAGTTATAGATGACACAAGTGCAGTTCTAAAACAAATAATTGAACTTACCAAAAACAATTTTCCAGAAACACCATTAGTAATTGATGAATATGGGAATATTACGAAAAAATAATTTTAAGAAGTAATTAGAATCGATATCTCCTACACATCAGAAAACGTGTTTTGTAATAATCGTTGTTATTATATTTCTCAATTAATACACCTCGCTGACATGAATGCATCATCGTGATTATTCCAGAATCAGCAGCAATGATTAAAGCAACATGGCCAACCCTACTAGTTTTTGTGCTTCTTCCTTTAAAATAAATAAAATCTCCTTTACGGGCATCTTTAAAATCAATCTTTTCTCCTACCACTGCCATACCTGACGAGGAACGAGGAAATGTATAACCATTTTTGTGGAAAATATAAGAAACATATCCTGAACAATCAAAACCCTGTTCTGTGTAACCACCGTATTTGTATTTTAGCCCAAGAAATTTTTTGCCATATTTAATCACACTATCAATCACAGTTTCATTATAAGTGTATGCTCTTACTGTATCTTTACGAATGGTATCATTTTTAATTGGATTATTATAACTGGCCATTACTCCATCCAATCCCGTCTGGCTATGAATATCCGGAATTATTATAGCCATTATTATCGAAAACAATCCAAATAATATGTACTCTATTTTTATTTTTCTTTTCATAAATTCTCAGCACTTTCTACTCCTATAACTCAGAAAACCAATTTATATTATAGGGTGCTGCTATAAAAAACAATTCATAGTCAGAAATGATATGATTCAACCCATATCAACACATAGATAGTTAACACTATATACCTATGTGCAATAAAATACACTATTTGTTTATTAACCAATTGCTACATTAAGTTCTTTGGCTGCTTAGTTTGCTGTGCTTAAATCCGTATATAAAATACAAAGCTAATCCGATAACAAGCCAAATCAGAAAACGTAACCAATTAGTAATCCCCAATTCGGACATGAGATAAAAATTTGTTAGTAATCCCATAACAGGTATAAGCGAAAACTGTTTAATTATTGCCAATATTGTTATGATAATAGCTACTACTCCAAAAGATATCATAGGTATTTGTTGCACAATTTCATTCCATTCAGCCGAAAAGTCTTTTTTGATAAAGAACATTAAACTGTCTTTATTTATTACATATATTGCAACTAAAACAGCTAACCAAATAACAGGTAGAAAATATCGACTATTATAATACGGGATTCTAAACGCTTTTTTATCTGTAAGATGCTTGTTCTTTTTTGGATTATCTAAGATTAGAACACCACCTGAAACTAAAACAAAAGCAAATAATGTTCCTATACTTGTTAAATCAGTAACTTCCGTTAGGTTTAAAAACAAGGTAGGAATTGCAACCAAAACACCGGCAACAATGGAAGAAAAAGCGGGTGTTTTATACTTTGGATGAAGCTTTGAGAATTTTTTTGGTAACAAACCATCGCGACTCATACTCATCCAAATTCGTGGTTGTCCTAATTGAAAAACCAGTAAAACACTTGCCATTGATATCACAGCACTTATTGCTATGATTCCTGAAAATCCAGTCAGGTTTAATCGCTGAAAAACAAAAGCCAACGGATCGCCAACAGCAAGTTCTTTTGATGGTGCCATGCCAGTAAGTATTAAACTTATCATCACATACAGAACTGTAGAAATCAGTAATGACAACAATATCGCTCTTGGCAAATCGCGTTGCGGACGCTTGCACTCCTCAGCAGTGGTCGAAATAGCATCAAACCCAATATATGCAAAGAAAACACCCGAAACTCCTTTAAGTACGCCTCCGATCCCATTTGGTGCAAAAGGGCTCCAGTTTCCCGGATTCACATAGAATGCCCCAACAGCAACAATAAGTAATAAGATTACAACTTTTAATAGCACCATGATGTTGCCGGCAATTTTTGATTCCCGAATGCCAACATAAACCAACGCTGTGATGAAAACAACAATGCAAAAGGCCGGAATATCTGCTATAATTCTAATACCGAATATTTCCGGAGCATGAATCCAAGCAGAATATGCTTCTTGAAGATTTGCAGCAATCTGATTGAATGGTGTTCCAGAGTGCAATAGATCTATGGCAGAAGTATAACCCCGTGATGCGCTTAAATAATCCGTTGAAAAATAGGTAGGAATGTGAATACCAATTCCATTACATATACCTGTAAAATAATCTGACCAAGAAATAGCCACAGCTATATTACCAACCGCATATTCCATAATCAAATCCCAGCCGATTATCCAAGCAATTAATTCACCAAAACTTGCGTAGGCATAAGTATATGCACTACCGCTAATTGGAATCGCAGAAGCGAAACGTGCATAACACATCCCTGAAAATCCACAGGCTATAGCAGTAAAAACAAACAAAAGAGTGACTGCAGCACCGCCATGAGCAGCAGCATTACCTATGGTGCTAAATATTCCTGCACCAACAATTGCAGCAATTCCAAAAGCAGTAAGATCCAACAAACTAAGATTTCGCTTCAGTTGATGTTCGGATTGACTTTCATTATCCGCATGGCGGAGAATGTCTGCGATTGATTTTCTACGGAAAAGATTTCTAAATGGCAAATGCTATTCGTTTAGAATTTTTAATGCTGTTTCAAATATACTCTTTTCATCATAACCACATTCGGAATAAAGTTCTGCCAACGAACCCTGCTCAACAAACCGATCGGGAACACCCAATTTAACAACTTTTGCCGAATATCCATATTTATTCATAAAATCAAGCACAACTGTTCCCAAACCTCCAACAACTGTCCCATCTTCAATAGTTATAATTTTCTTATGTTTCCTGAAGAGATCATGCAAAAGTTCTTCATCAATAGGTTTTAAAAAACGAACATCATATAATGCTATACTATGAGCTTCTTTCTGAAGTTTTTTAATTGCATTTAGGGCAAAATTACCAACATGACCAATACTAACAATAGCCAAATCATTTCCATCAACTATCATTCTCCCTTTTCCTACTGTTAATTGTTTAAATTCAGTCTTCCAATTCACCAAAACACCAATACTGCGTGGATATCGAATGGCAAACGGATGTAATTCAAATTGCGCTGTATACATCAAATTGCGCAACTCTTCTTCATTCATCGGTGCTGCAACAACCATATTAGGAACACAATTTAGATAAGCCAAATCGTAAGCACCATGATGCGTAGCTCCATCTTCGCCCACCAAACCACCACGATCAATACAAAACACAACATGCAGATTTTGCAAAGCAACATCATGTATTATTTGATCGTATGAGCGTTGAAGAAAACTTGAATAAATATTGCAAAAAGGAATCAAACCCTGAACAGCAAGACCGGCAGAAAACGTAACGGCATGTTGTTCTGCAATTCCAACATCAAAGGTTCTATTGGGATACTTCGCCATCATTATGCTCATCGAACATCCACTCAACATAGCAGGTGTAATGCCTACAATTAATTTATTTTTATCTGCAAGCTCAACCAATGTTTTTCCAAAAACAGTTTGATACTTTGGAGAAGCATCCTGGCAAATAAGCTCTTTCGCTTTTCCTGTTTCACGATCGAACATACCTGGGGCATGAAAACGTGTTTGTTCGTTTTCGGCATGTTTAAAACCCTTACCTTTAACTGTTATACAATGAATAATCTTTGGACCCTGCAAATGTTTTAAGTCGTTAAATATTTTCACCAAACGTATTACATCATGACCATCAACAGGTCCAAAATATCTGAAATTTAATGATTCAAACAAATTACTTTGTTTAACGATTGCAGATTTTAGATTCAATAAGAATTTATTTATCATTCTGCGCATCGTTTTTCCTCTGACAATATTCCAAATATTTCCTTTCAGACGATTATAAAAACGCGAAGTAGTAATGTCAATAAGATATTCTTTTAAAGCACCTACATTTTTGTCAATTGCGATTCCGTTATCATTCAGAACTACCAGTAGATTTGATTTCGAAACACCTGCATGATTCATAGCTTCGAATGCCATCCCTGCGGTCATTGACCCATCACCAATTACAGCAATATGTTGCCGGTTGTTTTCACCTTTTATCGAAGAAGCAATTGCCATACCTAAGGCTGCAGAAATGGATGTGGATGAATGTCCTACTCCAAAAGCATCGTATTCGCTTTCGGCCATGCGTGGATAACCGCTAATGCCCTTATATGTACGGTTTGTATGAAAAACATCTTTGCGCCCCGTAAGAATTTTGTGTGTATAAGCCTGATGGCCAACATCCCAAACAAGTTTATCGAAAGGAGTATCAAAAACATAATGTAAAGCAACCGTAAGTTCAACGGTACCAAGGTTTGCACCTAAATGACCTGGGTTAAACGATGTTGCATCAATAATAAATTGCCTAATGTCATCGCACAACATTGGCAATTCTTTTATGTTCAGCTTCTTTAAATCCGAAACAGAATTTACTTTTTGCAAAAATTCACCTTGTTTTACTGCCATGAACGTAAAAACTCCGTTTTAGTAAAAATCGTGTGTAAAATTAGAAAAAAAAGTATATCGAATAAATTAAAAATATAGTGGCTTGAAAAAACATATTAACTATTGATTATAATATTATTACAATGTATTACCCTTAAATACATTTGTAAATGACCTAAAAAAATGTTTGTTTTGCAAAAAATTTCAAAAATGAAAGAAGATTTCATTACATACAGAGTGAAGGATTTGCTGAAACTTAAAGATTTTGGCAAAGAAATTAATTTAAAAGGCTGGGTAAGAACTAAAAGAGGTAACAAACAAGTTGCTTTTATTGCTGTTAACGATGGTTCAATAATCCATAGTATTCAAGTTGTTGCTGATTTGGAAAAATTTGATGAAGAGTTAATGAAACTTATTACCACAGGGTCTTGTATTTCGGTTAATGGTATTATAGTTGAATCTCCGGGGCAAGGACAGCCGGTCGAAATCCAAGCAAAGGCTATCGAAGTTTATGGTACGGCCGATGCTACAACGTATCCATTGCAGAAAAAAGGCCATACACTTGAGTTTTTAAGAGAAATAGCACATTTGCGCCCACGCACCAACACATTCGGTGCCGTATTGCGCATTCGTCATGCCATGGCATTTGCCATTCATAAATATTATAACGATCATGGATTTTTTTATTTGCATGCACCCATCATTACCGGATCGGATGCTGAAGGTGCCGGTGCTATGTTTCAGGTAACTACATTGGATTTGGAAAATCCTCCTCGCAACGAAGAAGGCGAAGTGAATTATACCAACGATTTTTTTGGAAAACGCACAGGGCTCACTGTTTCAGGACAACTGGAAGGCGAACTTGGAGCCATGGCTTTGGGTTTGGTATACACCTTCGGGCCAACATTCAGGGCTGAAAACTCAAACACGCCACGGCATTTGGCCGAGTTCTGGATGATTGAACCTGAAATGGCATTTTATGATATTACCGATAATATGGACCTGGCAGAAGATATGCTAAAATACCTTGTTCAGTATGCTCTTGATAACTGCTATGATGATTTAGAATTTTTGAATAAAATGTACGACAACGAGTTAATCGATCGCCTAAAATTTATTATTGAAAATGCCTTCGAACGATTAAGTTATACCAAAGCCATCGAAATTTTAATCCATTCGGGACAAAATTTCGAATTTCCGGTTAGTTGGGGTGCCGATTTACAGTCGGAGCATGAACGTTATCTTGTGGAAAAACATTTTTTGCGTCCTGTAATTCTTACCGATTATCCTAAAGAAATTAAGGCATTCTATATGAAACAAAATGCCGATGATAAAACGGTCCGCGCTATGGATGTTCTCTTCCCTAAAATTGGTGAAATTATTGGAGGTTCGCAACGCGAAGAAAGTTACGATAAACTAATAAATAGAATTCATGAAATGAATATTCCCGAAAAAGATGTTTGGTGGTATTTAGACACTCGAAAATTTGGCACCGCTCCTCATAGTGGTTTTGGGTTAGGTTTTGAACGTTTGATATTATTTGTTACGGGCATGGCAAATATTCGCGATGTAATTCCATTTCCAAGAACACCTCAAAATGCAGAATTTTAATCCCTTAAAAATAACAGTTACTAACTCTTTATTGATTTTATTCGATTTATTTACTTTTTAATCATAAAAAGTATTATATTCGTGTGATAATTCAAGCTTAATACATTATGCTTAATCAAAAATTACAGCAAAAACTTGCTCAAAAACTATCGCCGCAGCAAATTCAACTAATGAAATTGATGCAGCTTCCTGCTATGGCTATAGAACAGCGGATTAAAGAAGAACTGGAAGAAAACCCTGCTTTGGAAGATCCCAACGATGAATTGAACGAACAAGACGAAACCATTAATCAGGAAAATGCTGATATTGATTCTGAAAACGAAGAAACAGAAGATATTGAAAAGGAAGTTGAAGAAGTGGAGAAAGACCCTGAGGAAATTTCGTTTGAAGATTATCTAGACGAAGATGACACACCTGCTTACAAGCTTTCGACTTACGATGGCAATAATGAGGATGATAATCAAAAAGAAATTCCATTTTCTGTTGGACAAACCTTTCATGAAAATCTTTTCACACAACTCGGTCTGCGAATACTTAACGAACGTCAGAATCAAATTGCACAATATATTATCGGTAACCTCGACGACTCAGGTTATCTTCATCGGGAACTTTCGGCAATGGTCGACGATTTGGCTTTTAATCAGAATGTAGTCACTACTGTGAAAGAGCTTGAAGATTTATTGTTGATTATTCAGGAATTTGAACCATACGGAATTGGTGCACGAAACCTGCAGGAGTGTTTGCTAATACAGTTAGACCACAAGGAATCATCCTGCAAAGAAATTGATTTGGCAAAAACCATCTTACGAAAGTTTTTTATCGAATTTACCAAGAAGCATTACGAAAAAATAGAGAAGCGTTTAAATATCACAAGTCAGGAGCTGCGAGGAGCCATCAACGAGATATTGAAGCTTAATCCAAAACCGGGTAGTTCGCTGGTTGACTCGGCCAAACCAAATCAATATATCACTCCCGATTTTGCAATTTATAATACCGACGGAATACTTGAACTTACGTTAAACTCAAAAAACACACCTGAGCTGCGCATCAATAAAGCCTATCTCGACATGATTGAAACCATGACCGCTCCAAAAAAAACCAAAACAAGTCAGGAAAAAGATTTGATTGTTTTTGTAAAGCAAAAGCTGGATTCGGCAAAATGGTTTATCGACATGATTAAGCAACGTCAGGACACGCTTTATCGGACCATGAAAGCCATAATGGATTATCAAAAAGAATATTTTATGGAAGGCGACGAAACACGCCTGAGACCAATGATATTGAAAGATATCGCTGAAAAAGTTAATCTTGATATCTCCACCATTTCGCGGGTGGTAAACAGCAAATATGTGCAAACCCCTTTCGGAACCTTTTTGCTCAAAAGCTTTTTCTCCGAATCTTTGCATACCGATTCGGGCGAAGAGGTGTCGACTCGCGAAGTAAAAAAAATTCTTACCGACTGCATTGAAGTTGAAAGCAAAAAGAAGCCACTAACGGATGAACACCTCACCGAGATATTAAAAGAAAAAGGCTATAATATAGCCCGACGTACCGTTGCTAAATATCGTGAACAACTGGATATTCCCGTTGCTCGTTTGCGTAAAGAAATTTAAGCACTTTGACCATGGAAAAACGCTTGGCGCAAATTATTTCATACCTTTTTCATCCGCTTTTAATACCTTCCTACACACTTTTAATTGTATTTAATGCCAATGCATATTTTGTGTTTGCACTACCATTCACAGCCAAGCTGCTCATGCTGATTATGATGGTGGTTTCAACAGTATGTATCCCGATTCTGTTGTTTATTATATTCCGCTATCGCCGTATTATTGTGGATTTTCAGATGAAAACCAAAGAAGAACGCATGTATCCCTACCTCAGCATTACATGCGTTTATTTTATAACGTATTATCTTTTTTCAAAATTACAAATTCCACCTATTTTTAATTTTTATTTACTCATAGCCACACTACTTTCGTTGGTTTTGTTGTTTATCAACCTGATTTATAAAATTAGCGGTCACACTGCTGCTATGGGAGGTATTACAGGATTGTGCATTGGACTGTATTTTCAGTTCAATTTAAATTTACTGTTTGTTATTCTGATGCTAATCTTTTGTTCGGGGTTGGTAGGATTTGCCCGTCTAAAACTAAACTCCCACAAGCCATCCGAAGTGTATTCAGGATTTCTTGTGGGAGTTGTTATTTTTTTAGCGATGACGCTAATAATCTAAATTTTTATCAATACGGACTAATGGTTATACCAACCGAAATAGGATACATATCCGGTCCTTTATCTTTTTTAAACAATTTGGATAAAGAATAATAGCCGTAAGCCTGTACCCATTTCCAACCTATTCTACAGGTGATTCCGTAGCGATATGAAGCCACATTTGCAATTTTATATTCCTTGAAACGAATAGTGCCCGTTGGCGAATTTTCGTTAAAATTATCACCGTTGTATTTCATGTAGTTCGAAAGGGTGATGCCAACCTTGGCCCCCACATAGAATTTAAAAGCGCTGTTGCGCGTGCGATATCTAAATTCTAAAGGAATATCGGCCGAAACTATGCTAAACTTATTGTTCTTAACATTTATTGCTTGTTGGCCATCGGGCGAGAACGATGGAACTTTTTTAAACACGGTGTTTCCATCGTAAACTTTGGCACCCAAACTATCGAATGCAAAACTCTTTACAGGCATGGCGGTGCTGTATAAATTTGTAAAGCCGATACCGATGCCGGGAGCAAAACTAAAATTGCTTTTCCCAAATGGAAATTCGAACATAAAATAGGCATTGGCACCCCGGTTAATTTGTTTAATTTTCATCGAATCGGTGGGGGCATTCATCCAAATATCGCTAAAAATATCTATAACAATGCGATCGGTGCGTTGCAGTTTTCCCTTGTTGGTTTTCAACTTATCTTCTTTATCTTGTGCACTGGCATTGTAGATTAAGAAACAACCCACTACAATTAAAATTATTTTTTTCATGTTTATTTTTTTTTACAAAGATAGAAATTTAACAAATAGCATAACCAAAATTAATTACTTTTACTCTATCAAAATGTTATTAGAAATATTGTAAACTATTACTTTGTGGTTAACCAAACAAACTAACGCATGAAAAAGATTATTATTTTAATGGTTTTGGTTTTTTGCGCATTATGTATCCATAGGGCGAAAGGCCAAGAAACACAAAAAAATGTTGAAGACTACTTTTTAATTATGCCCAGCAATTACTGGGATTTAAATGAACAGGTTTTTAGCGATAAGCAAAAAATGCTGATGATTGACGAAAAGGACATAAAGAACGGATGGCTGAAGTTTTCGGGCAAAGATGCAAGCAATGTGTGGGAAGGATGGGGCGAATTTGTGATTTTTAAGAAACCCGACAAAAGCTATATGATGGCGGTTACCATTTTGAGCTGTGGACCCGAATGCAGCCAAACTATTAAATTTTATGAGCTTAATAACCAAAACTGGAAAGAGGTGACTTTGGATGTGTTTCAGCCACTAACCACGCAAGCACTATCTGCAAAATATAAAGCACTGGTAGGTACGGATGATTTTGCTGACAACCCACCGGTGATATACGTTTTGCCGCGCTACGGAACCACAATTAATGTGGTGACTCAGGAAGACATCACAGGTCATAAGATTATTTTGGCTTCCTACAGCTATGTGAATGGGAAATTTTTACTCAAGAACTAAAATAAACTGCATACAGTTGTTTTCAAAAAATTGCTATATTTGTTAAAATTAAAACTCCTACCCCATGAAAAAAATCCTAAAACGAATTCTGCTGATACTCGCTATTTTTATACTCATCCTTATTATTGTTGGCGTGGTATTTTATTTTCGTTTCCGTGCCGAAACAAAAAATATGAACCCCGTGCCCACCGGTCAGGTGACTGCCGATGTTGTGGCGATTAAGGATGGAATTGTGAACATGTTTTTAATAAAAGACAGCAACCAATATGTGGCTGTTGATGCCGGAAACAATGCAGAGGCGATTGGCAGTGCACTGAAAGCCCTTGGTATTGACCCCACTTTGGTGGAAGCCGTGCTGCTTACCCACACCGACCGCGACCATGTGGCCGCATTGCCCCTGTTTACTAACGCTAAAATATATATTTCGCGCCCCGAAGAGCTAATGATTACCGGCAAAAAGAAAAAGTTTTTGTGGTTTGGCAACAGCCTGGGCAACGCAAAATATACCCTGCTGGATGACGGGCAAACACTGCAGATAGGCAAACTCACCATCAAAGGCATACTCACCGCAGGCCACACCAGCGGCTCGATGTGTTATCAGGTTAACAAAAAATATTTGTTTACGGGCGACATACTCACCCTAAAAGACGGCCACATTCAGAGTTCTATTAAACTTTTTGATATGGACCACGAGGCGGCAATCAAAGCCATACCCCTTATAACCAAACTGCCTGGAGTACAATATATTTTTACAGCACACACCGGCTTTACCAACGATTATGCTCGAGCCGTAAAATAAATTATTGCCAACATCATGGTTTGCAACCCAATGTGAGCGGTTTGTTTTGAAAGCGGTTTGCAATATTGAAAGCTTGTTGGGATGCTTGCCAAGGAATTGCTGGGGATGCAAAAGCATGAAGCATAAAGCCCAATGTATGCAACAGAAACAAAAGGGGGGATGGTTTTTGTTGATAATTTTGCCATAACTTAAACATTGGCGTTTGCTATTTAATAAAAATAAAAAGTATTTTTGAATCCAAGAAAATTTAAGAATACGTCCTTTGTTGATTCGTGCAAAAGACGAACGGAAATCATCAAAAAAACGAGGAATCTCTTTATAAAATAATAGTAATTTTTAAACTAAAAATAAATGGCACAGCAGTATTTAGATCATTCAAAAGCAATTTTAACTTCAAATCGTTCCAATTTTAAAGGGGGAAGCAAAGAATCCGGTATTATTTCTTTGTTTGGGTATCAAAACGAATATGATTTGCGTGAAGGGTATCCGTTGTTGACTTCGAAAAAAATGTTCACCAAATCGATATTTCACGAAACCATTTGGTTTTTAAAGGGGGATACCAACATTAAATATCTTGAAGATAACAACTGCCCTGTGTGGCGGCCCGATGCGTTTCAGGGCAATTTGCCCGGCATGAAAAAGGAAGGAATTTTTACCGAAGGTTTGGTAAAATATTCGCCCGATTGGGATAAAGCCATGGAAGAATATGGCCAAAGAGTTAGAGAAGATGTTGAATTTGCGAAACGCTGGGGCGATGCAGGACCCATTTATGGCAAACAATGGCGGCGGTGGGAATATTTTGACCACGAAAAAGGGATGTTTGTTGAAATAGACCAACTGGGCAAAATGATAAAAGGATTGAAAAAAAATCCTACAGGCAAAAAACACATCGTTGATTCGTGGAATCCGGGCGACACACCAAAAATGTCGTTACCTCCCTGTCATGTTCTTTATCAGGCAACGGCTAATGAAGAAGGCGAATTGGAATTGCAACTGTATCAGCGCAGTTGCGACCAGTTTTTGGGTGTGCCTTTTAATATTGCCAGTTATGCTGCACTAACTCATGTTATTGCGCAGGAAGCGGACATGATTCCAAAAACATTTATCCACACCTTTGGCGATGCGCATTTTTATGCAAGCATTGGCAAAAGAACGCAATGGCACAAAGAAAATTTCAGGGAATTGCAAAAAAGGTTACGAAACGTTGCGCAACGCGAAGAATATATGGAAGTGGTTGAATGGATTAATAAAAATGCGCCGGCCGACGCAAATGAAGAGAAATATGATCATGTGACGGCCATTCTGGAACAAATGTCGCGCGCGCCAAAGCCCATGCCGAAGTTGCATATTACCAAAAAACCGTTCGACCAGCTCACTATTGATGATTTTGTGGTTAAAAACTACGATTCTCATCCGGCAATTAGACGAAGTATGGCTGTTTAAACCCGAATTACCGCCGCTTTTGGCTTGCCTAAATAAATTACCGTAGCCAAGGCTTTACGCCTAGGAAACGCCCACGCACACGAGGGCATTTCCACTTTGAACAAACGCACCCAAATCCCACGAGCCTACCTTCTTGCATGAATAATCACCGCTGTAGCCAACGCTGTAGCGGCTATTCCACACAGGTTCTCGACAATTTAAGTAATAAAAGCCACCACTAGTATACTTGTGGTGTCCACAATTACTTTTGTAGCGACCACATTTGTACTTGTGGCGTTTTCTTCTACCCTTGTTTCGCCTGCAAGCAGTATAGAAATGAATATGTTACTAACCATTTCGTTTACCACCCTACCTTGTATCCTAGCCTTTGGCGCATCAACTACATTCATTAGAAAGATATACGATGAAATCATCTATAGTACGAAAATGCAGTGGGTAAATGCATTTGGCAAGGCCTATTATGCGCCTCGGTGCATCGCCACCTTATCCCTTTTTTAAATTGAAATCATTTATAACACAAACAACAAGGCCAGGGCTGCCCTTTTCAGCTAGGTTTAGGGCTTAGCAGCACCCCTAGTCCTCTGCGTTGCACCGCCCACGGCTTAAATAACCCACATTTATTACTGATTACCGAAAACAAATCTTACCTTTACACACCTTAATCCAAAATTATGAAATACAAAAACATGCTGCTTTGCCCTTATGATTGTGGCAATCCATTTGGGAGCCCAAACAAACAACAGCTTTACCGACGCTCGCGATAGCAAAACATACAAAACCATAAGCATTGGCACGCAAACCTGGATGGCCGAAAACATAGCCTACAAAGCAGGAAATGGTTGCTGGGCTTACAACGACAATGCCGAAAACGCTGCAACCTATGGCTATTTGTATTGGTACGAAACAGCAAAAACGGTATGCCCGACAGGTTGGCATTTGCCTAGCGATGCGGAGTGGATCCTCTTGGTAAAATATTTGCAAGGCGAAAAGGTGGCCGGAAGCAAACTGAAACAAAACGGCTTTTTACCGCTAGCTGCAGGTTTTCGAAACACTTTTGGCGTTTACAGCGGCCTAACAACCCACGGCATGTGGTGGAGTTCCACCTGGAACTCGGCAATGAATGCATGGTATCGGCTTCTGACATTTGAAAGCAGCAAGTTCGAAAAACGAAGTTTGGGTAAGATGAGCGCATTTTCTGTACGAAGTGTGAAAGATTAAAAGCCAACTATTCGGCTAACAACTTACCGATTTCATCTATACTCCCTCTCGAATAGCAAGCTTATAAAAAACATTTTTAGCGATTTAATGAGGCACTATCCGATACGGGTTTGATATGCCTTTTTAACCCACCAAAGAACAGCATGGCTTTTCTTTATAAAATCTTTATATCCTTGACAAACTCTTTATAAATCCTTTATGTTTCTCATTGTAATTTTGCCTTAGTAAAAAACACCTTGCAATGAAAACACTATTGCTCCTAGTAACCACACCACCAAACCTTGGCCCTTTAAACACCTCAGCCTATCTTATCGGTTCGCTGATAGCACTATTGATACTTGTTTACCTGGTGTACACCTTAATCAAGCCTGACAAATTTTAAACCCATAAAACTATGCAAATTCATTTACTGATAACGGAATATTTTGGAGGGCTCGCCTCGGTGTTTGGGTTGTTAGGCCCCAAAAACAATTTGGTAACCAATTCTTATAAATAATGTGACTATGGAAACTCGTGATATCATACAACTGATTATCTTTTTCGGATTACTCCTGGGGTTAACCCCCGTGTTGGGACAGTTTATGTATAAGGTTTTCACAGGCAAGCTCCATTTTATGATGCCGGTGCTGGGCTGGATGGAAAAGCTTACGTACCGATTTATAAAAGTGAACCCGGCTGATGACTCCGATTGGAAAAAATACACCTTCGGATTGTTGCTATTTAACCTCATAGGGTTTGTGTTTGTTTTCCTATTGCAGCTTCTGCAGGCGCATCTCCCATTGAATCCGCAACACTTTGCCAATGTTAGCTGGCATTCGGCTTTCAATACTTCGATAAGTTTTATGACCAACACCAACTGGCAAGGCTATGCAGGCGAAACCACCCTGAGCTATTTGGTGCAAATGCTGGGGCTCACAGTTCAAAACTTTGTGAGTGCAGCCACCGGTATGGCCGTGATGCTGGCACTCATCAGGGGTATTGCCCGCAAAACCACGCATTTGATTGGCAACTTCTGGACCGACCTCACCCGTGCCACCTTATATGTGCTGCTGCCACTTTCGCTTATATTTGCTGTTATTTTGGTGGGCCAGGGTGTGGTACAAAACTTTACTTCCTACCAAACCGTTCATACTTTACAAGGTGCACAGCAAATAATACCCATGGGTCCGGCCGCTTCGCAAATTGCCATAAAACAACTGGGCACCAATGGGGGCGGCTTTTTTAATACCAACAGTGCACATCCTTTCGAAAACCCTACGCCCTTCAGCAATTTGCTCGAAATGCTAGCCATTCTGCTTATTCCGGCTGCCTTAACTTTCACCTATGGCAAGATGGTGGGTTCTACCAGGCAGGGATGGACTATTTTCACAGCCATGCTTATTTTATTGGTGGCAGGATTGAGCATTTCATTGTATGCCGAATATGCTACCCATCCCCTATTTGGACATTTGCCATTAATGGAAGGCAAAGAAACCCGTTTCGGCATTACCAACAGCGTGCTGTGGGCCACCTCCACTTCGGCGGCATCCAATGGTTCGGTAATCGCCATGCACGATAGTCTTTCGCCCGTTGCAGGCATGATAGCTATGATTAACCTCATGCTGGGCGAAATTATTTTTGGTGGGGTAGGCGCCGGTTTGTATGGCATGGTCATCTTTATAATTCTAACTGTATTTATTGCCGGATTGATGGTGGGGCGCTCACCCGAATATCTGGGGAAAAAGATACATGCCTTTGAAGTGCAGATGGCAATTGTGGCAGTGCTGGCTCCCAATTTTGTGATACTGGTGTTTGCCGCCTGGGCATCGGTGAGTCAGGCAGGGCTTGCCGGACTGAATAATGCGGGACCCCATGGCTTGTCCGAAATTCTGTATGCCTACAGTTCAGCCGCCGGAAACAATGGCAGCGCCTTTGCCGGATTGAATGCCAACACCGTGTTTTACAATCTAACACTCGGATTCGGCATGTTGTTAGGCAGGTTTGGAGTAATCATACCGGTTATGGCTATAGCCGGAAGCATGGCCGGTAAAAACATCACACCCATGTCGGCAGGAACTTTCCGAACCGACAATACCCTCTTTATTGTGTTGCTGATAGGGGTGATACTTATCGTGGGTGGACTAACACATTTCCCGGCCTTATCGCTTGGCCCTGTGGTGGAACATTTGCTGATGAATCATGGAATAACTTTTTAAGTATTAAGTAAAATGAGCACAAAACCAACTAATGGCCTTTTCAACCGAAAAATATTGTTTCAAGCAGTAAAAGGCAGCCTAATGAAGCTAAATCCTGCTTTATTAATCAAAAATCCCGTAATCTTCATCGTGGCCATAGGGGCATTCCTTACCACCATCATCGTGTTTGTGGGTATCTTTCAAGCAAACTTCTCTTCATTCAATCTGCAGATATCCATTTGGCTTTGGTTCACGGTATTGTTTGCCAATTTCTCCGAAGCAATAGCCGAAGGCAGGGGAAAAGCTCAAGCCGACAGCTTGCGTAAGAATCGTTATCAAACCCGTGCACGAAAATTAACAGGAAAACAAGAAGTCAGCGTTTTTGCTACCGAACTAAAAACCGGCGACCGAGTGATTTGCGAAGCCGGAGATATTATTCCATCGGATGGGGAAGTGATAGAAGGCATTGCCAGTGTCGACGAATCGGCCATCACAGGCGAATCGGCACCCGTGATTCGCGAAAGTGGCGGCGACCGCTCCGCTGTTACAGGTGGCACCAAGGTGATTAGCGATAAAATCATCATCAAAATCACCACCGAACCCGGCAGCACCTTTATCGACCGCATGATAGCCTTGGTGGAAGGAGCTAAACGACAGAAAACTCCAAACGAGATAGCCCTTTCCATACTTTTATCCGGCCTCACCATTATATTTCTGCTGGCTGTGGCCACGCTTCCGGCATTCTTTGGCTATAGCCTGAAGGCTTCGGGCCTGCCAATGACCGATAATTTAAGTTTGCCCGTGCTAATTGCTTTGTTGGTGTGCCTTATCCCCACTACAATAGGAGGATTACTGAGCGCGATAGGCATCAGTGGCATGGATAGGCTAATTCAGCGAAACGTTATTGCCACAAGTGGCCGTGCCATTGAAGCTGCCGGCGATGTGGATGTGCTGCTGCTCGACAAAACAGGAACCATCACACTGGGCAACCGCATGGCAACCGATTTTATTCCTGCAGAAGGTGTAACCATCGAAGAACTGGTGGATGCGGCGCAACTCTCTTCCCTTTCTGACGAAACACCCGAAGGAAGGTCGATAGTGGTGTTGGCAAAGGAAAAGTTCAATATCCGTGGACGTGAAATTCAACAGCTCAATGCCACTTTTATCCCCTTTTCGGCACAATCCAGCATGAGTGGTGTTGATATTACTTCAACAGATGGCATGCTTCATCAAATACGTAAAGGTGCCTCCGAGGCAATTAAAACCTTTGTGCACAATAACAATGGGTTTTTTCCGCAAAATATTCTTGAGGTCTTTTCCGCACTGGCAAGGCAAGGCGCCACCCCCCTTGTTGTGGCCGACAACAAGAGGGTATTGGGTGTCATACATCTTAAAGATATCGTAAAAGGCGGTATCAAACAGCGTTTTGCCGAATTGCGAAAAATGGGAATTAAAACCATAATGATTACCGGCGACAATCCATTAACCGCGGCAGCTATAGCGGCCGAAGCCGGTGTGGATGACTTTATGGCAGAAGCAAAACCCGAAGATAAGCTGCGCCGAATACGTGAAGAACAGGCCAAAGGTCATTTGGTTGGAATGATTGGCGACGGCACCAACGATGCTCCGGCTCTGGCGCAAGCCGACATAGGTTTAGCCATGAATACCGGTACACAGGCAGCCCGCGAAGCCGGCAATATGGTGGATCTTGACAGCAACCCAACCAAACTCATAGAAGTGGTGCAGGTGGGCAAACAATTGCTCATGACACGCGGCTCGCTAACCACCTTCAGCATTGCCAATGATGTGGCCAAATATTTTGCCATCATTCCGGCCATTGCTATTGAGTTGTATGCCGGCAAGTCGGCCGCAGGTCCTTTGTCAGTATTGAACATTATGCACCTGGGTTCGCCGCAGTCGGCCATTCTGAGTGCCATAATATTTAATGCTTTAATCATTATTGCACTGGTGCCATTGGCTCTAAAAGGAGTTAGATACCGCCCTGTCTCTGCCAATGTGGCTTTAACGCGAAATCTACTGATATTTGGTTTGGGTGGCATTATTGCACCCTTTGTGGGCATCAAACTTATCGATATTTTAATAACCCTTCAATTCTGAGAACTCATGAAAACACTAGCCATATCATTGAAAATTTTCCTGTTCTTCACCGTGCTAACAGGAATAATCTATCCCTTGCTGGTTACCGGAATTGCTCAATTCGTATTTCCATTTAAAGCCAACGGAAGCATCATCATAAAAAACAATGTCAGCATAGGAAGCGATCTCATTGGGCAAAAATTCGATAGCACCATTTATTTTTCCTCCCGACCCTCGGCTGTTGATTACAATCCTTTGCCCTCGGGTGGTTCCAATATAGCTTTGACCAATGTTAAATTGAAGGAACAGCTTACGCAACGCAAAAAGCAATTTATTGCTATCAACCATTTAGATAGTAAGGCAACTGTTCCTTCCGAAATGCTTTTTGCCTCGGCCAGCGGACTCGATCCTCATATTTCGCCCATGGCGGCAAGCATGCAGCTTGATAGGATTGTTAAAGCCCGCAATTTAACAACGGTTCAAAAACAACAACTAATTCATTTGATAGCAGAGCTTACCGAATCGCCACAGTATTTATTACTGGGCGAAGCAAGAGTAAATGTTTTAAGGTTAAATCTTGCACTTGACGCACTAAATCATACCAATTCAACTAACAAATAAAACCTTCAAGCCATGAAAACTTCAATAAGAACAAAATTTATTTTAGGAATTGTATTTTTCTTTTTAATAATTGCATTGCTGGCTTTAATGTCGGCCTATCAGCTGAATAAGCTTTCAAATAAAACAAGTTCTATTCTTAAGGAAAATCATTTTTCTGTTGTTTTTGCCCAAAATATGTCGGAAGAACTTTCGGATATAAATCAGGAAATATCAACAGCCTTCCTTACCAATAAAGTGCCTGATGGTGTTCAAATAAACAGATCCTTCCGTTTATTCGAAAGAACATTAAAACTTGAAAAAAACAACATAACCGAATCGGGTGAAGATAAGCTGGTGATCAATATTGAGTCTTCTTACAACAACTACCGCGATTCATTAGTACGAAGTTTAAAAAATAACCTAACCGTTGCTAAAGTCGTTTACCTGCAAAAGGAGTTTTCCGGACTCGATCATCAATTATTTCTTTTATCGCAAATTAATGAAAAAGCCATTGAATTTAAAACCAATGCTACCAGTATTTCAGCCAAAAATGCATTGCAGCTCATGAGTATAGTGGCTAGCTTGTGTTTTATAATTACATTGGGATTTACGGCAAGCTTTGCCTCCTATTTCAACGATAGATTTTCGCAGCTTTATCAGGGTATTAAAGAAATTGCTTCAAGCAACTACGGCCAAAGGCTACACTTTGACGGGAATGACGAGTTTTATGAAATATCACTTATATTTAATGAAATGGCTCAGAAACTAAGTGAAGAAAAACAAAACCCGAACCAGGCAGTGAATATTGAAGAGTTTGTTAGCGAAATAAGCATGAAAGATGATGTAAAAGATTTGAAAAGAACGATTGAGCAAATGAAAAACCTAGAGCAACAAGCTGTGGATTTAATTGCTAAATTTGAAGAAAAAAAATAAACCATGGAATTTCTTGATGAAAACAGACCTGATCCTGATGATTTGCTGGCTTCATTAATAAATGAAGAAGAGAAAAGCAAAAGGGGAAAACTGAAAATATTTTTTGGTATGTGTGCCGGTGTGGGCAAAACATATACTATGCTACAGGTAGGGCAGGCCGAAAAGCTTAAAGGGGTAGATATCATCATAGGTTATGTTGAAACGCACAACCGGGCCGAAACAGCAAGTTTGATAGAGGGGTTTAAAATCATTCCCCGTAAAATGGTTACCTATAAATCTGCATCCATACAAGAAATGGATTTGGATGCCATTATAGCCCGAAAACCACAGGTGGTTTTGGTGGACGAACTGGCTCATTCCAATGCTCCGGGAAGCAGGCACTCCAAACGTTTTCAGGATGTTCAGGAACTTCTCGAAAACGGCATAAATGTATTTACTACGCTCAATGTACAACATCTTGAAAGTCGCTCAGAAACTGTGGCTCAAATAACAGGAATCGTAGTTCGTGAAACCGTACCCGATGATATCTTTGAAACTGCAGATGAAGTAGAACTCATTGACCTAACGCCTGAGGAATTGTTGCAGAGATTGTCGGAAGGAAAAGTGTATACTGCCGAACGATCCAGGGAAGCCATTGAAAATTTCTTCCGTAAAGGCAATATTACAGCTTTGCGCGAAATGGCACTACGAATTGTTGCCGACAGGGTAGATAAACAATTGCATGATTATTTGCAGAACAACCGTATTCGGGGTCCATGGAAGTCGGGATTGCATCTGTTGGCCGCCATTGATTATCATCCGCAATCAACTCGACTGCTGCGATGGGCCAAAAATCTTTCGTATTCTATGGGTGCGCAAATTCAGGCCATTTACGTTGAATCGACGCATAAATTAACCCCAAAAGAGCACATTCAACTTGATAAAAATTTCAATGTTGCAAAGCAATTGGGTATAAAATTACGCATCGTAACGTATAATGATAAGGTTAAAGCTATGGTTGACTTTGCCCAAAAAGAAAACATTACGCATATTATTGTCTCAAAACCAAGGGTGCGCAATATAATATCGATGTTGCGGCTGGGTAGTTTTGTTAACAGATTGATACGTTATAGCGGAAATATCGATGTTTATGTGTTGGGTTCAGACAGCAATGCAAAAGACCATTTCAAAGAAAAAGTCTCACTTCCCTCATTCACATCAAATATACCCCAATATTTTACTACCTCTTTATTGGTAATTTTATCTTCAATTGCCTGCTATGTTGTTAATGATTTTATTGGCTACCAAGTGGTTTCTTTTGTATTATTGTTTCTGATTTCCCTACTTGCTTTATTTTATGGTACAGGTCCAATATTGGTTTCTGCAACCTTAAGTGCATTAATCTGGGATTATTTCTTTATACCACCGCAGTTCACACTTCATATCGAAAGACCGGAAGACATGATGATGTTGCTGATGTTTTTTATAATAGCCTTGCTGAATGGTATATTAACTTCTAGGATAAAGCGTCAGGAGAAGAACATACGTTTAAGGGAAGAACGAACTCATGCACTCTATCAACTGGCGCGCGAACTCACCATGACAACAGGTTTTGAAGAAGCAATTAGAACAGCCGAGAAATATGTTCTGAAATATTTTAATTTGAATTGTGCGATTATTCTTAAAAACGAAACAAATCAACTTGAGATTACCGTGAAGAATAAATCAGAATTAAAATTATCCGAAAACGACTTTAGTATTGCAGTCTGGGTGTTCAAAAACTCGAACAAAGCAGGAAAGCATACTGAAACTTTACCCTCAGGAAATCTCACATTTTATCCTTTAACCGGTAATAAAAACAATATGGGTGTAATTGCTGTTGAACACAATAACAATTTCACTCAAGGAGAAGAACAGTTCTGGGAAGCTTTTCTTTCGCAGATATCAAGCAAATTCGAACGTGAATTTTTACGTGAAGTTGCTAAAAAGACATATTTGTATAGCGAATCCGACAAGTTATATAAAACACTATTCAATTCGATTTCTCATGAATTGCGAATACCGGTTACAACTATTATGGGAGCTTCCGATATGCTGTTGGCTCAAAATTTACCTGAAAAATCAAAACAAAAACTGTTTTCCGAAATCAATATAGCCTCTGTTAGGTTAAATCGCCTTATTGAAAACTTACTGAATATGTCGCGATTGGAATCGGGTAGGATAACTCCCCATCCTGATTGGTGTGTCATTAGTGATATTGTGCGTAGTGTCTCCGAAACGCTTAAATTAGAATTGAATGACTACAAACTTTCGGTGGTTATACCTGCCGATATGCCTATGGTATTTATCGATTCCGGCCTGGTTGAGCAAATACTACACAACTTGTTATTAAACGCAACTCAAAATGCACCGGTTACTACCAATATAAGGGTCAAAATATTTTACGACCATGGTTTTCTTCATATTCAAGTGATGGATAGGGGAAAAGGTTTTCCAAAAAAAGATTTGGATATGGTTTTTAACAAATTTTACCGTGGAAATTATGCCATTGCCGGTGGCACCGGCCTCGGATTATCAATTGTTAAGGGTTTTGTTGAAGCGCAAAAAGGAAGCGTAACCGCAGAAAACCGGCATAATGGAGGAGCATTAATTTCAATAAAAATACCTACAGAAGCATCACCTGCAAGTTAGGTAGAAGTTCCATAACTTAACACTGCTATTTTTTATTGGGCTTTGCCCATTGAATCCCCTATTATGCCATGCCACCACCACCCACAATCACACCTGGCATTGTCCCCCTCCCGAATTAACCACACCCAAACACAAAAAATATTTACCTTTAAACCCAAATTTGTAACCTTTCGTTGTATAAAGTGTCTTAATAACAAACACAATCTTAAATCGGCATGAAACAATTAACAATCGTACTCTTTACACTCTCTCTATTTATTAATACCACAGCATTTTCGCAGCAAAAAATTCAAATCACCGGACAAATCAAAGACGCTGAAACCAAAGAAAAACTGGAATTCTGTAGTGTTCTTATCAAAAATCAAAAGGACAGCCTCATAGCCGTTGCAGCCACCAACATAAATGGGTATTTCGCGCTGGCGGTCGCCCCGGGGTATTACAGGCTTATATTTAGCATGCTGGGCTACATTGCAGATACCACCCTGTTTTCAGTCGTTACCGAAGATAAGTTTTTGGGCGTTTTTCAGTTAAAACCCACTGCGGTTGAACTAAAAGAGGTTTCGGTGAGCGAAAGCGCGCGCGAAACCCAAACCGACCGCGATGTGCAGGTGGTTACCGAAAAAATGAAATTCGGAGCAGCCACCACGCAAGATGTATTAGATAAGGTTCAGGGCGTGGATATTGACCGGTATAGCAACACCTTGAAAGTAGATAACGATGCCAAAGTGATTATTTTAGTGGATGGAATTGAAAAAGACCAGCAATACGTTAAAAATCTTGCACCCGACCGCCTGAAAAAAATAGAGGTGATTCGCGACCCCGGCGGCAGGTATGCCGTGGAAGGTTATTCGGCTGTTATTAATGTCATTCTCAAAAAGGATTATCAGGGTACCGAAATATTTTTGGACGACAACTTTATTGCCGACCCGGATGCCTCAACCACCAAATTTATTCCCGTGAGCAACAATGTTTCGGCTACGGTAAATTATGTATACAACAAAGTGAATGTGTATGCAAAATACAACAACAACATCAGCAAATTCAATTTCAATAACTTTGATAAAAAAGAGTATTACAACGGACTGCTTATTGAACACAATCCCGTTGCCGGAGCCGGTCTAAACACAAAATATAAGCAGCTTAGCCACAACTACACACTAGGGGCCGATTATTACATCAATCCAAAACATACCCTGAGCTTTGAAGCCGGATTGACCACACAGCCCAAAAAGCAGAACGGCGGCAACGAACAGGATAATATTGTGAGCAGTTTGAATGGAAGTGTATTAACAAACGATACTTCAATATCGGAAAACCGAACTGCTACGCAAAGCTTTTATGCCTCATTTTTCTACGAAGGCAAAATCGATGAAAAAATGTTATCAATTCGAACTTCACATTTTCGAACTACAAGGATTCGTATTACAGCAATTATTCACAAAAAAAATTCAGCATCAACCAAGCCGGTCAAGATTATAAAAACGCCGTGAAGTTTTATTTGGAATATACCCATACTTTTAAAAACAAATCGGCATGGCAGCTTGGCTATGGATTTACCCGCGAAAGCCTGAGCAGTTTTTTTAAGACCGATACCAGCAGCCAGTTTTTTTATACCGATATGCGCCACAAGCTATACACCTACTACTCCTGGCCCATTACCAAAAGTTTTAGTATTAAAATAGGCCTTGCCGGCGAAACCAGCAATCCAAATTCGGACGGCACAAAAAAGTCGTATTTTATTTTTCAACCCTACGTGGATGCCAAAATTGATGTTTCAAAAAATTTAATTTTCAAGGCAAAATACCGTTCGGGCATTACCTATCCCGATATAAACCAAACCAATCCCTATACAGTTTTTATCGACCCGCAAAGCGTGAGAACCGGTAACCCGTATCTGCGACCAGCAGTGGTAAATAAAATTTCGTTGCAAACCACCATTTTACAAGGCATGATAACCATCGAACCCTATTACCATTTCTCCAACAACTATATTACCGAGGTGGGAGTTTTCAGAGCCGACAGCATTTTTGAATATGGTACCAACAACGCGGGCAAATATCAAAATTATGGTATAGAAGCCAACCTAGCCATACCTTTTGCCAAAAACTTTATTCTGCAATCTAGCGTGGATGTGTATTTCAGTAGCATAAAATATGCCGGCCACACCAACAAAGTAAACGATTGGTCAACATCAAGCCAGTTTATTTATCAAAACCTAAAATCGAAAACCCTTTGCGGATTTCAATATCAAAAAGCCAATCAAAGATATATCACAGCGCAGGGATATAGCACAGGCAATAACGATTTTTGGATACTGTTTGTGCGTCAGCCTTTCTTTAAAGAACGACTTACACTACAGTTGGTTTATATTACACCCCTCACATGGGGTGCAAATTACAAACAACAGACTTATATCAAAACCGATAATTTCACCGAAAACAAATACAACAGTATTGAGTTGGTGAAAAACATTTTCATACTTGAACTTTCCTATCGTTTCAACAAAGGCAAATCGGTGACCAAAAAAGAAAAAGAAATTGAGAAAATTGACGAAAACAAAGGCAAAGGAATATTTTGATTCCAGATTCATAAAATCATCGTGGCATCAACTCACTATAAAATAAAGCATTTGCTTTATTGTTTTTTTCAATTTTGTTTTTAAAGGCTTAGGTAAAAATTGAAATCGCAATTGCGGCTCTTTACCCCCAGCCAAATAACCACGCACTTCGGCTACCCTACCTCTTATCATCATCTCGCAGAAACAGTTGATGTGGCCTTGCTCAACATGCGATTTGTTTGCTAAAGTGAATCAGAAAACAATTTCATCCGAGCCAACATTAATCATTACCTTAGCTGCATGAAATATTATTAGGTAAACGCATTTAAAACACTTGCAGAAATCAGTACGAGATGAAAATAAAACTTTTATGGCTTGGAGTGCTTTTCATAGCATGTTCGGTAAGCCAACTGGCACTATCGCAGGATATCATCCGAATGAGAAGCGGAATCGAAATCAAAGCCAAGGTCGCTGATATTGATTTAGATGTGATAAGGTATAAAAGATTCGACAATCTTGATGGCCCCAATTATACTTTACAAAAATCAGAAGTTTCCTCCATCACCTACGCCAACGGAAGCCATGATGTGTTTGATAACCTACCCAAGAAAGGCAGTGAAACCTTTACCGACGCCCGCGATGGTAAAACATACAAAACCATAACTATTGGAGCGCAAACCTGGATGGCCGAAAACCTAGCCTATAAAACCGATAAAGGCTGTTGGGCTTACGACGATAACGAAACCAATGTAGCCAAATACGGCTATTTGTATAACTGGGAAACCGCCAAAACAGTTTGCCCCGCCGGATGGCATTTGCCCAGCGAAACCGATTTTAAAACCCTTTTCATTTTCTTGGATGGAAAAGAAGTGGCTGCCGACAAACTAAAGTCATCAACAGGCTGGGTCATCAGAACCGAAACCGATCCACTGACAGCCAAACAAATTGCCTTAAATGCCAAACGCTGCATTGTGCTTAATGGCAATGGAAATAACTTGAGCGGCTTTTCGGCACTTCCCGGCGGATGGCGTGGTGGTGCAAAAGCCTACAGCAAAATTGGTGTGAACGGTTACTGGTGGAGTTCAACCCAGGACTCAGATTATAATGCCAGTCAAACCGCCTGGTCGCTCACGCTCTATTCGCGCTATAACTTTACCGACTTTACTTGCTTGGCCCTGTGGAGCTTTGGTTATTCGGTGCGTTGCATAAAAGATTGAACGGGGTGGCAGAACCAAGTTCGCAGCAATTTAGAATCACAGTGTATTCTCTGTACACTGCGAGTAGCATTCTTTTCCTTTGTTTATTTCGAATTGATTGGTTGTATGCTTAGGAATGTTTTCCGGATGCGGAAGAATAAATATTCTTTTCTCAGTTGTATCATTTTTTAATGCTTTGCATACAAAATCAAAAATAATTTCACTATTGTCCGATAAAAAATTAAAACAGCAATTATGAACATGCAACATGT
>JBAXWF010000033.1:0-37528 GCA_037128515.1 Bacteroidota bacterium | reverse complement strand
TGATTTGGGGTGTTTGCCGAGTGTGGGGCCTTGTTGATAGATTTGTTTAAAAAGTTTGCGGTTTTTTTGATTAAGTTGTTGTATTTTTACTGGAAATTTGTAGTGAGAATATTTTTTAATTACTATTGCTGCTGATTTTGTATTTTTGATGTGTTGAAAAAAAATAACCAATAAATTAATTCATATGAAAAAAATCGCATTTATGATTATGGCTTCGTCCATTTTGTTTTTTACGGCCTGCAATAATGGCAAAAAAAACACGAACAACAATCCGTTGTTGTCGGAGTATACTACTCCGTTTCAGGTACCGCCTTTCGATAAGATTGATAGTACCCATTTTTTTCCTGCTTTTGAGGAAGCAATGAAACAGCATGATGCTGAGATTCAGAAAATAATTGATTTGAAGGATGAACCCAATTTTGAGAATACGATTTTGGCTTATGATAAAGCCGGATTGTTGCTGACGAATGTGGGTAGTGTGTTTTTTAATTTGACGGAGGCCAATACGAACGAGCAGTTGCAGGCTATTTCGCGTAAATTGAATCCATTATTGTCGAAACACAATGATGATATTTCGATGAACGAAAAACTGTTTGCTAAAATTAAAGCGGTTTACGATAAACGTACTACTATGAAATTGGATGATCAGCAGATTCGTGTTGTGGAGAAATATTATCGGGATTTTACGCGATTGGGTGCAAACCTGCCGAAGGATAAGCAGGATACTTTGAAGAAAGTGAATGCGGACCTTTCGATGTTGTCGTTGCAGTTTGGTGATAATTTGTTGGCTGAAAATAAAAACTTTCAGATGGTGGTGGATAAGAAAGCTGATTTGGATGGGTTGCCACAAACATCGATTGATGTGGCTGCTCAGGCTGCAAAGGATAAGAAAATGGATGGGAAATGGATTTTTACAATTGATAAACCGAGCATGATACCGTTTTTGCAGTATGCTAAAAATCGTGCGCTTCGCGAAAAGCTGTATCGTGGTTATTTTATGAAAGGGGATAATGGCAATAAAAATGATAATAATGAAATTATTGCAAAAATTGCCAAACTTCGGGTGAAAAAAGCACAATTGCTTGGATACAAGAGTTTTGCGGCTTATGTTATTGACGACAATATGGCAAAAACTCCTGAAAAAGTGGATGAGTTTTTGATGAAACTTTGGAATGCTGCTTTGCCAATGGCTAAAAAAGAAGTTGTTGAAATGCAAAAAATAATTGATAAGGAAGGTGGTAAATTTAAACTGGCTTCGTGGGATTGGTGGTATTATGCGGAAAAAGTGCGTAAGGAAAAATATGACCTGGACGAAAATGAACTGAAACCGTATTTTAAACTTGAAAATGTGCGCGATGGTATGTTTGCTGTTGCGAACAAACTGTATGGTATTACTTTTGAGAAGCGGACGGATTTGCCGATTTATCAATCGGAGGTGGAAACTTTTGAAGTGAAAGAAGCTGATGGTAAACATTTGGGTGTTTTGTATCTGGATTATTATCCTCGCGATTCGAAACGGGGTGGTGCTTGGTGTACTAGTTTTCAGAGTGCAGGCTGGCGCAACGACAAAAAGGTGGATCCGATTGTTAGCATGGTGTGCAACTTTACAAAACCAACTAAAGATACGCCCTCGCTGCTTACCTGGGACGAAACGGAAACTTTGTTTCACGAATTTGGACATGCGTTGCATGCACTTTTTTCGGAAGGAAAATACAATCGTACGGCTGGGGTAGTTCCTCAGGATTATGTTGAAATGCCTTCGCAGTTTATGGAAAATTTTTGTTCGGAGCCTCAGGTGCTGAAAATGTTTGCAAAACATTATAAAACCGGTGAAGTGATTCCTGATAAACTTATTGCAAAAATACAGAATGCTGCAAAATTCAATCAGGGTTTTATTACGATTGAATATCTGGCAGCAGCCATACTGGATATGAATTATCATGAATTATCGGATAATAAACTGATTAAACCGGCTGATTTTGAGAAAGCGGCTATGAGCAAAATTGGTTTGATATCGGAAATTTTGCCACGCTATCGGTCGACGTATTTTTCGCACATTTGGGGTGGGGGATATGCTGCCGGATATTACGTTTATATTTGGGCTGCCGTGTTGGATGCTGATGCTTTTGAAGCTTTTAAACAAACGGGTGACATTTTTAATAAAGATTTGGCTGCTAAATTCCGCAAATATTGCTTGCAAGATGTGGGTGGCGGCGAAGGTATGGATCAATACAAGAAGTTTCGTGGACAAGATCCTTCGGTTGAACCGCTCTTGAAAAAAAGAGGTTTGGATCAGAAATAACTTTTTTTAAATGTGGATGAAAAAAGGCACGGATTGATTTCGTGCCTTTTTTTATAAAATAATCTCATAGAAATTCTATTCAATGTGTATTTTTGTATCACCAAATTGTAAAATATAAGGTGGATATATCGGACAAACAAAGCAAGAATGAGTTTTCGGAAGCCGAATTTGAAGTGCTGTTTCGGCAGTATTTTAAACCGCTTTGTTTTTTTGCGCAACGCTATGTTAAGGATATTGAAACCGCCAAGGAGGTGGTGCAGGGTGTTTTTGTTGGCCTGTGGGAAAAACGGCAAACGCTGGATCGTGATAAAGGGGTTCGGTCGTATTTGGGCACTGCAGTATATAGCAAATGCCTGAACTATTTGCGCGATAATAAAAAGTTTGATAAGGATATTTTGATAACGGAGCATTTGTTTCCCGAATCGAATTCGGAGACTTCGGATACGCTGGTTACTCAGGAAATACAAAAACTGATTGACGATGCTATTGCGGATTTGCCCGAAAAGTGTCGAGAGATTTTTGTAATGAATCGGTACGAAAACTTGAAATATCAGGAAATTGCCGACAAATTGAGCATTTCGGTTAAAACCGTGGAGGCGCACATGTCGAAAGCATTGCAACACATGCGTGTGCGGCTTGCCGAATATATTACGTTGTTGCTACTAATTTTTGAAATAGGTTTGAGAAAATAAAAAGATAGCTGATGCATAAGGGTAAAACTTTTGTTTGGTGTATAATAGATATTAGATAACTCGTGGAAAACAAGCCTACATATTATGTTGACCTGATGAGCAGGTATTTTTGCGGGGAAGCTACGCCCGAAGAACGGGTGCTATTGCGCAAGTGGCTTGGTGCTGATGCGGCGAATCAACAGCAATTTGATGCGTTAAATGCCACCTGGCAGCATTTGGAACGGGCTAAAATTGAGAAAAATGTTGATGTGGATGGGGAGTGGGCAACGTTTAAATTGAGAATAGCAGCCCGTGCAGAACAAGAAACACCCATAGTGAAACTTTATTCTGAGCAAAAACCACCGCAACGGCTTTATATGCGTTTTTTGAAATATGCTGCCGTGCTGGTTTGGATTGGGCTATCAACATTTTTGGTGTATCGATATATTCATCGTTCGCAAGAACTGACGCTCACGGCAGCCAAGCAAAACTTGCAAACGCTATTGGCCGATGGCTCGGATGTGACGCTTGGTGCCAACTCTACGATGGTGTATCCCGATAAATTTAATGGAGATACCCGCAGAATTAAGCTTTCGGGCGAAGCCTATTTTAATGTGAAACACGATGCTTCGCATGCCTTTGTTGTTATGGCTGGCGATGTTCGGGTGGAAGTGCTTGGAACATCATTTTATGTTAACACCCAAGCGGCGAATGGTAATGTGGAAGTGGTGCTGACATCGGGAAAAGTGGCTGTGTACTACAAAGACAAACCCGAGGCGCGCACCATTTTGGAACCGGGACAGAAAGCTGTTGTTTCGCTTGCCGATAAAAAAATAAGGAAAGAGGTGAACGAAGATGAAAACTACTTGGCTTGGAAAACCCGAAAGTTGGTATTTACGGACGAGAAGCTGCAAGAGGTTGTTCCGACGCTGAACAAAGTGTATGGCTCGGATATACTACTCGCAACAAATTCTATTGCCGATTGCCGAATAACTGCTACCTTTGACAAACAATCGTTGGATGCGGTTCTGAATGTGTTGCAAGCCACTTTGGATTTAACCATAGTGAAAAAAGGCAATAGCATTGCGGTTTCGGGGAGCGGTTGTAAGTGATTTTTTCTATTCTATTTTGACCTACCACAAGCAAATATATCGGCTCATGATTTTTGTCGTATTTTTTATTGCGACAACAATTGCTACAGGACAAAATTTGGATAAGAAAATATCGATAAAAGCCAAAAACAAAGCTTTGGGCGAAATAATTAACCAAATAGGTGAATTGGCTCAAATCAACTTTTCGTATAGTTCGCAGGTGATACCGGTTGATAAAACCTTTAGCATAAAAGCCACTAACAAAACGGTGCGCTTTATTCTCAATGAACTGTTTAAAGACAATGGTATTGAATACTTGTTGGTGGAAAATCAAGTGATTTTGAAACTGGCAAAAAAAACCAGTGAACCACCTGCCAACAAGCAAGCCAAAACCGAGACACGAAAATTTACGATAAGTGGGTATTTGAAAGATGCTTTGACGGGCGAGGTGCTTATTGGTGCCTATATTTTTGCCAAAGGCACCCACTTTGGCACGGCCGCTAATGAATATGGCTATTTTTCGCTAACGATACCCTCGGGGAATTATACTCTGATGTTTTCGTTTATCGGATATAAAACCCTTGTTGAAGATATAACACTTTTAGAAAATACCAAGATTACGCGCGAACTTGAAATGGCGAAAACCGAAATTAAGCCGGTTGAAATTATTGGGAATAACAAGGAAAGTCCTTTAGGTAGTTTGCCTTTGAGTTTGATAAAGCTTTCGCCAAAAGCGCTTGCGCAATTGCCTGGTTTTGTTGGTGATATTGATATTATTAAATCGTTGCAATCGGTGCCTGGAATAAAAACTTATGGCGATGGCTCCGCCTTGTTTTATGTGCGGGGTGGCAACAGTGATGAGAATTTGATTTTGGTTGACGAAGCCCCCATTTATAACCCATCGCATTTGTTTGGTTTTTTTTCTGCATTGGCTCCCGATGCTATTAACGATGCCGAAGTGTATAAAGGCGATTTTCCTGCAAAATATGGTGGTCGGCTTTCTTCGGTTATCGATATAAAAATAAAGGAAGGCAATATGAAAAAGTTTGGTTTTGGTGGCAGTATTGGACCTTACACTTCGTATCTTTCGCTTGAAGCTCCGATAAAAAAGGACCGTTGTTCGTTTTTTGTTTCGGGACGGAAGTCTACTTTGTTCTGGCTATCGTATCTGCAAAGCAAAACGAAAAAGCTAAAGTTGAATTTTTTTGATGTGAATGCTAAAATAAACTTAAAAGTGAACGATAATAATCGGCTATATCTTTCATTTTACGCTGGGCAGGATAATTACAGCCGCATTGCGCAATCGTTGGTTAACACGTTTGGCATTTCGTGGGACAATGTTTTGGGTTCTTTTCGTTGGAATCATATTTTTAACGCGAAGTTGTTTTCGAACACCACGGCATACTATAGCCGCTATAATTATTTTTTATACCTGTCGCGCGAAGAAAAAAATTATTGGAAATCGGCTATTTCGGAGCTTGCCATAAAATCGGATTTTTCGTATTTTGTGAATGCCAACAACATTATCCGTACGGGGCTGCTGGTGAGTGCACACACATCCAATCCGGGCAATGTGCATTTTGCCAATGCCGATATACAGGCGCATGCTCCGGTGATACCACGCTACACCTCGTTGGAGTATGCACTGTATGCGAGTAACGAACAACAAATTGGCGAAAAGCTTACGCTGAATTATGGTGTGCGATTGCCTGTATGGCAAAATTTGGGTGCAACCACGGTTTATTCGTATAACTCCTTGTATCAAGTTTTCGACACCACGCTGATTGCAAAAAACAAAGTGTATTCAACTTATTTTAGTCCCGAACCGCGTTTTAGCATACAATACAGTTTTACGAAAAAAACTGCTCTGAAACTTTCCTATTCGCGAACCAGCCAGTTTGTTCAAATATTAACCAACTCGGTTGGACCCTTTACCTCGTTAGAAGTTTGGGTGCCTTGCGGACCCAACATCAAACCCCAAAAAACCGATCAGATTGCTTTGGGGTTTTATCAAAAATTGTTTCGTTCGCGTGTAAATTTTTCGCTTGAGGGTTTCTACAAACATTTTTATAATACGATTGATTATCGCGACCATGCCAACATGCTCTACAATCCGCTTATTGAAGGCGAACTTCGTTTTGGGAAAGCCTGGTCGTATGGTGCCGAGCTGATGTTGCGCAAAACAGAAGGAAAACTCACGGGTTGGATTGGGTATATTTATTCGCGCTCGTTCAAGAAAATTGTGGGTGTTAACAAGGATGAAGTGTATGCAGCCAACTACGACAGCCCGCATAATATTTATGTGAACCTGTCGTTCGATACCAAAAAGCGCTGGTATTTTTCGGCCAACTGGATGTATATGACCGGCAACGCTATTACCACACCCATAAGTTTTTATTATTATAACGGTTCGTCGGTTCCGATTTATGGTGCCAAAAACAACGACCGACTGCCAGCTTATCATCGCCTGGATTTGTCGGTGGCACTTCGTTTGAGCAAACCCTATGGGAAATATCAGCACAGCTTGATGCTTACTTTTTATAATGCGTATGGGCGAAAGAACCCTTTTTCGGTGAACAATAATAAAATGGATGCTGACGGCAATATTGTGGTGCCTGCCGACAATTCGAAGGGATATGATTTGATACAAACCAGTGTTTCGGTGGCTGGAATTATTCCATCGATAAACTATAAATTCAAATTTTGATGAAGAAACCTTTGTTATATATCGTTTTGCTGTTGCTGGTGGCTTGCGAAAAACAATCGAACTACCCACTGAGCACTCAGGCTTTGGATTTGCTGGTGGTGGATGGCATGATTACCAGCGAACACAAAACCCACGCTATTCGGCTAACGCGCACTGTGGGTGAACTGAATGCGGTTGCGCCCAAGGTTTCGGGGGCCAACATTATTTTGAGCGACAACGTTACTGCTTTTTTGTTTCACGAACAAGTGGATAACCCGGGTGTATATTTGTCGCCAGCCGGTTTTTTTGCCAAGCAGGATGTTGAATACACGCTACTGATTAGTGTGGAAGGCAAAACCTATACGGCTAAGACTTTTATGGTAGCAAACGGCCCTCTTAAAAAACCGACCTTTATAAAAAATAGTTCGACTAATTTGTATCAACTAAAATGGATTGAGAACCCATACGATGCACAGCATCCGGCTATGTTCGAACTATTGTTGGACTGGTCGGCAGTGCCGGGCTACACCACACTGGAACCGCAAACCTGCAAAGCCCGAATTTACTATTACACTCTGCCTACATTGGATGTGAGCGAAATATTTGCTCCGGAGATACAACAAATTTCTTTTCCGTTGGGCACAAAAGTAATCGAAAGACGCTATTCGCTCAACCCGGGTTATACCGAATTTATTCGCGCTATGATATCGGAAACCAACTGGAAAGGGGGCTTGTTTGATTCGGCACCCGCCAATGTGCCTACCAATCTAAGTCAGGGTGCTATTGGCTATTTTGCGGCTTGTGGGGTGGTGAGCGATTCGTTGATTGTGCAGTGAGAGGTTAGGAAGTGTCTAGAGTATTTGGAGTGCCTAGAGTGCCTAGAGTACTTGGAGTGGCTGTAGTACCTAGAGTACTTGGAGTGCCTAAAGTGCCTAGAGTATTTGGAGTGCCTAGTGCCTAGAGTACTTGGTGTGGCTGGAGTTGTTAGAGTGGCTGTAGTACTTGAGGAAAAAGGAAAAAGTAATGGTATAGGGTGAAACCGGGCTTTTGTTTTTGGTAAAAGTTTTCTATTTTTGCGACATGACTAAAAAATATACTCAAATTTTCTTTGATTTGGATAAAACGATTTGGGATTTTGAAACCAACTCGCAACAAACTATTGCCGAGATTTATAATTTGCTGTGTTTCGATAAACGAAATATTGCTGACTTTGCTCAGTTTCACGCGGTGTACGAAACGCACAATCTGAAACTTTGGGAAATGTATCGCTACAACAAAATAGCCAAGCCCGATTTGATGGTGATGCGTTTTTACAATACTTTAATGGAGTTTGGCATTAACGACATGCCAACGGCTCAAGCTTTTTCGACCCAATATTTGGAACTGTTGCCCGAAAAAACAGCGGTTTTTGCTGGCACACACCAAACTTTGGCGTATTTGGCCGGCAAATATCAACTGCATATTATTACCAATGGTTTTGAAGAGGTGCAGTTTCGGAAAATACAAAATGCGGATATGCGCCACTATTTTATTCACATCATTACCTCGGAAGAGGCCGGTTTTAAAAAACCCGATACACGGATATTTAATTATGCACTGCAATTGTGTGGGGCTTCGGCTGACCAATGCCTGATGGTGGGTGACGACCTGGAAGTGGATGTGCTGGGGGCGAAACAGGCGGGCATGGACCAAGTGTATTTTAATCCACAAAAGTTGGCGCACCATGAAACGATTACATACGAGATAGCGGAATTAACAGCGTTGTGTGGGCTGATTTGAGGGGGGGAGGATTTTAGGCTTTAGGCTATAGGCTTTAGGCTTTTAGACTTTAGGCTTTAGGATTTTAGGCATTTAGGAGGACTTTTTTTTGTTGGGAATTTGTTCGAACCTTCCGACACTTCGACTTCGCTCAGTGTCAGGGATAAGGATTGATTAGACTCATTTTCTATGAATAGTGGGGCACTGCATGGAGGCGCACTCCCACTTTATTTTAGCATTGGTAGTGAAGGTAGCATGGTAGCCGGGCACGAGGACTTGCAGCGGAAAACCCGAACCGAAGGCAGCGCCCACATCAATGACCTTCAATGACTGCTCGACTTGGCTGGAGAAAGCAAATAGCTACTTACGAAATTCTGCCTGAAAATTTAAATGCTTACAGAATTTAAACGCCTATTCAATCACCAATTTTCCGTTGCCCAACACCCCTTTGTCGGAATATACTTTGTAGAAATAAACCCCGCCTGCAAGTCCGCTGCGCGACACAGAGAACTGGTTTCCGCTCAAAGCATCCATAGATTTTACCACGTGCCCCAACATATCTGTAAGGATAAACGAATAGGTATCGGGCAAATTTTCGCTTCCCAACACAAAGTTGGCTACGTCGGTTGCCGGATTGGGATAGACGCTCACCATGTTGTTGGTGCTTGTATTTTCGTTTATACCTACAATGTTTGCCAAGGTGTTGGTAACAGTGTTGGTTACAATAGCCGGATTGGAATCGAAATAAATGCGGGCTTTGTTCAATATTTTGGTTCCCAAAGCCAAACCTGGTTTCAAACGAACATTAAAACGAACATAACCGTGACTTGCAGGTTCGTTTGAGTTGCTATCGGGCAAATAAATATTATTGAAATTGAATTTTACTACGCCCGGAGCCAACCATTGCGCAGCCATAGTGTGGCTAGTGCCTAATATTTGCACACTGTTGAGTGCAATATCTGAATCGAGTGAATCCACAATTGACACATTGATGGCCGGTGCAGAACCGGTGTTTTGAAAATGTATGGTGTAGGTAAGTTTGCTGGTGGCTAGCGGAATATCTCCGGTTGCACCGACACCTTTTGGGTAAACTTCCTTAAAATTGGGGTCGAATGAATTTACTACTGGCAAACAAATCGTATAATCGTTGTTTCCACCATCCACATCGTTTGCAGGAATGTTGGTAAAAACTCTGAAACACAAATTGTCGCCAATATTGACGGCGGCAGTTGGTGTGAGATAAATACCCGACATAAAACTATTCCAATAGGCACCACTGCTCAAACTTGTTAGATTCACATAATTCCACATCAGCGTGTCGCCCACCACTGTAGTGGCCGGATTGGTGCTGAGACCTGCAGCGTAAACCACATTTGGATCCAAAACCAGTTTCAACACACCCGAAGCCAAATCGCAACCCGTGTTGCTAACATAAGGATAAAGCATAAATGGCTGATTGGGTCGTACCGTGCCTGCCGAACCGGCCCAACATTGCACATCGATAAGACTGCTACATTGCAATGAGAAATCGACATTGGCTTGTGGAACCGAAGCCAATGAATAAAATGCAGGAGAACATGTTGTGGATGGGAAAATAAATTGATAGTTGGACGGAATGCTCACTGTGGCACCCGTAAACCAGCTTTTTAGCGCATGCACGGTATAATTGCCCGAGCCATCGGTTGATGTGCCATAACCTATGCTAGTCATCGAAGGGCTATTGAGCGATTCGGCCACCGAAACACCCACACCAACCAACGGAACATCGATTCCGTTATAAGCACAATCGGTATTGTAATCAACATACACTTTGCCTGTGACATTGGCATACTGACATGGATTGGGAACATAAACCTGATACGTATTCAAGATGTTTAGCACCGTGTCGGGTCCCGAAATCACTTTGTTTATGGTGCCACCAAAATAAGCATAGTTACCCGAAATCATATCGTCGGAAGCAAAACCAAAAGCATTAAACACAGGCTGCATCAAACTCCAAGGGTTTTGCCCTGTGCTGTTGGCGGCTGCATATACAATGGCGCCATTGCTCATATCTTTAATAATAACCGAATCGCCAATAAATGAATTGTTGATGTTTATAGAATAAAACAATTGTCCGGTGGATGAACAAGTGTTGGTATCGTGCGAACCTCCCGGCATAAGCGTGACGGTAACATCGCCATGCGAATACACTTGCGCCTTTGCACTGTAAAAAGAAATTGTAAAAAGAATGCTTAAAACAAGGTAGAACTTTTTCATAAGGATAGTAATTAAATGAATGATTTATGGTTTGCTTTAATATAACGTTTAAAATCCAAAATAATTTGGTTCATGATTAAATTATTTAAAGAGTTTACTAGATATATTTTTTGAGATAATGATAATATTTGCTAATCAGATGAATATAAAATAAGCTTAACCTTTAATTAATAACTTAATATAAACTTAACATTGGAGCAAAATTTATTATATACTATTGCAATAAAAAATAATATTTATGTTTGATTTAAGCTTTGGAATGTCTGTTTTGCTCGTTGTATGCATACTTGCAGCATGTGCATTTGAATTTATTAATGGTTTTCATGATACTGCCAACGCGGTAGCCACCGTAATATATACCCGTTCGCTGAAACCGCGCACGGCTGTGATATGGTCGGGGTTATGGAATTTTATAGGTGTATACTTGGGCGGTATTGCAGTTGCCATCGGCATTATAAATTTGTTGCCATTAGAGGCTTTGGTTGACCAAAACATTCAGCACAACATTGCCATGATACTTTCGCTGATTTTAACCGCCATTATTTGGAATTTGGCCACATGGTATTTTGGTATACCTTGTTCCAGTTCGCATACCCTAATTGGTTCCATTTTCGGCATTGGCATTGCATTTATGTTTATCAATGCCACAGGTGAAGTGGCACTGAACTGGAAAAAAGTTACAGATGCCTTTTTATCGTTGCTGATTTCGCCCGTAATTGGTTTCGGATTAACCATGCTGCTGATGTTTATTTTTAAGAAGGTGGTGAAAAAGAAAAAATTCTTTAACGAACCCAATCCTGAGAAAAAACCTCCCTTTTGGATACGCAGTTTATTAATACTTACTTGCACTAGTGTTAGCTATTCTCATGGGTCGAACGACGGACAAAAAGGCGTGGGATTGATGATGATTATACTTATAGCCATATTGCCTGCCTATTTTGCATTGGATAACACGAAAAATCCGGTTAACATGATTGGAAATGTTTCACAAATATCGACCTACATCAACAAAGCCGACACCTTGACATTGGGTGCAACAGAAAAAACCTATCTTACCAATGTGAATGCAAAAATAACCGACATGGACGCTGTATTGGCTTTATCGCAAACGCCATCCGGTATTCCGAAAGATAAGCGTTTTAAAGTTCGCCAAGATATTATTACGATTGCACGCACCACGGACAAACTTTTATCGAACGACAAATTTAAAGCTTCACTAAAGAAAGAAGAAATTAGTACCATTAAAAAAAATATGGGCGAGTTGAAATCAAATACTGAGTTTGCTCCCTGGTGGGTTTTGTTGCTAATATCATTATCCTTAGGTTTGGGTACTATGATTGGCTGGAAACGCATTGTAGTAACTATTGGCGAAAAAATTGGAAAATCGCATTTAACCTATGCACAAGGTGCCAGTGCCGAAATGGTTGCAGCCAGTACCATTGGCATCTCCACGCTACTTGGATTACCTGTTAGTACCACACATGTTTTATCTTCGGGTGTTGCCGGAAGTATGGTTTCGCAAGGCGGGATTAAAAATCTGCAATACGGCACGGTGAAAAATATCTTATTGGCTTGGGTTGTTACCATACCGGTTACGGTGGTTATGGCAGGTTCAATGTTTCTGTTGCTCAGAGCTATATTTTAAATCAAACTATGATTGAAAACGAGCGATAGGGGTAATACCTCCACGAACTTTTTCATTTATGTTAACCAAAAGTTCGGTATGTAAAGGCAACAAAATATCAACACGTGACCCGAATTTAATGAACCCTAATTGTGTTGATTGTTCTGCATCCATACCTTCTGTGGCATAACAAACAATGCGTCGGGCAACAAAACCTGCAATTTGTCGAACCAATATTGGTTCACGACCTTCGGGCTGAATAATCACAGTTGTATGTTCGTTCAAAAAAGAGGATTTTGGGTTGCGAGCTATTAAATATCTGCCTGAATAATAGTCATCCTTAATCACCTTTCCACTAACTGGAAACCAATTAATATGAACATTATGCAACGACATAAAAACCGAAACTTGTATACGTTTTTCAAATAAAAACCGATCTTCATCCACTTCTTCAATAGCAACCACCACACCGTCGGCTCCACTTACAATCACATTTTTATCATGCGTAAGTTCCCGATTGGGAAAACGAAAGAAGCGTACAACTATGCCAAAACACACTAGGGTTGTTACCAAAATCGTTACATCAATCCACCAAATAAAAGGAGAAAATAAATAAAGCGGAATATTAATTAAAGATACAATAACTAAACTAATTAGGATAGTTCCAAGACCTTCTCTGTGAATTCTCATAACAAATTTGAAATAAAAAAATAAATATAGATAAAAACAAAAGGAGCTGAAAACAACACACAATCGAAACGGTCGAGTATGCCGCCATGCCCTGGCAATATTGCCCCAGAATCTTTAATATTTAGGCTTCGTTTAAACATGGATTCAACCAAATCGCCATAACCTCCGGCCACCGAAATTATTATCGAAATAACTGCCCAATGGTAAAAAGGCACATCGCGAAAAAACAAACTAATAACATACGCAGCAACAACTCCCATCACCAGTCCACCGATGGCACCTTCCCAACTTTTCTTGGGTGAGATACGCTCAAACAAACGATGTTTGCCGATAGCCATTCCAACCAAATAAGCAGCGGTGTCAACCACCCAAGTTATGGTAAAAAAAGCAATTAAAAAGTGGGTATGAAACTCGCCACGCAATTGAAACGGACTGAATAAAAAATTTAACAAAGCTAAAGATAAGGCAATATACAAAACACCCAAAATTGTGATTGACACATTCGTAAAAGGCATTTCTTTTTTGCGGTATAATTCAAAAATAAACAGCAGCATTAAAACTGGAATATTTATTAGTATAATGCCAAACCCAGCCAGATGATGAGCATAAAGAGCAATGCTTAAAAACATTACTATGCCGGCTAGTACTCCAAAATAGCGTTGAGGTTTGGTGGTATCGGTTGTATAAAGTTTGTAAAACTCAAGTTGCCCAAGCACGGTCACCAATAAAAATACCGCGACGAAAGTGTAAACGCTCAATAATATGGAGCCAATTATAATGATAATAAAGACTGAACCCGTAATAGTTCGTGTCCAAATATTTTTCACGAGTCGACCCCCTCAATTAATGTTTTGGCTTTCATAATATTTTGGCGAGTAACATAGAGTTCGAATTCTCCGAAAAGGTAGGTAGAATCTTTTTTGTTAATAATAACAGCACCAATCTCATTTTCGAAGAGCATGCCTTTAATTATTTCTATTTCGTAACCTTTAGTTGTTTCAAAAATCTTAACCCATTCTTGATCTAACATAGAACTAGGTTTTTGAATCGTCAATTAAAAAAACATAAAGTTCGCGTGGGCCATGAGCTCCCATAACTAATGTTTTTTCAATATCGGCCGTACGGCTTGGACCAGAAATAACCGAGATAAGCGAAGGTAATTGTTTGCCGTATTTCTCACTGATAGCATTTAAGGCATCGGGCAAATCGGGAACCAATTGCGAAGTGTAAGCAATAACAATATGTGTATCGGGATATACGATTAATCTTCGGCCTGATGCCTGTGCTGAAGATACCATGATACTCCCCAACCTTGATATCAGGGATTCACAAAGAGTAACACCCTGTTGAGCTTCAGTGATAAAAGCCTTATTGTCGGAATAAGCTATATGAGCCTCATTAAACCACATTTTAATTTTATCTTCAAAACAAAATAGTTGATTCCAATTTTGTTCTTTAGCAATAAATTTAAAATTCTCTACAAACTCTTTTTCATCTTCACAATAAACAAATTTTCCGGCAATTTTCGTGAAGGCTTCTGCAAAAGCAATATCAATTGGTTCTTCCATCTCAACAAATACATTTGAAGAAAAATCAATATCAGTAAAAGGGCAGTCGGCTTGAAAGATACCCGCATTGCGGACATTTTTTAAAACTTTTTCGCGTGAGGTAGATTCGTCCATTATAGTATTTAGATTAGCATGTTTTTAACTGACAAATTTTTACTGAATCTCATCATCCTTTTTCTCGATTTTTTTTTCTTTCTCTAAGAAAATTTCCTCTTTTTTTACTTTTGCCTTTTCCAACTTTTTTTTATCAGTATTATTATTGGTAGTTTGAATATCTTTAGCTACTTCGTCAATATGTGATTGCGTTTCGTACAATCTCTTTCCGAAAATGGCTTCCACATCTTCGCGGAATATTACTTCTTTTTCGAGAAGCAGTGCAGCTAATTGTTCAACCTTAGCTTTATTTTGGATAATAATATTTTTTGCTCTATCGTATGCAATTTCTACAATCTTGCTTACTTCTTCATCAATAATTTGCGCTGTTGTTTCGCTAAAGGGCTTCGTAAGTGAATATTCCTGTTGTCCTGTTGAATCGTAGTAGCTTATGTTGCCAATTCTTTTATTTAGACCGAAATAAACTACCATTGCATAAGCTTGTTTTGTAACTCTTTCTAAATCGTTTAGAGCACCCGTTGATATTTTTCCAAAGTTCACATCTTCAGAAGCACGTCCGCCAAGCACAGCACAAATTTCGTCGAGCAATTGTTCGGTATTGGTAATCTGTCTTTCTTCTGGCAAGTACCATGCAGCACCTAAAGCTTTACCGCGTGGAATAATAGTAACCTTAACCAGGGGTGATGCGTGTTCAACCAACCAACTGATAGAAGCATGGCCGGCTTCGTGAAATGCAATTACATTCTTTTCATCCTGTGAGATTATCTTGCTGCGCTTCTCTAAACCACCAACTATTCTGTCGATAGCATCCAAAAAATCCTGTTTTTCAATAATTTTTTTATCTTTTCTGGCAGCAATCAAAGCCGATTCATTGCAAACATTTGCAATATCAGCACCTGAGAACCCCGGAGTTTGTCGTGCCAAAAATTCAATATCCATTTCGGGCGATAGTGTCAATGGTTTCATGTGAACTTTGAAAATAGCTTTTCGTTCTTCCAAATCAGGGAGCTCAACATGAATCTGACGGTCGAAACGACCTGCGCGTAATAATGCTCTATCTAAAATATCGGCACGGTTGGTAGCTGCAAGAATGATTACACCTGCATTACTCGAAAAACCATCCATTTCGGTTAACAACTGATTTAAGGTATTTTCTCTTTCATCATTTGCGCCGTTCATTGGGTTTTTACCACGTGCACGTCCGATTGCATCAATTTCGTCAATAAAAACAATACATGGAGCTTTTTCTTTTGCAGTTTTAAATAAATCGCGAACACGTGAAGCACCCACACCAACAAACATTTCAACAAAATCGGAACCCGATAAGGAGAAGAAGGGCACTTTAGCCTCGCCGGCTACAGCTTTTGCCAAAAGCGTTTTTCCGGTGCCCGGAGGACCAACCAGTAAAGCACCTTTTGGAATCTTTCCGCCCAAAGTTGTGTATTTTTTGGGATCTTTCAAAAAGTCAACAATCTCCATGATCTCAACTTTAGCTTCCTCCAGCCCCGCCACATCATTAAAGGTTATTGTGCTACTAGTGTTTTTATCAAAAAGTTGGGCTTTTGATTTCCCTACATTGAAAATCTGCGAACCACCCGATCCGCGACCCATCATGCGCATAATAACCAACCATACTACAATTAAAATTATTGGCAGCAATAACCAACTAAGTATATCGCCACCCCAATTTTTTCGGGTTTCAGGAATTATATCAACTGCTTGCTGATTGGCAATAATTTTTTGTTTTATAGCAGCTGGTTTTCCAAGGGTATCATTTGTGAAAATTTTCTTTTCTTCGTCGCGAACTTTAGCTTCAAAATTTTCAGAAGATAGAATTTCAAATTCAAAATGAGGTCCTTTGTTAACTGAACTTCCAAAAGCTTTTTTCTGCGTAAGACTTTTATAGGCAGTATCGGTTGTTAATGCTTCTTGTTTAATGTAAATTTCTGCTTTTTCTTTATTAACAACAACAATCTTTTCAACCTGATGTTTTTCAAGTATTTTTATAAACTTATTCCAAGTAATCTCTTTCGTCCCTGAACCGTTCCAAGGGTAAAATTGAATTCCAATAAATATTATTGCCAGTATAGCATATATCCAATAAAAACTAAATTTCTTTTTCTGGTTTGGATTACTTCCGGGCAAATTATTCGAAAATTTTCTATCTTTCTGGTCAGCCATATCGTTTGCGAAATATTTTTATATTATATTTACTCTGAATCAAATCTTCTAATTTTTGCATCAGCCCAGAGTTTTTCGATTTGATAAAAACCACGGCTTTCTTCTTGGAAAATATGAACTATAGTGTCAAAATAGTCGAGCAAAACCCATTCTGCATTAACAAAACCTTCTCGGTGCGATGGTTTTTGACCTGTTTCTTTCGAAACTTCTTTTTCTACCGAATCGGCAATTGCTTCTACCTGAGCTCTTGAATTACCATGACAAATTACAAAACCTTTGAAAAGTGTATTTTGAATAGAACTAAAATCAATTGCTAAAATGTCTTTTCCTTTTTTCTCAATCATGCCTTTTACAATCACATCTGTAATTTCAGGAATTTCTTTTAATTTCTTTTTTGCAGGCATTTATAAATATTTAATAAGTTTGCAAAAGTAATCATTTTTATTGAACTATTTCGCATTTATTAAGGACATCGTTCGGTTCTCAATGTTTATTTACTTTTATTTACGACTTTAATTTATATAGCAATTTATGGGTTTGATAAAAATTATAAAAATTGATGCAATTGAATCAACAAATGCTTTTGCTGAAACCCTATTAGCTGATAGAAAAATAGATAGTTCTACTTGTATTATTACTAATAATCAAACCTCAGGCAAAGGAATGGGGCGTAATAAATGGCATTCGGAGCCAAATCTGAATCTGATATTTAGTCTAGTTTATTTTCCAGATTTTCTGCTTGCTTCTAATCAGTTTGCTTTAAATAAAACTGTTGCTCTGGCTGTTTCTGACTTATTAAAACAATTACTTGACAAAGAAAATATCTTTATAAAATGGCCCAATGATATTTATATTAACGATAAAAAAGGTGCCGGTATTTTAATTAAAACTTCAGTTCAATATCAGACAATAAATTGGGCAATTATTGGTATTGGAATAAATATTAATCAAAAAAGTTTCCCTGAATATCTCCCAAATCCAGGTTCAGTTATACAATACAAAAAAATAGAAATTGATTTAGATAACACACTCAACATTTTTCTTGCTATTTTCGAAAAACGTTATAACCAACTTAAAACAGGGCAAACATCTTTAATCGATAGGGAATATTTAAACAGATTGTATCAGCTCAATATAGCTTCTGATTATATTGTTCGTGGAGAAAAAATAAAAGCAACAATAAAGGGAGTAAATCAATTTGGGTGGCTTCAGTTGCTTACCGATAAGGGAAATACTATTGAATGCGAAGTAAAACAACTTAAGTTTGTTTAGAATAGAATTAGACAATATCTGGCTGCTCGAAGTATTCTTTCAGCTTTTTACCGAAGATGTCAACCAAGTTTTGTAGCGGACGCGAAGCCATCATGCTTATCATGGCTGGCATCTCATGATTAAAAATAAATACTGTTTCAGTTTGATTTTCGGCAGGAGCATTAAGCAAACAAACCAATTCAAAGGTGAATGGAATTTTTGTTCCTTCTTCGGGAATTATCGTTATTCCACTGTTTGGTATCTTCTCAATTATTTTAAGTGCTAATTGTCCGATGCCACTTATATTAAATGAACACGAATCCTTGGTTGATTGCCAGTTGGAGACTTGTTCTGGCATTAGATTTTTAAAATTATTAAAATCGGACAAAAAATCATAAATCTTGTCCACAGGTTTGTTTATTTGTGTTTTATCACTTTTAATTTGCGACATAGTTTTTATTTTCCCCACTTATCAGGTGTTTCACGCCAAGTAGCCAAATACGTTAAATCCGACTCATTAATAAAATTAGTGTCAACAGCCTGTTGAAGTAATGAGTTATAATCCGAAAGCGTTGCAAGCTTGCATTTGGCTTTGGCAAAACTTTCGGTTGCTTTCGGGAAACCATAAGTGAATATAGCAATCATTCCTTTTACATTACAACCTGCATCGCGCAGTGCTTCCACTGCTTTTAAACTGCTTCCGCCTGTAGAAATCAAGTCTTCTATCACTATTACTGACTGACCACTTGAAATGACACCTTCTATTAAATTTGCCAATCCGTGTTCTTTTGGTGCGGAACGTACATAAACAAAAGGCAAGCCAAGTTCTTCGGCCACCAGTGCGCCATGTGCTATGGCACCGGTTGCAACACCTGCAATAACATCGGGCAAACCGAATTCATTGCGAATTAAATCAGCAAACTGCTGACGGATATAGGTTCGTATTTTTGGATACGATAAAGTTTTGCGGTTATCGCAATATATTGGAGATTTCCAACCCGAGGCCCAAGTAAATGGATTTTGCAGATTCAATTTTATTGCCTTTATTTGCAATAAGTATTCTGCAGTTTTTAACGAAATATCATTATTTTTTTCCATGACGCAAATTTACAAAGTTTACTTAAAAAACAAAGAAGTAATTTTTAAAAACCATGCTACTGAGCATTCAAATAATAATTGCGTCATTTTTTCGAAACTTCCAGAAGGTGCAGATTTAACAGCTATTATTCGCAATTTTGAAAGCGATTCAGAATTCCAAAAAATTGAACTATTATACCACAATCCGAAGGAACTGTTTAGTGCATTTTCAGCTCCTTATAAGCAGGTTGGGGCTGCCGGTGGCTTGGTTAGAAACAGTGCCGCTGAAATGTTATTTATTTTCCGAAACGGGGTGTGGGATTTGCCTAAAGGCAAAGCGGAAACTGGCGAAACTCCAGAACAATGTGCTGTGCGCGAAGTTGAAGAAGAAACAGGATTATCGCAACTAAAAATTACAAATGACCTTCCTTCTACTTTTCATACATATTCTGAGCATGGGGTGAGCATCTTGAAAAAAACGTATTGGTTCGAAATGCTTTGTAAAAATAGCCTAGGATTGAAACCCCAAATGGAAGAAGGTATTGCCGAAGTCCGATGGTTTATATCATCCGAAATTGATGTGGTTTTGCAAAACACTTACCTGTCAATTCGTAATTTAATTGAGGATTATTTAAATTCAAATTCGTTCTGATTTTTATTTTTATAAATTTCTCAACAAAAAATTTATCCCTATCGATTTATTTTTTATTATTGTATAAAAATTCATCATTAAAAATTAGTATATATGGCGAATCGTTTATTCATTACAAAATCCATGACAAAGCTCATGGAAGAATCAGTCGACAAAGATCATGGGCTAAAGAGAACTTTAACAGCCACCAATTTAACCACTTTAGGAATTGGGGCAATTATTGGTGCCGGAATCTTTGTTTTAACTGGCCAAGCGGCTGCCCAATACGCAGGACCTGCCATAGTGTTTTCGTTTATTATTTCAGGAATTGCTTGCGCATTTGCAGGTTTGTGCTATGCTGAATTTGCATCAATGATACCAATTGCAGGCAGTGCCTACACCTATTCGTATGCCACAATGGGCGAATTTCTAGCCTGGATTATTGGTTGGGACCTTATTCTGGAATATTTGTTTGCAGCTTCGACGGTTGCTGTGGGTTGGGGTGGATACGTAGTTAGTTTTTTAAACGATTTCGGTGTCCATATTCCGGCACAGTTAAGCGCTGCCGCGGGAAGTGTGTTGGTGGATGTGCCAAATATGGGTTGGAAACCTGTAACAGATAATTTGGTTAAAGAATTGGTTAATTTGAATATTAATATTGATGCTCTGCCTCATGTTACTTCAATTATGAATTTGCCTGCAATGATTGTAATAGCTGTACTAACTACCTTATTGGTTGTCGGTATCAGAGAATCAGCAAACTTTAATAATTTGATGGTTATTATAAAAGTGGCGGTTATTATCTTATTTATTGCAATTGGTTTTGCTTTTATTAATATGGATAACTGGCATCCTTTTATACCTAAAAACACAGGCGAATGGGGCCATTTTGGTTGGAGCGGTATTTTCAGGGGAGCGGGGGTTATTTTCTTTGCATATATTGGTTTTGATGCGGTTTCTACTGCGGCTCAGGAGGCGAAGAACCCCCAAAAGCATATGCCTATTGGTATTTTGGGTTCGCTAAGTATTTCCACAATTTTATATATACTGGTGGCTATAGTTTTAACTGGGATTGTTAGTTACACTTTTTTAAATGTTCCAGACCCTGTGGCTGTTGGTGTTAATGCAATGGGAACAAGTATGTTTTGGCTTCGTCCAATTATTAAAATTGCCGCTATCGCCGGTTTAAGTTCTGTAATTCTGGTTATGCTAATGGGCCAACCGCGAATATTCTATTCCATGTCGAAAGATGGCTTGCTACCACCTGTTTTTTCAAAAGTTCATAAACGCTTTAAAACGCCTTATATAAGTACAATAATCACGGGTAGTGTGGCTATGATAATTGCTGGGGTTTTGCCAATCGGAATTTTAGGCGAGTTGGTTTCCATTGGTACTTTACTTGCTTTTGCTATTGTTTGCATAAGCATTATAATTTTGCGAAAGAAACGTCCTGAACTTAACAGACCATTTAAAACTCCTTGGGTTCCGTTGATTCCGATTTTGGGAGCTGTAACTTGTTTTGCTCAAATGGCTTCGCTACCGCTTGATACGTGGTTGCGACTCATAATTTGGATGGGCATTGGCTTCTTTATTTATTTTTTGTACGGGAAACGAAAAAGCAAGCTGAGGAAAGAACTTGATGAAGCAAATAAATAATTGCTAATGCTCTATTTTTGCTAATAAAAAAATGCTCCCAATTTTGGGAGCATTTTTTTATTAGCAATTAAACCTAAACGGGGAGTCTATAAAGATCGGAATATTGTTCCGCTGTTGCTGCCTTTCACCCAGTCGATGCGGTATTTTGTGGGGCAAACACTGCCATTTATATCCACAGGTTGGTCGCTATCGTTATAGCCGCCAGTAAAGGTGGCACTTTTATCATCTGAAGGAATGCTGTGCACTTTCACGCCGGCGCAGGGGTCCCAGTTGCAGGCTTGTTTGTAAATTGCCGATTGGGTAATTTGTGTGTAAAACACTTCACCGTTGCGATTGGTGCCCCAGGCAACCAAACTGCTGTATCCATCGGCTGAACCAAATCCGTCAACTGACATGAACAGGTTGCCTTGTGTTCCGGTGAATGTTCTTTGGCGTGTGAGATTCCAGGTGCGGGTGCTGTTATCATCAAATGTGGCTACCAAGGTGCCGCTAATGCGATGTACAATGGTTGTGGCACTTGTACCCAACTGGCTGATGTATCCGCCACTCACATTTTCAAATTTTTTTGTACCATTCAGCGTAAGCGATTTGTTGTCGGAAACGCGCGTTATCAGAACATTGATGTATTTCACGTATACCACAGCTCCGGCATCCACCCAATGGGTGTTCACATTTTTGTGTACCAAAGCCTGTCCAGTGCGGGTGCGGGTGCCCTGGCAATTTAATCCCGTGAAGGTGATGTTGTAATAAATAGTGTCGCCAACTATGGTGGATGAATCAACGGTTACGTTGCATGGAAAACTTTCCATGGATTTGCCCGATGTGCCCGAAAGTACCGAGTTTACATCGTTCATGGCATCGTCGTCGGAGGTGGCCATTTTGTTTTCGTCGGCAACCAATTGTTGCATAGAAGCTGTGTCAACATCTTTGTTTTTGTCTTTTTTGCAGGAAGTGAATCCGAAGGCAAAGATTGCTAGCAAAATTGCAGCGAATTGGATAAGATTTTTTGTTTTCATGGTGGTTGGTTTTTATAAGGGTTTAAACTAAAAAATTATTGATTTATTACTTTTACACTTCAAATCTTTTTTACCCTTAGTTTTGTTTTTATTTGGTGCTTGAAAAAATACGAGATGCTGTTTTTCTATAGGCTGAAGGCTATTGGTCGGAACTAAAAACTTCTTACGGCTCGGACTCTGGCGGTGCTGTCTTTTTTGAAACTATACAAGATGCCTGATGTGAAATTTTGTGCCCAGGCGTGGTTTGCATCACTTTCGGAGGAGCTCCAATAGTAGTCGCCCAAAAAATAGGTTATGGCCACGCGGTTTGCAAATAGTTTGTTGAGTTCTTCTTTGCTAGGTAAATACCAGTCGCTGTAGCCGCTGTAAACCAAATCGGCGCAATAGCGTGCCGCAGTGCCTGATTGGGTGCATCCGGCCACAATGGCGTTGGTGTTGGCCGCGCCGCTACCCACGGTGGTTAGTGTGCCGCCCACTCCAGTGCTGGCGCAGCCCCAAGGTGGGTTGCTATAGGTTAAGGGGCCGACTATTAGTCCGTGGTAGGCGTTGGCATCAAAACCCGGGTCGCCTTGTTGCAAAATGTAGCCGATAATGCCCCCTTGATACACCATGCCGATTTCGATATAATAGCAGGAGGAATTGTCGTTTGTAGCATCGGGGTTATAGTTGGTTGCGGATTTGTCGGTGCAGCCATCCACAATTTTTTTGCATGCAAACAATGCCAAGAATGTGGTCATCATCATCATAACAAATACTATCTTTTTCATCTTAAAATTTTAATTCAAAGATAGGAATTGTTTTTGAGTTAGGCAGGCAATTATTGTTTTTTGTCTTATTTACAGACCACCACAGTTTTGACTCATTAATTCTGCATGCAGAAGGCAGAATTATAACGTAAAATCTCTAACTTGCGATTTCGTTGCCATTTCCTACTTTATTGCTATCTTTGAACGCTATTTCTATTCTGCAATAAACTATTTCAATGAAACGTCAGCATTTCCTAAACCTATTTTTTTATTTTGCCATTGTCAACTTGGTGGGCACAGCCCTGGATTCGATCGGGCAAACCACTTTTGTGGCTATTAGCGATATGCACATTTCGAACGCTGCTTCGTATGTGAATAGTTGCGACAACCAAGCCGTGATGTTTCAATGCTACACTCAAGAATTTCAAGACATGAACCCCAAACCCGCCTTTGTTGCGGCCAGCGGTGATATAGCTAATATTGGTAACGGAAGCCCTACGGGCATGTATCCCAAGTTGTTGCAATACTTGCATCCCACGTTTGTGCTCAACCCCGCCCCGGGAACCTATCATATTGATTCGGCCAAAACCATTCCCATTTATTTTGCACCCGGCAACCACGAGTATTATACCACCCTCATTCCACCCCTCACAAACGCTACCATGCACTACTATCCGCAGTACCTTTCGCCCGATGCGGATTATGCAGTGAATGTGGAGCACTGTGTTATTATTTTTATGCGCTCAGGCTACGACGACAACCGCCCCATTTGGCAAGACCCCAACATAATGAACCTAGAAGGATCGGGTCTAAGCAATGCGCAATGTACCTGGCTGCGTGCTGTGCTTGCTGCCAACGCCGGCAACCACAAAATTATTGTGATGCATCATCCAGTTGTAAATGTTAATGGCACCAACTCTGATGGTTCGCCAAACACCGGTACCATTTGGGATGCCGCCGATGGCGCTATTCTCAATAACCGCACCACGCTGTTGAATATTTGCGATTCGATGCAGGTGGATGTGGTGCTTACCGGACACATTCACCAAAATGTGGTGGCCGACCGCAACGCCAATGTGGTGGACGAAAACTGGACTGGCGGCACACGCTACATACAAACCGCTGCGGCCTACAACAGATCGTACCGACTTATTACCATTGATTCGGCCATGGTGAGCGTGAGCCCACCCTTGCTAAGTTGCACAACTACACAAATTGCTGAAAACGAAACTTTGCCTACCTTAAGGCTTTACCCCAATCCCGCCAAGGAAAACATCAGCATGGATGCCCCCTTGAATTCGCAAATACAAGTCATAAACATGGAAGGCCAAATAGTTAGAACCCTACTGAGCCGCAACGAAACAACTGATGTTGCTATTTCCGGCTTGCCAGCTGGTTTGTATGTTGTGAAAGCCACAACGGACAAAAACGTTGCTATAGCAAAGTTTGTAAAACAGTAATAATTATGCCAAAAATGATTTGATTTTTAAATGACAAAACACGACTAACCATGAAAAAACTCTATATTATTTTATTCATTGGCTGCATTTCGTTTGAGTTGATAGCACAAAACAAACCCGTGGGCAGCGAAATTTTATCGCGAAACGCCATTACAAAAATATTTACCGACAGTGTTCTCAGGCAATTCAACATCAATTTTCCAATATTTCGCGTGTATAAATGCAATGACAATTCGGGGCAATTTTACATTGCGTTGACCGAAAGTAACGACAGCATTGCACCCTCGGGCGATACCATCAGCAAAAAAATTCGCGCTCTAAACCTAAGCATCGACCAAGCCGGACTAACAAAAAAATGGGAACTCAATGATTTTAAAACCAAATTGACCTATGGCGACGACCAGGAATATTCCATTTGGTTTTGGACACGCTATGTTGCAATAGACGACCTTGATGCCGATCAGTTGTTGGACCCGATTCTGATTTATGGAACATCGGGAAAAAATGGTTATGAGGACGGTAGGATAAAAATAATTGTCTTTCACAATGGCAGCAAAATTGCTATACGACATCAAAACGGAGCCCTCGACTTTGAAAGAAATACACAGGTGGATAAAGAATTTTATGATTTACCCCTAACAATTCAAAACAAAGTAAAAGAAATTATGGCACGAATTGAAGACGACAATCGAGCAATTTTTCCGGCAGGATGGCAAAAAGCCATGAACAATAAATCGCTAAAATTTGATGAGAACCATCATTGAGTAAATGAGTATTTTGCGTTGACGATAGGCTAAAGGCTATACAATTCTGAACTTTCCACCTGGCTGTTAAAAACCCGTTTGATAAATAAAATTTGGATAGAACATTTTTTATTTCATTTTGCTTTACTTTGTATAAACTTAAAACTTAGAAACTATGGTAAAAGGCGCATATACTTTACTCATCACCCCATTTAAAGACGATTTAACCCTGGATGAAGAGGGCTTGCGGATGCTGGTGCAACGCCAGGTGGATGCCGGCATACATGGTATAGCCCCACTGGGTGTAACGGGCGAAAACACCATGATGACCGATACGGAAGTGTATCGCGTGGTTGAAATTATTGCTGAAGTGGCCAAAGGCAAAACCAAACTGGCCCCCGATGCATGCAGCACCAGTTTGTGGGAAGCCAAAGAGCGCGTTAGCCGCTTTGTGGATTTGGGTGCCGACTATATTTCGGTTTTCACGCCCTATTTTGTTTTACCCAAACAAGAAGGCTTGATTGATTTCTACACCAAATTGGCCGATTTCTCGGCTGTGCCCATCATTTTGCACAACGCCCCCGAACGTACCGGTGTGGATTTGTTGCCCGAAACAACCGGATTGCTTGCCAAGCATCCCAACATTATCGGCATCAAAGACGGCAACAAAAAACTTGACCATCTGGCAAAGATATTGCAACTAACCCGCAATGACGATTTCTGTGTTTTCACCGGAAAAGATACCACAGCCTACCCATTGATATCGTTTGGCGGTGCCGGCACATTTACCGTGGCCGGAAATATCATACCGAATGTGATGCGCCAAATGACTGACCTGTCATTAAATGGCCACATGACCGAAGCCGCCGAAATACATTATGGATATTACGACCTGTTCGAAGCTTTGCGCTACGAATCGAACCCCATGGCGGCCAAAATGGCCCTCAACTTGATGGGATTGCCATCCGGAGGCCATCGGTTGCCACTAACGCCGCTCAGCGAAGAAAAAACCAAGAAACTGAAGTTCTTTATGCAACAAAAAGGCTTGATATGAACAAAATCCGTTTAAGAGGACCTGCCACCAGTGCCAATGTGGGTCCGGGCTACGATATTTTTGCTATGGCACTTCGCCAACCCTACGATGAAATGTTGCTGGAGCTTACCGACAATAATTCCATTAGCATTGCTTTTGATGGCGATGACCAAAACATACCCGTTACCATACAAGACAATACAGCCGGATTGGCCATCCTGGAACTAAAAAAACGCTACAAACCCGATTTGGGCGTTAAAGTAACCATCACAAAACACATGACTTCGGGTTGTGGTTTGGGTACCACGGGGGCTTCGGCTTCGTCGGCCATTTATGGTTTAAATAAATTATTGAAACTAAACTTGTCGGATAACGAACTGGTGGATTTGGCACGAATGGGCGAAATTGCTTCGGGCGGCTCGCCTCATGCCGATAATGTTGCTGCTGCGATGTTGGGTGGGTTTATTCTTATTAAAGATTATCATCCAATAGATGTATTGAAACTGCAAATGCCCGAGTTTCCTGTGGTGTTGGCTGTCATTAAAAAGAGTCAACGGTCTACGCGTGGTTTTATTACCTATGAGATAGGGCAGGAGAAGCTAAAAGAACAGATGGCGCATTGTTCGCGGGTGATTCATGCCATACATACCAAAGATGTTGAGGAATTTGGTCGTGCTATAAGTGTTGATAACATTGCCGAACCGGTGCGTTCGGCTGTTATTGCCAATTATTTCGAAACCAAGACCAAAGTAATTGCAGCAGGTGCTTTTGGCAGTACCGTGAGTGGAGGAGGATCGTCGGTTATAACTATTTGTCCTGCAAATTTGCAGGACGAAATTGCCGACATAATGGAAAGCAGTTTAAAAGTGAATCCGAATTTTGTGAAGATTATTAGAACCACCACCAGCAATTGTGGCGTGTGCGAAATGTAAAACTGAAACGGCATGAAGATTGATTTTAGCGGTAAAAATGTATTGGTTACCGGGGCTTCGCGCGGCATTGGCAGAGCTACTGCCATTGAGTTTGCCGAATGTGGGGCCCATGTCATTGTTCATTATAAAGAAAATGAAACGGCAGCATTAAAGACGCTGTCGATGTTGCCCGGCGAAAAGCATTTTTTGTTGAAAGCCGACCTCAGCGATTCCTTTTTTGTGGAACATGCCGTTTTTAAAGCATTGCGGAAAGCCGGCCGTATAGATATACTTGTGAACAATGCCGGCATTTTTAAGGAATGCGATATGCTTACATGTAACTTTGAGGAATGGCAGTTGCATATTAAAGAGACATTGCAAACGAATTTTGTCGGCTTGGCTAACCTCACTTATTTGGTGGGCAGGCACATGGCATCGGCAGGTGGTGGCAAAATTATCAATGTTTCGTCGAGGGGTGCATTTCGAGGCGAACCGCACGCGCCAGCTTATGGTGCTAGCAAAGCAGCAGTTAATCAGTTCAACCAGTCGTTGGCACAACTGCTGGCACCCAAACATGTTTTTGTGTATGCGGTGGCACCGGGTTTTGTGGAGACCGAAATGTCGACCAAAGCATTGAAAGGGCAGGAGGGAGCCAAAATAAAAAGTCAGAGTCCGCTCAATAGGGTAGCAAAACCAGAAGAAGTGGCGCATGCCATTGTTTTGTTAGCTTCGGATAAAACCGAATTTATGACGGGGTGTATTTTAGATATCAATGGTGCTTCGTATCTGCGAAGTTGATGAATTAAATCAAAACAAGGAAACGTTTTTCTTTACTATTTTGCGGTAGTAATTCAGAATAGTTGAACGCGAAATAAACCCAATATATTTACCCTGTTCCAAAACCGGAATGTTCCATAGGTTCGACTGTTCAAAAGTTTCCATGGCACTTTCCATGCTGTCGCTGGTTGAGATTGTGATGGATGTTTCCGTAATATCTGTAATCTTCATGGTTTCGTACAACTCGGTTTTAAACATCAGATTTTTTACTTTGTCGAGAAATATCACCCCGGCCAATTCGCCGGTATCGGTAACAACCGGAAATATGCTGCGTTTGCTGTTCGAAAAGGCTTCGATCAAGTTTTGAAGATAATCGTTGGTGTGCAACACCGCAAAATCTTTTTCAATCATGTCTTCAAGCTTCAGGTATTTCAACACATTGCTGTCTTTATCGTCGGTAAGCAAATTGCCGGCTTCAGCAAGTTTCTTGGTGTAAACCGAATGGGGTTCGAAGATGCGGGTAATAAAATAGGATAGCGCTGAAACTAGCATCAAAGGAACGAATAAGGTGTATCCTCCGGTGATTTCGGCAATTAAAAATATGGCTGTTAGCGGGGCATGTACTACACCGCTCAGTATGCCGGCCATGCCGGCCACAATGAAGTTGGAGGTGTTGAGATTGCTGATTTGCGTGGTATTAACCAAATGTGCCAGTCCGAAGCCCGTGAAAGCGCCTGTGAACAGCGAGGGTGCAAATATACCTCCATTGCCGCCCGTGCCAACCGTTAATGCCGTAGCCATTATTTTCATCAGAATAATAGCCGCAGTAAAAAGAAGTATAAACCAGGCATTATCTTTAAAGGATTCAAAAATAGAATAATTTAAAATATCGGAAAAATGCCCGTTGAGCAAACTCTCAATCGACGTATAGCCTTCGCCGAACAATGGCGGGAGCAGAAATATGAGAAAACCCAACAAAACAAGCCCAAGAGTTGTTTTTAAAACAACTTTTCTTTTGGTGTTGAAATAGCCTTCCGACCAAAGGGTGATACGTTTCATGTAAACGGAGAGGAAGCCGCACAGGATACCCAATACAATATAAAAAGGAATGGCACTGTAAACCCAATCATGAGATACCAAATAGAAAAGCTGGCCTTTGAACAGGAGTTTTGAGACGATGGTTGCCGAGGCTGTTGAAATCAATAAAGGGATGAACGATGGAATGGAAAAATCGACCAATAAAACCTCTATAGCAAAAATAACCCCTGTGATAGGACTATTGAACACGGCTGCAATACCCGAGGCAGCGCCGCAGGCCAGCAGTAATGTTCGTTCTTTGCGTCCCAATTTGAAAAAACTGCCCAGGTTCGACCCAATGGCCGAACCGGTGATGGCAATGGGGGCTTCTAAGCCTGCCGAACCGCCCAAGCCAACGGTGATGCTGCTGGTGATAATTTGCGAATAAGTATTTACTCTGGGTATTTTGGATGATTTGCGGGTTATGGCATACAAAACGTTGCCTAGGCCTTTTTCAATCTTTCCTTTCAAAACAAGTTTAACGATGAGTATGGTGAGCAAAACGCCAACAATAGGAAAGACGAATAGCCACAGATTTTGGTAAAGATATTGATTGTAAAACTCGGGTACTTGATGCAATACATGAACAATGGTTTTGAGCAAAACGGCTACCAAAGCCGAAACCACGCCAACAATGATGCTGGCAATAATTAAAAACGTGGGCTTAGATGCAAATTGATTGCGCCACGAAACTATGTTTATGAGAAAGGGTTTCAAATTCCGATAGTTTGTATCTTTTAATTAATTCGTGTAAAAATAATGAATTTATTTTAACCCACACAAAAAGAGTAAACAAATTGGTTTTGAAAGGGGAATTAAACGGAGGACTTCTTATAAATTCTCGAAGATAAAATCGGACATTCTTTTATACAAATGATAACGCGTGTTGCCACCAAATATCCCATGATTTTTGTTTGGATAAAACTGCATATCAAATTGTTTGTTTGCATTCACTAAGGCATCTATGAATTCAACGGAGTTTTGTAGGTGCACATTGTCGTCGGCCATGCCATGACAGATTAGTAATTTTCCTTTCAGTTTTTTAGCAAATTTAACCGGCGAATTATCATCGTAGCCGGTAGCGTTTTCTTGCGGTGTGCGCATGTACCGTTCGGTGTAAATGTTGTCATAATTTCGCCAATTGGTTACAGGGGCCACGGCAATGCCTGCTTTAAAAATATCGGCACCTTTGGTCATGCAAAGACAGGTTTCGAAGCCACCGTAGCTCCACCCCCAAATGCCAATGCGTTTGGAATCAACATAGGGCAAAGCACCTAAATATTTTGCTGTTTCAATTTGGTCGTTGGTTTCCAGTTTGCCGAGTTCCAAATAGGTGCATTTGCGAAACGCCTCGCCACGAGCTCCCGTGCCACGGCCATCCACACAAACAATAATATACCCATGTTGTGCCAAATATTGATACCAAACCATATCGAAGGTATCCCAATCGTTGGTGGCGTACTGCGAATTGGGTCCTCCATACACATTCATCAAAACAGGGTATTTCTTTGTGGCATCAAAATCGCTAGGTTTTATGATGTACCCGTTCAAATTTATGTTCTCGGATGTAGTAAAACTGAAGAATTCTTTTTTGGCGAAGCCGTAATCAGTCGTTTTTTCAATAAGTTTTTTATTGTCGACCAACACGCGCAACTCTTTTCCCGAATTGGTGTTGATTGCTATGTTGGGAGGGGTGTTTGCATCCGAAAATGTGGTGGTTAAATAATTGTAGTTTTTGCTGAAAGCCGCATCGTAGGTCCCTGTTTTTTTGAAGATACGGGTTTTGGCCGTCCCGTCGAAGTTGATACGGTAGATGTCGCGGTTATAGGGGCTGCTTTCGGCCGAAACATAGTAGATGATTTGGTTTTTTTCATCCACACCTTTCAAACCAATTACATCCCAGTTGCCACGGGTGACTTGCTTCACCAACTTGCCGCTCATATCATACAAATACAAGTGACTGTAGCCGTCCTGTTCGCTTAGGATGATGAAATTTTTTCCATCGTCGGTAAACTTATAGTCATCGGTGATTTCAATATATTTCTCGTTTTGCTGTGTATAAAAAACTTTGGTGTTGCCTGTGGCTGCGTTGGCGAACAAAATTTCCAGTTGGTTCTGCAAACGATTCATGCGAAAAATGGCCAAGGTGTTGGGCTCTTTTGTCCAGCAAATGCGCGGAATGTATTGGTCGGTGAGCTTGCCTATATCCATTTTGTGGAGTGCATTTTTGGTGGGATTCGCCATATCATAAACCAAAACACTGACCACGGAATTGCTTTCGCCTGCCACCGGATACTTGTATTTGTACTGTTCGGGATACAATGTGCCATAATTGGTCATTTGATATTCTTTTACCTTGCTTTCGTCGAAACGCATAAAGGCTATTTTCTGGCCATCGGGCGACCAAAAGAAGGCTTTCGTAAAACTAAATTCCTCTTCGTAAACCCAATCGGTTGTGCCGTTGATGATATTGTTTAAAAGTCCGTCGGTGGTAATTTGCGTTTCCTTGTTTGTTTTTAAATCTTTTACATAAAGATTATTTTCTTTTATATAGGCTATTTTGGTGCCATCGGGCGAGAAATCGGCCAAGCGTTGTTTGCTGGATAGGGATACGGCAGAAAGTTTATTGGAAATCAAATCGAGTACGTAATAGAAAGCAATGTCCGAATGACGATAAATTTGTTCCGTTTCGGTTTTGAGCAGTACTTTGGTTTCATCGGGGCTCATCTCGAATGATTGCACCTTGATGGCTTGGGTGGCGCCTGCCGGAATTAGCATCTGTTTGGTAACCAAAGCGCCTTGTTTTGTTTCGCTTGTGTAAAGAAACTTGTTGATGGTGTACTCATCGGATAGCACCAGGAAATGTTCTCCATCGTTCATCGGAATCATTTCGTCGGCTTGTTCGGGATAAAAGGTGTAATTAATCCACAAATCTTCGAGGGCGATGGGTTTGGGAGTTTGTGCGGGCAATAGCGCAGCCCACAATAGTAAAGCGAAAACTGCAATCGAATTTTTTGCTTTCATGGCGTTGATGTATTTGGGTTGATGTTGAATCGTTTTAAAACATGCAATAATCCATCGCAACGCATGGATAGCCCATGGGGGTTGGCAAACAAAACAACAATGAAACAGCTATGCGCTCGGGCGAATTGCTGTTGCATTGGCTAGGGCGAACTAATTTACTTTGATGAGTTCGACTTTGAAAATGAGTGTTGAACCTCCGGGTATTCCCTGGTTGCCTTGGTCGCCGTAGGCTAAATCGGAATTGATATACAATTCGTAAATGCCACCTTCTTTCATCAATTGCAGGGCTTCGGTCCAGCCGGGTATCACGCCTGTAACCGGAAATGTTAAGGGTTTGTTGGTTTCATAAGATGAATCGAATATTTTGCCATCCAGAAACTTGCCTTCGTAGTTCACTGTAACGTTGCTGTTGGTGGTGGGTGTGGCGCCTGTGCCTTCTTTGATAACTTTATACTGCAGTCCGCTTTTTGTAACAATCACTCCCGCTTGTTTTTTGTTTTCATCCAGGAATTTCTTTCCTGCTTCTTTGTTTGGGCCGGCCACTTTTGCCATACCTTTCGTTTGTTTTTGTTGCATCACGGTTTGAAAAGCGGACATGATTTTTTGTTTTGCATCTTTGGTGAAAACAATAGTATCTAATCCATCTAATGCATCTTTAAAGCCTTGCGAAAATGCCGTTGAGCTAAATTTTAGGGAGTCGGCTTCCAAGTTTTTCTTTAAATTTAAACCGATGTTTGCACCGATAACATAGGCAATGGAATCGTTTTTTGATGTTAGTTTTATTTTGTTCTTTTGAGCATGTGCCACAAAACAAATGGGAACGATGGCTGCCAGTAAAATTAATTTTTTCATAGAATTTTATTTATTAATTGAATTTAGGGTGCAAAGATACTAAGAAAACAATTACGGTGATGTGTACAAGCTCAATTCGCAACGATTTCCTTTTTTTATGGCAGGGTGGGCTGCTTTGTGTTTCACTGTATTAATAAAATGTGTAATTTTATGTTTTTTTGAAAATGCAACTCTCGGATTTCGACATTAAGCCTGGATATTTCATGCATCCAAGCGAATTGCATGGTGCCAATCATACGTATCGTGTGATGTGTCATGTGTTGGCTTTGGGCAATGAAATGGGGTTTGAAAAAGAAAAACAGTTGGCTTTTTTTGCTGCTTTTATGCACGATATGGCGCGCAGACACGATGGCTTTTGTTCGAGACACGGTGCGCGGGCGGCAAATATTAAATTGCCGCAGTTAATACCCCTGTTTCAACTATACGGTTGCAATGATGAGCATATTCGGGCGATTAAAACTGCGGTTGTCAACCATTCCAACTTTAATGACATTAGAAAAACACACCCGCATTACACCGTGGCTGCCTTGCTGAAAGATGCGGATGCCTTGGACCGCATTCGCATTGATGAACACAATTTGAGTCCAAGATATTTGCGCTTTGAGCCCACCTATAGCATGATTGATGCTGCCGAACGCTTGTTTTACGAAAGTGAAAAAACAACCATTCAAGGTTTTGAACACATGCTAAACCTGGCTGAGGAGGTGTTGCAAAAGCGTTTGCCGTTTTAGTGGGCACAAAAAAAATGCAGTCGAGCCGTTTTGTTTTTGGGCGGTCGACTGCATTTTTGCTAGCTAAAGCTCCTGTTTTAGGGCTACTTGCTTATTGTTTTGTTAATTCCACTTCGCACAAAATTTTAACTTCTTCGCCAACCAAAACTCCCCCTGTTTCTAGCACGGTGTTCCAATTTAAGCCCCAGTTTTTGCGATTGATTTTGCCTGTGATGGTAAATCCGGTTTTAACTTGGCCCCAGGGGTCGGTTATCATGCCGCCGTGTTCCACAGTTAGGCTTATTTGTTGCGAAATGTTTTTCATGGTCAGGTCGCCAGTGATTTCGTACATGTCGTCGCCCAAATCTTTAAGTTCGTGACCTAGAAATGTGATTTTTGGGAATTTTTCTACATCAAAAAAATCGGCACTTTTCAAATGGGCATCTCGGTCGGGCACTTGGGTAGCTATGGATGCGGTTTGGAGCGAGAAGGAAATGATGGCAGTTGAAAAATCGTTGCCCAGGGTGGTTACCGTGCCTTCAAAATCGTTGAAATTGCCTTGCACATTGCTAATCATCAGATGTTTTACTTTGAAACTTATTTTGGTGTGGGCTGCATCAATCATCCAATTTACTCTTGTTTCCATGGTGTTTGGTTTTTAATTGTTTATTTTATTTTTAATTTTAACCATACAAAAGTACGCCAAACGGCGGGGTGGGTGATAACACTTTTTGGTAAAGATGTGGTACATTTATTCAAAAAGACTGAGTGTGCGTTCGCGAAAGCGGGTGGGGGTGATATTCATTTTGGCATGAAACACGCGTGTGAAATACGATTTTTCGTTGTAGCCCAGTGCGTAGCCGATTTCGGAAATGGTTTTCGTGGTGTGCAATAGCATGCGTTTGGCTTCCTGAAGTTTGCGGGTTTCTATGATTTCGGAAACGCTTTTTTGCACGTTGTTTTTGCAAATGCTATTGAGGTTGCGTTCGGTAATGTTTAGTTTGTTGGCATAAAATGTTACGCCCACATCGAGCCGAAAATTTTCTTCAAGAATTATTAAAAAGTTGCTGAAAATGGTTATTTGCAATGATTTTATGTGATTTTCAATGGGCATGTTTCGTTTGCGCTCGGCAGCAATCATGGTGATTAGGCCGTTGAGCAAGTGATAAATGGTGGTATAATCAACATGTTCTTGCTGGGTTTCGGTTTGCAGGAGTTGACACAAACTGTTGAAACGCTTTAGGTTGTCGCCGGCTTGCAAGGCAATGCTGTTTGAGGTTAAAAAGTTGGAATAGTAGTTTAAATTGGAATCGGGCAGCAATTCGGCTTTGAAATGGATTACCCAAGCGTGCATAGCGGTGCGTGGAAGCAGCTTGTGCAGTTTGCCGCTTGATAAATAGCAGGCTACGGGTGCTGCAAGGGTTTCAATTTGATAATCGATATCATGTTCTAGGCTGCCTTGGAAAACAATAATGAGTTCTTCGAATTGGTGAATGTGTGCATCGTAGAATGGTGCAAGTATTTGGTTGCTGCGTTCTTGGGTTATTTCGAATATGCGGAATAGTTTTTCCATGCAGGGCAAATATACGAAAACAATGCTAGATTGCAGGCGTTTTCGATCCACATTTTAGCCAAAATGCTTGGTAATGGAATGGATTGCGCACTTTTGATCTAAAAAAAAAACGGAAGCTGAAGGGCTTCCGTTTCTCGTGTTTTCAAAAAGTGCTTATTCGAGGTCGATTTTGGCAAACCAAATGATTTTGCCGGGCTTGTTTGAGCCAAAGAAAACCAATTTGCCGGGCTCCGATTCCAAATAGGGGAACTTGGGGTCGAGGTAATACTCTTTGTCGCCCAAGGCGGTGAAATCGCCCAGGGTGGCGGCGCTCATATCCACTTTGGCTACGCGGGGATAGGTCAGGATTTTTCTGAACCAATCGCTATAGCCCCGAATTTCTTGCACCACCCAATACATATTGTTGGGGTTTTTGCCCATGAGCATGCTTTGTGGGGTGCCATTCTTTTTGGAGTATTCGTTGCTTTCTTTGGTATCCACGCCATATTGGGCTTTCAGCACGCCTTTGCCATCAAAATGAAAGGCAATAATATCGTTGTATTGTTTTTCGCGTTCCTGTCCCACGGTGAAATTGCCGGGGGTGGTGGAAACGGTTTGCGCGAGTTTAAAATTTTGACCTACTACCATAAAATCGCCATTATCAAACACTTTGTAGTTGATGATATCGAACTTTTTGCCATCATAATCGGGCGAACGCTTTTGCGATGGGGGTGTTTTCAGCTTGGCAGCAAATTCGTCTAAGGTTGTTTCGGTGAGGTATTCAATCTTTTTGTCGGCAACTTTCATCAATTGCACCGATTTGTATTTGCTAACTTTGCCAACCAAGTTGTTGTAATAGTCGTCTTTGCCCGATGCCAGCGGACCAAAAGCATACACGGCATTATCTGTGGCCAAAATGTAATCGATGTTCCAATAGCCGGCTTTTGATTTGAAAGGGATGCGTTCGGTGAGGTTCAAATCTTTGTCTAAGCGAAGGTAGGTATAGTTTGTATTGTCGGGGTCGCGGTTGGTTTTGCCATAGTCGGCGGGTGCAAACACAAAAATCAGTTCGCTTATGGCGGCATTGTCGGCATCTTCGCCGCTGCCTTCGGTCAGGCTTTTGGCATAAATATAATTGTTATAAAAATCGAAAGGAATTTCCAAATCTTTAATCAAATCAAGGTTTTTGTTGTATTTCAAGATGTGAAACTCTTTGTAATATTTTAGCGGGTCTTTGCCTTTTTTGGCATCGCGGGCACCGCACAGTATATACAAATCGCCGTTGGCATCGTCTTCAAAATGGGTGAAATAATAAAATCGGGTGCCTTCGTCGTTTTTGGGTTTCACTTTATCCAAAATCTGCACGGTTTTGGTGTAGTTCATGTTAAACCAGTTGTAGGAGTAGGAGATGCGTTTCTTTTTTATCACCAACGTGCCCAGCAGGTTTGCTTCCACATTGTTGCCTTCCACAGTGTAGGCGCCGCCTTTGTAGTTTACCCACGAAAAATCCAGAGGATTGGTGCGTTTCATTTCGCTGAGTTTGTCCATGGGCACATCTTCGTTTTTCACTTCGATGAAGGTAAAATCTTTGTCGAAAGTGTAGATTTGCAGGGTGATGTTGGTTAAACCCGATTGTATGGTGTAATACAATTTGTACTGCCCCAAATCTTTGTCGTACTTCACATTCACCAGGGTGCCGCGTTTGGCTTTGCCGGTGATTTCATACGTTTTTTCGATCATGTTGAATTGCTGTGCAAACAAGCCCGAAGTGGCTAACAGCAAGGTGAGCATAAAAATTACTTTTCTCATAATGGTTGATTTTAAATTAGTAATGAGAACAAAATTAAAACAATGTTACTAAAAATGCAAACATTTTTTTATTTATTTGATAATAATCATTTGAAGTGACAGGAAAACGTCATGTATTTTTCGCGAAAGCGTGCAATAAATCTCGGCACGTCAGTTCTTTTTCAAAAAACCCCGTTTTCACCAAAAACAATATATGTAAAAACATGGAATAGTTTCGCAGTAGCTAAATCGCAACAGCATAATTACATGACTGCGAAAA
>JBAXWF010000032.1:0-38678 GCA_037128515.1 Bacteroidota bacterium | reverse complement strand
CTTGGTTTTTACAAAAACATAATAATTAGAATTTTGAAAGAACGTTAGTCAGAATTATGGGATTTTGGGGCAGACACTGGACGACAAACAGACAGGACTGCTGATATTAGTCAGTAATTATAAAAAATGAACTACAATTATGTTAGATTTAAATTAAAAATAAATATGAAATTCGTTCAAACCTTATTTCTTTTTCTATCAGTTTTCTTTAGCTTAAATTCTAAAGGGCAGAGCAATACACAAAACTTAAAATGTGATAACTTCAGAAAAGGTACTTTTGAAAATTATGCAGGCGAGCATCGAGTAGTTATTACAAGACATAGTAAAATTCAAGTAGAAAAATCAGATTTTGGAAAATCTAAATATAAAATTACATGGAAATCTGAATGTGAATATGACATTAAATTAATTAAAACAAGTATTTCCTTTTCAAAAAAAAATATTGGTAAAAGCTATTATGTAAAAATAATTGAGATAAAAGAAAATGAATATACCTATGAGTGCATATTAGAAGGAACAAGTCAAGTTGATAAAGGGAAAATGAAAAAGATTAAATAATTTACGAATAAATAAAATTTATGACAGTTTTTACTAATTGCGAAAGACAACGTGGAGGGATTATTGCCAAGACATTATTTAACTGACATAGCGAATCCATAAGAAACAGAAAAGAAAAAATATATAAATACTGATAACTAAAAAATTGCAGTAATTGAAAAAAAACTGCAATTTTATTTCCGTTATGCCCAATTAAAACTATACCCCCACTCCCATGAAAATACCCATTTTAAACTTATTTTTTCTTGTGCTGACAATCTCAGCCTATGGTCAGACGAAAGACAAAAGTTCAGAATTTAATTTGGACTTCGAGAACCTCGAAAACGGATTTCCGGTCGGTTGGTATAAACCAAATACTACAAATAATACTCCAACTTATCTGCGTTGCGTCGATTCGGCAATTGTTAAGAGTGGCAAATACTCCGTATCTATTGAATACAAACAGGGAAGCCACAATTATATGGCCTGGGGCTACAGCTTGCCCGCCAATTATAAAGGATTGCAAATAACTTTAAGCGGGTATATAAAAACAGAAAACGTTACCGATGGTTATGCCGGGTTATGGATGCGTATTGATCCCATGATAGGCCTTGAAAATATGGAGAAGCATGGAATAAAGGGTACCACCGGATGGACTCAATACAAAATAACGCTTGCAATGGATCCTAAGAGAACCAAAGAAATTGTGATAGGCGGATTATTAACCGGTAAAGGCAAAATGTGGATGGATGATCTGCAGGTTACTATCGACGGAAAAGATATCAGGAAACTTAAGCCTTATATATTAGATAAGTTTCCGGCCGATAAAGACAAAGAATTTGATAAAGGCTCACTTTTGTCAAATATCCCTACCGATCAGGATCATTTGGAAAGTTTAAAATCGCTTGGATTGATCTGGGGATTTTTGAAATATTATCACCCCAACATTGCCAAAGGAAATTACAATTGGGACTACGAGTTGTTCAGGATTCTGCCCAAAGTGCTGAGTTCGGAAAACAAAAAAGATCGTGATATCATTCTGGTTAATTGGATCAACGACCTGGGGTCATTCCCGTCGGGCAAGGAAAAGAAAGTAAAACCATCCGGTATAAAGCTCAAACCCGACCTGGACTGGATAGTTAATTCCGGATTTTCAGACGAGCTGACCTCTTTACTATTAAAAGTTAAAAATGCAAAACGACCCAATAAAAACTATTATGTAGGATTGCAATTTGGAGTGTGTAATCCCGTATTTAAAAATGAGAATTCGTATGAGATGGAATATCCTGATGCCGGAATGCGCCTGTTGACCTTATTTCGTTATTGGAATATAATTCAATATTACTATCCAAATAAAAATCTTATCGGTGAAGATTGGAAAAATATACTGGAAGAATTTATTCCAAAACTGATCAATACCAATAATAATACGGAGTACGAACTTGCTGTTTTAGAACTTATCGGAAGAGTTCACGATACTCATGCTAACATCTGGGGTGGCGGTGCGTCGGAATATAATTATTTTGGGCGCAATCATGCTGCTGTTGAACTTACTTTTATAGAAGAAAAACCTGTAGTGACAGGATATTTTGATGATAAAACGGGCAAAGAATCAGGGCTTGAGACCGGCGATATCATTACAGCAATTAATCATCGTCCGGTTGAAGACATAGTGAAAGAAAAACTGAAATATAAGCCGGCATCCAATTATCCGACTCAACTGAGGGATATGGCTTCTGATCTTTTCAGAACAAATGATACAACAATTGAGGTTGAATATACCCGGAATAATATAAAGGGATTGGCTGCCATAAAAACATATTCCTCAAAAGAAGTGGATATCTATAAAAACTACCAGGTAAAGGATACCTGTTTCAAACTCATTACAAACGACATTGCTTATATCAATAACGGAGAACTTCAAAGGAAGTATTTACCTAAACTCCGGGAAGAGATAATGAAATGCAAAGGTTTGATTATTGACTGCCGGAATTATCCATCAGATTTTCCCATCTATAAATTAAGCAGATATCTGATGCCCAAACGCACCCCGTTTGCAAAATTTTCCAAAGGCAGCATCGCGAATCCCGGACTGTTTACATATACACGATTGCACAAGGCAGGAATAAAAAATAAAAAGTATTTTAAAGGTAAAGTCATTATTTTAGTTAACGAGACCACCCAGAGTTCAGCAGAATTTCATTCGATGGCCTATCGGGTGAATCCAAATGCAACAGTTGTTGGCTCCTCCACAGCCGGGGCCGACGGTAATGTATCGCAATTCTATTTGCCCGGTGGAATAAGTACTATGATAAGCGGCATAGGCGTCTATTATCCCGACGGAAAAGATACACAAAGGGTTGGCATAGTCCCTGATATTGAAGTGAAACCAACCATTGAAGGCATTAAAAAAGGAAAAGACGAAGTATTAGAAAAAGCAATAGAGATAATAAACGCACAAAATAAAAACGGCTTATAACCTGTTGCTTTCAGGGGCAGACTGTTTGTAAATAAAAGACAATTAACAGCGATGGCAACGAAAAGTAACAGCCATTCTGTCAGCTGCAAGTAAAGAAAATATTACATGATGATAAAATTCTTTTTGGGATTGACAATAATTGGCATTTTGATAAGTTGTACAAACAATAACAAAACAGCTGTTCAAGACGATAATAATTCTAATAAACAAATTCAATCACCAGACCCTTTTGACAAGATCATTAAATTGAAATTACCATTAATAATCAGCTCGGACAATTGGAATGACATGTTTAAAAAATATGGTAATTACAGCGACAATGACAATTATAAACTTTTAAAACATCCATTTGCAAGACTCATAGACAAGGAAAAATTTGAAGCAATAATATGCACAGTACCTTCTGAAGTTGAAAGTCCGGCTTTTGTGACAATTGATAGAAATGGAAAAGTAATAGACTCATTATTTCTTGTAGGTAAATATGGTGGAAACGACCCATGTTATGGTATTTCAGAATATGCCATAATTAATACTGACTTGACAATTCAAATAATTGATACTACTTACACGTGGGACGTTGATAAAGATTATAGTCGAATTGACAATTCAAAAAAGATGACAGTACAAAATGAACTTTACAAAGTTTTGGACAATGGAATTATTAAAAAAATCAAATAAATCACTAGTAGCTAATCCAGTGGATGGCTCCGCCAGCCTAAGCTGACGGAGTACACCCCTCACACCACTTTACATTTCGACAAGCTCAGTCTAAACCAAGCAGGTCTCGTAAACAGCGAAATGTTATTCGCTATCGCTCATGAGCTCGCATGGCTAGTTTCATTAAAATGCGGGGCAAATAAAATACACCCATTTCTTTGCTTATTAAATAAAATTTGTATTTTTGAATTATTTATAGCCCATTGAAATGGGAGTGCGCTGCTTATGCAGGGCACACACAGCAAGGCTATTCTATGGTGACAGTGCAAAAACATAAATATCAGTGCATAAAATGACCGTAATACCAATAAATACAAAAGGCAAACTAAAAATCTTTGCAGTTTCAACACAAACAGAGTTAGAACTGCCATTAATTGAACATGGTATTAGTGCAGGGTTTCCTTCTCCAGCAGCCGACTTTTTAGACACCATTATAGACCTAAACAAATACCTAATTAAAAATCCTTCAACAACATTTGTAGCATTCACTGACGGTAATTCGTTAATTGGTGCGGGCATCAACGACAAAGACCTTTTGATTATTGACAAATCATTAGAACCAACAGACGGCAAAATTGCTGTCTGCATTATTGACGGAGAATTCACCGCAAAGCGTTTAAAAGTAGTCAATAAAGAAATTTGGCTACTGCCCGAAAACGACAATTTTAAACCCATTAAAATAAAAGAATATAACGACTTTGAGATTTGGGGAATCGTTACTTACTCCATACAAAAACATTAAAAACCGTGTTTGCTTTAGTTGACTGCAATAATTTTTATGCCTCATGTGAGCGAGTTTTTCAACCCAAGTTGAGAAACCAACCTATTGTTGTTTTATCAAACAACGATGGTTGCGTTATTGCACGAAGTAACGAAGCCAAACCTTTTATTCCAATGGGTGCAGCAGCATTTGAATACAAAGACATTTTTGCCAAAAACAACATCAATGTTTTTTCATCAAACTATGCACTATATAGCGACATGAGTAACCGAGTGATGAATTTGCTTACCGAGTTTTCTCCTGACATTGAAGTTTACAGCATTGACGAAGCGTTTTTAAAATTTGATGGTTTTGAGAAACATTTTGACTTACAGGAACACGGCAAACAAATTCGTTACCGAGTAACCAAAGGCACAGGAATACCAATTAGTGTTGGCATAGCCAACACTAAAGCATTAGCAAAAGTAGCAAACAAAGTAGCCAAGAAATTTCCCGAAAGAACAGGTAATGTGTATGTAATAAACACAGAAGCACAACGCATAAAAGCATTAAAGTGGTTGCCAGTCGCGGATGTTTGGGGCATCGGACGACAACACGCTAAACGATTAAAAAAAATGGGAGTGAAAACGGCTTACGATTTCACTTTGCTTACCGAGCAGTGGGTAAAGAAAAATATGAGTTTTGTGGGCTTACGTTTATTGTTGGAATTACAAGACACATCTGTTTTAGAAATGGAAACACCAGCCAACAAAAAGAACATTGCTTGCACAAGAAGTTTTGACAAAAATTATTCCGACTATGCAACAGTATGTGAACGTGTTTCAACCTTTGCTGTTACTTGTGCCGAGAAATTGCGAAAACAAAAATCGTGTTGCAATGCAATCATGATTTTTATACACTCCAACTTTCACCGAAAAGATTTACCGCAACATTCACGAAACATCGTTTTGAATTTGCCCTACCCAACAAATTCAAGTATTGAGTTAGCAAAATTTGCAACGTTAGGATTAAAGAAAATTTTCAAAAAAGACATTCCCTACAAAAAAGCAGGAGTAATTGTAATGGACTTTACACCCGAAGCACTAACGCAGACAACTTTGTTTGAAACAAGCAATCCAAAACATAAGGCAATTATGGAAACGCTTGATAACATCAACAAAGCAGTAGGAACAACCAAAGTTAAACTTGCTTCACAAGACCCTGACAGAACTTGGAAAATGCGACAAGAAAAACTTTCGCCACGATATTCAACAAGAATCAACGAAGCAATAAAAGTAAAAGCATGATATGTTATCATAGCAGACAGGCAGCATGAGCACAATCTTTAGAAAAAAGATTTAATGCAAAATTTGACACCGATGAATACACGGTGCAACCGAGATTTAACGGCTTTACTTTCCCAAAGACAGCAGTAATTACAAACGGAAATTCAAATCGTATTCAGCTTTATAGTTGGGGGTAAAAGTGACTTACACCCTCTGGAAATAAATTACACCCATTTCTTTGCTTTTTAAATAAAATTTGTATTTTTGAACTATTTATAACCCATTGAAATGGGCTTGCGCTGCTTATGCAGGGCACACACACGCATTTGTCGCAAGCGGTTTAAAACTCGCCTCGTAAATTAAGTTTTCGTTTGAAAACCGCCAGCAGCAAGCGCCCACCCTTAGCGTTCATTTAATAAAAATCATGACCATGAAAAAAATTATTATTCTTTTAGTTTTTGTTTCTGGGTGCGGGTTTTTGCAAGCACAAACATATGTACCTTTTCCTGACTCAAATGCAACATGGAGTGAAATCGATTTTTATCAAGGTTATTGTTATCCACCCTCCTATTGTAAATACACACTTTTTATAAATGGTGACACAATTATCAATTCACAAGCATATCATAAAATTTATTCTAACGATAGTTCTTCAAATTCCTATCGTGGAGGGTTAAGAGAAAATAATAAGCGGATTTATTACTTTGATAAAGATTGTACACATGATATATTGCTCTACGACTTTAATCTAAATATCGGTGACTCGATACGCCTTTCATGTGGGTACTGTGATACTACATATCCAATGTATATGAAAGTCATAAGTATAGATTCAGTTTTACTCACTGACATGACATATCGAAAAAGAATAAATTTTAATTGGGGTTCCGAAATGTCATGGATTGAAGGAATAGGAAGTAAATACGGATTGTTATATCCATATTATACTTGTATTTTATGTGTATGCTGGACGGAATTAGTTTGTTTTCAACATAGTGGTTTAACATTATATTCAAATGAAGGACATGTACCGTGTTTTATTTATTTCGTTTCAAATAATGAATTGACAATTAATTCGAATCAGTTAAATATCTTTCCCAATCCCGCAAATAATAAATTATTCATTGACGTTGAATCCGAAACAGAATTAATTAATGGAATTGAATTCTATGACATGCTTGGTGCAAAAACAAAAACAATACAGAATATCTCAAGTAAAAAAACGCAAATTCAGACTCACGACTTTTCGACAGGTATTTATATTATCAAAGTACAATTATCGAACGACAGGTACATTTACAGAAAACTAATTATAAAATAAACGAAACGCTAATGACTAAAAAATGTACAATATTAATACTTTTTGTTTCGTCGATTTGTTTAGGACAAAGTAAGAACATTGTTGGTGTGTATGAATCGAACAGAAAACTTCATTTATGGAATTCTGAATGCTCTAAAAGCAGATTGAAAATTGATAGCGACTCGACTTATACCTTCATTGACTGTGATTGGAATCGATTTGATACTATAGTTGGTTATTGTTTTATAAAAGGGCAAACTTTATTATTAAAAAATTTTAGAAATAAAGAAATGAAATTGTTTTACAAGAAGAATTCCCTCTATCATAATAGAACAAGACTATTCTTTAAACTGAAGGATTATGAGAGAATCATGGAATAATAAAATGCACGAAAGCATAATCGAAAGAATGGCTCCGCCAGCCTAAGCTGACGGAGTGCGCTGCTTATGCAGGGCACACACTTTGTGTTGGCAAGCATCCCGATATAATCGGGACGACTTGCCAACACCGGCTCAAATTTGCATTTTTTTGTCTGTCAGAAATAATAAATATAATACAAAGCGAGTGCTAACAACGGCTCTACATTCAATGAACCAAACCCCAAACAAGCAAATCGGCCAACGGCTTTTGTTATTCATACTCTTACTCGGTTTCTTAATGGGTGCAACCAACGCAAACGCGCAATCAAAAACAGATACATCCATCACCTACATCCACCCTAAACCTGCCAGTTTCAAATCGCAGCTTTATCAGATTATCATGTCGGTGGCAGGCCTAAAAAACGGTGTTGGCAAAACCATTAAATCAAAAGCTTTTTCGCACCACACAGCTCCCCTGCCCCAAAAGCTCACCGACAATTATCATGTGAGCCTAAGCGAAAAACAAGGCCGAAAAATATGGACCATCCAGCCTCTGCAACAGGCTTCGAACACCACCATCCTATATCTTCATGGCGGAGCCTACATGGCCAACCTCATTAAATTTCATTGGGATTTTATTGAAGCTCTTGTGCGAAAAACCAATGCAACCGTTATCGTTCCCGACTATCCTCTGGCACCCCATGCCAACTGCATGGATGTTTATGCCTTTATTACCGAAATATACAAGCAGTGGCTCCAAACCACCCCCGCCGGACACATTGTAATAATGGGCGATTCGGCAGGTGGCGGACTTGCTTTGGGCTTTGCCGAAAACCTAAAAAAAGAACATATAAAACAACCATCACAAATCATTTTACTATCGCCCTGGTTGGATATCACCATGTCCAACCCCGACATACGCTTGACCAATAAGAAAGACAAAATGCTTGAAATAAACAGTCTGCAAGCGGCCGGACAAATGTATGCTGCCAACCTCCAGCCCACCAATTATCTGGTCAGCCCCATCTACGGCGATTTTTCGGGCTTGGGCAAAATATCTCTGTTTATTGGCACCCACGATATACTTGTTGCCGATGCCCGAAAATTTAAACAAATGGCCATGCAGCAGCAAATTGCCATCAACTACTTTGAATACCCCAAAATGTTTCATGTTTGGATGGTAGTCACCAATTTAAAAGAGTCGCAAAATGCCTTAGAACAAGTGGTAGCACTTATAAAAAATGAGGAATAAACCACCCATTTACTCCCAACCAACACCACGTGATAAACTTGCCACCTGATAAACTTTTCATTCCTTTTTCACTCCATTTCCAAAACTTTTACTAAATTGCGCCATGTTTTTCATTATTTCAAAATTAGGAGCCTTTTTGTTGAGTCCGCTCACATGGGTAGTGTTGCTGTTGCTTTGCGGTTTGGTGATTCGCAATAGCAAGCGAGCACGTCATTATTATTTGGCAGGTTTCATCGCCTTTATGTTTTTTACCAATGCACCCATCATCGACGAGCTGGTGCGCGCCTGGGAAGAACCCATGATGATACCTGCCGCCAACGAACATTACCAAGCAGGTGTGGTGCTGGGTGGTGGCATGGTAACAATTGATACCGACTACGACCGTTTGATTTTTCGCGAAAACACCGACCGATTTTTGCAAGCATTTTCGCTTTACAAAAATCACATCATCAAAAAAATCATTATTTCGGGCGGCTCGGGTAGTTTGGTATTTAAAGAAACCATAGAAGCCACCCTCATCAAACGCTATTTAACAGATGTGGGTGTTCCTTTGTCCGATATCATTATCGATTCCACTTCAAACAACACCTACGAAAACGCAGTAAACTGCACAAAAATAATCGGAAGTCGCTACCAAACTGGGCGTTTTTTGCTACTCACATCGGCCCTGCACATGCGTCGGGCAGCAGCTTGTTTCGGCAGCCAGGGTCAATGCATGGTTATGTATCCCGTGGGCAAAATGGTGGGCAAGCGTCGCACCGATATAGGGTATTATTTATTGCCCGACACCGAAGCACTCATACGTTGGGAAAAATACTTGCACGAAGTGTTGGGATACCTCTCCTACACTTTTATGGGTTATATTTGAAAAATAAAGCAGTTCGATAATCCCACATCATACTTATTAACAATTGTTCAAAACTAAAATCATTTATTTTAAAAAGAATTTGAATTCCGCCAAATTATAATGTATATTTGTACAATTACATCAAAGTTCCGCATCATGAAATCAGAGAAAATAGAACTAACAGAAATTATTCATTGCACCGCCAAAAAGCTTTACAATGCATGGCTTACAACCGAAGAGCATGCCGCTTTCACAGGTGCAAAAGCAAAAATATCGAACAAACCGGGTGGGAAGTTTATGGCAAGCGATGGCTACATTCGAGGCGAAAACATCGAACTGGAAAACGAAAAACGCATACTACAATCGTGGCGCACTAGCGATTTTCCCGAAAATGCCGACGATTCGTTGCTCGAAGTAATTTTTGAAGATGTAAAACAAGGCTGCAAACTCACCATCATACATTGGAATATTCCCGAAGGACAACATAAAATGTATGCCGATAGCTGGAACGAGTATTACCTCAAACCCATGAAGGAATATTACGATAAAATGCACTAATTCTTGTTACATAACCCCATTTTGTTACTAAGCAATAGATTAGGCAGGTGTGCTAAATCTATTTTTTTTCTACATTTGCATTCAAAAAACACCTTTCATGAGTCAAACGCTTTTCATTATCATATTGTGCATTGTCACGTTCAACTATCTTTTTGGCCTGCTGCTCGACTATCTCGACATCACCCTGTGGAGCAACACCCTGCCCAACGAGCTTCAAGGCATTTACGATGCCGATAAATATCGCAAATCGCAAGACTACGAAAAAACAAACACCCGCTTTTCGTTTCTCACGGGCGCAATTTCCTTTGTGGCCATGCTATGCATGTTGGTTTTTGGTGGGTTTGCCTGGCTCGACGACTCTGTGCGCAACTTCACCACCAACCCCATTTTGATGGCACTCATGTTTTTTGGCATACTCGGCCTGGCATCCGATATATTAGGTATGCCATTTGAAATTTACGACACCTTTGTTATTGAACAAAAATTTGGTTTTAACACCACCAAACCTATCACTTATATAACCGACAAACTCAAAACTTGGCTCATGGCAATCGTTCTGGGTGGCGGATTGTTGGCTTTCATTATTTGGATTTATGGTGCTACAGGCTCTTGGTTTTGGTTTGTTGCATGGGTTGCGCTAACAGGGTTTACACTTTTCATGTCCTTGTTTTATTCCAACCTCATTGTGCCTTTGTTCAACAAACAAAAACCTTTGGAGGAAGGTCCCCTGCGCCTAGCCATTGAAGAATTTGCTGCAAAGACCGGTTTTAAGTTGAAAAATATTTTTGTTATCGACGGCTCAAAACGTTCGCGCAAAGCCAACGCCTATTTCACAGGCTTTGGCCCAAAAAAACGCATAGTACTTTACGATACACTCATCAACGACCTGAGCACCGAAGAAATTGTGGCAGTGTTGGCTCACGAAACAGGCCACTACAAAAAGAAACACGTGATAGTTGGTTTGCTGAGTTCAATTCTTAGCAGCGGATTGATATTATATATATTGTCGCTTTTTATCGGCAACCCTGCCATGTCTATGGCTTTGGGTGCCACTTTGGGGAGTTTTCACATGGGTATCATTGCATTTGCATTGCTTTATAGTCCCATTTCCATGGTGTTTGGCATGGCAGGCAATTATTTTTCGCGTCGCAACGAATATGCCGCCGATCGCTATGCTGCCCAAAACTATCAACCCGAGGCCATGCAAAGTGGCCTAAAAAAACTATCAGTAATGAACTTAAGCAATTTGCGTCCCCACCCGTTGCGGGTGTTCCTCTCCTATTCACATCCCACGCTGTTGCAAAGATTAAACGCAATTGATTTATTAAAAAACAAATAAATTATTACCCCTTTTCGTATCAACTATTCCACCACTTTTAGGGTTCCTGTTGTTGGATAAAACTGCGATTTGTTCCGTAAGGCAGGCATCGAAGTTACAATGCCATACTGCGGAATCAAAAACTTAGCTTCAATGGGTTCGCTTTTGGCATTGTAAACAGCTATTTTGGCATAATCGGCAATACGGTAATAAAACCCGTGATGCTTAGCTTTCAGATTACCTTTTTTATCCACATAAGCATGCAACGTATCCGTATTTGCTCCTTTTTTAATCTTCAAATACACCAAATCACCAAATCCATTGGCAGTGTCAAGCACCCCTTTCAGCTTCGAAAACCTAAACAAAGGCACCGAATCGGCAATCTTTTCGCGTTTGGGCAAATAAATAAACGAGTAAGTAACCTGTTTGGTAAAACTAATACCTGTGAAGAGAATGCGATATTCGTTCTCCATTTTCTCCAATTCTTCATTCATATATTTAAACGTTTCTTTGTCGTAGTTCACTTCCTGAAATCCGCTAATGAGGTTAAAGCGGTTTTCTTTTACCTTTATAATAAAGTCGGCAGCATTTTTGGCTTTCTGTTCGGGTGTTTTCTCCACCATCGATCGTTTAAAGGTCATTTTCTCAACCGTCACCGAATCTTTTTGCACCTTTTCAATCAGTGTATCCACCTTTTCAAATAGGTTCATATCGGCATAATATTTAAAAATATCAGGATACACCGTTTCGTCATCCTCCGAATTCACTGGGCTATTTTCAATTGTCGAAGTTTCTGTTTTACTGTCTGTATTCACAATCAATCCAGCTTCGGTAAGTGCAAGTCGAAATTGTTCGCCTTTTCCACATGCTTTGCTTTTCGGTTCAACAAAATAAAACTGCAATGGGTCGGGTTCAGCAAATGTTGAGAGTTTCAAACCATTTATTTCATAGCTCGTCGAGTTATTTTTTATTACGTTAGTCAAACCCAAATACTTTTCGGCAAACTCGGCATACGGTCCTTTAATTTGTTCGGTGCGGTTCACCACCACATCAATACGGATATAGTTTCGCGGCAAAGCATAAAAGTAACCTGCTTTGCTGGTGGGTGTATTGGTATGACTCACCTTGGTAACATTCAGTATGGGTTTGGAGCACGATTGCAATAATAAGGCTAGCAAGGCAAAAAATAAAATTTTCTTTGTTTTCATAAGTTCTCAATTCAAATGCAAACCTACATGAAATTTGCCAAATAATCAATAATTGCAAATAAATTTATACAATAATACCCAAAGCATTTCTTCTCTTACTTTAAAATAATATTATTGTTTACATTAAATTAAGTACTAATTTTGTCAAAAAATTGACCGAATGCTTTCCAAAAAAACCCGTTATTCTATTTTAGCCATGGTGAAACTCGCCAGAGAATACAATCAAGGGCCGGTGCTTATCAGTACTATTTCCGAAACGGAATTGATTCCAAAAAAATTCCTTGAATCCATTTTACTCGAATTAAAAAAGAATGGTTTGGTCAATAGCAAAAAAGGTAAAGGTGGTGGTTATTATTTGATAAAAAGTCCAGAACAAGTTAACTTGGCCGATTTACTGCGATTGTTTGAGGGTGCCATAGCTCTCCTGCCATGCGCGGCATATAAATACTACGAGTCATGTGGTCATTGCAAAGATGAACTCACTTGTGGTATCAGAGCAGTTATAAAAGACATCCGCGACGAAACTGTACGCATGATGAAGGGCATATCTCTAGCCGATATAATTTCTCGCGAAACCGAATTGTTGAAAACTATTTAGCTTTTTTTTATTTTAATAGTCTACTTAATCGATAGATTTTATATTTTTGTCAAAATTTAAAATATAACGATTATGAAAAGACTTACATTTTTGCTAATTATCAGCAGTGTTTTGGCATTATTCTTCATCTCCGAATCGTGCAACAATGCACCTAAAAAACAAAACCCAGTCGATTTGCAAGGCAATATTTCCATATCCGGTGCTTTTGCCATGTATCCTCTTACCGTAAAATGGGCAGAGGAATTCAAAAAACTTCATCCGAAAGTAAGCATTGATGTTTCGGCAGGTGGAGCGGGCAAAGGCATGGCCGATGTGTTAAATGGTTTAGTTGATGTTGCCATGTTTTCGCGCGAAGTGAGTCAGGAAGAAATTAACAAAGGTGCTTGGTTTGTTGCTGTGGCCAAAGACGCTGTTTTGCCAACAATAAACACAGAAAACCCCGCTTACAAAGCCATTATGAAACGAGGTTTAACAAAACAGGAGTTTACCGACATCTTTCTCAACGAAAAAATCACCAAATGGAAACAATTGGCACCTACCACTGCTTCAGAAAAAATTAATGTTTACACCCGCTCCGATGCTTGTGGTGCTGGCGAAATGTGGGCAAAATTTATGGGCAAAAAACAAGAGGATTTAAAAGGTATAGGCGTTTATGGCGACCCCGGTATGAGCGATGCAGTTAAGAAGGATAAAAACGGTGTAGGCTATAACAACGTTATTTATGCTTACGACCCCAAAACAAAAAAGAACTACGATGGTATCGGAGTAATACCGTTGGATTTGAATGGCAACGGCAAAATTGATGAAAACGAAAACTTTTATGCCAATCTCGACAGTCTGATGGCAGCCATTAAAGAAGATCGTTTTCCCTCACCGCCTGCTCGCAATTTATATTTTATCACCAAGGGCAAAACCGAAAATGCCCTTGTTCTGGAATTCTTCCGTTTTGTGCTGAACCAAGGTCAGCAGTTCATTCACGAAGCAGGATATGTGACGCTAAATGATGACAAATTGAAAGCCGAAACCGAAAAACTGAACAAATAGCTTTTTGATGCGATTGCTGAGAAACGAACGATTAATCAACTTCTTTTTGTATTTGTTTATGGGCATCATCATTGCGATGCCGATAATACTTATAGTCGGATTATGCTTGAAGTCGGAAAGCGTTTTGCACTCCAATTCTCTTTCCGATTTATTGTTTTCAACCGAATGGAAACCATTTCAAGGGAAGTTTGGGTTCTATTCTTACATTTATAGTTCAGTACTGGTCACCATGCTTGCCTTGCTCATTGCTGTACCCATCTGTTTGCTAACGGCAATTTATCTCACCCAATATGCCAAAAGCATTTACATGAGAGTAATTCAACCTGTAATCGATATTTTGGCCGGAATCCCTTCTATTATATTCGGTGTGTGGGGCATTTTGGTTATTGTGCCACTAATTTCAAAATATATTGCCCCTTTCTTTGGTATCGAAACGGCCGGTTACTCCATTTTGGCAGGTGCCATTGTGCTGGCAGTAATGATTATTCCATTTATATTAAATATTCTGCTCGAGATTTTTAATAGCATCGCAAAAGAATTGCCTCAAGCATCCATTGCGTTGGGAGCTACCAAATGGCAAACCATCAAGTATGTAATACTCCGCAAAGCCTTTCCAGGAATCATATCTGCTATCGTTTTTGGTTTATCGCGGGCTTTTGGCGAAACCATTGCCGTGTTGATGGTGGTAGGCAATGTTGCTCAAATTCCTTCCAACATATTTCAGCCGGGATATCCGTTGCCTGCACTCATCGCAAACAACTATGGCGAAATGCTTTCAATACCCAACTACGATTCAGCATTAATGTTTGCTGCATTGATATTATTGGTCATCGTTTTGTTTTTCAATCTGGCTGCTCGCATACTTATTTCACGTTACGAATCAAAATTATAGGCTATGAGAAAGAAACTATTGGCCCTTGAAGAAGGCTTCTTTAAATTGTTGATGAAACTATCAATAGCGCTAATTGTAATCGTTCTCTCTCTTATCGTGTTTAGTATTTTTTTCCGAGGATTGCCTTCGCTTACATGGGAAATGATCAGTCAAACGCCCAAAGGAGGTTATTATTTCGGTAAAGAAGGCGGTGTACTCAATGCCATTATTGGTTCATTATATCTGGCGTTGGGGGCTACTATATTGGCACTCATCGTTGGACTGCCTGTTGCCATGCTCATGAACATTCATCTGCGAAAGTTCAAGCGGTTGGTAAATGGTTTGCGATTTCTGCTCGACTTGTTGTGGGGTGTGCCTTCCATTGTTTACGGTGCTTTTGGTTTTAGTGTAATGATTGTTTTGGGTGTGAAAACTTCCCTGCTGGCGGGTATCATCACCGTGGCATTGTTTATTTTGCCCATCATGATTCGTGCTATTGATGAGGTATTGAAAAACGTTGCTGTTGGTTTACTCGAAGCGTCCTTGTCACTGGGTTCAAACAAATCGCAAACAGCCTTCATGGTGTATATGCGTCAATGTTCGTCGGCCATTGTAACCGCCATCATGATTTCGTTTGGCCGTGCCATCGGCGATGCCGCCTCGGTATTGTTCACCACGGGCTATACCGACAACATTCCCACTTCCATCATGCAACCGTCGGCCACCTTGCCTTTATCCATATTTTTTCAACTCAGTTCACCCATTCGCGAAGTACAAAACCGCGCTTATGCTTCGGCGGCCATACTCACCATCATTATTTTGCTCATCAGTGTGCTGGCACGCGTGCTCTCAAACAAATACAATAAACACAAAATCTCATAACCGATGGAATCGAAAATCAGCATACAAAACCTAAATCTAAGCATCGGAAAAAACTCCATTCTAAAAAATATCAATTTAGATATACCCAAAAATCAAGTAACCGTCATTTTGGGTCCTTCGGGTTGCGGAAAAACCACACTGCTCAAATGCCTCAACCGATTGATTGATTTGGAAGAAAACGTAAAAATATCGGGCAATATCTTTCTCGACAATGAGGACATTTTGCACACAAAATCCGATTTGCCCGGAATCCGAAAAAAAATGGGACTACTTTCCCAACGACCCTATCCGCTGCCAATGAATATTTTCGACAATATTGCCTACGGTATGCGTATCAACGGAAATCACAACAAGCAAAGCATTCGCCTTAGCGTTGAACATCATTTAAAACAGGTTAGTTTGTGGGAAGAAGTAAAAAGCCGCCTCAAAGAACCTGCATCCCGACTATCCATAGGACAGCAACAACGTTTGTGTTTGGCACGCGGACTGGCTGTTGAACCCGAAATTATTTTGGCCGATGAACCCACTTCGGCTCTCGATCCCCACTCTAGCACGGCCATAGAAAAAAAATTTATAGAGCTTAAAGCCGATTACACCGTGGTGATGGTAACGCACATTTTGCGTCAAGCCAGGCGTATTGCCGATTATGTGGTGTTTATGTATCTTGGCGAAATTGTGGAGCAAGGCTCGGCCGACCACTTTTTTAATCACCCGCAACAGCAACAAACTAAAGCCTATCTGCAAGGAGTATTTAATTAATACTTACGAGTTACAAGTAATAGACCCTTAAGGGACAATAGCACTTTGAATTATAAAGAAATAAAACAATCAATTTAAATAACAAACATCACCATGAAAAAAGTTATACTTTTAGCAGCTTTCCTTTCGCTCAGCTTCGGTGCATTTTCTCAATTCACGCTTAGTGCCGAATTTCGCCCTCGTTTTGAATTTCGCGATAGCTACAAACTCCTACCACCCAGCTTGGGGCAAACTCCAGCCTATCAAATCAGTCAGCGCACCCGCCTCAATGTGGGTTTTAAATGGAGTATCATCAACACCTATTTGTCTATACAGGATGTGCGCCTATGGGGCGACGAAGCCATAAAAAAAGATGTGGCGGGGCTTAACCTCTATCAAGGATGGGCCGAAATTAAAGTTTGCGACAGTTTTTTTGTAAAAGCCGGTCGTCAGGAATTTATTTATGATAACGAACGATTGTTTACACACTCAAATTGGACACAAAAAGGCATCACCCACGACGCCCTGTTGTTGAAATACAATCATCGCGGGTTTTCGGCCGATATGGCTATGGCTTTCAACCAATCGCGCGACACCACCAACTCAACCGATTACAGCACCACACTGGGAAATTACAAAGCACTCACGTTTTTGTGGTTAAAATACAATATCAAAAAACATTTTGCAGTGCAAGCCACCATGATTGCCGACGGTTATCAAAAAAAAGGCACATCCAACACCACCTATGTGCGCGTTACCAACGGCGGTATTTTCAACTTTAAAAGCAAATTTGTGCATGTCGATGCCCGAGGATTTTACCAATGGGGGCACGACGAAACGGGCCTGCAAATCGAGGCCTATTACGCCAATGTGGATGTAACACTTAAACCCAAAAACTGGCTCAGCGTTTTCACCGGCTGCGAATACATGTCGGGCAACGACCTAAGTAACACCACCAACAAAAAGATGAACGCCTTTAACATCCTTTACGGCAGCGGACATAAATTTAATGGGAACATCGATTTTTTCTGCAAACCCACCGATACCAAAAATACCGGGCTAGTGGATATTTATCTCGACTTTTTTTTCTTGCTAAAAAAACAATACCAACTTCGAGCCGATTTTCATTATTTCCGCACCCAAAACAACTACACTGTGGGCACCACGCTTCAAAACCCCTATCTGGCATCCGAAGCCGACATCAGTGCCAAAATTCCAATTGTAAAAGATGTGGATGTGCAGCTAGGCTATTCGGCCATCATGGGCAGCAACACACTAATGCAAATGCAAGGCGGCAACAAAAAAAGCTTTAGCCATTGGGCTTTTGTTATGCTAACCATTAAACCTACCTTGTTTACCTGGGAAGGGAAAAAGTAGAAGCATTCAAGATTAAAACATCCGATTTGCGAATACGGTAAAAGAGACGATTGGATAGTGTCCTTTCATCTGTTTTTAATTTATAATAGATGTTGTTATGGATTATATTCGGGATTACCTCTTACCCTCTTACCGCACCAAACTCACATCCCCTTTTTTAATTACCACCTCGCCATTGGTAAACCCTATTTCGGCTACCCAATAATACACGGCCACTTCGCACTCTTTTTGCTGAAAGGTGCCATCCCAGCCTTGAGTTATGGTCTTGGTGGCAAACACTTGGTTGCCCCAGCGGTTGTATATTCTGAAATCGATGGTTTGTATGTTTTGCCCACGCACAAACAATACATCGTTTGCTCCATCGCCGTTGGGTGAAAAAATGTTGGGGATATACACCGTTTGTTTGTCGCAGTTATCGTTTATGCTGATGGTAATCGTATCGTACGAAAAATTTGGATTCGATACAAAACTTTACTAATATAATTTTAATTACTTTTTAAGTTTTTTTAGCATTATTTAGCTAAAATTGACCGTTAACTTTATTTTGCCTACCGTTAACTGATTTGTGATTGACTTCGCTTTTTGAATGTTGTACATTTGTTTCGAATTTATAATAAATTTTTTTTAATTAAAAACGCGCCACACTTTGAGCACCATTTTGCAACCCCAATTAACGATTTCAGAAATAAGAGGCAGCAACTATTTACGTGGCTTACTCAGTTTAGTTTTTTGCGGCAACTATTTTAATCCTTGGTTTGCAATTTATCACCTCAGGTTTATCATTTTTAAACCCAAGGGCATTAGTTATAAACTCGAGGGCATTAGTTATAAACCCAAGGGCATTAGTTATAAACTCGAGGGCATTAGTTATAAACTCGAGGGCATTAGTTATAAACCCAAGGGCATTAGTTATAAACCCAGGGGCATTATTTATAAACCCAAGGGAGAAACGCCTGCCCCCAGCGATTAAATCAGTTACACTGGGGGCAAAAATACAAAACTGAAATTCATAAAATATTATATATCTATAAATTACAAATAATTAAAATTATAAAATCATGAGCACACGTATTCCCCGATTGTTTTCAAAATTTCATTTTTACCTGCTAAGAGTATTAACACATTTGTCGACACCCGAGCCCGTGGGCACCACCAAAAGAGGCGAAACCTTGGGCATGAAATCGGCCGAACTCACACAACTCAGCGATATGAAAGATGAATGGTACACCGGCAATCCTGCTTCGCCAGGTATCTACGATATTCAGATGAACAACGATACCAAAACGCAAAAATCGCATAAAGATGCCGTAGAATTTTTTAATAGGTTTAGTGATTTTTTTCAACCCTTGTTGATTATTATGGCAGCCAGTCGCGAAATCACGCGTTTGGATAGAGAGGTGCTAAACATTGCCGATCCGGGCACAGCGCACACCCACCACACGGCTCCCATTGTTGGCTACTGCATTCCGCATCTTAGGCCCATTGGTGGTGGCGAACTTAAAGTGAGTGCCAGAATTAGTGCCGATGCCAAACGCGGCAGCTTGCCCGAAGATGCCAATGGGTTTGAAATAGCTTATAAATGCGAAAAATCATCAAACGACCTTGCTGGCCGCCCGCGCCGTCTCGAAAATTCGAACGATGGCACCACAAAAGTGGTGTTTATGAAAGCCAATGTGGTGATGAAATTTGGCGATGAAAACGCTATGAGCATTGTGCAATGCTACACCCGTTGGGTTCACACCAGCTATCCCGGTTTGGAAGGACCTTGGACAGGGCCCTATAGCGCCAATCTTTTTTAGGACTGATTGAGGTAAAAAATAATAATAACTAAAAATGAGTACCGCTTTGTGCGGTACTCATTTTTTTATGTTTACAAAAAAAATCCATAGTATTGTTTTCATTCTGTTTACAAGTTTGGTTCATGCCCAAAATCTTGTACCCAATCCCAGTTTCGAAGCTCTTTCATCTTCTATTTCTGCATGGCCATGTTCATGTGGGCAATTGTCCAGTGTTTGGGGTAGTCCCCCTGCTGATACAATATATCTTACCCCGCCTTGGTACAGCCCATCTGGCGGTTCACCCGATATCACTTTTGATACCGTAACTATTACAGTAAAGGATTGCCCAATTGAAGTTTATCCCAACCCTGCAACCGATAATTTATTTATTTTGTTTACGGGCTATGGTCAACTACTTTCAATTAACCTCGAAATTTATAATATGTTAGGTGAGCAAGTATTAACTAAACAAATTGCAAGCTGCGATGCCCCCACGAGTGTTACTATTGCACCAATAGCATCCGGCTGCTACATACTAGTTTTAAAAAACGGCAGTAGTATTTTGTATAAAGATAAACTGGTGATAATAAAATAGAAAACTTAATTTATGGAAAATTACCTCCACCAAATATTACAACCCACTCCCACCTTACACCTTTTACCTTTATAAACTTTCACCTCTTTTCCCTCAACAATTCAGCAATTTAACATAGAACAATGTAACCATTCAACGATTACAACCTACCCCTCTTCCCTAAATGCCTAAAGGTCTAAAAGCCTCAACCACTCAACCACTCAACCCCTCAACCATCAAACAGCTATTAAATCGCGCCCAACTCGTAAAAGAAATTCGTAACTACTAACTAAAAATAACAGCCCTTACAAAATATATTTTCTATAAAAGTTTGCCAGTTTTAAAATTAGTTATTTATTTGCATTGTGGAATAAAAACCGTAACCACATTTTTTATGAAAGAAACACCCATCAACTCCGAAATTGTGACCCGCTGCATTGCGCAAAGCAACATACCCAACATTGGCAAAGCCACCATACGCGAAATCAAAAAGCTAATCAACACCATTGAAACCCAAACTGGCGACCGATTTATCCGCATGGAAATGGGCGTACCCGGCATACCTGCCGCCCAAATTGGTGTAGAAGCCGAAATAGAAGCCCTCAAAGGCGGCTGCGCTGCCATATATCCAGAAATAGACGGGCTACCCCAACTAAAAACCGAGATAGCACGTTTTGTAAAACTGTTTTTAGATGTAGAAGTAACCCCCGAAAACTGTGTACCCACTGTAGGCTCTATGCAAGGTGGATACGCCGCATTTATGACTGTAAACCGCATGCACAAAGAAAAAGACACCACCCTGTTTTTAGACCCCTGTTTTCCGGTACACAAGCAACAACACAAAGTGATAGGCACCCACTTCGAAGCCTTTGATGTTTACGACTATCGTGGCGAAAAACTCCGCGACAAACTGGAATCCTACTTAGAAAAAGGCAACATAGCCAGCATCATCTATTCAAACCCCAACAACCCTTCGTGGATATGTTTCAACGAAAAAGAACTGCGCATCATTGCCGAAATGGCCAATAAATACCATGCCGTGGTGATGGAAGATTTGGCCTATTTCGGTATGGATTTCCGCAAAGATTATTCACAACCCGGCCAACCACCCTATCAGCCCACTGTTGCCAAATACACCGACAACTACATTTTGTTTATTTCTAGTTCCAAAGCTTTCAGTTATGCTGGTCAGCGCATCGGCTCCATGGTCATATCACCCAAATTGTTCAACACCGTGGCCCCCGACCTCAAGCGCTATTACACCTCCGACCAGTTTGGCCGTGCCATGATCTATGGCACCATTTATTCCTTAAGTTCGGGCACATCGCACAGCGCACAATATGCCTTGGCAGCCATGCTAAAAGCCGCCAACGAAGGAAAATTTAATTTTGTTAACGATGTGAAGGATTATGGCGAAAAAGCCAAAATCATGAAAAAGATGTTTCTCGACAATGGTTTCCACCTGGTTTATGATATGGACGAAAACGAGCCCTTGGCCGATGGGTTTTATTTCACGTTTTCGTATCCCGGTTTCACTGGCGAACAGTTGCTCGAAGAATTAATTTATTACGGCATCAGCGCCATTTCGTTAGCCATAACCGGCAGCAGCCGCACAGAAGGCATGCGAGCTTGCGTTTCGTTGGTGCTTCGCGAGCAATTTGGCGATTTGGAAACCCGTTTGAAAAAATTTCATGAAAATCACCCTTAAAATCTGATGAATATTACGTACTTTCGCTAACCGAAAATTAGCGGCAAGATACGAGCCAAAAGTTTCATAAATAAAATTGTAGAAATTAAAATCTAAATAAAAAATGGCAAAAGTTAAAGGAGCAATAGTAATAGATATTGAACGGTGCAAGGGCTGTGAAGTATGCGTGGCGGTGTGCCCCGAATCTGTCATCGCGATGAACAAAAACGTGAACACCAAAGGCTATCATTTCTCTATGGTTACAAACGAAAACTGTACAGGATGTACCAATTGTGCAGTAGTATGCCCCGATGGTGTAATCACCGTTTACAGGGTTAAAGTTGCAACAGAAGTTTAACAAATTTAAAAAAAGCAAAGAGTAATGAAAGAATTAAGATTAATGAAAGGTAATGAAGCCATATCAGAAGCTGCAATACGAGCCGGAGCGGATGGATATTTTGGCTACCCAATTACTCCGCAATCCGAAATACTTGAATATTTGATGGCCATGAAGCCATACGAAACTACCGGAATGGTAGTACTTCAAGCAGAAAGTGAAGTGGCAGCCATCAACATGGTTTATGGTGGAGCAGCTTGCGGAAAAAAATGCTGGACTTCCTCCTCGAGTCCCGGAATCAGTTTAAAACAAGAAGGAATATCCTATATGGCTGGGGCCGAATTGCCTTGTTTGATTGTGAATGTGGTTAGAGGCGGCCCCGGGTTGGGCACCATTCAACCATCACAATCCGATTATTTTCAGGCAACAAAAGGCGGCGGACATGGCGATTATCGTTTGTTAGTTTTAGCACCGGCTTCGGTTCAGGAAATGGCCGATTTTGTTCCATTAGGCTTCGATTTGGCTTTTAAATATCGCAACCCTGTGATGATTTTAACCGACGGAGTTATTGGTCAGATGATGGAAAAAGTAGAATTGCAAGAACACAAACCACGATGGACACAAGAAGAAATTATTAAAATATCGCCTTGGGCCACCACAGGAAAAACACCCGATCGCGAGCGCAATATTATCACTTCCCTTGACCTTGACTCAAACAAACAGGAAAAACATGTGTTGAGTTTAGAGAAAAAATATCTGGCAATGGAAGAAAACGAAGTACGTTACGAAAAAATTGAATGCGACGATGCCGAATACCTCATTGTAGCGTTTGGTTCCAGCGCACGTATATGCCAAAAAGCAGTTGACATTGCCCGTGCAAAAGGTATTAAGGTTGGTCTTTTTCGCCCGATTTCCTTGTTTCCATTTCCTAAAATACCCATTGCCGAGTTAGCCAAGCAGGTTAAAGGTATCCTCACAGTGGAGATGAACCTTGGACAAATGGTTGAAGACGTTCGTTTGGCAGTAAATGGGAAGGTTCCGGTTGAACATTTCGGTCGTTGTGGCGGAATTATTCCGAATCCTGACGAAGTTGTAAACATTTTAGAAACTAAAATAATGGGAGCATAAATCATGGCTGAAATTACGAGAGAAGATATTATAAAACCCGAAAATCTGGTTTATAAAAAAACAAGCCTTATGGTGGACCGTGCGTTGAGCTATTGCCCGGGATGTGGTCACGGAACTGCGCATCGCATGTTGATGGAGGTTGTTGAAGAAATGGGTATACAAGCACAAACTATAGGTATTGCACCTGTTGGATGTTCGGTGTTAGCCTACGAATTTCTGGATATTGATATGCAACAAGCTGCTCATGGACGTGCGCCAGCTTTGGCTACTGCAATTAAACGCTTGATGCCCGAAAAATATGTATTCACCTATCAGGGCGACGGCGACTTGGCCGCGATTGGCACCGCAGAAACCATTCATGCATGTAACCGCGGAGAAAATATCGTGATAATTTTTATTAACAACGGTATCTACGGTATGACGGGCGGTCAAATGGCTCCCACCACGCTTCCGAATATGAAAGCATCAACGTGTCCGTATGGCCGCGATACAGAGATAATGGGGAATCCATTAAGAATTACAGAATTGGTGGCCACGCTTCCCGGAACTTGCTTTGTCACCCGCCATTCGGTACACACACCCGCAAATGTTCGTAAAACCAAAAGAGCCCTACGCAAAGCTTTTGAATTGTCGTATAATAAAAAAGGAGTATCGTTTGTTGAAATCGTTTCAAACTGTAACTCCGGTTGGAAAATGACACCCGTTCAGTCGAACAAATGGATGGAAGAAAATATGTTTCCATACTATCCGCTGGGCGATATTAAAGTTCCTTCAGAATAGTGTATTTAAGATTTGTGATTAACTATTTAATTTAAAAGAAATGACAGAAGAAATAATCATAGCCGGATTTGGAGGACAAGGTGTTTTATCGATGGGTAAAATTCTTGCTTATTCTGGTATCATGCAAAATAAAGAAGTTAGCTGGATGCCCTCTTACGGTCCTGAAATGCGCGGAGGAACAGCTAATGTTACTGTAATTGTCAGCGACGAACGCATCAGTTCACCGATTTTGAACATGTATGACACTGCAATTATTTTGAATCAACAATCGATGGATAAATTTGAAAATTCAGTAAAAGTTGGCGGGTATTTGATTTATGATGGTAACGGCATTACACGTCATCCGGTACGCACGGATATAAATATTTATCGAATTGATGCCGCCGACGAAGCTGCTAAGATTGGGCTTACCAAAGTTTTCAACATGATGGTTTTGGGCGGTTATCTGAAAGTTAAGCCAATCATCTCCGATGAATTTATTCGTAAAGGTTTAGAAAAATCGCTTCCAAAGCGTCATCATGGAATGATACCTGAAAATGAAAAAGCCGTTGAAATTGGAAAGGAATTAATTCAACCGGTTAATGTGCTTTAATAGCTCTCCTTAATTATGAATCCGAGCCCGAAACTTTGTTTCGGGCTCGTGTGTTTAAACCATATAACAGAATAACCATGATAGTTCCCCATAAGAACACAATTCTTGAAGCTGCTCAACGTATACAACCTTATATAAATCATACACCGGTTTTAACTTGCCAGAACTTAAACAGCATGTTTCACACAGAGTTGTTTTTTAAATGCGAAAACTTTCAAAAAGCAGGTGCATTTAAATCGCGTGGGGCTTGTAATGCTGTGTTTTCGCTCACCGAAAACCAAATGAGGAACGGTGTAGCAACACATTCTTCGGGAAATCATGCACAGGCATTAGCACGTGCTGCCAAATTGCGGGGCATTAAAGCATATATTGTTATGCCCAAAAACTCATCAAAAGTAAAAGTCGAAGCAGTCAAATCGTATGGGGGCATTATCACTTTCTGCATACCTACTTTAGAAGCACGTGAAACTACTTTGCAAAAAGTAATGGCCGAAACCAATGCCACCGAAATTCATCCATACAATAATTACACTATCATTTCAGGGCAGGCAACCGCTGCATTAGAATTATTTTCATCTGTAACGGAGCTCGATTATATAATTGCACCGGTGGGTGGTGGTGGTCTACTAAGCGGAACTGCACTTGCTGCACACTATTTTTCTCCAAAAACAAAAGTATTAGCCGCCGAACCAGAACAGGCCAATGATGCTTTCCTGTCATTTCAATCAAAAAAATTTATTCCATCAATCAATCCCAACACCGTGGCCGATGGCTTGCAAACATCGCTAGGCAATAAAACCTTCCCTATCATACTGGAACATGTTCATGATATTTTAACCGTAAAGGAATCGGATATCATATCCTGTATGAAACTAATTTGGGAACGCATGAAGATTATTGTTGAAACATCATCAGCGGTGACTCTAGCCGCAGTAAAAAACAATCCCAACCTTTTCCAAGGAAAAAAAGTCGGAATTATTATTTCGGGAGGTAACGTTGATTTGCAGAAATTGCCATGGTAATAACGTGTTTGCTATTTCGTATCTATTTTCTTCAATTCAAGTGTAAAAGCCAATTGCATTTTCACAATCAATGGGTTCTTTGCATCGTCTAATATCCAAAACTTGAAACCCGATGCCGTTTCGGCATACATCACATCTAACAGCACATCCACACCATCAACAATTACAGTGTACTTCTCGTTTTGCTTAAAAGTAATAGTTTCGGGTTTTTTATCAATTATAATTTTAGCACCCGTATTGTTTTTTAGCGACCGGTATAGTTTCTTACTAAGCCAACCGCTCGATTTATCTGTAAAATGCTGTACCGACTTGTCGGCAAAATAATTCACAATAGTTGATGCGGTATCTAATGCATCTCTTGTCATCTTTATTTCACCGGAATAATTTATCGGGTCAGACATCATCCATTTGAAAGAAACATCTTTATCAATAAGCAGATTGGAAATCAGAAAATCGTATTCATTGGTAATGTTTACAATGTGGTAGGTTAATTTCGTACCACTTACCAACCATTTGTTTGCAGTTTCATTTTTTTGAGAAAACGTATTAACCGACATTAAAAGCATTACAATAAAAACAAATTTAAGGTGTTTCATACTAGATAATTTAAATTAATACTAAAAGTGCATCAAATTTAATGCATTTCAGTTCACGAAAAACGGTTTTATGATTTTTTAACGGTATTTGTCGCAATTTTTGTATCTTTGATAAGGCGATGGAGTTCGCCATTAACCGCTTTTTAGCTGATAACTCCTGCTTTAACTTATTTATGCACTGCATAGATTAAATATCAGAAATGCATGATACGATTACTATTAATGATTGGAACAGGCGGTTTTGTTGGAAGCGTGGCACGATTTCTTATTTCACGATTTTTTCAAAACTATGCTACATCAACCTTTCCCTACGGAACATTTGTGGTGAATATTTTAGGCTGTTTGTTGATTGGATTTTTCTATGGCATGTCAGAAAAAGGCGATTTCCTAACCGCGGAATGGCGTATGTTTCTCACAGTTGGCTTTTGCGGAGGATTTACAACCTTTTCAACTTTTGCAGGCGAGAATATTGCGCTCCTTAAAGATGGTAACTTTTTTTATTTTGCATTGTACACCAGTTTAAGTGTTTTCTTGGGCCTCACAGCAACCTATTTTGGTAATATTATCACAAAACTCATTTAATTTATTGCACATGAAAAACGACGCGGCTTTATTACGGATTTTTATCAGTTCAACAGCCAAATTAAAACATGCACCATTGTATGAAGTAATTGTTTTTGCTGCCAAACGATATGGGTTGGCCGGTGCAACAGTCCTAAAAGGTGTCATGGGTTATGGTTCTAGCAATGCAATTTATTCGCAAAAACTTTGGGAGATTTCAGAAAAAATCCCCATTATCGTCGAAATAATTGATAAGACCGAAAAAATTGAAAATTTCAGTAAAATTATTCTCCCCTATTTTGATAAAATAAAAAACGGCTGCATTGTTACCATCGAAAAAGCTAATATTGTTCTATACAAACAAGCCGACAGTTAATTTCATTATTTTAATCGGGCACGTTTAACTGCGTTTTGCCAGGCATTGTAAAGCAATTCCCGTTTTTCGGCAGCTAGCTCTGGCAAAAACTTTTTTTCAACTGTGCGCAAAGTTGCAATTTGTTCTTTGGTCCACAGGCCCACCGCCAAACCTGCCAAAAATGCGGCTCCCATGGCCGTCGACTCAATTACTTTTGGCCGATTTACAACCACATTAAGTATATCAGCCTGAAACTGCATCAAAAAATTGTTGGCAACAGCACCGCCATCCACATTAAGTTCTTTCAATGTGATACCCGAATCCTGCTGCATCGCATGCAACACATCTTTGGTTTGATAGGCCATCGATTCGAGTGCCGCCCGCACTATATGTTTTTTTTCGGCAGCAAAAGTCAGGCCGCTTATCGTGCCCTTGGCATTCATATCCCAATAGGGCGCACCCAAACCAGCAAAGGCGGGCACAACATACACTCCGTTGTTGTCGCCTGCATCCAGGGCCATTTTTTCGGTTTCTGCTGCATTTGCAATCAGTTTCAAACTGTCGCGCAACCATTTTATTATTGCTCCGGCAACAAACACACTGCCTTCCAGTGCATAATCTACCTTGCCGTTGATGCTCCATGCAATGGTGGTCAACAATCCATGCCGCGACAAAATGGGTTTGCTGCCCGTATTCATCAGCACAAAGCAGCCCGTTCCGTAGGTATTTTTTGCACTGCCTTCGGCAAAACATGCTTGACCGAACAAGGCGGCCTGCTGGTCGCCAATCATGGCACACAAGGGAATGTTATTCTCAAACAAACCGTCGCAGGTTGTTCCATAAAAAGCCGAAGAATCCACCACATTGGGCAACATGGTTTCGGCAATTCCGAACAACTGCAATAGCTTTTGATCCCAGCAAAGCCGCTTTATATTAAACAGCATGGTGCGCGAAGCATTAGAAACATCGGTGATATGGAGTTTGCCACCACTGAGTTTCCACATTAAAAACGTATCCATAGTTCCAAAAAGTAATTCCCCGCCTTCGGCTTTTTCTTTAGCACCTGCCACATGATTCAGTATCCATTGCAGTTTGGTTGCCGAAAAATACGCATCAATCACCAAACCGGTGTTAGCGCGAATATATTCGCTCCACCCCTGCTCTACTATGGTTTCGCATTGGGTTATGGTGCGTTTGTCTTGCCAAATAATGGCATGGCAAATGGGCTCACCAGTACTTTTATCCCAAACCACAGTGGTTTCGCGCTGGTTGGTGATGCCTATAGCGGCAATTTGCGACGATGCTATATTGTTGTTTTTTATTACCTTTAGCGCAACAGCCAACTGCGAATGCCAAATTTCGTTTGCATCTTGTTCAACTCGGTCGGGTTGTGGATATAGCTGCTTGGTTTCCTGCTGTTCAATACCAATTATGACTGCTTTTTCATCAAATAAAACAGCTCGGGAGCTTGTGGTTCCTTGGTCTAGGGCCAGGATATATTTTTGCATAGGTTTTAGTTTCCAGTTCATTAATTTCGTTTTTAGAAGCCAATCTGCTCATAAGAATTTTCTAATCACAAATTTCAATTTTAAATCACCTACTGATTTGTATGCGTCAGCGGTTTAAACCCTTCGCCCAAAATTTCGTTGGCATTTATCACAGTCAGAAAGGCATAGGGATCCACTTTATGAACAAAATCTTTGAGCAATGCCAGTTCTTTTCGGCTTACCACCGTAAAAATTATTTTCTTTTCGCTGCCTTTAAACATGCCTGTACCTTGGATGAAGGTGCCGCCACGGCCCAATTCGTTGATGATAACATCGCGTATTTCGTCGTGCTTGTCAGATATAATGAAAAGCGTTTTTTCGTAGTTGATGCCCTCTATCACCGTGTCGATAACTTTGCCTGTAATGAATATTATCAACCACGAATAGAGCGGTATGCGCCAATCGCGAAACACCACCAAGCCAATGAGCACGATGGCCGAATCAACATAAATCATAAGTTGACCAATGGGCAAGTGGGTGTATTTGGCAAATATCATGGCAATGATGTCCGAGCCCCCCGAGGTGGCTTTGCAACGAAACATAATGCCAATGCCCACACCTAACAACACCCCGCCAAAAATGGCCGAAAGCAGCGGATCGTTGGCAACCAGCGGCACATCGCCCTGAAACCAGGTGAGCAGCATGATAAATTGCGAAACAGCAACAAAACCCACCACGGTTTTCATACCAAACTTGGGCCCCAAAATTTTTGTGCCAATGATGGTCAGCGGAATATCCAATGCCAAACCCATCAACCCAATAGGTATGCCATCGGGAGCAATTGCCCAGAGGCCTTTGGTTATATAATGCACCACAATGGCTATGCCATATACACCTCCGGGTACAAACTTGTAGGGCGAAATAAAATACACGAAACCAACCGACATGATGAAGGCGCCCAACAATATCATAAAATATTCGAGGAACCATTTGCTGGTGAATTTCTTTTCGAGGAATTGAAGTTTTTTTGCCATAGTGTTTTGTATTACGAGTAATTGTATTTTAATTCCGAAGTCGCGAGCAATCGTATGCCAAATTTACAAACATTTTTCAATGTAACTGTGGTTTCATCTGCTTTCGTAATGGCGCAACACAAACAGCCGAAAAAACAGCAGTCCGGCGGCGCACACCGCCGCACACATCCAAAAAATAGCCGAAAGCGAAATCTCTTGTGCTATCAACCCCGCCAAAAGCATGCCTAGGCCCATACCCAAATCCACAGCGGTGTATAGGGTTGAGTTGGCAGCACCCCGCTGGCCAACTTCGGCCAAATTGTTAACCATAGCCTGAAACGTGGGAAACACCACCCCATTGCCAAAACCAATGATGAGAGCCGAAACATAAAACCACACCGGCTCCTGGGCCAAAGCCAGCATGGGAAAGCCAATAATGAGCAACATCAGGCACAGGCTAATGATACGCCGCGGCCCTCGCTTGTCAAACTCTTTGCCCGAGGTGATGCGCGCCAAAGCTATGCCCACCGACAGTATGAGAAAATACAGCGCCGTGTTTTGTATGCCCAGCTCCCGTCCATAAAGTGCCGCAAACGACAACAAACTTCCGTAGGCTATCATAGTTAAAAACACATTCATCGATGGGCGAATGGAACCTTGGTGAAACATACTGCTTAGGCGAAGTTTTATGTGTTTGCCCACCACAAATCGCTTGCGCAGATGCACCGCGTAGGCACAAGCCAAACTTGCCACACCAATAAAAATCCCCGACAAAAACATCGCCGTGTAGCCCCATTGGTTGCACACAAACAGCCCTATAACCGGTCCAACCGACATGCCCAAGGTGGTGGACAAAGCAAAATAGCCTATGCCCTGCCCACGTTTCGAGTTGGGGGTGATATCCACCGCAATGGTAGAACCCGACACGGTGGTGAACCCCCAAGTGAGCCCTTGCGCAAACCGCAGCAGTAGGATGGCGGCTATAGAAAGTGCCACCAAATAGCCTGCAAACAAAAAAGTGTAAACCACCAATGCCGACAAAAACAGCGTGCGTCGCCCAAAGCGGTCCAATGCAAAGCCCGAAAAAGGTCGCACCAACACCGAAGCCAAAGTGTAGGCACCCAACACCACGCCTACCTGCATTTTGGTGGCATGCAACTGAACCACCAAATAAATGGGCAAAGCCGAAAGTATGGCGTAATACGTAATATACATCAGGAAATTGGACAGTATAAGAAAAATAAAATCTTTGTGCCAAATACGCTCTTGCATAAGTCAGATGCTTTTTTTTCTGAAAGATGATGCAAAGATATTAAAAATGGGAATGAGAGGGGGAGGAAGGAAATAGAAGATACTAGTTTGGAGGGTGTCGGGATGTAATCGCTAGTGGTGGTTTTTTATTGTGAGTTGGTAGCTATATAATACACTTGCGGCTTCGGTTATCGGATGTTTTTGGTTGTTTTTTTAGTTGAACGGCTTTTGGTATGTATGGTGTTTCCCATAAAATAATTTTGGTATGAATTGGGGCTAGTGCCTACTTGATTTTTTACAGCCGGATGAAGATAACGATCCATTGCCATGGGTATGGGTGCTAATTTTTTATAGTGATAATAAAAATTGAGGTTTTTGTAATCAGCTAGGGTTAACAACGAATCGTTAATCATAATGATGGCACTTTTGGTTTTGTGTGGGTGCTCACTTTGATAATTGCGCGATGTTAAATCGTGAATTTTAGTAAATTTTATTGTTTTGCCTCGGTTGATAAGTTTCCATTTGGCGCCAGTGGGTGCATGTTGAAACAATTGTTTGCCTGTGGAATCGCAGCTAATTCTTTGGTAAATGGAATTTGAATAGAATGTCATTGTGCTATACGTAATAGTATTTATTACTATTTCGCTATCTACGGTGGCTCCATAAATTACCCAGGAACCTTTGATGAGTGTATCAGCCGGGTGTTGCGCAACAACCCATATCGAAAAAAATGCTATAAACAGGGTTGGTAGGAGTTTTTTCATGAAACAGTTTGTAATATCATAACAAATAAAACAAAAAATCTTTTCATAATTAATAATAACTTTATACAGGCCCCCTTTTCCCCAACAAATTTATAAAATATTTCTTTTCTACTCTGAAAAAAAAACTCCCTGGGTGGTTTTATGACTTCGGGAGTTTTTTTCATTCACATTTATTAACTTAATCTGGCAATTAAATTAGGATTATTTGCACTTCGCCATTGGTGGTGGTGCTGGGTTGTAGGATTTGGTTGAAAATTTACGAATTTCGTTGAAACGGATTGATGAAATCATTCAAAACCCAATACTCGAAATACTGTTTTTTTTGGGTTGTTGCTAAAATCAACAAAACGCAAATAACCTATTTTATGGGGTTTGAGTAAAATATACAAGCCTTAGCATAGCCTACTTTTTACCTTCCATAAAAATTAGCCAAGTGCAAAAAATCGATTATTTGGGGTTTTGCCATGTCATCGCATCGGTTTCCAGCACACCATTTAACCATTCAACAATTTAACAATAAAACCATAGAACAATAAAACAATGTAACAATAAAACAATGTAACAATAAAACAATGTAACAATTCAACAATAAAACAATTACATCCCACCCTGCTGCCGATTGCCGACTTGTACGCCCCCATTCTCCAAAAATTTGTAATTTTACGCAACCATATTATTGCCATGCACAACAAACTTCAGGAACTAAACCGCCAGCTAACCGGCCAATTGCTCACCGATGCGGTGTCGCGCACCATTTATGCCACCGATGCCTCCTTGTATTTCGATACACCCCTGGCAGTGGCAGTGCCTGCCAACGAAGCCGATTTGGAGCATCTAATCCGCTTTGCCGCGCAAAACAAAATCACCCTCATTCCGCGAGCAGCCGGCACGTCGCTTGGCGGACAAGCCACAGGCCCTGGCATTGTGGTAGACCTATCCAAGCATTTCGGCCAAATCATAGAGCTAAACATCCAGCAACGATGGGTGCGAGTTCAGCCCGGCGTGGTACGCGACCAACTCAACCAATTTTTGGCAGCCCACGGCATGATGTTTTGCCCCGAAACATCCACCTCCAACCGTTGCATGATTGGCGGCATGATAGGCAACAACTCCTGCGGCGAACATTCGCTAATTTACGGCAGCACCCGCGACCACCTGATTTCCGTGCGCTGCTACTTGTCAGATACAAGCCAGGCCGAGTTTGGCCCCCTCACCCAGCAGCAATTCCATGAAAAATGCTTGGGCCATACCTTAGAGAACCAAATATACCGAAGCATCCACCATACCCTAAGCCGCACGGGCATGGCCCAAGAGATTGATGCCAACTATCCCGAAGCCATCATAAAACGACGAAACAACGGCTATGCGTTAGATGCCTTATTGCATAGCCATGTTTTCGACCCAACAAGCCATCGGCCCTTCAACATGGCACAATTCATCTGTGGATCAGAAGGCACCCTGGCCTTTATAGCCGAAGCCAAGCTCAATATTATTCCCATTCCCACCGAAAAAAATTTGTTTGTGTGCGCCCATTTCGCCACCTTGCAACAAGCGCTTTTGGCCAATCTGGTAGCACTAAGCCACGAGCCCACTGCCGTGGAACTCATCGATAAAACCATAGTGCAAGGCGCGGCACAAAACCTGAGCCAGCAGCAAAACTGCTTTTTTATACAAGGCCAACCCCAAGCCATTTTGATTATTGAATTGGCAAATAATGATGCAACTCAGCTTTTGCACCAAGCCAATCAGCTCATCGCCCACCTGCAAACAGATGGGTTGGGATATCATTTCCCCATAATTGAAGGCAACGCTATGACACAGGTGCGCAACCTGCGCAAAGCCGGGCTGGGCATACTCACCAGTGTCACCACCCTGCTTAAACCCCACAGTTTTGTTGAAGACACCGCCGTGTCGCCCCACAAATTGCCCGCCTACATTGCGGAATTTCACCAAATGTTGCAATCGCATGGCGTGGATTGTGCTTATTACGGCCATATTTCCACAGGCGAACTGCATTTCAAACCCATTTTAAACCTGCGAACCCAACATGGCGTTGAATTGCTCAATAAAATCGCCTACCAAACAGCACTATTGGTGAAAAAATACCGCGGTTCGCTCAGTGGCGAACATGGCGACGGGCGCATTCGTGCCCAATTCATCCCTTTGATGTTGGGCGAAACGATTTACCAAAGCCTTGTCGATATCAAACAAGTCTTCGACCCGCAAAACATATTCAATGCCGGAAAAATTATTGCCCCCCCCCCCATCGCCCTCAATCTTCGCGAGCAGCGATTGATTGACGAACCCAACTTTAAAACATTTTTTGATTATTCAAACACCAACGGACTATTGCGCGCCATCGAACGGTGCAACGGCACAGCCGATTGCCGCAAAAGCAGTGCGATAGGTGGTGTGATGTGCCCCAGTTTTATGGCCACCCACAACGAAAACACCACCACACGTGCCCGCGCCAATCTCCTCCGCGAACTGCTTTACGATAAAAGTCACAACAACCCTTTTGCCCGAAAAGAACTACACGATATACTCGATTTGTGCCTGATGTGCAAAGGGTGCAAAACCGAATGTCCATCGGGTATCGATATGGCACGCTACAAAGCCGAGTTCCTGCAGCATTATCACGATGCACACGGTGTGTCGATGCGTTCGTGGCTTGTTGCCAATATAACACGTATCAACCGTGTTGGAATGTTGTGGCCCACTGCATTCAACTACTTTGCCCGTGCCCGTTTTTCTTCAAACATGCTCAAGCGCCTATTGAAGTTTGCACCTCAGCGCACGATTCCTGCCCTAAGCAAAACAACCCTAACAAAATGGGCCACCGCCTACTTAAAACAAAACAATTCACAAGGCAAAACACTTTATTTCTTTGCCGACGAGTTTATCAATTATAACGATGTTGAAATAGGCCGTAAAGCCATTCAGTTGCTCATCAAACTAGGATATTGCGTAAAACTTGCCCCCATTGCCAACAGCGGTCGCACCTATTTTTCGAAAGGATGGGTAAAAAAAGCCAAAGCCCTTGCCATGCACAATGTAAATCAATTATCGGCACTCGCAACCCCCGAAACGCCTTTGGTAGGCATAGAACCATCTGCTATATTAAGCTTCCGCGACGAATATCCCGATATTGTGGGCAACCAATTGCAACCAACAGCCCAAGCAATTGCCAAATGCGCATTTACCATCGAAGAATTTCTGGCTACCGAATTTACTTTGGGACATATTGATGCAAAAGCCTTCACCACAACATCAGCCACCATCAAACTTCACGGGCATTGTCATCAAAAAGCCCTGTCCACCACCCTACCCACCAAACAAATGCTCGAAATACCTCAAAACTATCAAGTGGATGAAATACCAAGCGGCTGTTGCGGCATGGCCGGTAGCTTTGGTTTCGAAAAAGAACATTACAACCTATCTATGCAGATTGGCGAAATGGTGTTGTTTCCAGCTATACGTAAAGCAAAAAACGAAATAATTGCTGCACCGGGCATCAGTTGTCGCCAACAAATACAAAACGGAACCGGTATAAAAGCATGGCATCCGGTTGAAATACTCTTCGATTCGTTGGTTTAAAAAAATACAAGACCATTTATTCGGGCAACACAAATAAAATTGTATAAAAAAAGTTGGGCAACACGCTAACGTATTGCCCGACTAATAAATTGTCTAGATTAATAATCTTTATTATCTGCCGGTTCTTTCTTTTTTATTGGCAACGGAGCTATACCTGCCATATCACCAATAATATTTACCAACTCTGAATTCGTTGGTACCACTATCTTGGCATTATTTTCAAGTGAATGTTCTACCGCTTCAAGCTTCCGAAGCATTTGAGCATTACCGATAAAATAACGGTCAGCGGCTTCGTTCACCAATCTGATTGCTTCGGCTTCGCCTTCGGCATGCAATATTTTTGCTTGTTTCACACCTTCCGCTTCTTTAATCTTCGAACGTTTCACACCGTCAGCTACCGTTTCGGCCGCAGTAGCATAGTCAATAGCAGCAATTTTTTCATTTTCTGCTTTCACCACTTTGTTCATGGTTTCCTGAACATCTTTGGGCGGATCAATTTCCTTCAACTCGGTTCTCACAATATCAATTCCCCAACTTTTAGTTTCGTCACACAGCGTTCTATGCAACTCCGAGTTAATCTTGCCTCTCTCGCTGTTAGCTGATTTCAATGTAAGGGTGCCAATGATATTTCTTAAGGTGGTTCGTGCAAGGTTTACAATTTGCCATTGATAGCGGTTCACATTATATTGCGAACTTTTTACACTTTCTTCATCATCTTTAACTTTGAAATACACCTGAGCATCCACTCGGGCATTCAAATTATCATTAGTAATAATTTCTTGTGGTTCGGCATCCACCATTTGTTCGGTAACATTCACCAAAAACATACGTTCGATAAACGGAATAATCCAATGGAAACCAGCATCGGCAAAACGATGATATTTTCCAAGTCGTTCTATTAAACCCCTGTGTGTAGGGCGAACAATTCTGATACCGATTAAAAATAAAAACAATACCGGTCCCCCGATATAAGCAATTAAATAATACATATTAGCCTCCATTTTTTTTTCATAAAGGTAATACTATTTATATCAAACTGTATCAAAAAAATAATATTTTATTAAAAGATAGTATGTTTTTCATAGATTTGCGTCAATTTTTCATGAATTATTCGTTAGATAAATGAGCGCAAAAAACTTCAAATTAATTTTACCAACAAGTTTTGTACTATTTGTCAGCCTTATATGTCTGTTGCTTTTTACATCTGAAATCGTCAATGGCAGGTTTTGGCTTAACGATTTCAAAGTGTATTATTTGGCAGCAAAATCGCTGATTTCGGGCTCACAAGTTTATGGAACTCATTTTGGGTTGGATTCAGGATTTTATAAGTACTCACCTTTTGTTCTCTTATTATTTGCGCCATTTACACTATTGCCGTATAAAATCGCGTGTATTATTTATTATTTTGCAATTGTGTTTTTTGTGTTGTGGTCGTTTAAATTAGTAAAAGAATTCATGCAGACCTATTTTTATAAAGAACCCATAAAAAATGAAGCGTGGTTACTTTCCATAGTATTTATCTTTTGTTTAAACTTACTGTATCGCGAACTTCACTTAGGCAACACCAATATATTACTGTTGCTACTTTTGTTGCTGTGCATAAAACATATTGTACAGTCACGACATTTTGTATCAGGCGTATTATTTGGATTGGTAATATTATTCAAACCTTTTTTCTTGATTATAGCTTTACCAATCCTCTTTCATAAAAAATGGAAGCTAATTTGGGGAGGAATTGCTTTTATAGTTCTACAGTCATTAATATTCTTTCTTATTTTCGGCTGGAACCAAACCCTTATACTTCACACCGAATGGCTAAAAACAATGCTCGATCATTCCACTTCTTTTCCAAGTAATAATAATATCGACTATTTGGTGAGTCATTTTATACATGCTAACCTGCCGTCATCTTTTCAGTATGCGATTTTAATTGGTGCATGCTTTTTATACATTGTATTATTTTGGACGAATAACTATTTTCATCGCGAGAAAAAAACCAGCAAACAACGACAAAACACAAACTTTATTTTCGAATGTTTTATTTTAATAGCCCTATTGCCAAGCATTATAAATACCGACACCGAGCATTTCTTATATTCATTGCCTATAATAACAATGCTTGTTTATTTTGTGATTCAACAAAAACGAGTACTGCCAATAATTTGTTTATGTATCCTTTTCCTATTATATGGTACAAATAGTAACGATATTGTTGGCAAAACAATTGGCGATTTCTTCGACAACATAGGGGCTTTGGGTTTGAGTAATTTGGGTTTGATTGGGATGACAATTGTTGTTTTTTGGAGGAAAAAGGACACAAACCAAGTTCCAAATTCCAAATACCAAGATCCAAATACCAAATTTCAAGCTCCAAATACCAAATTTTAAGATAAAAACACCAAATAAATCTAATTATTTATTATAAACAGGTCAATAGGCTGTTTTGAGAATTTGCAGAACGCTATAGAGGACAAATTCATCTCTATAAATGACTCATTAATGTCTATATATAGCTCATTCATGTCTATAGAGGACAAATTCATTTCTATAGAGAGCTCATTCATCTCTATAGAGGGCTCATTCATGTCTATAGAGGACAAATTCATTTCTATAGAGAGCTTATTCATCTCTATAGAGAGTATATTCATCTCTATATAAGCCTCAATAATTACTATATTGACCAAATTACTGGCAATTTTATAGAATTTATAAAAAAATATATTCGCCATAATATCTTGTTAATATGTAATTTATAGTGATTGTAATGATTTTTTTAGTAGTGAAAGTGATTTTTTTGATTTTTTTTTAATTTTATGAATTTTATTTTATTACATTTATTGCCTGAAACTAACAATCAAAAATTATATAGTATGATGCAACCAAAATTAGAAGACAAGACAGCTTTATCAAGATTCGTTGTAAATAGTTTTGATACCGATAAAGCAAAATTTATTGAAAGATTTACACGGTATGAAGATCCGTTTAAGACTAACACTATTGCATTGATAGTGGAGTGCGAAGGTATCGTGGCTACTTCGTTTTATTTGACACAAAGCAAGACTTTGACAGGTTTGCTGATTACGAC
>JBAXWF010000031.1:0-38770 GCA_037128515.1 Bacteroidota bacterium | reverse complement strand
AAGAACACAATATGGGTTTGTCGGAACGCAATATTGGTTTTCAAGAACTCAATATTGATTTGTCGGAACTCAATATTGTATCCAGGAGAAAATTTATTCTGCGGCTGCACTCATAAATAGGTGTCAATTACGTTATACAGTTGTTAAGCAAAGCGTATATCAAAATGAAAATCGGCATAATTTTGAACACCCATTACGATGTCAATCATCAAAAGGACCTGGTGGCGCTTTTGCACAAACACCATTTATACCAATCCTTGGAGCAGATAACAGCTCAATTCAATATGCCACCCAAGCCCGGCAATCTGGTTCACATGCAAACGCAGGTGAATAAACTGGTGAAACGGTATTTTGCTTTGGCAGCGCACTGGTTTGAAAGTGCTACCGAGGAGAACCAGCGCAAAAAAGATGCCGGGCAGGTGTTTTGTTTTATCACCAAACTTATATCCGAAGCCATTCACCAATCGCAACTATCAAAAGTTGATTATTACACCATTTTGATGAATCAATTGCAAGCCGAACCCGTTCGTATACTTTGGAAGGAATTTGCTTTCAATTTTTTTCTGGGAGTTATTGAAGAATGTTTTTTTATCAGGGAAATTCATGCGTCGTGCAATCAGGCTGTTACACAGCCATCGGCAGCAACCTATTTCACTTGGGTAGTAAAAGTAACCGATAAAGAAAATCGCATATCGCTAGAAACATTTATCATGGAACTTTGCGAAACCTTTCCCGGATTGAAATCGGCCAACAAAATTGCCCTATTGTTTAAAAACACCGCAACCGATTTCAAAATTACCATTCCCCCCGAACATTTGGGGGCTCTTTTAATGTTGTTTTATCAACTACACTGCGCTCGGCGAATTCGTTGCAACAACAGCCGTGGCCTGATAAAACACTTACAATTACATTTGCAGGCACCACCGCATCAACAACTTCCGTTGCGAAAAAAATATGCCAAACTAAACAACGAAGTGCTGAAAGACACCACCAAACGATTAAATATATTTCGGCAAATAAGCCCCATGCACCAAAAATATTGTTCATGAAATGGAGCCAGTATATTAAAAACAGGCATATACTATAGGTGTGCCCCGAATACCAACCCAACAAAAACTTTATTTCGAAAAAACACAGAATTCATAGCATTTTGGGCAATTATTTTCGAAAAATTATTTTTTTAAGAAACCAATAATCACAAGCCCGCAACTGCTGTTTGCCGGAACATAGCCGGAACATAGCCTCCTAAGCACCACTCAAAGCATACAATCAGCCGTTTATATGTCGTAACTTTGTTTCATAAACCCATAAAAAAATTAAAGCCATGGCAAAAAGAAAAAGAAGACCCATCAGAAATTTTAGAAGTAATTCCACTTTATTGTTTATCGACATGGTTCGTACGGCAATAAAGAACCTCACAGGGAATACACACTTTACAACACCCACGCCAACATTGGCAAGCCTCACCACCAAAGTGGATGATTTAGCAACAAAAGAAATTGCCGCCCGAACCGGAGGCGCAATTGAAACCAAACAAATGCACGAATCGCGCGACGATCTTGAAAAAGATTTTTTAAAACTGGGTTTGTATATTGAGCTAACAGCCAGTGGCGATGAAGCAATCATGATTACGGCAGCCTATCCGTTAACATCAGAAGAAACATCGCCAGCTTTGCATCGCGAATTTTGGCTCGAACATGGAGCCAATCCAGGCGAAGTGTTGGCTTTTTGCAAAGCCATGGCAAAAACACCAGCCTACATTTGGATGTTTGGCGTTGGCGAAACCGAACCTGCCACCGAAAAAGATTGGACACTAGCCGGAGGTTCAACACAGGCACGCATGTATCTCACCAATTTGGATTCTGGAACGCTGGTGTGGGTTCGCGTTTGCGGAATCACAAAATATGGCATGACACCCTGGTTAGCTGCCCTGCATCTTTTGGTAGTATAAAAAAACCGATGTAACCCCAATTTGCCAACGCAAAAAGTTAGTCCGGCAACAAAAGATAAGGTACAAACAAGAAAAAAGCTTGCAATTGCAGCAAGCTTTTTTCTTTTATCATTGCTTCATCAGTTCACCTGATGCCCTGTTTCCGTCAAAAACAACCCCCTCAGCCTATCGCAATTTCTTTTTTTGCCTTTGCTTTTTCTTCTTCTTTTTTCGGCAAATCAATGTTGAGTATACCGTTTTTGTATTCGGCTTTTATGTCGTCGGCATTAATGCTTTTGGGCAACACAAACGAGCGACTAAAATTGCCATAAACAAACTCCCGACGTGTAAAGTTTTTGTTTTCTTCTGTTTTTTCTTCTTGTTTTTCAGCCGAAATTGTTAGCACATTGTTTTCAACATCCACCTTAAAATCTTCTTTTTCCATTCCCGGCACCGATAATTCAAGGCGAAACGAATTTTCGTTTTCCACTATATTGGTGGCCGGAGCATAGCCAAATCGTTGAGGCGACATCAAATTTAATTCGTTTTCGAAAAAACTGTTCATCAATCCCGAAAATGTGGGTTCGGGGTTCCATTTCATAATTTTCATTGTTTTTATCTCCTATTCTTTTGTTAGTACTTAATTTTAGCATCACTTTTTCAAACATTGTGCAAAACCAATTATTTTTTTCAAAAAAATTCTAATTACAGAAAATCAATAGTATGCATAATTACCCATGTATAATAATACCTGTCAATATGGCGTCTTGCATTATTATTATTGTGTCATAATGGCAGTATAGTACATTAGCTAGTATCAAAATTCATAAAATCAGTGTGCTAATTTTTATTTTGGCATTAAAAAAATATCTACCTTTACATAAGCAAAACTTGGGTAATCGGGTGCACCCAATAATTGCGCAAGGTGTTGTAAATAAAAACCTATTTCATGAAAAAGATGCTATTACTTGTGTTGCTTTGTGGTTGTTTTCAGATTACAAAGGCACAAAAATTCAAAGCCGGCGTGTTTGCAGGCATCGCAGCCTCGCAAATATCGGGCGATAACCTATCGGGTTTCAACAAACCCGGCCTCTTTGCCGGTGTTTTTACAAACATTTTTTTTAAAGAAAAATACGGATTGCAATTGGAGCTTTACTACATTCAAAAAGGAAGCCGCAAAGTTGCCAAAAACGGCAACCTGGATACCTATAAATTGAATTTGCAATACATTGAAATGCCTTTGCTGTTTAAATGGAACTTTGCAAAACGCTTTTATCTTGAGGTTGGGCCGGCTTTGGGCGTGCTGATGAAAACTTCGGGTGTGGAAAAAGATTATGGTGGTGTTATCCCCAATTCAAAAATTCAGGAATTTAATCGATTCGATTATTGTGTTGTTGGTGGTTTGGGCATCCATATCAACAAGCATTTTAAAGTGAATATTCGCGGGGAAAACTCTTTTATTCCTGTGAGGAAACCGATTTTAAATTCTTCTATGCCTGACCGACTCCAATATAATTCTTCTCTACTATTATCGTTGATTTATCAAATTTGATGAAAAAGAAAATTGTTATAGGTGTTACAGGTGCAAGTGGTTCAATTTATGCACAAAAACTTTTACAAAATCTCCAAACTTTTGGAAGTGAAATTGAAGCCTGCGGTGTGGTTTTTTCAACTAATGCCGAAACGGTGATTGAGCACGAGTTGCATTGTAAAAAACATGAGCTCACCTCATTTAAAATTTACGATACCAGTGATTTTTTTGCACCCTTTGCATCGGGTTCGGGCAATTACGATTGCATGATTATTTGTCCGTGTACCATGGGAACCATAGGTCGTATTGCTCATGGTTATGCCGACGATTTGCTTACGCGCGCTGCCGATGTTATGCTTAAAGAAAAAAAGCAATTGATCATTGTGGCCCGCGAAATGCCTTATAATTTAATACATATTGAAAATTTTAAATTACTCACATTGGCAGGAGCAGTAATATGCCCTGCATCACCTTCATTTTATTCAAAGCCACAAAGCATTGATGAGCTTGTGGAAACCGTAATAAACAAAATACTGCATCTGGCCGGGTTTCCGGTAAACGCATTTGAGTGGGGAGCCGAAGGGGGATAGCGGGTTAAAACAAATCGTCGTTTTTCGATTTTTTCGGTTTTTGTTCATCCACCTCGTCGGTTGCTTTCGCATCCGGTTCCAAACTGTCTATGTTCGAAAACAATTGCTCATCAATTTTTTCGGTTGAGACATTATCAATTTTAACATCAACTTTAATCAAATAACTTGTGTCCTTTGTATCAACCGTCACAGCATGAAAAAAATCTTTATTGGGCTTTGTCACCTTAAAGATGTGGTCTTGATATCCGTCTGGATATTTATTGTGCAGGGCATCCATCACCTCGGGTGTGACATTACTGATATGAACAATAACACTTTTCTTATTTTCCATAATAAAGTAAAAAAAATTAGTACCGTTTAAAAAAAACTCACTAATCAAAAAATGTACCGATTTAGACTAATAAAGAAAAAATCTTGAAAATAAATTTTAAGATTATTTTTGCAAATATATAAGATTATTACTCTGATTTTCTACCGAAAGATAAAAATTGCGAAATAATTATAAAGACCAGTGTAAACGCCACATTATATAGTGCATGTTTCAGGGTTCCAAAAAAATCGGAAAATCGGAATATTTCCAAGTAAAACAAGAAAATATGGTGCACTGTGGTTAAAATTAGCGAATAAAAGAAAAACCATTTAAATCCCAGTTTTCGGATGCCAGGTTGCAGTCCGGGTTCATAATCTTGTTTCGACGAAACCACATTTTGTGCCCACGGGCTAATAAATGCAATTAAAACGGTTGACGCAGTGTGAATTCCCCCTGTATTCGAAAACGTATCAATACATAAGCCCAACAAAAACCCCGAAACTAAAATAAGCCATTTTGGAGTTTCAAATGGAAGTAAAATGATAAAAAGGATATAAATAAACGGTGTAATGAACGAAAAAACCTCAATATTGTTAAACACCAGCACCTGAAGTAAAACAAGTGCAACAAACCGAACAATATTTCGAAATAGTATATTATTCATTTTGTGTGTTTTTTTCCAATTCGTTTAACTCATCCTTCATCAGGTTGTTTATAATATAAACGTATGAAATGTTGTTAAAATCGTTAAACAATTTTACCTTGATTTCATAAAAATCTTTGCCCTTGTTTATTTCATAATTGTAAATGGAGCCAATTAAAATTCCTTCAGGAAACATCATCGAATATCCACTACTAATAATAGTATCGCCCACCGAAATTTTTACATGGGTAGGCACATCTTTCAAGGTAACAATTTGGTAATCGCCACCATTCCACACGATGGTTCCCACATAATCATTCTTTTTAATCTTAGCCGAGATTTTTGATTTTGAATGCAACAATGATGTAACCGAACAAAAATTATCTGATACATCTTTAACAATACCCACAATTCCCTGCGAAGAAATAACGCCCATATTTTTTTTAATACCCTGCTTTGAGCCTTTGTTTAGCGTGAGATAATTATTTGCACGGTTAATCGTGTTCGAAATAACCTTTGCGCTCAAATAGGTGTATTGCTGTTGGTAAAGTGTATCGTTAATTATAAAAGTTTTGTTGCTTGATTTAATATAAGAGCTTTTTTGTAGAGTCAACAAACGCGAGTTTTCGTCTGCCAACGACTTGTTGATTTGTTTCAACGAAAGATAATCGGTAAACCCACTATAGTAATTGTAAATACCCCCTGATATGGCATTGGAAGCATTAAAAAAAGCAGATTGCTGATAGTAGTTGTTTTGAAAAATAAGCAGAAAAGCAAAGAATTCCAGCAATATAAACAGGAAGAAATAATAGTACTTAACAAAAAACTGAATCAGCGGACGCATAATAAGTATATATCTCAGCTAATTTTTTTCGGCTGATAATCAGTGCAAAAATAACCAAAAAACTATTTAATAAGAAAAGGAAATTTATCAAAATTTTTCAAAGCAATCGCAGTGCCTCTAGCCACAGCCATAAGCGGGTCTTCTGCAATATGAACCGCCAGTTTCGTTTTCAAATGCAAACGCTTATCCAAACCACGCAACAAAGCGCCACCACCAGCCAAGTAGATACCTGTACGATAAATATCTGCTGCCAATTCAGGAGGAGTCATCTCCAATGCATTCAAAACCGCTGTTTCAATTTTCACAATTGATTTATCAAGCGCATGAGCAATTTCGGCCGAATTAACCATAATTTCTTTTGGAATACCGGTAAGCATATCTCTACCATGAACGGCAAAATCGGCTGGTGGATTATCAATATCAGGCATGGCAGCTCCAACTTCAATTTTTACTCGCTCTGCAGTACGTTCACCTATATTAATATTGTGTTGCTTGCGCATATATTCTTCAATGTCGGCATTAAAATCATCGCCGGCAATACGAATGGATTTATTATTTACAATACCACCCAAAGCAATAACGGCTATTTCGCTGGTACCGCCACCTATGTCAATAACCATGTTACCATTTGGTTCCAGCACATCAATGCCAATACCAATGGCAGCAGCCATGGGTTCGTGTATCAAACGAACTTCTTTAGCTCCGGCCTGTTCGGCAGAATCGCGTACAGCGCGTTCTTCAACTTCGGTTATACCGGAGGGAATGCTGATTACCATTTTCAATGCAGGCGGAAATAAAGCTCTTTTCGTGCTAATCATTTTTATAAATGCTTTGATCATGATTTCAGCAGAATGAAAATCGGCAATAACGCCATCACGCAACGGGCGAATGGTTCTGATATTTTGATGCGTTTTGCCATGCATCATCATAGCTTTTTTACCAACGGCTTCCGTTTTTCCTGTGATAAGGTTAATCGCTATGATTGAAGGTTCTGAAACAACAATTTTATCGTTATGTATAATAATGGTGTTTGCAGTTCCAAGGTCAATTGCAATTTCTTTTGTAAATAGTGATAATAATCCCATACTGGTTTTATTTTATTAGTGTTTAAAATGTCTGATACCGGTTAATACCATCGAAACACCATTTTGGTTACAAAAATCGATGGATTTTTTATCATTTATCGAACCCCCGGGTTGAACTACCGCTTTGATTCCTTCGTGGAATGCAATCTCCACACAATCAGCAAAAGGGAAAAAAGCATCGGAGGCCATAACCGCGTTGTGCAAATCTTTATCAAATTCTTTAGCTTTAGCAATGGCTTGCCGTAATGCATCAACCCGTGATGTTTGCCCTGTTCCATTTCCTATAAGTTGGCCATTTTTTACTAAAACAATCGTATTGGATTTGGTATGTTTTACAATTTTATTTGCAAACAACAAATCTTCAATCGTTTTATTATCGGGCGAAGTTATTGTGGCTACTTTCAAATCTTCCACTTTTTCAATCGTGCTATCTTTGTCTTGTTCAATCACACCATTTAGCAATGATTTAAACTGCATGCAAGGAAATTTGAAAAGCTTTTGTTTTAAAATAATTCTGTTTTTCTTTTGACACAGAATTTCTAAAACCCCAGGTTTGTAATCGGGTGCAATAATAACCTCGAAAAACAAGTTGTTTATTTCTTGAGCAGTTTCAACATCCAAAGCTTTGTTGGTAACCAACACGCCACCAAATGCAGAAACAGGGTCACCTGCCAGTGCATCTTTCCATGCATCAATGAGTTTTTCGCGGCTTGCAACTCCGCACGCATTGGTATGTTTTAATATAGCAAAAGTGGTTTCCGAAAAATCGTGTATGAGATTTACAGCAGCTTCAATATCAACCAAATTGTTATATGAAATGCTTTTACCATTTAATTGTTCGAACACCTCATCAATGTTTCCGTAAAAAACACCTTGTTGATGTGGATTTTCGCCGTAGCGTAAAGTTAATTTGGTATTTATACTTTGTTTAAAAGCAGGTATTTGTTTATCAGAATTAAAATAATTGAAAATAGCTGTATCGTAATGCGAAGATACATTATACGCTTGCGCCGCAAAATATCTTCGGTCTTCAATTTCAGTGTGCCCGTTTTTTTCTTTTAATAGGGTAGTCAACATTTTATATTGGTTTGCCGAGGAAACAATTACAACATCATTGTAATTTTTTGCTGCAGCTCTTATCAACGAAATTCCACCAATGTCAATTTTTTCAATAATTTCATCATTGTTGGCACCCGAAGCCACCGTTTGTTCGAAAGGATATAAATCAACAATAACCAGATCAATGGGAGGAATACTATATTCCGACGTTTGTTTCAAATCATCAGCATTATCACGTCTGTACAAAATACCACCAAAAATTTTGGGATGCAACGTTTTAACTCTCCCGCCAAAAATGGAAGGGAAAGATGTTAGCGATTCAACAGCAATAGCTTGTACTCCCATGCTTTTAATATAATCAAGTGTGCCACCGGTTGAATAAATCTGAACTTTTAATTTTTGAAGTTCAATAATAATTTCTTCCAGACCGCTTTTATAAAAAACCGAAATTAAAGCACTGTTAATCTTTTTCATGAATCACTTTTTCGAAAATTTCTGCAAAGGTCGTATAAATAAATGTATTAAAAGATTTTTTGGGTATTATTATTAAAAGATTTTTATGAAAAGTTTTCTATTTTTTGTTTGTTTCAAAAAACATTTTCTTCTTCCAGTTACAAAAACAATTTTTTATTGATAATTTGTTTAATTTTATACGCGTAAATTAAATATTTTTTTAGGACTTTTAACGATTTATCAAACACTTTGTTACTATTTTAACATAAATTAAATGTTTTTGTTTTTCCGTCTTTTACGCGAGAGTTATTTGTTTGCATTCCAAGCTATTGTTGTGAACAAATTACGTACTATTTTATCATTACTCGGAATTACCATAGGTATATTTGCGGTAATAACAGTTTTTACCATAGTAGATTCTATGGAAATTACGATTCGGAAAAATATCGAATCGTTGGGCAACAATGTGCTTTTTATACAAAAATGGCCATGGGCTTTTGGTGGCGATTACCCTTGGTGGAAATATATGAATCGTCCGGAACCGAAATATGCCGAAATGAATGATGTGTTGAAACGGGCAAATGGCATTGAATCGGCTGCTTTTATGATAACGGCTAACAAAACCGTTAAACATCTTGATAAAAGTTTAGATAATATTGAAATAAGTTGTGTATCGCACGACTACGAAAAGGTTTGGGCTGTTAATCTGGGCGATGGAAGGTATTTTACTCAACTTGAATCGGCGGGTGGTAAAAATGTTGCCATTATTGGCAGTACCATTGCAGAGAATTTATTTCAGAATATTGAGCCGGTGGGCAGACAAATTAAAATCTTTGGCAGAAATTTGGAAGTAATTGGTGTTTTTAAAAAAAATGGAAAAGATTTGTTTGGTGGTGGCCCCGACGAACAGGTGCTGATTCCGATAAATTTTGCACGAAATATTATCGATATTCGGTATGAAGGATATCAGCCGACATTGATAGTTAAAGCCCGTCCTTTTTATTCGAATGCTGAGGTAAGAGACGAATTAACAGGTATTATGCGGTCGGTTCGAAAATTGAAGCCGGGCGCTGACGATGATTTTGCGATTAATGAGACCGATATTTTAACGAAAGGTTTCGACAGTATTTTTCAAGTAATTTCTATTGCAGGCTGGGTAATTGGAGGTTTTTCGTTGTTGGTTGGAGGGTTTGGAATTGCTAATATTATGTTTGTTTCGGTTCGCGAACGAACCAACATAATTGGTATTCAGAAGTCGTTGGGTGCAAAAAACTTTTTTATTCTATTCGAATTTTTATTCGAAGCAATCATTTTAAGCTTAATTGGAGGTATATTGGGTTTGCTCTTAGTGTATTTGGGCACCTTACTAGTTTCGGTATCCTTTGATATGGATTTGTCACTCACCTCGGGCAATATTATATTGGGTGTATGTGTTTCGGCAACTATAGGACTCATCTCAGGGTTTATTCCCGCTTTTATTGCTTCCAAACTCGATCCGGTTGTGGCAATTCGTACAGGAAACTAGTAACGTTAGTTTATTTTTCTATCTGAGGATCAGTAAATGGCTCTACATCGCTTTTGTGAGCTCCATCAAGATGATATTTATTATAGGAACGCAACGAAATGATTACGGATAATAGTAATAATATGATGCCCATAATAAAAGTACCAGTAAAACCAATCAGTTTATACACACCTAAGCCTAAAACTGGTGCAAAAAAAGAGCGAAGTCCGGTAAAACTTAAATGAATGGCCTGATATTCCGACGCTTCTTCTTTTTTACAAAAATAAGCCGACCCTATGCTCCACAGCAACGACATGGTTGCTGCAAAAACCCCATTGAAAAGCATGGCCAGAAATAGAGTGTAATAAAGTTTTATATCGCTAATCCATACAAAACAGGGAATATACGTGGTTAGGCCAATAAACAACAGATAAAACAATAATGAAGTAAATGTAATTGCCGAAAAACGCCGTGGATCTAATTTGCCCATAAGCTTCCCGAACAAAGGCAACAATATTATGGCTAACAAATTGTAAGAATTTTTATAAAAAGCCACACTGGTATAATTCAAATCTAGAGCTTTGTTGAAAAAAATAGCAATAACCGAAACGGTGCCCATAAAGGCAAATCCATAATACATAAATCCAATTTCGAAATCGCGAAAAGGTTTGTTCGATTTCATTTTTTGCCGCATATCTGTTAGGGTTCTTTTTATCGATTGCCAAACAGGTATATTTATTGGTTCAACAAATGCCATATTGTTTTTAATTTGAGACAGCATCCATACCGAGAACATGCCAAAAAATGCTATGGCGGGAAAAACATAACGATAAATGTTTTGGTCCCAATCGAGTAAAAACCCATATATAAATGTGATGAGCAACATCACGATTTTATTTGCGATGGTTGAATAGCTGTAAAATACACTAAAATTGGTATGCGTATAGTTTGATTTCAGAAAATGATTAATGGTTGGATAAATAATGGGGTTTGCAAAATAAAACATCAGAAAAATAGCTAGAAAAATATAATGATACACCCAATTATTAGCTATTTGCCCAACGTCGGCAGGAAAAAACACCAATAGAATTAGCGGTGCCCGAGTTATAATGCCAATCCAAATCAAGAATTTTTTTTTGTTTTTTACCCGACGCGACCATTCGTTGAGTAAAACCGAAAACGTGAGTACAAAAACGCTAAACTGAAATAAGATACTAACACCAAAATTGCTCCCATTAAGGCTTTTAAGAAAAACAAATTCGTTGAGTGCCAGAACACCTAGAATTATACCTTCAATAATGGAGTAAGCAAAGTGTATTTTAAAGGTGTTTTTTTCAAGGGCGCCAAGTTTTTGACGGAAAATAAACGGCATATTAACAGTATTTCTCGACTGCAAAAGTACTTTTTAGCTACGATAAATATTAATGATTATTCAGTCTTTTTCAATTTCAATACGCTTTTTAAATTTTTATGCCGACTTTTGCATAATAACTATTGATCATGAAATTTGTTTCAGAGTATCGCGATAGAGCACTAGTTGAAAAGATTGTGAAAGAAATCGGAAAGGTTTCGCATAAAGAAATATCGTTGATGGAGGTATGCGGAGGCCATACCATGTCAATTCATAAGTTTGGCATACCCTCTTTGTTACCTGCCAACATTCATTTGTTGTCTGGGCCGGGATGTCCGGTGTGTGTTACAAGTAAGAAATATATCGACATTGCTATGCTTGTAAGCAACCAACCCGAAGTAATAATTACTACCTACGGCGATTTGATTCGTGTTCCTGGTTCGGAAGGAAATCTTGATATGCAAAAAGCTGCCGGAAAAGATATCCGCATTGTTTATTCAACAATTGATGCCTTGCAAATTGCGCGCGAAAATCCTACGAAAACCATTGTTTTTTTGGGCATAGGTTTTGAAACCACAGCACCCGGAACTGCAGTGGCCATTATAAATGCACATAACGAAGGTTTAACCAATTTTGTGGTTCACAGTTCGCATAAAATTATGCCTCCCGCTATGGAAGCACTTATTACGGAGGGGGTGAAAATTGACGGATATATTTGCCCTGGTCATGTTAGTGCCATTACCGGTTCGGCCATTTATGAATTTATTCCCGAGAATTATAAATTGGGCTGTGTGATTGCAGGTTTTGAGCCGACAGATATGCTACAAAGTATTTTAATGTTGGTAAATCAGATTGAACACCAAGATACCAAAGTTGAAATACAGTATAAACGTGCTGTGAAACCTGAAGGAAACCTGATTGCGAAAGGCATGCTAAACGAAGTGTTTGAATTGGCCGATGAATTTTGGCGTGGGTTTGGTGTAATACCCAACAGTGGTTTGGCGATTCGCGAAAAATATAAACACTTTGATGTAGCTACACATTTTGATATAAATGTGCCCGAACCCAAAGACGATAAGGGTTGTTGCTGTGGCGAGATACTTAAAGGATTGAAAAAACCTACCGATTGTAAGCTATTCCGTAAAGTATGTACACCCGAAAATCCCATTGGTGCATGCATGGTTTCGAACGAAGGCGCATGTGCGGCATTTTATAAGTATGGGGAATGAAGATGTGAGGTAGAAGTAAAAAGTTGAATGGTAAGAGATAGCAAGTAAAAGGTATTCTTTTTATATAGTAATCATTAATTATTGAAATAGAAAATTTGAAATTCAATGCAATGAAAAACCAAACAATACTACTGGGCCATGGCAGTGGTGGAAAACTGAGCCGGGAGCTGATTCAAAATATATTTTTCAAACATTTTGGCGAAAACGACCAACATTTTGCTACCGACGCTACTTTGCTCAATATGCCTGGCAATCATATTGCCTTTACCACCGATTCGTATGTTGTCGACCCCATATTTTTTCCTGGAGGCAACATCGGCAAACTTGCAGTATGTGGAACTATAAACGACATTGCTGTGTCGGGGGCTTTGCCATTATATTTGAGTTGCGGTTTTATTATTGAAGAAGGTTTTGAATTTGAAAAGCTCGAAGAAATTGTAATAACTATGGCCGAAGAAGCATTGAAAGCCGGTGTAAAGATAGTTGCTGGTGATACCAAAGTGGTTGATAAAGGTAAATGCGACAAAATTTTTATCAATACGAGCGGTATAGGCTGGATACAACCCCATAACCACCATATCAGTTATGGCCATAACATCCAACTAGGCGACAATATCATTATCAATGGCAATATTGCCGAACATGGCGTTACTATTATAGGTGCACGCAATAATATCCTTTTTGCCGACGCTTTGCAATCGGATTGTGCCTCGCTAAACGGATTAATCAACCGGGCGATGCAAGTTGCCAAAACTATCCGCTTTATGCGCGACGCTACTCGAGGTGGCATTGCAACGGTTTTGTGCGAACTGGTAGAAAACAGAAGTTTTGGTATACAAATAGAAGAAGACAAAATTCCAGTAAGCGAAAGCGTGCTGGGATTGTGCGAAGTGTTTGGTTTCGACCCGCTCTATATAGCCAATGAAGGCAAACTATTGATGGTGGTTGCTCCCGAAGATACCGAAAAAGTGTTGGAAGCCCTGCACCAAGATACCTTAGGAACAAATGCCTGTGTTATTGGTAAAATTATTTCCGAAAACCCGCGAAGAGTTATATTAAACACCCAAATAGGAGGCAAACGTATAATCGATATGCTCACAGGCGAACAGTTGCCAAGAATTTGTTAGCGGAGCATAAATATTATTCTTTTCTGAACAGCCCTTAATTTTATTGAGAAAATAACATTCGGGTTAAAAAAATGATATTTTTTGTTGTCTAGAACAATATTGAGTTGTAGAAAACTGCCAGCAAATACAAAAACCTGATAGCAATTATGTATATTTGCTTAACTATTCCATTAAAATGCAAGCGGTATTTCGGAAAAGAAACCTAAGTATATTGTTTTTGGTATGTCTGCTTGCAGCATGCAAAACCACACAGCCGGAAAAAAGGAATCATCCGAAGAAACTTGTTATTGAAAACAATTTTTATGCCATCTATTCAGGCAAATTAAATATATAACTATCGGGCAACGAAAACAAAAAATTGATTACTTGCTTAAACGAATGGTTGGGCACACCTTACAAATATGGCGGTTTTACGAAACAAGGCACCGATTGTTCGGGCCTGGTGATGTCGGTTTATAAAGAAGTTTATAATATAAATCTATACAGAAGTGCAACCGATCAGTTGAAAAATGTTACCCAAATTACCCAAAAAGAACTTGAAACAGGGGATTTGGTTTTTTTTAAAATTTCGGACAACAAGGTTTCACATGTTGGCATATATATAGGTGAACACAAATTTATTCATGCATCAACAAAGCGTGGCGTGGTTATCAATAGTCTTGAGGAAGAATACTACAAAAAGTACTTTTTTATCGGTGGAAGAATTTTAATAAAAAAATGAGAAGAGCTTATCGACTACAAATAATGGCGAAAAGGCACCAATAGTTGTTCGAAAAACTTATATATACGCGGCCGTCGGAGCCATTTTTCATAGTCAAAAGGTTCGCAATCTTCCAAAGACCCATTTACATGAATCAGTAAATCCTCCAACAGGCCTTTGTCGGTTCCCTGCAACATAATTTCGAACATATACCTAAAACTGCGGTAATCGAAATTAGCAGAACCAAAACAAAACAACTCCTTATCGATAATTATGAGTTTGGCATGCAAGTTATTTGGTGTATAAAACAACATTTTTAAATTACTTTTATAAAACATCCCCAAATATTTACTTCGCAATACATCCACAAACGGAACATCCGATTGTTTTGGAGTTAAAATTTTTACATCAACACCCCTTTTGGCCGCATCCATTAAAAGCTTACGCAACAAAAACCCGGGTAAAAAATAAGGTGTTTCAATAATGATTTCTTTTTTTGCTTTTTTAACCAGTTCTTCAAACCTTTTTTTCAAACGCTGTTGCGTAATTGAAGGCACATCTCGTATAATTTTGAATGTTCCTATTGTAATTTGACGAAGTTGGTTTTTGTGGCTGTACATCACTTTTTCGTATATTTTCCAGCTATCGTTAAACACTTTTTTCATTGTAAGAGCCAAACTCCCTTCAATTTTAACAATAAGCTCACGCCAATTCAACGAATAATCGTTAATGTTTGCTGAGCCCACATATACCATTTTGTCATCAATAACAATTATTTTCCGATGGTTTCTGCGGTGATGCTTTGTAAAAGCATCGAAAGAATATCGTCTTAGTTTTTTAAAATACCGAACCTGTCCCCCACTAGCAATCAAATCATCAAAAAAGGTTTCGCTAACATCAGCTCCCCATGAATCGATCAACAACTTAACCTTAACACCCTGCTTGCATTTTTTATTCAACGCATCGCGAAATTTAATACCAATTGCATCCTCAACAAACTTATAAATTTCTATACAAATTGTTTTTTTTGCCCGATCAATATCCAATAACAACTGCGTGTAAAACCTTAACGGTTCACTAAAAACCTCATGACTGGTTATAAAATGTTTGTCAGTTTGTTCATTTATTATCATCTATAGCAATCTTTCAGGGTTGTTTGTAACAAATGCTTTCCAACCCGAATAGTTTTTTACATCGGGTTTCGGATTTTTTTGAAAATAATGACAAACAGCCACACCCAAAGCATCAGTAGCATCAAAGTATTTGGGCATAGTTTCAATAATCACCAAGCGTTCCAACATTTGCGCAACCTGCTCTTTCGATGCAGACCCTTTACCGGTTATGGATTGCTTGATTTTACGTGGCGAATACTCAAAAACAGGCACCGACCTATATAATGCAGCAGCAATAGCTACACCTTGTGCCCTGCCCAGTTTCAACATCGATTGCACATTTTTACCAAAAAAAGGAGCTTCAATAGCCAGTTCATCGGGTTTATATTTGTCAATGATTGAAAGTGTTTCTGTAAAAATTTTGTTCAGTTTCAAATATGGGTCTTCCAATTTGTTTAATTTCACAACATCCATTGTAATAAGTTCAATCTTATTACCTTTGTTATGAATTAAACCATAACCAAAAATATTGGTACCAGGGTCAATGCCAAGTATAATTCTATCAGTGGTTACCATAATATTCGTTGAATGAATAAAGCAAATATAGTTAAAACAAGCAATATTCTGATCAAAATACTGATAATTATTCTATCATTTGGGTTTATTTATTATCAATTATTTATTAAATACAGTAGCCATTTTTTTGTAAACAGTTTTAAATCTTTGCTTTCGCATCCAAATGCTAGTATCGTTTTATTGATAGTTATATTTATGATGATATTTAACTGGAGTATTGAAACCTTAAAATGGCAGTATTTGATAAAAAAAATTGAAAGAGTTTCTTTTTTTCGGGCATTCTCAGCTGTTTTGGCCGGATTAACAGTAAGTTCGTTTACACCCAATCGTACAGGGGAATATTTCGGCAGAGTGTTCATTCTTAATAAAGCAAACCGATGGGAAGGGACTTTTATAACATTTGTTGGAAGCATTAGCCAACTATTGGTTACATTAATTGTGGGATCGTTTTCGTTATTATTTTGTGTTGTGAGCAAGAATCCTGCAATACAGATTAACACACATCTGGTTTACGTATCACTTCCATTAATATCATTTTTGGTAGCAGCATTATTTTCCATTTTATATTTTGAAATTTCCTGGTTAAAAATGATTCTACATAAAATTATTCCAAAAAGATATGAGTTGTTTCGATCGCATTTGGAAATTTTTTCGTATTACTCATATAAAAACTTATTGATTACTTTAAGTTATAGTTTTGCTAGGTATTTGGTGTTTTCCTTTCAATTTTACCTTTTGTTCCGAATTTGTAATGTCCCCCTTCCCTTTTTTGATGGAATCTTAATTATCTCATGTGTTTTTTTAATCATGACAGCCATACCAACCATCGCACTTTCGGAACTCGGAGTCAGAGGGTCTGTCTGTATATTTCTAATGGAAAATTATTTCAGTGCTAATGCGGTAAATCTTTCAAACATCTCATCCAATGCATTTATAGCATCAGGTATGATTTGGTTTATAAACCTAATAATCCCTGCTATCATCGGAGGTGCTTTTGTTTTAAAGTTAAAGTTTTTTCGCAAGTGAGTTTGTTTACAGTCATATCAGTATTTTGTGCCGTTTCATGCCTATTTTATGTTTTAATAATAGGTGTATTCACTTTAGGATGGTTTCGTTTGAAATCATTTACACAAAACAAAAATGATAAGTTTGAAACTATTAGTGTAATTGTTCCATTTCGTAATGAAGAAAATTTTTTACCCGATTTTCTCGAAAGTCTTCTTTACCAATGTTATCCGCCACAATTTCTTGAAATAATTCTGGTGGACGATCATTCAACAGATTCGGGTGTTGAAATAGTGCAACATTTTATTGAATACAAAAAACTCTCAAACTTTATTTTATTAAGATTATCAGAATCTGATGGCTTATCGAAGAAAGCAGCATTAAAAAAAGGTATAGAACATTCGCATGGAGAATTGATTGTAACTACGGATGCCGACTGTACCATGGGTAATAACTGGCTAAATACTATTGTGAGTTTCTACCATAAAGAAAATTGCGCTTTAATCTCTGCCCCTGTTATGATCAAACCTGAAAAAAGCTTTTTTTCAAAAATTCAGACACTTGAATTTTTTAGCCTAGTAGGGTGTGGTGCCGGAGCTATTTCAGTTAATACACCTTTTTTGGCAAATGGGGCAAATTTAATTTTTGAAAGAAATTTGTACGATGAACTTCAGGGCTATTCAAGCCATATCGAATATACTTCAGGCGATGATGTTTTTATGTTGATAAAGGCAAAAAAAAACCATAAGATCGGCTTTCTAAAAGATTATAAAAGTGCTGTATTTACCAAAGGTTCTATGAGTCTGAAACATTTTTTTTATCAGCGGGTGCGTTGGGCTTCAAAAAGTAAAGGATATCATGATACCATAGCTTTAACCACAACACTGAGTGTTTTTTTATTCAACATGAGTATAGTTGCCACAATAGTATTAAGTTTTTACAACTATCACTTTCTCTTATTATGTGGTTTATTGTTTTTAATAAAGGCTATTATTGATTTCCCATTATTATTGGGCGTTTCTGTGTTTTTCAAATCTACAAAAATGATGTGGTTTTATTCCCCTATGCAGGTTTTATATCCATTTTATATAGTAACAACAGCAGTTTTATCGTTATTTATTTCTTTTGAATGGAAAGGAAGAAAACATCGTCAATAATCTTATCGCTATTCTACATTTTTCTCGAGATATGTTTCCGCAATTAATAAATCGAAAGGGTTAGTGATTTTTATATTTTCTTGATTCCCGCTGACCAATCTAATTTGTTCACCATTATTTTCTAATACAATTGCATCATCAGTAAACTTTTCATCATAGTTGTGCAGATACGCTTTTTTAATCAGTCCTGTTTGAAAACATTGAGGTGTTTGAACAATATAAAGTTCGTCACGATTAATCGGTTCGTTAAATGCACCTGTCTTCTTTCTAAACGAATCTTGAACAGGAATAACAGGAATTGCATTACCAAATAATTCAGCTTCTTTAAAGCAAACCTGAATCACATTTTTGTTCACTAAAGGCCTCACTGCATCATGTATCGCAACAATCGAATTTTCGTCCTTTATTTTTGCTAGCCCATTTTTTACACTATGAAATCGTGTTGGACCTCCATCAACTGTGATGAATGAATTATGACTTTCGTATTCATCACAAATTGATTCCCATAATTTTCTCCATTGGGAGTTAACTACTATAATAAACTCAACCTCAATGATAGCTTTTTTGAAAACCTGTAAACTATGAAGTATGATAGGCAACCCACCTATCTCAATAAACTGTTTTGGAATATCAGAATTCATTCTGCTTCCAATACCACCGGCAACAATAATTACATATTTTTTCACTTATACAAAATTTAAAAAAAAAGTCATTCACCATATATTTTGAGAATGACTTTTAGAAAGGTATAGTTTATTATTAAATAATCATCATAGCATCGCCATACGTAAAGAACTTGTACTTTTCAGCAATGGCTTCTTTATAGGCTCTCATCAAAAAATCATAATCGGCAAATGCGGCAACCATAATCATTAAAGATGATTGTGGTAAATGAAAGTTTGTTATCATACGATTTGCAACCCCAAAGTCATAGGGTGGGAAAATAAATTTGTTCGTCCATCCATTAAAAGGCTTTAACATACTCGAAATTGTCACTGATGATTCAATTGCTTTCATTGTTGTAGTGCCTACAGCACATACATTTTTTTTATTTTCCTTTGATTTATTAACAATATCGCACGCAATCTGGTCAATGATTACTTGTTCAGAATCACACTTATGTTTACTAAGGTCCTCAACATCAATGGTGCGAAAATTGCCCAAACCTGCATGCAATGTAATTTCAGCAAAACCAACACCTTTCAGTTCAAGGCGTTTCATCAATTCACGACTAAAATGCAATCCTGCAGTGGGTGCAGCAACCGCGCCTTCGTGTTTTGCGTAGATTGTTTGATAGCGTTCTTTATCCTCTGGTTCAGTATTCCTTTTGATTATTTTAGGTAGTGGAGTATCCCCTAAAGATTCAATTATTTTTTTGAACTCTTCATACGGTCCGTCAAACAAAAATCGAATGGTTCTGCCTCTTGAAGTTGTATTATCAATTACTTCAGCAACTAAAGCATCATCCTCGCCAAAATACAATTTATTTCCAATACGTATTTTACGCGCAGGATCAACAAGCACATCCCATAAACGAGCATCATGATTAAGTTCTCTAAGCAAAAAAACTTCAATTTTTGCCCCTGTTTTTTCTTTTCTACCATACAAACGTGCAGGAAATACTTTAGTATTATTCAATATTAAAGAATCCCCATCATCAAAATAATCCAGCATATCTCTAAAGCATTTATGCTCGATTGTTTGAGTTTTTCTATTAAGAATCATTAAACGTGATTCATCTCTTTGTATCGGTGGCCTATCCGTAATTAATTCCTGGGGTAAATGAAACCGAAATTCCGACAACTTCATAATTTGAAATTTAATATTAAAATTTATAAATTGACTGCAAATGTACTCAATTCATAGTCAAAAATCAAGTAAATGTGCAAATAAGTGCTTATGCAATATTGTTTCTAATGAATGCGATTTTTTCAAAATAGAAAATCAGATTAATTAACCAGCTATAAGAATAACACTTATATTTTAACGATTTTTTGAAATAGATTATTGTTTGAATTAATAAATTTTAATATATACACCCCATTTTCAAAATCGGTTATGTCAATTGTCAACTTCTCAAGATTATTATTTAATTCAATTTTTCGCACCAATTGTCCTCTAATATTATAAATCTCAATATTTTTTGTATCATTACTTATGTTTTCGACAAATAGGCTACTAACACAAGGATTCGGACCTACTTTAAATAAATTATTGCCAATCTCATTAACACTATAAATAATATTGCTTGAAATAAGTTGAGCGACAAGTTCAGATTCAGGATCGAAAGTAATGGTATTAGGTATAAAATTAAAATGAGCATAGAATGATTGGTTGTCTATAGTATTGTCAAATACTACTAGAGTATCCTTTGTGCCATTTGAAAACCTTATAGGTAATGGTAGCTTGAAAAATGAAACCGATGCATGAGACTGTTGCTGTGAAACAATAAGATTAATAGTACTATCATCAAAAGCAGTACAATTAAGAGAGTATGATGGATAGCCCTGATTGTAAATCCAATCATTAAAAAATTCTGTTAAATCTTTGCCTGCAGAGGCTTCAGCATGATCTTGAAAGTCAGACGTGCCTGCAAAATTATAAGCTAATTGAGCATCTGTAATAAAATTTCTCATACAACTAAAAAAAGCCGAATCACCAATTTTCAATTTAAGCATATTTAACACCATTGCACCTTTATCGTAGGACAGGCGACCATCAAATATTCGAGAAACTGAAGTTGTATCATCACAGTAAACAGATCCGTCAGTTTGTGAAATTATATTCCCAATTTCATTTTGCTTCCAAGTTAACCATGAACTTGCGTTGTTCAGAAATTTATAAGTCAACCCTGTTAAATAAGTGGCAAAGCTTTCATTTATCCATATGTCATGCCAACTTTTACAGGTCACTTTATCACCAAACCATTGGTGAGCGAGCTCATGAGCCATCAAATCATAATTGAAATCTACTAAAAATGTCATAGTTTGATGTTCCATTCCACCACCCCAATTAAATTGAGCATGACCATACTTTTCATTCATATATGGGTAATCTGAAAATAAACTATCATAAAGTTGCATTACAGGGATCAAATCAGGTGTCTGCGATTGTGCTGTAGTAAGGTTTTCAGGAAAAACATAATTTAATATCTCAAGAGTGCCACTATTAAGTGTGACATAATCTGAATATGCCTGATAATTTGTGACAGCAATTGCAATAAGGTAAGTTGCTATTGGGTACTTATGTTTCCAATGATAAATTTTATTTGCCCCGACAGTAGTTTCGGACAGCAACAATCCATTACTACCTACTCTGTTTGCACTAGGAGTTGTAACAAATACATCAATTGAATCAATTTTATCACTTAATGAATTCTTGCATGGCCACCAATCAGGTGCTCCAAATGGTTCGGAAAGTGTCCAAATTATTGGGGTTCCACTATGATAATCCTGAATAAAGGACCCAAATCCAATCCCTGTTGGTGGGACTCCTTGGTAAAAAATCGTAATTGAATCAATCTGATTATTTGGAATTGAAGTTGGTAATGTTATGGAAATGATATTTGCAGCATGGGTAAAAGTTAGTAATTTTACATTATGATATTTTATTGAATCAACATTTAGATCATCTGCCAGTTCAAACTGTATTTTTTTTAAAGCACTAACCGCCTTAAAATATGACGTTACTGAACCTTTAATATAATTAACAGCAGGGTTAATAAACCAATTCATTCTATGATAAAAAAGATTGTAATTACCACCAAATTTTGAATCACCAAGTTTAAACAACTTTTCATGACTCTTTGCTTCTTGCAATGAAATAGATGTAGTAAAGTCTTTATTTGGAATTTTTTGCGAAAAGCAATTAAGGATAGTAAAAAGCAATAAAAATGTAATTAGAATTTTTTTCATATTTTTAATTTTTAATTATATACGTGAAGTGTCTGCCCATCAAATACTGTATTATATTGTTTCAAAGGATAAGTAGCCGGTCCCTTAACTATAGAGCCATCTGTAATTATATATTCCGACCCACAAGCTTTGCATTTTAAAACAAGACCTGAAGGTTCAACACTAACATATGATGAATCTGCATCCCAGTCATAAGGACAAGCCCTGTCAAAAGCAACAAATTGATCCGCTGATTCTCGATACACAACCACACCGTGGTACCCTCCAGTAAGATTTACCCATCCACCAACAGAAGAAAGTTCAAAGTACAATGTTGATGAGATATTTAAATAAAAACTCACATACACATATGGAATCGTGTTTTTATTTTCTTTCTTACAAGCAACAACTAAAAAAACACTTGCTATCAAAATTAAGAAAATATTAAAATATTTTTTCATGTTTTAAAAACAAAGACAGGGTAATAGCGTTATTATTATTGGATATGTTATCTAAAATAATTTTTTTTTATTGTTTCCCAAAAATAATTTATAAATTTATCGCATCAATAATTGTACAAAATTAACGAAACTCAGCGTGGTAATGAACATTTTTAAAAAATTTATTTTTATCGTTTTTACAGTTGTCATAGCAATATCCTTTGATGGTTGTAGTAAATTCCAACAGAGCAAGCATCAGGAGAATGCTAGAAGAAAACAATTTGAAAGAGATAAAAAACAAAAAGATAAAGAGGCTGCAAGAGCTTATAAAGACGCAATAAATCGACATTATTCAATGCAAGATCGAAACACTCAAAAGATGATGAGAGAAACTGCAAAAAAATCTCAACTTGCAAAAGATCACAAAAAACCAAATTTCTTAAAGCGGTGGTTTACTCCGAAACAGAAAAAGGGAAAATCTCAACGAAACGCTAAATAAGTGAAAGAAAAATCATTTAATAAGAAAAATAGAACCTTGTTTTTTAGAAGGTTCGTATACATCTTTTTTATTATTATCATTATACCATTTTATTTATTCGCGCAAAATAATCCTGATATCAAATTCGACAGAATAACATCCGAAAACTTTAAAGTAGAAAAAGGATTATCCCAGAATTCAGCTAATTGCATTTTACAAGATTCTAAAGGATATATGTGGGTTGGAACATGGGACGGATTAAATCGTTTCGATGGATATAGCTTTATGACTTTTAAATCATCGATTAAAGGTAACTCTAATGAACTCAGTAACCAAACCATTAATGCTTTATTTGAAGATAAAAGTGGAACAATTTGGGTTGGAACCGAAACCGGATTAAATAGCTACGACAGAAGAAGTCAAAAATTTACTCAATATAAAAAAGATGCATGTAATCCTTTTAGTATAAGTAGCGATACTATATGGTGTATTGCTGAAGAAAATGAAAATATTTTATGGATAGGAACAAATAATGGGCTAAATAAACTGGATAAAAGAACCGGATATTTTTATCATTTTAAGTTGAATCCAAATAATGCTAATAGCCCAAGTAACAACAATATAAACTGTATATTACCTGATGCTGCCGGGAATATTTGGTTTGGATCAAATGAAGGATTAAATTATTTCAATACTAAAGAAAGAATTTTTTCACATTGGTATTATAATCCTGACAACAAAAATACTATTAGCGATGATTTGGTTTGGAGCATACTATATGACGAAGAAGGCAATCTGTGGATATGCACTGATGGAGGATTAGATGTTTATAGTTTTATTACAAAAAAATTTACACATTATTATCATGATGATAACGATTATTTTTCACTCAGTAATAATCATGTGACTTCAATAATGCAAGATAATGAAAGAAATTTTTGGATTGGAACCTATGGGGGAGGGTTAAATAAATTTGATAAGAAAAACAATAACTTTACGCATTTTTTTAATGACATATACAACAGCAGAAGTCTTAGCAATGATTATATCAAATCCATTTATCAGGATAAATCAGGAATAATATGGATAGCCACTGCATGGAAAGGGGTAAGTAAAATTGATAAATACTCCAATCGATTTAAACATTTTCAACATTTATCAAATGATGAAAATAGCTTAAATAACAACAATGTTTGGTCAATTTTTCAGGATAATATCGGAAAAATATGGCTTGCTACTGATGAGGGGATTAACATTTATGATACTACAACTCGTAAATTCTCCTTTTTAAAAAATAATCCTAATAATAGTAATTCTATTCCCAGTAATTTAACTCGACTTGTATTTCAAGATAGTAAAGGAGTTTATTGGATTGGAACATTTGATGCTGGGATATGCCGATACAATCAAACAACAAAAACCTTTACCCGTTTTACAAACAATCTATCAAATCCACAAAGTTTAAGTTATAACAGAATAAACTTCGTACTTGAAGATCACAACAAAAATATTTGGATAGGAACAGATAATGGGTTGAACTTATACTTACCAAAAAAAAATTCATTCCGACGTTTTTTTAATGACCCATTAGATAAAACATCGATTTCAAATAATGTAGTGTATTACATGTATGAAGATAAAGAGGGATATATATGGTTGTGTACACTTGGAGGGCTAAATCGTTACGATCCAAGTTCAGGACATTTTTCGTGTTATAAGAAAGACGATTCAAAATACAATACTCTTAGCTCAGATAAAATATTTTCAATGTATGAAGATAAAGAAGGGATTTTTTGGATTACAACTTGTGGAGGTGGCTTAAATCGTTTTAATCGCAAAACGGGTGAAATCAAATATTTTTTAGAAGAAAATGGCCTATCTAACAATGTAACTTATAATATCTTTGAAGACAATAATAGTTGTTTATGGATTACTACAAATTACGGATTATCCTGTTTTAATAAAACAAATGAAACTTTTATTAATTATGATGTGAAGGATGGTATACAAAGTAATGAGTTTAATTTAAATGCGGCTTTTCATAACTTACAAAACGACGAAATGTTTTTTGGCGGAATGAATGGATTCAATTCTTTTTATCCTGAAAAAATCGCCAAAAACGAATTTGTACCACCAATAATAATTTCAGGTTTCAAAATATTTGATAAACTAAAACCCATTGAAATTTCAGATGGTGATACCATATTATTATCATACGATGATAATTTTTTTTCATTCGAATTTGCAGCATTAGATTTTTCAAATCCACAAAAAAACAAATATGCATTTAAACTGAAAAATTTTGACAACAATTGGAATTATTGCGATGCCTATAAAAGATTTGCAGGCTATACTCGTGTTCCTCCAGGTGCTTATGAATTTAAGATTAAGGGATCCAATAGTGATGGTATATGGAATGAGAAAGGAATTACAATTACAATAATAATAAAACCTCCATGGTGGCGAACATGGTGGTTCAGAATTGGTTCAGCTTTATTTATTTCATTCCTTGGTTGGTTTATTATATATAACAGATTAAGAAACATCAGAATAAAGCATGATGATGAAAAACGTATATTGGAAATTGAAAAGCAAATGTTTAGTTTAGAACAAACCGCTCTAAGATTGCAGATGAACCCGCACTTTATATTTAACTCTTTAAATTCTATACAAAGTTTTGTAATTGCTAATGACACAGACAAAGCCATTCATTATTTGGCAAAATTTTCACAATTAATGCGATTTATACTTTCTCATTCTCAACAAACATTTGTCCCTGTAAGTGATGAAATAAAGTCAATGAGTATTTATCTTGATATTGAAAGGTTGCGTTTCGACAATAAATTTTCATACGAATTTGATATTGACGAAAACATTGATATTGAATTTATTGAAATCCCACCAATGATCATTCAACCTTATATCGAAAATGCCATTATTCATGGTATCTTAAATAAAGAGGGGAATGGATTTATTAAAATTATTCTAAAATTGATGAATGAAAAATACATACTATGTACTGTTCAAGATGATGGCATTGGTCGAGAAAAGGCATTAGAAATCAAAAAACGCTCAGATTTAAAACACAAATCACGAGGAATGCTTATAACGCAGAAAAGACTTGATATATTGAACGAACGTGATAAGGATTTGGTTAATATTACTATAACTGATTTGAAAGACTCTTATAATAATGCAAAAGGAACGAAAGTTGAAATAGTTATAATTTATAAAGATAATTAAAAGATGAACTTTGCTTTTTAGTCTAAAAATTGTTTCTAACTTGAATACACATTCAGATAAATGTTTAATTTTGCTTGAATAAAATTCACGATATGCTCAAAGCAATTATTATTGATGACGAAAAAACCTCAAGAGATGCATTAATGGGTCTAATTACCAGATATTGTTCCAATGTCGAAGTTGTTGCACAAGCAGCCGGTTATAAAAGTGGTATAGATGCCATATATAAAAACAAACCAGATCTTATATTTCTGGATATTCAAATGCCCGATGGTAGTGGATTTCAATTATTAGAAGATGTGAAAGAAATTAATTTTGAAATTATATTCACTACGGCTTATGATCAATACGCCATTAAAGCAATAAAATATAGCGCTTTAGATTATTTACTAAAGCCTGTAGTTCCATCGGATTTAATAACAGCACTTCAAAAAGTTGAACAAAAAAAAAACTCTGTAGAAATGAATAGTAGCATAAAAGTGCTACTTGAAAACCTCAAAACACAAACCGAACCAAAGAAAATTGTTTTATCAACTTCTGAAAAAATATATATAGTAGATATTGATGATATCGTTCGTTGCGAATCAGATGACTATTATACCCGCTTTTTCTTAAAAGATGGGAATTTCTTATTAATATCGAAAACATTAAAAGAATATGAAATGTTATTAGGACACCAGATTTTTTTACGACCCCATAAATCACACTTAATAAACATTAATTATATTAAAGGGTATGACAAAAATGAAGGAGGAAATATTATTTTATCTGATGACACTAAAATTCCAGTTTCGCGGCGTAAGAGAGATATGGTAGTTTCAGTAATTAATAATTATAATTCTTCAAAATAATACCTTTTTTTGGAATTTTTTACCGTTAACTTTATTTTCCCTACCGTTAACTGATTTCCTATTGCATGCACTTGAAAAATTATTTAACTTTGAGCCGATTTTTACTTTCATAATAAATTATGAATTTTACAAAAATTAGATAAACATAAATTAGACCATGAAAAAAATACAATGTTTTCAAATTCTATTATTTATAAATATAAAATTATTAGAAAAAAAATTATTTGGTAAATTGTTTTAAATATTTATACCTTTACCGACCTTTTTAAATGAAAAAAATACTAAGTTTAATAAATAATCAAAACATAAAAAAACACATATGCTTCGAAAGTTACTTATCACAGCAGCTGTTGTACTAGCAGCAAATTTGATGGCATTTTCTCAGTCTGGAACTCTAAAAGGAAAGATTACAGATAAAGGAACAAACGAACCTGTTCCTTTTGCCAATATAATTATCGAACAGGGCGGCAAACAATCTGGAGGAACCACAACAGATTTTGATGGGAATTTTACAATCAAACCTATCCCTCCTGGAAAATACGATGTTAAAGCTTCGTACGTTGGCTACAAACCAATTATGATTGCAAATCTTGTTATCGTTGCAAATCAAATTACTTTTCAAGATATCCAGATGGAGTCTACAACGATCAACATCGAAACTTTTGAAGTTGTTGATTACAAGGTTCCTTTGATTAACAAAGATCAAACTACTTCTGGAGGGACAATGACCTCGGAAGAGATTTCAAAAATGCCAGGCAGATCTGCACAATCTGTAGCGATACAAGTTGGGGGGGTGTTTTCGCAAGATGGTTCAATGGGAAGTATTCGTGGTGCTCGAGGTGAAGGAACAGTAACCTATGTTGATGGTGTCAAAGTTCGTGGTTCTTCATCTGTACCAAAAGCTGCAATTGAACAAGTTACTGTGTTAACAGGAGGTACGCCAGCACAATATGGCGATGCCACTGGCGGAATTCTTTCTATTTCAACTAAAGGTGCTTCTCGTGAATTTGGAATAGGATTTGAAGGAGCTACCTCGCAATTTTTAGATAAATATGGGTACAATCTTTTAGCTTTAAACATGCAAGGACCTCTTATTAAAGGTCGAGATTCTACAAAAACAACAGCATTATTAGGTTATTTCATTGCAGCAGAATATGTCTATATGAAAGATCCTCAACCATTCCAAATCGGAAATTGGAAGGCGAAAGATGAAGTTGTTGCAGAAATTCAACAAAATCCTCTAGTTCCAACTGGTAAAGGAGCTGGAACTTATAAAGCTGGTGAATTTTTAAGAAATTCTGACTTAGAAAATATTCCTGCTAAATTAAATTCAGCTAACAATGATTTAAATTTATCTGGGAAAATTGATGTACGTACTTCGAGCACAACAAATTTAACATTTGGAGGCACCTGGAATTATAACTGGGGTCGTGATTACCAAAGAGGGTTCTCCTTACTAAACTGGGGGAAAAATCCTGACGATAAATATAGTTCTTGGCGTGCTTATGGACGTTTTACACAACGTTTTCCGACAGCTGGTGATAGTAAAGCAACCGTAAAAAATGTGTATTATTCTATTCAGGGAGACTACTCAAAAACTTCTCGTACAATTCAAGATGCTGAATTTAAGGACGAATTGTTTAAATACGGTTATATAGGTAAGTTTAAGACCTATTCAGCAAAATCTTATGAAAAAGGAATAGATCCTAGTACAGGTATCGAAGCCTATTTACAGAATGGTTTTGCTGATACTTTAGTAACTTTTGAAAAAACTGATATCAATCCTATTCTTTCGAATTATACACAATCATATTATGATTTATACAATACAGCTGATGGACATTATCGAAACCTAGATGAAATATTGCTCGGTGGTGGATTAATAAATGGTGAATTTCTTAATCAAACAACAATATATGGTTTATGGAATAATGTAGGAATGCCTTATAATTCATATTCTCACTACGAAACAACTCAACTTGGAATCTCTGCAATTGCATCTGCTGATATTGGGAATCATGCCATTCAACTTGGTTTTTATTATGAACAACGTCAAGATCGATCAATTGCATATAGTCCCTCTGGTTTATGGTCTGCTCTGCGTCAACAAGTTAATAAGCATATAAAGCAGATTGATACAGAACATCCAAATTTAGTTTATGATGCTTATGGGGTATTTCAAGATACAATATGGTATAACAGAATTTTCTCAGAGAGTGAACAAGCTTTGGTTGACTATAACTTACGTCAAAAACTTGGGTTAGCAACAAACGGAACGGATTGGATTGATGTTTATAGCTACGATCCTAGTATGTTTAGTGTTGACATGTTTAGTGCTGATGAATTATTAAACAGTGGTCAGTCCTATGTAGGATATATGGGTTATGACCATACCGGGAAAAAACTTAAAAGCAAACCGAGTTTCGATGATTTCTTTACACAAAAAGATGCAACGGGTAGATATACTCGTTTAAAAGGTGCTTTTGAACCCATATATATAGCTGGGTATATTCAAGACAAATTTGCATTTAACGATCTTATTTTCAATGTAGGTTTACGTGTTGACCGCTATGATGCAAATCAAAAAGTACTTAAAGATCCATACCTTCTTTATGAAGCAAAAACAGTAAAAGAAGTTACTAATCTTGGAACACACCCAACGAATATAGGAGCTGATTATGTCGTTTACGTTGATGATGTGAAAAATCCTACTGCTATAAAGGGTTACCGGAATGGTAGTACTTGGTATAATTCTCAAGGAACAGAAATAAGTGACCCATCTTCAATTGAAACCGGTTCTGGAATAGCACCCTATTTGGTAAATCCTGACCAAGTTGAGGTTAATTCAAGCGCATTTACTGATTATAAACCACAAATCAATTTAATGCCACGTATTTCTTTTTCATTCCCAATTTCAGATGAAGCATTGTTTTTCGCACATTATGATGTTTTAACTCAAAGACCAAGTAGTGGAAACGTGATGGATCCAACTGATTATTTCTTTATTTATACACAAGGACTAAATGCAATAAACAATCCTAACTTAAAATCGGAAAAAACTATCGATTATGAATTGGGTTTTCAACAAAAACTTAGTAATTCATCCTCTGTAAAAATTTCTGCTTATTACCGTGAGCAGCGGAATATGATTCAAGCGTATCGATATTCAGGCGCATATCCAATCTCTTATATTTCGTATAACAATATTGATTTTGGTACAGTTCAGGGTTTTACAGTAACTTATGATTTGAGAAGAACAGGTAATGTATGGTTGAGAGCAACTTATACTCTACAGTTTGCTTCTGGTACAGGTTCTAATTCAGAATCGGGATTAAATCTTGTTCAAACTGGTCAACCCAATCTTAGAACAATTACGCCTCTTGATTTTGACAGAAGACATACTTTTACTGCTGTTATGGATTATCGTTATGGTGAAGGCAAGGAATATAACGGTCCGAAAATTACAAGAAAAATAAAAGGTACCGATAAAGTAAAGACTATACTATTGCTTAAGAATACGGGTCTTAATATATCCTTTAACGGAGGTTCAGGTATTCCATTTAGCAAATCAAGTACAGTGGTTGGTACACAAGTTGGAACCGGTTCTTATCAGCTTGACGGGCAAATAAACGGATCCAGAATGCCATGGCAATTCCGCATCGATGCGCGCTTAGATAAAGATATAGAAATAAAAACAGGTAAGAAAGGTAATAGAAGTGGCAAGCCTCTTTACGTGAATATTTATCTTGAAGTGCTTAATATTCTGAATACCAAAAATATTCTAAGTGTTTACAGAGCAACAGGAAATCCTGATGATGATGGATATTTATCATCAAACCAATATCAAGCTCAAATACAAGCTCAAACAAATGAGGCAGCTTACAGAGATCAATACGCTATTAGTGTAAATAGTCCTTATAATTATAGTTTACCTCGAAGAATACGTTTAGGAGTTTCTTTTGGGTTTTAATTAAGTGAGAATAAATTTATAAAATTACAACTATGAAAAATATCATTCGTTATCTATTAGTCGCTATTTTATTAGTAGGATTTTCAAAATCCATTTATGCTGAGGAGTGGCCAGTTTTAAAATCGCACAAAAACAATGGAACAAACAAATCTGTTGCAGAGGGGTGTCTTCCTGCTTCTGCTTCAACAGACCTTGATGTAAATAATGTAAGGGCTCGAATTAATACCGGTGGAGATATGTGGTGGGATCTGCAAGGGAATCCCGAATATTTTATTCCAGGAAATACTACAAAAACATCCATGTTTTCTGCGGCATTGTGGATTGGTGGATTGGACGTGAATGGTCAACTTAAATTAGCTGCTCAGCGTTATCGTGGAAACGGTAACGATTACTGGACAGGCCCAATAACAAATGATGGAACCGCATCAACAGATGCTTCAATTTGCGAAGAATATGACAAACATTATGTTATTACTCGTGCCGAGGTTGAAGGATTTAAAGCCGCCTTTTTAGCTGGTGGTTTCGCCTTGCCAAGTGGCTATGAAGTGCCCCGATGTATTCAGGATTATCCCGCAATTGACCAAGCACCAAATCATAGTTTATATTTAGCTCCATTTTTTGATTATGATGGAGATGGATTATATGATTATAAAAAAGGGGACTACCCCTATTATGATTTTGCAAATGTACTTTGTCCTTCCAATTATCCTCCAGGAACACCTCAACCACTAACAATGGAAGGTAATGGAATATTGGCTGACCAGGTTTTAAAAGGAGACATGACTCTTTGGTGGGTATTCAACGATAAGGGAAATATTCATACTGAAACAAAAGGTGAAGCTGTAGGTATGGAAATCAGAGCTCAGGCATTTGGTTTTTCGACCAATGATGACATCAATAATATGACTTTTTACTCTTATGAAATTATCAATCGTTCTACCTATCGTTTAACAGAAACATATTTCAGTCAATGGGTTGACACCGACTTGGGTTATGCTAAAGATGATTATGTTGGTTGCGATGTTTTACGGGGTTTGGGATATTGTTATAATGGTGTAGACCCTGATGGTCAAGGCAAACCTCAAGACTATGGTGCACAACCGCCGGCAGTTGGTGTTGATTTTTTTCAAGGACCCTATATGGATCCGGATGGACTAGATAACCCAAAATATGATATTAATACTCCCTTGGTCAACTGTAACGAAGCTATCAATGGCCTTAACTTTGGTAATGGAATAAAAGACGATGAACGTTTTGGTATGCGTCGCTTTGTTTTTCATAATAATACAGGCGGTTTGGATGCTATTACCGACCCTGACATTGCACCAGAATACTACAACTTGTTGCGTGGAATTTGGAAAGATGGTGAGCGCATGGTATATGGTGGATTAGGACATCCAAGTGCCGGTGGTACAGGACCTGCAGCAGATTTTATGTTTCCTGATGATACCGACCCTTGTAACTGGGGTACAGCAGGTATTCAACCTTCCGGTTTTACAACAGGTGCAGGTGGAACCGGATTAACATGGACTGATGCAAATGCAGGCAATCCACCGGATGATCGTAGATTTATGCAATCTGCTGGACCTTTCACTCTTGAACCGGGTGCTGTTAACTATATTACTGTAGGAATTCCTTGGGCAAGAGCCACTGCTGGTGGTCCTTGGGCTTCAGTTGAATTGCTTCGTGTTGTGGATGATAAATGTCAGGCACTTTTTGACAACTGTTTTAAAGTTTTGGACGGACCCGATGCTCCAGATTTAACTATTCAGGAACTTGATAAAGAATTGATTTTGTATCTTACGAACAGAAAAGTTATTTCGAATAATTATCGTTCAACAATTGAAGACTATATAGAAGTTGATAAATCTATTATCGATGGAGATTCTGCTTATAGATTTGAAGGTTATCAAATTTTTCAAGTAAAAGATGCTTCAGTATCCGTAACTGATATACATAACGCTGATTTAGCAAGATTGGTTGCCCAATGCGATATTAAAAATGGTATTTCGAAAATTATTAATTTTAATTATTCAGAAGCGTTGGGTGGTAGTGTACCAACACTAGAAGTTGACGGAGCAAACAGTGGTATTGTACACTCGTTTCGTATTTTCGAAGATAAATTTGCAACAGGCGACAATCGACTTGTTAACCACAAGCAATATTATTATATTGCCATAGCTTATGCTTACAATAATTTTAAGACTTACGATCAAACGAATCCTTTAAACATTGATGGGCAAAAACTTCCTTATAAAGCAGGACGTAAAGCAGCAACTGGTGGTATTACTGTTGTATCAGCCATGCCTCACATACCTTCGCCTGAGGCAGGTGGTACCATACTAAACTCGGAATATGGTGTGATGCCACAAATTAAACGTCTTGAAGGAAATGGAAATGGTGGATTGATTTTGGATTTTACGGCAGAAACAAATGCTCAATTAATTTCAGGTTCGCCCTATTTTGCTCCTAATCCAACCTACGATTTCAACAAAGGTCCTTTAAATATAAAAGTTATTGATCCGCTAAATGTTGCTCCGGGGAATTTTACTTTAAAGCTTATTCCACCAGCAAGTGGATTAATTGATTCCAGCAACTGGATTCTTACAAATATTACCACCGGCATGAGTTGGAATTCTGAAAAAACAATTAATGTAGCCAATGAACAATTGCTATTAGATATTGGGCTTTCGGTAACCATTTCGCAGACAAAATATCCGGGAGACTTGACAGGAATTGATAACGGTGTTTTAGAATCAACAATTCAATTTGCCGATAGTTCGAAAAAATGGCTTACGGGTGTAATGGATATTGACTCATACTTTCCTTTTAATTGGATTCGTTCAGGTAATACTGCCGATCCAAATGATGTAACATTGAATGATTATAATGTGTTTTATAGTTCTGGCTCAATGGCAGGAACTGCTTTTGATCCAAACGAAAATTATGAAAAAATATTAACTGGTACATGGGCACCTTATAGGATGGCATCAAAATTTGAAAATGGACCCCAATGGGATAATACTGTTGCTAATGTATGGAATAAATTGGGAAATTTATACAGCATTGATTTGTATTTAACACCCGATAGGTCGAAATGGACAAGATGCCCTGTTATAGAAGAATGTGAAGACGCAAATACTACATTGACCGAAGGTAATGTGAAAAAATTCGATATGCGTGCAGGTCAAACAGATGGTGAAGTTGGTATGGGTTGGTTCCCAGGATATGCAATCAACGTTGAAACCGGAGAACGTTTAAATATGATGTTTGGTGAAGATTCATGGCTACAAGGTGAAAATGGTCGCGATATGATTTGGAATCCAACAAATAATTATGTTTCAACATTAGGCCAAGTTTTATTTGGCGGGAAACATTGGACTTATATTATGGGTCATAATGGAGACACCTATAATACTACCTATAGCATGACAACTGATTGCCCAGCTTATGATGGTGGAGCATGGATCAAGAGTATGCTTTATCCTTCTTCAAATCCAAATCACACTGCTTTTAAACGATTTGTTTATAAAGATGTGATGTGGGTAGGTTGCCCTATTATCTCTGATGTTAAATACAATTTTACGGATCCGTCAAATATGCCTTGCGAAGTAAAAATCCGTATTCGGATGAGCCGACCATATCAACGTTATTATTCGACTGCTGCAAATGGTGCTACTTTGCCCGAAAATAATAATTATCCTATGTACTCTTTTAGTACAGATAATATTGCAGCTGTTAAAGGAAATGCCACTGCGGCAGAAGGTTCATTAAATTTAATCAATGCCGTTCCAAATCCTTATTTTGCCTATTCGGGTTACGAAACAAACCAATTGGATAATAGAGTTAGAATTACGAATTTACCACAGAAATGTACGATTACAATATATACTGTGGGTGGTTCATTGGTTCGTCAGTATGCTAAGGATGATGGCAATTCATTTGTTGATTGGGATTTGAAAAACTTTGCAGGGATTCCGATAGCCGGTGGTATGTATCTCATTTATGTAAAAGTTGACGGAGTTGGTGAGAAAGTAGTTAAATGGTTTGGTTCACTTCGTCCGATCGATTTAAATGCATTCTAATTATCATGAAAAGTTTAAAAAATAATTATAAAAGTACAATTATGAATAAGACTGTTAGACAATATTTAGCAATAATCCTACTTGGTCTGCTATTATTTCCTTTCAATAATTTGAAAGCCGGGAACGAAGACCGTGTTGGAGAGTGCGGTTCGCAAGAATTGTTAATAAATCCGTGGGCAAGAAGTTCCGGCTGGGGTGGTGTGGGTATTGCAACTACAAGAGGGATTGAAGCCATGTTTACTAATGTTGCGGGTCTTGCTTTCACACCACGAACCGAATTAGTTTTTGCACATACCATTTGGTTAAAAGGATCCGGAGTAAGTATAAATACTTTCGGGTTATCGCAAAAAGTTGGACAAACTGGTGTAATTGGTATTAGTGTTATGGCTATGAGCTTTGGAAATATCCAAATAACAACAGTGGATTTACCAGAAGGTGGCATGGGTACTTATACACCCTCACTAATGAATATAAATCTTTCCTACTCAAAAATGTTTTCGAACAGTATTTATGGCGGTATTAATATTAAAGTGATTACTCAAAAAATCTCAAATCTTTCGGCACAAGGTTTTGCAATTGATGCTGGGATACAATATATCACAGGCGAGAAAGAAAACATTATGTTTGGGATAGCCTTGAAAAATGTTGGACCACGAATGAAATTTAAAGGTGATGGTTTATCTTTTAGAGGAACTATTGGAAGTTCGGCGAATCAGTTGACTGTGGAACAACGTTCAGCAGATTTTGAACTTCCTACCACTTTGAACATTGGTGTTGCGTATGATTTTATAATAAATGATCAACATAAAATTACGCTTGCCGGAGCATTTATATCTAACTCATTTGGCAAAGACCAATATATTGTTGGTTTGGAATATAAAATGATGAACTATCTTTTTCTAAGAGGTGGTTACGCTTTTGAAAAAGGTACTTTTAAAAAGGCCGATCGAACCAATGCACTAACAGGTCTCAATGCAGGTGTTACAGTTCAAGTTCCAATTAACAAGAAAAAAGGATCATCGATAGGAATTGATTATTCGTATCGAGCATCCGACCCCTTCCAAGGAACACATTCATTTGGAGCCCGAATCAATTTGTAATTCTAGTTTTTTAATTCCATTTTGAAAAGAGTCCCGGCCAACCGGGATTCTTTTCTGTTTTATTACATTAAACACGTTATTATGTCGAAGTACTATACTATAGAAGGTCTGAATAGACTTAAGGAAGAATTAAATAATTTGATGGACGTTGAAAGGAAAAAAATATCAATGCAAATTGCCGAAGCCAGAGATAAAGGCGACCTTTCGGAAAATGCAGAGTATGATGCTGCCAAAGATGCTCAGGGGATGTTGGAATTAAAAATTTCGAAGTTACAGGAACTGATATTTAGCGCAAAAATTATTGATGAATCGAAAATGGATAATTCAAAAGTTCTTATACTTTCGATTGTTGAAATACGGAATATTAAAACCAATACGAAAATGACATACACTTTGGTTCCAGAAAATGAAGCTGACCTGAAGTTAGGGAAAATTTCTGTTAGTTCGCCAATAGCCCAGGGTTTGCTTGGCAAAAAAGTGGGTGATACTGTGCTTATAAAAGTTCCGGCAGGTTCTGTTGAATTTGAGATAATAACAATAAATCGCTAAACTCACACTCATGGCAAGTCTTTTTTCTAAAATAATTGCGGGGGAAATACCTTGCTATAAAATTGCTGAAACTGCGAATTGTTTTGCTTTTTTGGATATTAACCCGCTCTCGCTAGGACATACATTGGTTGTTCCGAAAATTGAAATTGACAATATTTTTGATTTGGATATGGATTTGTACCAAGAATTGTTTGGACTTGCAAAAACTATAGCAAAAGCTTTGGAACAACTTGTTGATTGCAAAAAAGTTGGCGTTGCAGTAATTGGATTGGAAGTTCCTCATGCTCACATACACCTGGTTCCTATCAACGAGGTATACGATATTGATTTTAAAAAGCCAAAATTAAAGTTATCTTCCACAGAATTCGAAGCTATACAAAGTAAAATTATTGCCAAGCTGGTTTAACGATTTTTAATTCGCATGTGCTCAGCTAACATCACTAATTCGGTGTACCATTCTTCACCGAATTTATTTATTAGTGGTGTTTTTAGAAATTGATAAAGATAAATGTTGTTTTCGGACCCCATCTTTACAGCCGATTTGCAAATAGCCCATTCGTGATAATTTACAGCAACGAAGTCGGTGTAATCAGTGATGCGAACCGGATATAAATGACAGGACTCGGGTTTTTGTAAGCTTATCTTTTTATCGTTGAACGCCATCTCAATGCTGCAATATGTAATGCCTTTTTTATAAACTACAAAAGCACATTCCTTGCCGTTTATTAGTGGCGTACCTTTTACCCCCTCTATATCGTAAGCAAATATTTCATTTGTTTTAATAACCGCTATCCCTTCGGGCGACATATATGGCTTGATTTTGTCGATTTGAGCACTTATAAGGTCGATTTCGGTATCTTTGAGCGGTGCACCTGCATCGCCATCAACACAGCACTGACCCCGACACAAATTACAATTACAGGCAAACTTTATTTCGGCCAAATTTTCGGAGACTAATGTGTTTTGGATAATGAGCACGTTTTTTTCTCAAACTTACGAATTTTTTTTAAATGAGATGCAAAATTTGAACAAATCATTTTAGGATGCTTAATGAAAATCTTTGATTCTTGAGAAATTATTGTTGAAATTATGAATGAAAAAAATCGAGTTGGCGGGAGGTTAAATCGCATCGTTATGGGCCAAGGTCGCGTTGGCACTGGACCGCATCGTATCGTCACGTACCGAAATCGCATCGTCACGTACCGAAATCGCATCGTCACGTTCCGAAATCGTATCGTCACGTACCGAAATCGTATCGTCATGTACCGAAATCGTGTCGTCAACTACCAAAATCGCATCGTCATGTACCGAAATCGTGTCGTCAACTACCAAAATCGCATCGTCACGCACCAAAAGACATTTCTCAAGATTAATTTGTTCTAAGTTCCGTGATGGCAAAACACAGCTAGTGGGGTTTTATAATTTCCCCCTTTTGCAGATTCTATTATGAAGGATAAAATTCATCACTCAGCCCGGAAACTTCACTTGAAGAATTCCTTATCTTCTCATGTTCTTTTTTGTGGCAGTTCTCCTCAGTAGCACTTTCAAACCAGTGCGCTGCCAAAGCAAAATACCGTTTCACCAGTTCATTCACCTGCGTTTGCATGTGAACCAGATTGCCGGGCTTGGGTGGCATATTGAATTGAGCTGTTATCTGCTCCAAGGATTGGTATAAATGGTGTTTGTGCAAAAGCGCCACCAGGTCCTTTTGATGATTGACATCGTAATGGGTGTTCAAAATTATGCCGATTTTCATTTTGATATACGCTTTGCTTAACAACTGTATAACGTAATTGACACCTATTTATGAGTGCAGCCGCAGAATAAATTTTCTCCTGGATACAATATTGAGTTCCGACAAATCAATATTGAGTTCTTGAAAACCAATATTGCGTTCTTGAAAACCAATATTGAGTTCCGACAAACCCATATTGAGTTCTTGAAAACCAATATTG
>JBAXWF010000030.1:0-38866 GCA_037128515.1 Bacteroidota bacterium | reverse complement strand
ACCATAATGTATTCGAGCTTCTTCTTTACTTATGTGCCCTGAGAGCACTTCTTTTACTACGGACTTTTTAAATTCGTCCGTATACTGGTTTAATTCTTTCATGATAATCCTGTTTTAAGTTGACATTTTGTTTACTTTTTTGTCAACCTAATTCAGGACAAGACACATGTGTCATTACAATAAAAAAGCCCCATCTACAGGGGCTTTTTTATTGGCTTATTCCAACGAATGCACCACCAAACCGCTACGCAGTTTGGGTTCAAACCAAGTGGTTTTTGGAGGCATAATGTTGCCTGTGTCGGCAATATCAATTAGTTGTTTCATCGAAACCGGAAACAAAGCAAAAGCCACTTTCATTTCGCACGAATCCACACGTTTTTTCAATTCGCCCAATCCGCGAATGCCACCCACAAAATCAACGCGTTTGTCGGTACGCAAGTCTTTAATGCCTAGTATTTCGTCCAAAACCAGTTTTGAAAGTATGGTAACATCCAGCACCCCAATGGGGTCGTTGTCGTTATAGGTACCTGGCTTGGCAGTGAGCGAATACCATTCGCCTTCCAAATACATCGCAAAATTGTGCAAACGGTTGGGTTTATAAATTTCGGTGCCTTTGGGTTCAATTTCAAACACTTTTGTCAATTCGTCGTAAAGTGCGATGGGGGTCAATCCGTTCAACTCTTTCACCAGGCGATTGTAGTCGATAATGGTCAACTGGTTGTCAGGAAAATGCACAGCCAAAAAGAAATTATATTCTTCCTTTCCCGTATGGTTTGGGTTGTTCCGTTTTTTTTCGTTGCCCACCAAAGCCGCAGCCGCAGTGCGATGATGCCCATCGGCCACATAGGTTGCAGGCACTTTTGCAAACAAAGCAATGATTTTATCAATAGTTTGCTCATTGCTGATAACCCAAAAATGATGACCAAAACCATCGCTCGAAACAAAATCGTAATCGGCTTTTAGGTTTTTCACAATAGGGTTAACAATCTCGTCAATTTCTTTCACGGCGGGATAGGTAAAAAACACCGGTTCCATGTTGGCATTGGTAATGCGCACATGTTTCATGCGGTCTTCTTCCTTATCTTTGCGTGTGAGCTCATGTTTTTTAATGATACCGTTCATATAGTCGTCCACGCCCGCACAACCCACCAAGCCATATTGCGTTTTGCCGTTCATCGTTTGGCCATAAATGTACAAACAGTCGGTTTTGTCGGCAACAAGCCAACCTTTGGCCCGAAATTTCGCCAAATTTTCTTTTGCTTTGTTATAAACAGATTCGTCGTGTTCGTCAATACCCACTGCCAAATCAATTTCGGGTTTAATAATGTGCAGCAGCGAATATTCGTTGCCCATAGCTTCGATGCGTGCTTCGTTCGAATTCAATACATCATACGGCCGCGAAGCCACCAAATGCGCGATATTTGTTGGTGGACGTAAGCCTTTAAAAGCTTTTAAAATTGCCATAATTTAAAGTATTTAGTAGTTATAAAAATAGTAATAGTAGCAAATTTGCGATGCAACACTTTTTGGAAACCTAAAACCAAACCTCACAAAACATTTCCGTTGGGTTGAGTATAATATTCCTCATCGTCCACACATTCACTTGGCTTGTCTTGCCGCACCAGCGAAGCAATCAAGGCGCCCGTCATTTTGGTCATTTCAATCAAAAAGCATCTGGATTCTTCCACCCCCTTTTCGTTTAAAAAGCCCAACCGTTGACAAATGGTTGTCAAAACCATACATTCGCGTATAGAACTTTTCGCCAATTTCAAATAGTAAACAAATTGCGGTTTATTTCTACCCGAGCCTTCAGCAATATTAATCCCAATTGATTGCGCAACGCAAAGAAAACGAGCCGCAATTCCATTTTTTTCAGAATTAGGAAAATGTTTGGAATTTGCATACACCCAAGCCACATAGTCCAAAGCCTTGTTGTATATTCTCAGATCCTCAAATCTGAAAAAGAAATTGTAAGGTCTTTCAGCTTCCATTGGTTAAATTCTTAGTAATTGGTTTGTACAAAAAGCATTGGCAGTGCTAAAATTTATTTACCTGAAATGTAGTAATTCCTTGTTTCAAAAAACCAATAATTTGGTTAGCGGCAGCCAAACCTGCATTTATATTTGCTTCCGAAGTTTCGGCACCTTGTTTTTTTGGTGTAGCATAATAGCGATTTTCGAATTTGTCAACAATTTCCGCATGACAATCGGGTGCAATGTCCGAAATATATTTAAAATCCGCGCGTTCTTCCAAAACTTTTTTCAACGAATCCTCATCCACCACTTCTTTGCGGGCAGTATTCACCAAAGTGGCACCTTTGGGCATTTTCGAAAGCAGCGTTAGGTTGATAGATTTTTTTGTTTTTTCGTTTGCCGGAATGTGCAACGAAATATACTGACACTTGCTATACAATTCATCTTCCGAATTCAAAGCAATCACGCCATCTTTTTCCATCACCGATTTGTCGATAAACGGATCAAAAGCATAAATTTCCATACCAAAGCCTTTGGCAATGGTAGCAACATGTTTGCCCACATAACCATAAGCATGAATACCCAATTTTTTACCTTTCAGTTCCGAGCCCGAGCCCCCTTTAAATTGCGCTCTTGCCATAAAAACCATCATACCTGCTGCCAGTTCGGCCACCGCATTCGAATTTTGGCCGGGCGTGTTCATGGCAACTATTTTGCTGTTATTGGCAGCCGCAATATCAATATTATCGTAACCGGCACCGGCCCGAACAATAATTTTTAATTTTTTTCCGGCGGCTATCACATCGGACGAGGCTTTGTCGCTCCGAATAATCATGGCATCAACATCTTCCACAGCCTTTATCAAATCGGCCTTGTCGGTATATTTTTCAAGCAAAACGGTTTCAAAACCGGCTTCATCAAAAATCTTTTTAATTCCGTTAACTGCAGCAGCAGCAAAAGGTTTTTCGGTAGCTAATAGTACTTTATACATAAAAATTTGGGTTTAGTTTTTTAATTTGAGATAAAATTATAAAATTATTTATTATGAAATGGAAATAAAGAAAAAAAAAATTGACCAAAATCAATCCACAAAGTTAATAATTATTTTGAATCAACAAAATCAACTGTATATAAAAACAAAAGGTTACTCATACCAATTACGATAATAAGTAACCTTTATTAGTTTATAAAGATGGTGTTATACTTTCGATTTTTCAAATTCCTTCATGCAATCAACCAAAGCCTGCACGCTTTCAATTGGCAACGCATTGTAGGTCGAAGCCCTGAATCCGCCAACGCTGCGATGACCTTTAATGCCCACCATACCGTTAGCCTTTGCAAAATTCATGAATTCATCTTCCAAATGTTGATAACCATCGCGCATCACAAAACAAATGTTCATCAGCGAACGCGAATCTTTTTCAACCGTACCAACAAAAATCTTGCTGCTATCCATTGCATCATAAAGCAATTGTGCTTTTTTGCGATTCATCTCTTGAATAACCTTAACACCACCCAATGATTTAATCCAACGCAATGTTTCCATTATGGTATAGATAGGCAAACAAGGAGGCGTATTATACATCGAACCTTCTTTAATATGCGTTCTGTAGTCGAGCATCGAAGGAATCACGCGATCAACTTTTCCAAGTATATCTTCACGAATTATCACAAAAGTAGCACCAGCAGGACCCATATTTTTTTGTGCACCGCCATAAATCATAGCATATTTCGACACATCAACAGGACGACTGAAAATATCCGACGACATATCGGCAATCAAAGGAACAGGCGAATCTATATCCTTCAAGATTTCAGTTCCATAAATGGTGTTATTTGTAGTAATGTGTAAATAATCAACATCAGTAGGAATAGCCGAAATAGGAGGGTAAAAGTTATAGTTTTTATCAGCCGACGATGCAATAACATTAACCTCACCAAAAAGTTTGGCTTCTTTAATTGCTTTTTTTGCCCAAACACCGCTGTCAACATAAGCAGCTTTTTTATTCATAAGGTTGAATGGTATCATGCAAAATTGCATGCTGGCACCACCACCTAAAAACAAAACATGATATCCTTCCGGAATTCCAAGTTGTTCTTTAAACAAGGCAACGGCTTCATCAATCACGGCCTGAAAATCTTTGCTACGGTGAGAAATTTCAAGAATCGACATACCAATTCCATTAAAATCAAGAATTGCTTTTGCAGTATTTTCAATAGCTATCCTAGGAAGTATGGATGGACCTGCATTAAAATTATGAACTTTTTTCATATACTTTTAGATTTTTATATTAGTTAATTAATTGTCACAAAGAAAAGATTTTTTTGTGAAAAAATAAGAGTTCGATAAAAAAAAATATTTCAGCGAACCTATATTTCAAAAATAAAAATTTTATTGATTGGTTTGCTTTGGTTTAGGGAGAGGTTTCTTTCTTTTTTCTTTTGGATTTCGAGCATCAACATCTTTTGTATAAACCCATCTCCCATTAATAAAGATAAAAGCATCACAAATGTTCGATTCAGGAGCGTAAAACTGATACTGTCCCTCAAGATCTGCAGCATACTTTGATGTTCTCTGATCGATTGGCGATAATCTGTCAAAAATAATCATGTTCGACTTTGTTATCTTTTCTTTTGCTTTAATTTTCTTGTCACCCTTCAAAGCTTTGCTACCATTAATTTCTTTCACACTGGGTTTTTTACTTGACCTGTGTGCCGGTTTAATTATTAAATGAGTCATTTGTTTGTCATATCGCAGCAACATGGAACTGCGCGAAGAGTATTCAAAAATAATTCGTGTCGATTTGTCTTTATACTTTCTAAAAAGCATAGCACCAAATGATGGAATTCCTGATGAGCGAAACGATAAAACCTCAATTACTTTTTTATTTGTTATAGAATTGTTTCCTTTCCAACCCAACAGCGTATAATGTTTTTTTCCTTGATAATGTGTTAAAATTATTTTGTAATAAACCGCACCATACCAATTCTTCATGTCAGTAACTGAACTTTCGGGTGTGGTAATTTTGCCGGTATTATCGGCAAGTGCAATAAACTTCTTCGAAAAAATGGAATTATCAGCATAAAGAATATAGCCAAAGTACTCGAAAGTGCCATTATCTTTTGGTAAAGCCCAAGTAATAATCTTGAATTTTTTATCAGGAGCGACTATAGTGGATATTTTCTTTATAGAATCGAAAGGAAATTGAAAAGATTTATCATTATTCATGATTTTTTCAAGTTGCAAACAAAGTTTCTCATTTGCAGCATATTTCTGAAATTCAGGTGACTCAGATAGGATAAAATTCGAATAGTATTGAAGACTATCAATTAGTTTAGCAATATCCTGCGAAAAGGATACAATAGGTATAAAAAAGAAAAATAAGCTCAGAATACGTATACGCATCAATAATTTATTAACACTTAAGAAGAATAACGAAATTTATCTAATGAATATTTTACAAAAACAAATTCGCTTACTTTTGACAAAAATATAAAAAAATGGCAGAAAAAAAAATTAATACTCAAAAGCATATTGAGAATTTTTGTTTGCTTGGTGAATATATTCATAACTATTTGAATAATAAAATCGACTCAGCACTTAATATAAATATAGTACTCACTTCAGCAATTAATAAAAGTATTTATGAAAACGGTTTTTTTACAGAAACCAATATCCGTTTTGCATTAAAATCTATAGCGTACATGCTCAGTAGAGAGAATTTATATTTTTGGACAAGTAAGTATCAGTTCTCAGATAATAAACCTAAAACAATAGGAGTGGTGTTAGCGGGAAATATTCCCCTGGTTGGCTTCCACGACTTTTTATGTGTTATTATTTGCGGGAATAAATTTTTCGGTAAATTATCTCATAATGACAAATATTTGCTACCAGCCCTTGCAGAAGTTTTGGTTGAATTAGATCAAAATTATAAAAATAGAATATCCTTTACAGATAATAGACTTGAAAAATTCGATGCTGTAATTACCACGGGAAGCAATAACACTGCACGATATTTTCACTATTATTTCGATAAGTATCCCAACATAATACGCAAAAATAGAAATAGCATAGCAATTTTAAATGGAAAAGAAACCTTGGCGCAGTTAACACTATTGGCACGCGACATTTTTATGTATTTTGGTCTTGGTTGTCGAAATGTTAGCAAGCTATTTGTACCTGAAAAGTATGATTTCTCATTGCTTATGGAAGCTTGCACACCATATTCTTCAGTTATTGACCATCATAAATACAAAAACAACTACGATTATTATAAAACTATTTTTATAATGACGAATCAACCATTTATTGATGGAGGATTTTTTTTATTGAACGAAAACGTAACATTACACAATCCTGTATCAATTGTAAGCTTCGAATACTACACAAGCGAGGAAAAAATAAGAAGTTTTGTAAAATCAGAAAAAGAAAATCTCCAATGCATCATTAGTGAAAATTTTGATGTTGATAATAACATACGTTTTGGCCGTGCTCAAACGCCCTGTTTGTGGGATTATGCTGATAATGTTGACACCTTACAATTTTTATTGAATTTATAGAAATATTCATACAATCTATTGATTAGTTGTTTGGTTAACATAAATGCGAATATGGATATTACGTGATTTAAAAAAAATTGTAGGAGTCTTGTTTTATAAATAAAAAGAAGTAATTTTGCACCTCAATTTTATAAAAAAGTATTATGAAAAAAGACATTCATCCGAAAGATTATCGATTAGTGGTTTTTAAAGATATGTCGAACGAATACACTTTTGTAACTCGTTCAACAGCACAAACAAAAGAAACTATCGTATGGGAAGATGGCAAAGAATATCCATTAATAAAATTAGAGATTTCGCATACATCTCATCCTTTTTATACAGGAAAAATGAAATTTGTTGATACAGCTGGTCGTGTTGATAAGTTCCGCAACCGTTACAAAAAACATTTGGATATAAAAGAAGAATCAAAAAACAACGAAGGTTAAAAATTTAAAATGCTACGTTAAAGTCCTGTTGTGTGCAATAGGACTTTTTTTTATGCGGTCAATTTCTATTATTAATGTGCGATTGTTAATATTTTTTTCAAAACTTATAATAAATAAATCGTAGAGTTTCGATAAAATGCCTATTATTGTTATTAGAAATAAATTTTTGATAAAATGAACTATATACTCTTTGACGATTCTACACGTATTGACTTATTTCCGTTGACATTTACACGGCCGATTGCTGAACTTAGGGTTGGCATTTTAACGATTCGTGAAAAATGGGAAAAATATCTCAAAACAGAAACATCAACATTAACCGAAAAGTACCTTGGAAAGAAATATCCAATAATAAAAAGTACCACCAATATACTGATTAATGGCTCCGTTTTGCCAACAAAAGAACTCGTTGCTGCAATTAATGAACTTAAGCCTGATCAATCATTAGTCTGTAAAGATTACATTATTGCCTTGCACGTAATTGAAAAAGACTTGATAGATGTTAATGATATAGAAGCATCAATTGTTGAAGATGTTGAAAATCATGAAGTCGAAGGTCTCGAAGAAATTGTTTGCAATATACCCCATCTTAAGATTAATTATCCTTGGGATATCTTTGCCTTAAACGGACAAGCTATTATAGATGATTATACTCTTATTACTTTTGGTCGTAAATCGCAAACTTTAAGTGATACGAACAAGTTGATTTGCGAAGAGAATATTTTTGTTGAACCCGGAGCTAAAGTTGAATGTTCGGTAATAAATGCCTCCACAGGACCGGTTTATATTGGAAAAGATTCAGAAATTATGGAGGGAAGTCTTATTCGAGGCCCATTTGCATTGTGCAATAATTCTACATTAAAAATGGCAGCAAAAATATACGGGCCAACAACAATAGGTCCGCATTCAAAAGTAGGTGGGGAAGTAAATAATTCTGTTATTATAGGATATACAAATAAAGCTCACGATGGATTTATTGGCAATTCGGTATTAGGAGAATGGATTAATCTGGGTGCAGACACTAATAACTCCAATTTAAAAACCACGTATGACGAAGTTAAAGTTTGGAATTATACTGAGGAAAAATTCATTCCAACAGGTTTGCATTTTTGTGGTTTGATAATGGGCGACCATTCTAAATGCGGCATTAATACAATGTTTAACACAGGAACTGTGGTTGGGGTAAATGCAAATATAGTAGGGCATGGTTTTCAGCGCAATTTCATCCCTTCATTCAGTTGGGGAAGTTCTGTTAGTGGATATAGCACGTATGATATTGATAAGGCTATAGAGGTTGCGAAAAGCGTTTATAAGCGAAGAGGACTTGAATTCACACAAATTGAAATTGATATTTTGAAAAGTGTATTTGAACTTACTTTCTCATATCGAAAAAAAGTTAGGTTCTCAAAGTAATAATTTAGGACCTATCCCATAAACATTGGCATTTTAATTGCCATACTAAAAACTTAATTTATGAAACTTACTGAAAATCTATGTTTTCATAAAAATTATTTTGTATGATATTATTTTAACTGACAATCTGTCGTAATAAATTAATTTATGGTATTCTCAACTGAGTGGAAAAAAAATTACAACCTTATAAGTATGATGGATAATGATACAGAATTCATTCCATTGTTTACTCCAGAAGATGAAGAACAAATGAATTCGGAGGAACTTCCGGAATCACTCCCAATTTTACCTTTACGTAATACAGTGTTATTTCCTGGCGTTGTTATTCCAATAACCGTAGGTCGTGATAAATCTATTCGACTGATTAAAGATGCCTATAAAGCAAAAAAGGCAATAGGTGTTGTTGCACAAAAAGATGTGAATATTGAAGATCCTTTGTTTGATGATTTTCATAAAATTGGAACTGTTGCTCATATCATAAAAACATTGCATATGCCTGATGGCAGTACAACTGTTATTATTCAAGGAAAAAAACGGTTTACTTTGGTTGAAATGATTTCAAGCGAACCATATTTTGTTGCAAAAGTTGCAGATTTTATAACAAATGAGCCTGTCTCAAAAGACAGGAAGTTCCAAGCATTAATATCCTCACTAAAAGATTTAGCTATACAGATTGCAAAACAATCGCCAAACATTCCATCAGATGCAGCCTTTGCAATAAAGAATATTGAGAGTCCCTCTTTTCTAGTAAATTTTATCTCATCAAATTTAAATACAGATATTGTTGAAAAACAAAAATTGCTTGAAACTGCAGATCTTACAGAACGGTCAAATTTGGTATTGAACCATTTGGTGAAAGAATTGCAAATGATTGAATTGAAAAACCAAATTCAAAACAAAGTAAAATCTGATTTGGATAAACAACAACGCGATTTTTTGTTGCAACAACAAATGAAACAGATTCAGCAGGAATTAGGTGATAATCCGCAGGAGCATTTTATTACTGAATTAAGCGAAAAAGCTAAAACGAAAAAATGGTCAAAAGAAATCGAAGAACTTTTTGTAAAGGAACTAGGTAAACTGCAACGCATGAATCCTCACGCTGCTGAATATTCTGTGCAGACAAACTATTTGGAAACATTAGTTGAATTGCCATGGAATGAATTTACAACAGATAATTTCGATTTAAATAATTCGCAGAAGATATTGGATGAAGATCATTTTGGTTTGGAAAAGGTTAAAGAACGGATTATTGAGTTCTTAGCCGTTTTGAAATTGAAAGGTGACATGAAATCTCCGATATTATGCTTGGTTGGACCTCCGGGCGTGGGAAAAACTTCATTAGGCAAGTCAATTGCACGGGCACTTGAACGCAAGTATGTTCGCATGTCATTGGGTGGATTGCGAGATGAGTCGGAACTTCGTGGACATCGTAAAACATATATAGGAGCTATGCCTGGCAGGGTCATTCAAAATCTAAAAAAAATAAAATCTGCCAACCCTGTATTTGTATTAGATGAAATTGACAAAATCACTGGCAATAATGTAAGTGGCGATCCACAGGCCGCACTGCTTGAAGTTTTGGATCCCGAACAAAATACAAACTTTTATGATAATTTTCTTGAAGTAGATTTTGACCTTTCACGTGTGATGTTTATTGCAACAGCGAATAACATCTCGACCATATATCCTGCTTTGCGCGACAGAATGGAGATTATTGATTTGAGTGGTTACCTTTTAGAAGAAAAAATTGAAATTGCAAAACGACATCTAATTCCAAAACAAATAAAGGAACATGGTTTAAAACGTTCTCAGATAAAATTTTCTGATACAGTTTTAGAGCAAGTTATCGATGATTATACACGTGAATCCGGTGTTCGGTCTCTTGAGCGTACGATTGCAAAAATTATTCGCAATCGTGCTAAATTTATTGCAATGGACGAAAAATACAATAAAAACATTGCTATTTCCGATTTGAAAATAATTTTGGGGGTTCCAATTTACCAAAAGGATAAGGATATTCCGCATGATATTGCCGGTGTGGTAACAGGCTTAGCATGGACATCAGTGGGAGGGGAGATACTTTTTATTGAAGTTAGCTTAAGTAAAGGAAAAGGAAATTTAACACTAACAGGAAACTTGGGTGATGTAATGAAAGAGTCTGCATGCATTGCTTACGAATATTTGAAAGCTCATTCAAAAAAACTTGGCATTGAATCTGATGTCTTTGAAAAATGGAATGTACACATTCACATTCCTGAAGGTGCAACTCCTAAAGATGGTCCGTCTGCTGGTATTACAATGTTCACTGCGTTGGCATCAGCGTTTACTCAGCGAAATCTAAAAAAGAAACTTGCAATGACAGGTGAAATTACCTTACGTGGTAAAGTTTTACCTGTTGGGGGGATCAAAGAAAAAATACTTGCAGCCAAACGTGCTAATATTACAGATATTATTCTGTCAACTGAAAACATGAAAGATATTGATGAGATTAATAAAAAGTATATTAGTGGTCTTACATTTCATTATGTTAATGAAATGATTGAAGTTACGGAAATTGCTTTATTAAAGGAGAAGGTTAATAATGCTGTTGATATTGTTTAATTTATGACTGATAACGAATTTATTGAACTCTGTATTGAAATGGCAATAACGAATGTAGCTTCTAGATTTGGAGGACCCTTCGCAGCTATTATTGTTAAAGATGATAAGATTGTGGGCAAAGGAACAAACCTAGTTACAAAATTGAACGATCCGACAGCTCATGCCGAAGTGATGGCAATTCGGGATGCGTGCAGTAATCTGAAAACATTTCAATTGAGAGGTTGCCAGATATATTGCAGTTGTGAACCCTGTCCGATGTGTTTCGGAGCAATTTTTTGGGCTCGACTCGACAAAGTGTTTTTTGCTGCACAGAAAGGACATGCTTCCTATGCAGGATTTGACGATTCTTTTATATATGAGCAAATTGACGTTTCGCCCGGTAGCCGTTCTATTCCATTCAAACAAATTCTCAGCCATAGACTAAATGAGCCTTTTGAGATGTGGAAAGAAAAAAACGATAGAATAGAATATTGAAATCTCAATAATCTTATTGTTTCTTTTTCTCGAGCAGATTAATTTCTTTTTTAGGGTATAATGTTGCGTTTAACATCTTATAATCTTCATAACGGTAAATAATTCCTAAAGTATTTTCAAATCCTCCATCAACTGTCTTTTGAAAACTAAAATTCGTTTCAAGAAGTTCAGGACTATATTTGCTTATGCAATTCTGAAAATTCCTTCCATAATTTTTCAATGCATATCCATAGTAAATCATAATATCATAACCCTGAAATGCATAATAGTCAGGATCGGTTTTATATGTATTTCTGAAATTGAGAATAAAATCCTGAGTTTTATTATTCTTAAAATCAATAAAGCTATTGGTGTATATATGGGTGTTTAAATTCATTAGATATTCTATTTCTAGACTACTATAATCTTCCCAGTTTTTTTTGCCAAAAAGTACAATTTTATGCTGATATGCTAAGCTATTTAGGTTTCTGAGATATGAAGAAACGAAAGCTTCGCCATCCATCAACGTGATGATTATGTTTGTATTTGTTTCGGAGAGATTTTTCGTAATTCCCGTTAATCCTTCAGTGGAATAATTTACCATGGAAATGCTCAGCTTGCTCTTTTTTAGTAGCACTTCCTTATCTGCAATATTCTTTAATGAATCGGCAAATTCTTTTTCCTTATCATTATGCACAATAATTAGATTACAATCAGAATACGTATTTTCAATAAATCCAATAATCTGCTTCGACTCACTTTGTAAAGAAGTAATTAATTTAAAGGCAAATGGGTTGTCTTTGATTAGGTCGTTTTTATTTGTGAAAGGATTGATTATTGGCACGGCATGTTGTTTCGCCCAAGAAGATACTATAGTAAAGTTGTTGCTGAATAATGGTCCAATAATAAGATTCATGAATGCAAATTCAGGTTTTTTTAGCAAATCGAATGTGGCATTCGTATCTTCGGCAACATCATAGAAATAGACCTTTAATGAGAGTCCTGCTTTCTCTAATGAATCAAGGGCCATGCGAATTCCTTCATAAAATTGTATAAAAGAAAGTGATTTGTATGAAGTCGTTGGAATATCAACATTGCCGGTATCAATGCTAGATGAATGGTCAAGATAAAAAGGAATCATGATGCCAATATTATATGTGCTTAGCAGGTCAGTTTTACCACACTCAAAAGGAATAATAGTGTCTTTTATAACATGTTTTTGTACTAAATCTAGCAAAGGTACTTTCAATTGCTGACCTAATTGGAGCGCATCAGTTAGTCCGGAGTTAAGTTTTTTTAATTCGTCTACGGTAATAGAATATTGTTTAGCAATACTATACAGTGTCTCGTTTTTCTGCACAATGTGAATTGAAATTCCAACTGGTTTTTGAACTGTTTTTATTTTTTCGGCTAGGGGTATTTTCAATAACTGTCCTGGAGCAATTTTGTCGGTTAGACCTGTGTTAACTTTATATAAATCATCAACTTTTACATAATAGTTGGTAGCAATTTTATAAAGTGTTTCGCCTTTTTCAACAAAATGATTGATGTATTTTATTTCGTCTGAATCGTTTATTTTAATAATTTTTAAAATGACACCTGTTTGAATACCTTTTACAGATTCAGGGTTAGCAGAGTATATTTGCCGAATATCCACGCTATATGCCTTAGCAATTCCATATATTGTTTGGCCTTGCATAACAGTATGCAGATAATAGGTTTTATTACCAATAAACTCGGTTCGGGAACTTATTTCTACATTCTGAGCATTAATATGAGCAGCCATTCCAAGAATGAAAACAGCAATTGGGATAATTTTTTTTAGTATTTTCATTGTTATTTTTTTTATTCCCATTCAATTGTTGCTGGTGGTTTTGAACTTATATCGTAAACAACACGGTTTACACCTTTAACTCTATTGATTATTTCGTTCGACATTTTTGCAAGAAAATCGTAGGGGAGATGCACCCAATCAGCTGTCATTCCATCAGTGGATGCTACTGCTCTTAGTGCAACAACATTTTCATATGAACGTTCATCGCCCATCACACCAACAGATTGCACAGGAAGCAACATGGCACCGGCTTGCCAAACGCTATCATATAATTTCCAGTTTTTTAATCCTTCAATGAAAATAAAATCTACTTCCTGCAATATTCGCACCTTTTCTGATGTGATATCGCTAATAATTCTGATTCCAAGTCCCGGACCTGGAAACGGATGCCGGTTTAATATTTCGGGTTTTAGCCCTAATGCAGAACCTACTCTTCGAACTTCATCTTTAAATAGTGATTTTAAAGGTTCCACAATTTTTAGTTTCATATAATCGGGCAAACCACCTACGTTGTGATGCGATTTTATAGTTGCTGATGGCCCTTTAACAGAAATAGATTCGATAACATCTGGATATATGGTGCCTTGAGCTAACCATTTCACATCTGCAATTTTTTTCGCTTCGCTATCAAACACATCTATAAAGGTTTTTCCAATAATTTTACGCTTTTGTTCTGGTTCAGAAATATGTTTCAAATTTTCAAGAAATAGATCGCCGGCACGAATGCCAGCAACATTCAATCCCATACTTTTATAATTCTCCAGAACGGTTTCAAATTCGTTTTTTCGCAACAATCCGTTATCAACAAAAATGCAATATAAATTTTTTCCGATTGCCTTATGAAGCAGTAGTGCTGCTACCGACGAATCAACGCCACCTGAAAGCCCAAGAACTACTTTGTCGGTTTGCAATTGTTGTTTCAAGGATTCTATGGTCACATCAATAAACGAATCAGGTGTCCATGATTGCGAACATTTACAGATATCAACAGCAAAGTTCTTCAACAAAATCATTCCTTCGGTTGTATGGTACACTTCGGGGTGAAACTGTATTCCATAGGTTTCTTCATTTTCTATAATATACCCGGCTACTTTAACTTCTGAAGTACTTGCCAGAATTTTAAATTCTGACGGTTTTTTTAAAATGGTATCACCATGCGACATCCATACTTGCGAGCCCAATGTCATTCCTTTAAACAATATGTCATTCGTATCAATAAATGACAAATTTGCTCTGCCATATTCTCTGATTTCTGATGGGAGCACTTCTCCTTGATGGGTGTGTGCTAAAAATTGTGCGCCATAACACACTGCCAAAATTGGGATTTTTCCTTTCATATCCTTTAAATCGGGGTAGGGTGCATCTTTTTGTCGTACCGAAAACGGACTGCCCGACAATATAACACCTTTGATATTTGGAGTGATTTTAGGAATTTTATTAAACGGATGTATTTCGCAATAGATAAACAACTCGCGTATTCTTCGCGCAATTAATTGTGTGTATTGTGAACCGAAATCAAGGATGAGTATTGTTTGGTGCATGGGGTGTTTTTACAATGCAAATTTAAGAATATGTGTGAACCTACAAATTTTTATTTTGTGGTTTTTATCAACAAAAAAGGATTGTCGGAAATTGACAATCCTTTTTAATGAAATAGTAATAAGGCTAATTCGATTTGAATATTCTGAAATATTTTTGATCGGTGGCAGTGCTCAGCCTGATTGCATATACTCCTGCAGCAAATGATGCAATATTGATATTGGCGGGCTCTAGGGTGTTTGAAATTGTTTTTGTGTAGCGTAATTGTCCATTCATTGAATATATATCTACGATTACTGGAATAGTTGACCTTGTGCCAAAATCAATAGTGAAATCGCCTAAAACCGGGTTTGGATAAATTGCTACTTTCGAGAAAAGGTTTTCATCAACGCCAACTGTTGTAATCACCACTTGTTGAGTTGATGTGTCGGAACAATTGCCGTTGATTACTATTAACTGAACCGTATAATTTCCGGTGGTAGTATAAAGATGACTTGGGTTAGGCGATGAACTGCTGCCACCATCACCAAAGGTCCATTGATAGGAAGTTGCATTGGTTGATGTGTTTGTGAAATTAACGGTATTAAGCGAAACAATATTCGAAAATCCTGCAGTGGGGGTTGTGCCAATTGTTGCTACAACCGGAACTCGTGCACTTGCACATCCACCGGGTGTTTCAATTTCCCAGTTGTAGAAGAAATAATACCGCGATGCAGAAGCATTGGTTCCGGTGATTGAAATTTTTCCTGCAATGCTATAGGGAAAAGTAATTCCACCCGAACTTCGATACATATTAGGATTGGTTGATGTGCAACGCAGGGACATGCCGATGCCAACAGGAACATTAAAATTAAGCGCAACGGTGCTCATACCTGCAGGGATACTGACTGTGGTAGTTGAAAGTACAGCACCTGTACTTGAATTCAGTGTTATTGTTCGGCTTGCAGTGGTACTGGCATAAACCACCACCGATTTGAGTATAACTGCAGTGCTACAATCAAATAAAAGATAATAAGTTGTTGTATTATACATTGCTCCACCACCTACCGAATCTGGTTTGCCAACATATTGGTTTGGAGTTGCAGTTGAATTTGCTACATAATAGGTTGTTGTTGTTGATAGGCTGGGTATGGAATAAGATGTGCCCGTATTAACCAAATTTCCACCAGAAGGTGCATCATACCAGTTTAATGTTCCTGCTCCGCTTGCGCTCAAATTGACGGCACCGGCATCGCATCGGGCATCACCGGTTACAGTGGGAGCTGTTGTCATTGTAATTACAAGGTAGTTTGTGCGAACCAAGGAATCTGAGCCCTTGCAATTGGTGGCATATAGTTTTACTGTGTAAGTTCCGCTAACAGGATAGGTATGGATAGGGTTGGTTTGAGTTGAAGTGCTACCATCACCAAATTTCCATAGGAATGAAGTAGATGATGCGGAAGTGTTGGTAAACTGAACTGTTCCGGCGCAGTTGTCGGTAATTACTCCTGTGAATTGCGCATCGGGTGCTGCTGTTGGTGATAATTGAATGTTACGTATGGTTGCTGCTCCGTTAGCTAAGGCCACTCCTGTAATAGTTTTCGAGTTATATCCTGGTGCCGAATAGGTGATACTATAGGTTCCGGCAATCATATATTTGTGATAATTGCCCACAGGTAAAGCGGAATATACTTGGGAACTGTCGTTGGTCTGGTCATAAGCGTTTACCCAGATTTTGGCTTTTATGCCTAATCCGCTGCACGAATCGGTGATGATGCCACGCACGCCATAGGTGGATTCCTGAATATAATTTAATAGGGAATGATAGTTTTGGTTCCACTTAAGATTTAGGTTTTGGGTTTGCGTTGTTTTTTCGGCATCCAGCTCAATGGTTTGTTCTCTGCAATGTTGAAAATAATTCATGTAATCCTGACGGCCTCCTGTTATTACATACCAATCGCCACCTTCGGTAATTCCGCTGGCATAGGTATCTGAAAAATAGGTTGGCGTAACCAATCGTGCACTATCTACATAAGCTGTGCAAACGCGTCTCCACCAAGCATCGTCGGCATTTGGGTTTAACGGAGTTGTCCAAGTATCCCATGGGAAATTGAGTAATTCGGCTCCTCCATGGAAATTTGCTGACATATTAAAATGGTGTTTTGTAGCAAATGTCATGAAGGCTTGCGTTTCGGGTGCCCAGGAACCACCATCTGGATGTTGGCCAGCTAGTGGATCGGGGTAGTTTCGGTTTAAATCCACTCCTGCTAAATTTTCTCGTATTGAATTGACGATGGTACTGCCCACCGGGGTTGAATTATAGTAGGTGCCTTCTGGGTTGGATAAAGGACAAATCCAAATTTCGGCATTATTCATTAAATTGGTAACTTTGGGCAAGGTTCCATAATTGGAAAGTAAATAATTAATTAAACGAAGCATCAATATATAACCTGTGGTTTCGTCGCCGTGTATTGAGGATGTATAAAAAAACTGTGGTTCGTTTTCGGCGGTGTTTACATTGTGTGACAGCTTGGCCACTAAAATGCGGTAGTTGCCTGAAGGTGTTGAGGATAAAATAGTATCGATATCGCACAAAGCAGGATAGTTGGCGGCAAAATTTGTCATCAATTGTTCGTAAACGCTGTAAGTTGGATAGGCATCCCAATAGGCCATGGCTGCTACTGTGGTTGCCATGGTGAGGGCTTTGGCAGCTTTTTTTGTTATGATTTGATAGGGGATGTTGCGCGACAAAAAAGTTTGAAACTGTGCTGGGTTGGCATAAGCCCATACCTCGAATCCGCTTCCATCGGGCAAGGTTTTTACATTATCAATGGAAATAATGTGGGTTAAATCGTTGTTTATTTGTGTTTTGGTAGCAACAGTAAATTTAAAATTAATGGATTGCTGCGTTGGCATATTGCTGCCCACGGTTTGGTTTTGAAAAGTGGTTTGGTTTTGTGCTGTTAGTAGGGTTGTGCTGATTGCAACTGCACCCAGAAACAAAAATATTTTGCGCATGTGTGTTTAAATTTGCCCGAAAATTACACATAAATTGCATACCCTAGAAATGATTAACTATTATTTAACCCACGCCAACAACTAAGTATCAGCTAACAAAAATATTGAATGTTTCTGCTACGCTTAGCCCAAACGGTTGCCTTTTTTGTCGATTGTTTTTTTTGAATAGCCCGATTGTTTATCTAAAAGAATGGATTGGAACCGAAACTTGGATGGTTGGAATGGCTATTCCGTTTTGTGGCTGGCGAGGGACTACTGATGTTTTATTGTTGCTTTGTTTGAATTTTTATTTTGTTGAACTGGGTGTGGCTGGGAGGTGTTAGACAACAGTTTTTTGCTATATGTTGTGTTATGTTGGACGAACGATTGATAATATTGTACAAAATAGGGGGGTTGGAAGTTGGCCATCGCTGGTGGGAAGTTGGCGATAACTGGTGGGGATGCTGGGCTAGGTTTGGGGGGCTTGGCATTTGATTGTTATATTTGATAGGCGTGGTTAGAATCATTGCGGTTTGCTTATCATGAAAAATGGTTGTATTTTTGATATTTTCACGTAAAGTGTGAAAACTGAAATGTTGATTTTTTTACCATATTATTATGGTTGCGAAAATATTTAAAAAAAATGGATTTGGTTTGATAGCCCAATTTTTTATGGGTTAATTGGATTTTGTTGTGGCTTTTGGCATGGGCAGCTATGCTGATTTTGAAACATGACTTGGGATGATTTTTGAAGTGAAATTTGGGTTGAGAACTGCCTGTTTGTGGGTGAGGGAAATGAATTTTGGAGGGTAGGTTAATGAATTTTGTTATTGGATGGATTGCTGGCTGGGAAGGAATGAGTTGAATGATTTTTTTATTGGTATAAAATAAAAACTGCTGGACGTTTGTTAAAGTCGTAGGTGGTTTTTTTCCAGATGTGAATGGGTGCTGTGATGATTTGTTGTGTGGGCAATGTGATGTCGGCGGCGACGCATAGTAATGTTTGGCTGCGGCATGTTTGGATGATGGTTTGCAGGAGTTGGTTGTTGCGATAGGGGGTTTCGATAAATATTTGGCTTTGGTTGGTGTTGGCAATGGTGGTTTCTAATTGTTTGATGCGTTTTATGCGTGGGAGTTTTTCGACTGGCAAATAGCCCACAAAGGCAAAGTGCTGCCCATTGAAACCGGAAGCTATTAATGCCAGTAGGATGGAGGATGGTCCGCTGAGTGGCACTACATTTATGTGATGGAGATGCGCTTCGCGCACAATTTCCTGGCCGGGGTCGGCAATGCATGGCAAGCCTGCTTCGGATAACAATCCTACGTTTTTTCCTAACAACAAAGGTGCTATGTAGCGGGCTACTTCGGTTTTTGCACTGTGCTCGTTGAAAATTAGAAATTCTAGTTCGTCGATATTTGTATCTTTGTTCAAACGTTTCAGAAAGCGACGGGCAGTTTTGAGTTCTTCTACAATAAAAACCTTTATGGTTTGGACAATTTTGTGATTGTTTTGGGGCAGTACATCGGCTAATGTGGAGGCATCGCCCAGGGCGGAAGGTATAAGATAAAGTGTTCCTTTACTGTTTTTTGAGATAGTTGGATTGGGTGTGTTTGGCATAAAATTTGGTAGTTTATGGCTTTTTCTAAAAACAAATATAAATTAAAAACCGCAATTTCATGAAAAAAATTATGCTCCTATGTTGTATTTTGGTAGTTTCTATTGTGGTTTCGGCGCAAAGCGCTTTGAAACCGATTGAAGTGAATGTGTTTAAAAATGGCACTTATTTTATTTCGAAAGAGGGAAATGTTTCGACTAAAAAAGGTTATGCCGAATTGGAGTTGCCAAAGGAACCTTTGTTGGGAACGTATTGGTTGAACACTACGAAGGATTTAAAAATATCGAAAGTTTGTTTTTTGACCGACACGATTAAAAAAACCAAAACACCGCAGAGTTTTAGCGATATTTTTAAGGGGTCGGTTGGGAAGAAGGTGCGATTTACTTATTATTACGGTTCTGACAAAAATACGAGAGAAATAAACGGGTTGCTGAGTGATTATTATGAAACATCATCTATAGCTAAAATTAAACTTGCCGATAATAAAACAACCTATTTTCCGGTATCATCTATTGTTGATTTTACTATTGAAGATGCGGGTGTTGATATGCTAAAAGTTGATTCGTTGGTGCGTGTTGCAAAGATATATTTTGATAAGAATGCCAACTCTACGGATTTGCGACTGGTTTATATGCAGAGTGGTATTCAATGGTTTCCATCGTACAATATTAAGGTTGTGAACGAAAATGAACTGCAATTGGAAATGAAGGCCTTGGTTGAAAACTATTCGGAAGATATTGATGGTGCTGAGCTGACACTGACGGTTGGGAATCCGCAATTTTTTTATGGCTCGACTTTTGACCCTATTTATAACAATTATTTGACTTCGCTTTATGATATATCAAGCAAATCGATTACCACGATTCCCATGGCGCAAATGCAAACGTATGCTAACGATAACTCTTTTGTGGCTACGGATCCGAACGGGGGCATGGGAAACCACATTGAAGCGTATTACGATTATGCAATTGGTGGGGAAAAAACCAACGATTTGTATATGTATAAAGTTGGCAATGTTAGTTTGCCAAAGCAAAGCAAAACGAGTTTTTTGATATTTTCAACAAAAATTCCTTATAAAGATGTTTACGAGGTGAACGTGGGGGATGTGGTGAACTATTCCTATTACAGTTATATAAGCAACGACCCGGAAAAACGTTTTGATGTGTTTCATTCGCTTCAATTGTCGAATACTACGGCGTATCCGTTTACAACGGCTCCGGTGTTTGTTCAGAACGAGAATTTGCAACCTTTGGCACAAGACCGTATAAAATATACGCCTACGGGTGCCAATGTGTCGGTTCAGCTTTCGAAAGCCGGCGATGTGGTGGTGAAAAATAAAGAGGAAGAAGTGAGAAAGGAAGAAAATGTAAAGAAAATTGGTAAGACTAGTTATAACAAAGTAACCATAAAGGGCACCATTATTATAGAAAATTTGCAAAATAAAAAGATTTTTTTAAACGTTAAAAAAGATTTGTTGGCTAATGTGACCACGACAAGTGATGGTGGAAAAATTGAAAAAAGTGGGAGATACAGTGCTTTGAATCCTTTTATAAATGTTAGTTGGGAAATACCCTGTGGCGCAAAGGAGAAAAAAACTGTTACCTACGAATATGAAGTGTATGTGGCATCGAACGGTGCGAGCTACTAGTTTGTTGTTGCGATGCGAATTTGGTCGATTCATCCAAAATATCTTGATACGAAAGGTTTGGTTGCATTGTGGCGCGAAACTTTGTTGGCGAAACATGTGATTGATGGGAAAACGATTGGATATAAAAATCACCCGCAATTGAACAGGTTTCGGCTTTGCGAAAATGCTGCTCATGCCATAGATCAGTATCTTTCGGTGGTGTTTGATGTGGCTGAAACTCGTGGCTATGATTTTGACAGATGCAAAGTGGATTGGCATTTTAAACCACAAAACCTACTTGTAACAAAAGGGCAGATGCAATTTGAGACACAGCATTTGTTAGCCAAATTGAAATTGCGCGATGCGGGAAAATACCGAGAGTTTTTGGATACAATAACCGTTTTGCCGCATCCCTTGTTTGAAATTGTTGATGGCGAAATTGAACCTTGGGAACGTATAGTAAATTCGCGATAAGCACACTGAAAATATGCTTAAAAAAAAGCTGAATTAAATTCAGCTTTTTTTATTTCAGGTCAAATGCACTTACTTAATTGGGTACACAATTTCGGTTTCCCATTTGGTCATATCGGGTTCTTTTTCGGGGTCGGTAATGTATATTTCCCAAGAAGCTGAAGTGGGAAGTAGTTTGTTTTGCTTTATATAGTTTTCGATAACCTCATGGGATTTGTAGGTGGTTTCGTAGGCTCCGAAATGTTTGGCTATGGCAACCTTGCCCGCAGGCATTTCGATGCATTTTATGTTGCCTTTGCCTTGAACTTTATTGCGAATGAAAAAGCCTGCTTCCATCACGTTTTTGTTGGTTTTGTTATCCCAAACCAAATAACGGGCAAAAGGTGCATTGACGATTTGTATTTTGTTTTCACCAACAAATTTCCCTAGTTCGCCATAGAGTTTGGCTAGCAACACATCGACATCGTCGCATTTCGACGAATCTTTTATAATAAGAGCATATTGCTTTTCCATCTGTTTTACTTTAACATCGGAAGTTTTGAAGATGCCCAGCATTTTGCTATAGTCTTCGCTCACTTTTTTTAAACTTGCCAAGCCCTGTTGAAAACTTTTGTGCAACATGTTCTGCATGACGATTCCCATTAATCGGCCTATGGGATATGATAAATGTTCGACATCAATGGCCCAGGTGGCTATGGTTGATTTTTCGCCTTCGGCAAATGTCCAATTGCTATGCGAAATGCCTTGTCCCTCAAATTCGATTTGGGTTTTTATTGATTTGTTTTTTTCTACTTCAAGTACTGTCATCACACCATTGCCTTGTTTTTTACTTTTCCAACGCATAACCGCGCCAACACCTTTCATCGGTCCTTCGTAGGTGGTTTTCATGGCGGTGTCGTCTTTGCCAAAGGGTGACCATTTTTGCCAGTTGCGCATATTAACAACCTGTTCGTAAATGTCTTTTGAGGGTGCATTGATGGTTAATGAATCTTCTACATGCTTTGTGGAGGGCAAAAACAAAGCTGCAATTAAAACAAATGCTACAATTATAAGCAGCGCAATTACAAGTTTCTTTAAAAATTTCATGGTTATAGGGTTTTTGGGTTATTTTTTAAACATGGGTAGGTAATCTTTCAGCATATCTTTGTGAATGATGATATCCATAATCTTTAGCTTTACATAATCTTCGTGGAAGAAGTAGAAACCAAAGGTTTTGCTTTGCTTGCCCACATTGCGTGAACCCGAACCGGAATCTTTTACCAGATACCAATCTTTGCCATCTTTTTCGACATAGCCAACGATGTGCAAACCATGATCGTCGGTGGTGGTTTGATTGCTAAAGCGAAACTGACGTGCATATTCATCAATATAATCTGATGGGATATCAAAAGAGGGTATCATGGCTACTTGAGCAAATGATTCGAAACCGGCTTCGGAAACATCGCCGCCTATGCCAATGGTGTAGCCTTTGCGGATTGCTGCTTTTATAATCTTCATATAGTCGTCTAAAGGCAAATTGTAGTAATCGGCACTATGCCACCAATTGTCGGGAACATCATATTCTACTTGCTGATAATACGGTTTTTCGAGCAAGGAGGTTACATCCACATAATCGTTCAGGTTTACCTTTAACACATTGTTTAAATAGTCGAGTGGGGTGATATCTTTGCCATTGTAAGCTACTTTGGTTGGCGGGGTGCCCATGTTGGCGTTCATAATGCTTTTGATGGTGGCTATAATAATTTCTTCGTTCCAGGCGTTGGTGGCTTTTATGGATTGCAGGTAGGTGGTCATTTCGTTAACCATTTTTGTGTGGTTATGATAGGTTTGGCCGGGCAACAGGCCATTGTAGGAATCTTCGGGGATAACGCCATACGTTGCCCAAATGCGGGTGAGGGCATTGGCTTCCGAGCCTTCGGAGAAGGCCGATGTGCCACGTGTTTTTACAAAATACTTGGCTTTTTCAACATACTCCCAATACACGGTGTACATTTCGGATAGTTTTACTTTTTGCTTGGTAAGTCGATAAATTTCGGACTCGAAATAGGAGGTGGTGGAAAAACACCAGCAGGTGCCTGTGTTGCCTTGCGAAATGGGTTCGTTGTACCATTGTTGGGTGTAAAGTTCCATTTTGGTGGGCAAATCCATGCCCGTTAAATCGATTTTGAAGCGGCGCTCCACTTTGGGGGGGGCTTGTTTTTGGTTATATTCTTCAATGCCTTTCAGAATATAGTTTTGGTAATAGCCAGGCTGGTATTCTTTAAACACAGCTTTATCTTTGCGGGGCGTTTGGGCAAACAGCAGGTTTGCCGACAGAAACAGGAGGAGGGTGTAACTTAGTTTTTTCATGATGTGGGTAGTTGTTTTTTAAAATAATAGTCAAAGTTAAACATTTGGTTTTTATTGTAAGGTGTTTTGTTGCAATTTTTTTTCAGGCAAACTGCTGTTCTAAACTAAAACCCTAGGGTGATTTTGATGCCTGCGGTGGGGCTGTTGTTGTAGGATGTGTAGCTAAAGCGTGATAGGGTGGGCTCCACTCGCATCGATAAATCGTCGGAGATATCGAATTTGTAAAGGTGTGCATCCACTGAAGCATCGATGATGTTGAGCACATAGAGCAGGCTGCCAAATATGCAAGTGAGTTCGAAATTGCGGCGGTTGGCACTCCAGTTCTGGTACAATATGTCGGTGGAGGTGATGTTGGGATAGTAATCGATTTGTGAGGAATCGGCACCGGAGCGAAACAGATAGGTTTTTCGAAAATGGTCGAATTTTGTGTAATAGTTGTAGCCCAAATATCCGATAACGCCAAAGCCAACATAGATTATAGGTATTTTCCAATATTTGTGGTTGTAGGCTTGCCCCAAGCCGGGCACGACTGCCGAAAGCCAGGAGGCTTTTTTGGCCGAATGTTTATAGGTTTTGATGGTGTCGCCGGTGGGGGTGATGTGGGGTATTTCTAAGAGGTTTTTGGCGGTGGAGGTTACCAGATTGATGCCGGTGTAATCGGCTACTAGGTTTACTATTTTCTTGGTTTTTATGGTAAAAGATTTCAAACAGGCTTGGCGAATGGCAACAGAATCGGCAGGCGGTGTAGTGTTCTTTTTTATCAGGACAACCGAATCGATGGGGATGCTATCGGTGGGTTTTACTTGAGCGTGGGCTATGGAAATGGCAATGCATGTGAAAATAAAAACTATGTATTGACAAATCATTTTCGTCATTGCGCTGGGGTGTATTATTTTATTCGCGACACGATTTTATTAAACTCTTCGTCGGAGTTAAACATAATAACGATGGTTCCTTTGCCTTTATTTTTGTAAATGATATCTACTTTTGAGTTAAAATGTTCGTTTAGGTATTTTCGGGCTTCAACAAACTTGGGGGGCATGGCTAAGGGCAGGGTGGGTTTGGCGCCTTTAAACTGTGCGTTTTCTTTCACCAGTTTTTCTACTTCGCGCACCGATAGTTCTTTTTGAATAATGGTTTGGTAAATTGCCAGCATGCGTTCAACATCATCAATGGCGGCAATTGCGCGGGCATGTCCCATGGAAATGGTTTCGTCTTTCAGGCTTTTTTGTATGATATCGGGCAGGCGAAGCAGGCGCAAATAGTTGGTTACGGTTGAGCGTTTCGACTGCACTTTTTGGCTGAGTTCTTCTTGGGTGAGTTTGCATTCGTCAACTAGGCGTTGGTATGAGAGGGCAATATCAATTGGGTTGAGGTTTTCGCGGTGTATGTTTTCTATCAAAGCCCATTCGAGCATTTGTTCGTCGTTGGCCACGCGAATAAAGGCGGGTATATCGTCGATTCCGGCCAATTGTGTGGCGCGGTAGCGACGTTCACCGGCTATGAGCTGGTATTTGTCGTAGCCAAGTTTGCGCACGGTGATGGGTTGTATCACGCCGTGTTGTTTTATTGATTCGGCCAACAGTTGAAGTGATTCTTCGTCGAATTGGTCGCGGGGCTGAAATGGATTGGCTTCTATTTGGCTTATTTTGATGTGGCTAACCGAGCCTACCACGTATTTGCCTGAAATATCGCTTTTGGAGGTAATATCGGTTTCGGGGTTTTCGAGCAGTGAGCTCAATCCGCGTCCTATAACGCTGCTTCTTTTTTTAGTTGTCATTTTCGGGATAAATTATTTTGTCGCTTTGGTTAACGCGGGTTAGGTTGTTTTTTTGGAGTATTTCGCGGGCCAGGTTCAGGTAGTTTATGGCGCCTTTGCTTTCGGCATCGTACATTATTATGGTTTCGCCAAAGCTGGGGGCTTCGCCTAGTTTGGTGTTGCGCTGAATGATGGTGTTGAAAACCATTTGCTGGAAATGGGTTTTAACTTCTTCAACCACTTGGTTGGATAGGCGCAGGCGTTGGTCGTACATGGTGAGTAGTATGCCTTCTATATCGAGCTCAGGGTTCATGTGCGATTGTATTATTTTGATGGTGTTAAGCAGTTTGCCCAATCCCTCCAGGGCAAAGTATTCGCATTGCACGGGTATGATAACCGAATCGGCGGCTGCCAAGGAGTTGACCACGATGAGGCCGAGCGATGGGGAGCAATCTATGATGATGAAATCGTAGGAGTCTTTGATTTTGTTGATGACTTTGCGCATCATTTTTTCGCGGTTGGGCAGGTTAATCAGTTCTATTTCGGCTCCAACCAAATCGATGTGAGCGGGCAACAAATCCAGGTTGGGGGTTTTGGTGTTGAGGATAATGTGGCGGGGTTCCACATCTTCAATAATGCATTCGTAGATGCTGGTTTTTATGTTGCGCGGATCGAAACCCACGCCCGAAGTGGCATTGGCTTGGGGATCGGCATCAATGAGCAGGGTTTTATATTCTAACACGGCAAAACTGGCTCCGAGGTTGATGGCGGTGGTGGTTTTGCCTACGCCTCCTTTTTGATTGGCTATTGCTATTACTTTTCCCATTTGGAGTTTTAGATTTCGAATCTTTGGTTTTGCAAAATTAATGTGTTTTGGGTTATGAACCCAATAATGTTTTCCACAATGTTAATAACTCATGCAATCCATGGTTTGGGTTGGATTGTTTTGGTGGTGGTGTGTGGTGTTTTTTTTATGATCGAGGGGCGTTGGCTTGGATTATTTGTTGTGGTTTGGGTCGTTGTTGTCCAAATCTTCGAAATTTAAATCGGTAAATTCGTTGCCATTGCGATATTCTTCGGGGTCGGGTTCGGGTTGTTCGCCTGTTTCAACAAAGTGCATGGTGTCGGTTAGGCCTTTCAAAAACTTTTCGAAATCTTCGTGGTATAAAAACAGTTTGTGTTTTTCGTAAAAAAACTTGCCTTGGTCTTCGCTAAACCGACGTTTGCTTTCGGTAATCGTGAGATAAAAATCTTCGTTGCTACGGTTTTGTTTTACATCAATAAAATAAGTGCGTTTGCCTGCTCTAACTATTTTGGAGAAAAGTTCGCCGTGGTCGCTTCTTTCTTTGTTGTATTCTTTCTCTTCCATAAAAAAAATGCGTTTAAAATTTTTTCGAATACAAACGTACAACAAAAATGGATTGGTTGGTATAGTATGGTGTAAATTTTTTGTAGAAATTTTTATTGTTCTATTGTTTTATTGTTTTATTGATGTTTTAGCCCTATCCCACATTTTAGTACAAAAAAACCCAAAAACCCCAAAAAATCTATTTTTTGCACTTTGAGTTTTTTACCCATACCCCAAAAAATTGATTTTTTGGTTTTGAGTGATTTCATCAATCCATTGAAACGCGATTCGGCAATTTTTCACCAATTCCTACAGCCAAGCCCAAAATAAATTGTATCTTCGCCAAAAATTTCACCACACCACAATACTATTTTACGCAATGATTACCCGTCGAATACTCAGAATAAAGGTAATGCAAGCCCTTTATGCGTTCTTTCAATCCAACTCCGAACGAGTGGATATTGCCGAAAAAAACCTGTTGAAAAACATCAACGCCATTTACGATTTGTATATATGGCAAATTTCCTACCTGCTAGAGCTGGTTGATTTTGCCCACGAAAACATCGAAAACTCCAAAAACAAATACTTTCCCACCAACGAAGAAGCAAACCCCAACATGCGCTTTGTCAACAATTTTTTGATAGCCAAATTTGCCGATAACCCCGACTATTTGCGCAAGCGCGATACCCTAAAAATTAACTGGGCCGACCAAAAAGATATGATACGCCGCAACTATCAGCAAATTCGCGAATCCAATTTTTTTGTAGCCTACATGGCTGCTCCCACCGCCAACCCCGATGCCGACCTAAAAGTGTTGGAAGACATATTGGACACCCTATTTGTTGAAAACGAAGAACTGCAGCAATATTTTGAAGAAAAGAATGTTTTTTGGGCCGACGACTTCGATATAGCCTGTTTTATGTTAGCCAAAACCATCAAACAATTTAAAAACACCAACCAAACCATCGATTTTTTGCCCAAGCTATTTGGCAATGGCACCGACAACGACGAGCAAGAAGAAACCCGTTTTATACGAGATTTGTTTTGCAAAACCATTATGCACCGCGAAGAATTCGAAGATTTGATTGAAACCAAGGTCGACAATTGGGAAATAGACCGCATAGCCATGATAGATTCGCTGCTTTTAAAAATGGCCCTCACCGAGTTTGTCGATTTTGAAAGCATCCCCACCAAAGTCACCATAAACGAGTATATCGACATTTCGAAAATGTACTCCACACCCAAAAGCAAAATATTTATCAACGGAATACTGGATAAACTGCTGTTCGACCTGCTCGAAAAAAACAAAATTAAAAAATCGGGTAGGGGACTCATAGCAAACTGATAGCAAAAAAAAATACGAACCTATAGCCCCGTATAACGCCAGAAAAAAATAACCAAAGAAATGGCTCGTGGCCAAAATCAAATTTCAGTTAGAATTAGTTCATGTTAAAGTTTTATGTAAATTTGTAAAAAATATTTGAATGAAAAAGGGTATCTATTTGTTGGCAATTATAGCAATCATTTTTTCGGCCTGCGGCAATTCGTCAACCACGCTCAGCACCGATGTGATAAAAAACCCCAACACCGCCAATGGCAATGGCGATTTAAGCAAACTGCCCGCATTCGACTTTGAGCAAGATGAGCACGACTTTGGAAAAATACAACAAGGCGAAAAAGTGTCGTTCACCTTTAAATTTAAGAACGTGGGCGGTTCCGATTTGGTTATATCCGATGCCAAAGCCACCTGCGGCTGCACCGTGGCCGATTATCCTAAAACACCCATTAAACCGGGCGACCCAGGCCAAATTACCGTTTCGTTCAATAGCGAAGGCAAAAAGGGAATCCAAAACAAAACAGTTACGGTGATAGCCAACACCCAACCCAACACCAAAACACTTACAATAAAAGCAGAAATAATAGTAAACGAAAACAATTAAAAAAAGAAATAGTATGAGTTTAATCAATGTATTATTAATGGCACCTTCAACAGGAGCTTCGGGCAGCGGAAACAACCCCATTTTCACCATAGGTATGATGGTAATGATAGTGGTAGTGTTTTATTTTTTCTTTATCCGCCCACAATCAAAAAAGAACAAAGAGTTGAAACGCTTCAGAGAAAGCTTGAAAAAAGGCGATAAAGTAATTACAGCAGGTGGCGTTCACGGAAAAATTTTGGAAGTAAACGAAACCACCGTAATTATTGAAACCGAAGGACAAGGCCGTCTGAAAATTGAAAAACTGTCAGTATCATCAATCATTCCTGGCAGCGAATAGGTTCCGAATTTTTTTTTTGTTTAACCAAAATCAAACCACTTGACATCAGGAAACACCAACGTTACTCTTGATGGCACAACCACAAAACCTAAGCACAATAGGCAAAAACTAACAATTTTTATATTGTGCTTAGTGGTTTCTATTATCATGTGGTTTATGATTCGGTTGTCGCGCGATTACACCCAACTGGTTCGGTTTACAATTGTTTACAAAGGCTTGCAAAGCGATAAAATACTGTTGCCAGCCACCGATACGGTTTTATATGTGAATCTTCAAACCAAAGGCTACAATATACTATTAGATAATTTTTTTCACGAAACACACCGTTTCGAGATTGATATTTCGCAATACACACCCAAGTTGATCGCCAATAATTTCGAAATAAATGTTGAAACAGGCACACTGCACGATGCATTAAGCTACAATTTTAAATCAAACGAACGAATTGTTTCTATCATACCCGTTAACCTGAAAGTTATTCTCGAAAAAGCATACACAAAACGAGTGCCTGTAATTTTGGATGCCGACATTACCTATGCCAAACAGTACAACCTCAACCACCGCGTTTATTTCGATCCCGATTCGATAATCATCACCGCAAGCAAAGAACTTTTAAAAACAATAGATTATGTAAAAACCGAAAAAGCATCGTGTCAAAATCTAACTTCAAACACCATTTTAAGTTTAAATTTATTAAACAAATACAATAATTTAAGCATCCGGTATTCAAGTAGTTCAATCAAGTTATTTATACCGGTAGCTCAATACACCGAAGAGTTTGTTGAAATACCCGTAACCCTCGATTCGGTTAAAGAAAACTATAAAATAACCACCTTCCCCGACAAAGTAAAAGTATATTTCTTTGTCAATTTGCCCGATTCTCCCAACATTAAAGCTGATTCATTTTCAACAGCCATAAATGCTGCCGAAATATTAAATTCAAAAAACACCTTAACCAAAGTTTACCTGAAACATGCGCCCACTATTGCACGAGTTCAACGCATAGAGCCCGAATTTGTTGAATACCTAATACACAAATAATGCTAAAAGTAGGGCTCACAGGGGGAATTGGTTCAGGCAAATCGCTAATATCGCGTGTGTTTTCCGAATGGGGTGTCCCGGTTTTTCTTTCCGACCAGGAAGCTAAAAAAGTATACTTAGATACCACAATATCACAGCAAGTAAAAAACCTTTTTGGCGAGGTTATATTTGACCACGACCTACTAAACTTCAAAAAACTCGCAAAAATTGTATTCTCAGATAAAATTGCTTTGCAAAAACTAGATAGCATAGTGCATCCGTTCACAATGAATTTATATAACAAATGGGTAGCCTCAAAATGCAATGAACCATACACCATCATGGAGTCGGCAATCATTTTCGAGGCGCATATTCAGCATTATTTTGATAAAATTATTGTTGTTGAAACGCCAATCGAAATTTGTATCGAAAGAGTAATGGCAAGAGATAGTATTTCAAGAGACACCGTTTTAGAAAGAATGCAATTTCAAAATCAATCAAGTAAAAAAACAAATAATTCTGATTTTACAATAATTAACGACAACAAATTGTTGATTTTACCACAAGTACTTAAAATTCACAAAATACTAACCGCACAATAACACACACATGAAAAAAATAATTCTAACCATACTATTTGTGGTTTTCGCTTCAGCAGGGTTTTCTCAAATACTAACGGATATTCAACTGCCAAAGCCCAATACCGTTGGTGGCAAACCCTTGATGGAAGCCTTAAAAGACCGTCAAACCCGTCGCGACTTTTCAGCAAAAGAACTCACCAATCAGCAATTGTCCGATTTGTTGTGGGCAGCATTTGGTATCAACCGAACCGATGGAAAAAGAACGGCTCCATCGGCAGTTAACTGGCAAGAAACCATCATTTATGTTTGTTTAAATTCGGGAGTCTATATATACGATGCAAAAAACAACCTACTAAAAGCCATCAGCGAAACAGATTCACGAAGTAAAATGGGGATTCAAACTTTTGTTGGGGATGCACCTGTTGTATTGGCATTTGTTTGCGATTATTCGCAAATGGGTATTATGGCCAGCAAAGAAGAAAAAGAATTCTACGGAGCTGTTGATGTGGGTTACATCAGCCAGAATGTGTATTTGTATTGTTCTTCCGAAAATTTAGCAACCGTAGTTTTGGGCTATATTAATAACGAAAACATAACGAAAACACTTAACCTGAAAGAGAATCAAAAAATCACACTTACACAATGTGTTGGTTACCCCAAATAAAAAAAGAGTCAATTATTTTTAAGCAGGTTTTTCCGCGTCTTTTTTACTTGTTTTCTTGGGCAAAATCTTTACTTCAATCTCTTCTTTCATTGTATCGTAATCAACGGTTATTACATCGCCTTCATGAAGTCTCGATTTGATAATTTCTTCTGCAAGAGCATCTTCAATATATTTTTGAATAGCTCTTTTTAACGGACGAGCTCCAAAATTGTGATCCCAACCTTTCTCAATAATGAAATCTTTGGCTTTGGTCAACACTTTTAACTTATAACCAAGAACTCTGATACGCTCTTCAACAAATGAAAGTTCTATATCAATTATCTTGTGAATATCTTCACGTTTTATATCGTCGAAAACAATCACATCATCAATTCTATTTAAGAATTCAGGTGCAAATGCCTTTTTAAGCGCATTTTCAATGATGCTTTTTGCATAACCTGTTTTATTTGATTCCTTTGCTGCAGTTTGAAATCCAACTCCCTGACCAAACTCTTTCAACTGACGCGAACCGATATTTGAAGTCATGATAACAATACTGTTTTTAAAATCAATTTTGCGTCCAAAACTATCAGTAAGCAACCCATCATCAAGAACCTGAAGCAACAAATGAAAAACATCAGGGTGTGCTTTTTCAATTTCATCCAGCAAAATAACAGAATAGGGCTTACGACGTATTTTTTCAGTCAGCTGACCGCCTTCTTCGTAACCAACATATCCCGGAGGCGCTCCAATCAATCTCGAAACGGCAAATTTTTCCATGTACTCACTCATATCAATCCGTATCAGTGCATCATCCGAATCAAAAAGATACTTCGACAGCACTTTTGCCAGATATGTTTTACCAACTCCCGTTGGTCCAAGAAAAATAAATGTACCGATAGGTTTACTCGGATCTTTTAGCCCAGCACGATTTCGGCGAATAGCTCTTACTACTTTTTTAATGGCCTCATCTTGCCCAATAACTCGAGTGCGCAATTCGTCTTCCATTTTCACAAGACGATTGCTTTCGTTCTGTGCAATTCGTTGAACAGGAACGCCTGTCATCATGGCAACAACAGCAGCCACATCGTCTTCACTAACCAATTCAAGGTTTAATTGACTTTCACTTAACCATTTTTGTTTTGCATCCTCCAATTGATTTTGAAAAGTTCGTTCATTATCACGAAGTGTTGCAGCTTCTTCATATTGTTGGCTTTCGATTGCTTTGCGTTTCGATTTCCGTACTTCTTCAATCTCCGCTTCAATTTTAATAATATTTTCAGGAACATGAATGTTTGTAATATGAACGCGAGCCCCGGCTTCGTCAAGTGCATCAATTGCTTTATCGGGCAAACACCTATCGCTTACATAACGTGAAGTTAAACTAACACATGCTTTAATAGCATCATCTGAATATTTTACCAAGTGATGCTTTTCATATTTCTCTTTAATTTTATAAAGAATTTCAACGGTTTCCTCAGGGCTGGTTGCTTCAACCAAAACTTTTTGGAAACGTCTTTCTAATGCACCATCCTTTTCAATATATTGGCGATACTCATCCAAAGTTGTTGCTCCAATGCATTGTATGTCGCCTCTAGAAAGAGCAGGTTTAAACATATTGGAAGCATCCAGCGATCCGGAGGCTCCACCAGCACCAACAATGGTATGAATTTCATCAATAAAAAGAATTATATCGTCATTTTTTTCCAATTCATTAAGCACGGCTTTCATACGCTCTTCAAATTGTCCTCGATATTTTGTTCCGGCAACAATTGAAGCGAGGTCAAGTGTTACAATACGTTTATCAAACAATGCACGAGAAACTTTTCTCTGAACAATACGCAATGCCAAACCTTCTGCAATAGCAGTTTTCCCCACACCGGCTTCACCAATCAGTACCGGATTATTTTTCTTTCTCCGACTCAAAATCTGTGCAATGCGTTCAAGTTCTTTCTCTCTGCCCACAACCGGGTCAAGGCGGTCTTCTTCGGCAAGTTTTGTTAAATCACGACCAAAGTTATCCAAAACCGGAGTTTTCGATTTCGAATCATTCGCTTTTTTCATCTCTCCGCCAAATGGTCCGTCATCCGATTCTTCACTTCCAGGATTGCCGGGTATTTCGTCCTTTGGCTCAAACAAATTTTCACTCCCATCCGAAATTAAACTTTTTAGCTCAGATCTCACCGATTCATAATCAACCCCAAATTTAATTAAAGTTTTGGTAACAAGATTTTCTTCATCTTTTAAAATTGCTAATAAAAGATGTTCAGTACTAATTAGTTCAACTTTAAAAGATTGAGCTTCTAAGTATGTGAATTTTAGAATCTTCTCCGATTGTTTATTTAAAGGAATATTCTGTATGTTTCTATCAATCTCGTTATTATTTTTTATTGTACGTTCAACGGAGCGTCGTATACCGTCCATTTCAGACGTCAAAATGTTAAGAATTTTAACTGCTAACCCTTCACCTTCACGAATTAATCCTAAAAATAAATGTTCTATGCCAATATAATCATTACCAAGTCGAATGGCCTCTTCTTTACTATAAGTAAAAACGTCCTTAACACGTTGAGAAAATTTTGCTTCCATATATATCTGTCTATAATTAGTTCAAAATTACAAAAAATAAATGACATGTCAAAAATACTTACAAAGCAATCAATCGCAATAAACACCCAGCTTATTTTTCAACACTATTTTGTTAGTAATAAAAAAGAAGAAAAATTGATTCCAATTGAAATAAAAGTAGTAATTTCGTTAAACTATTATTTTTTATAAATACATAACAGCGAGGCACTTGGATATATGAGCGAATTTGATAAAATTGTAAAAGTAAACATCGAAGACCAAATGAAAACCGCCTACATTGATTATGCAATGTCGGTTATAGTTTCTAGAGCATTACCTGATATCAGAGATGGTTTAAAACCGGTTCATAGACGTGTTTTATTTGGAATGCACGATTTAGGAATTATGGCAAACAAACCGTATAAAAAATCGGCCAGAATTGTAGGGGAGGTTCTCGGTAAATATCATCCTCATGGTGATACTTCTGTTTATGATGCAATGGTGCGTATGGCACAGGAATGGTCCCTGCGATACCCCTTAATCGATGGCCAAGGAAACTTCGGATCAATTGATGGCGATAGCCCAGCCGCAATGCGTTATACTGAAGCACGATTCCAAAAAATAGCTGAAGAAATGTTGGCTGATATCGAGAAAAATACGGTTGATTTCCGACTCAATTTCGACGATACACTTGAAGAACCTACTGTACTACCTTCCAAAATTCCGAATCTACTTATCAATGGGGCATCAGGCATTGCTGTAGGTATGGCTACCAACATGCCACCTCATAATTTAAAAGAAGTTATCGATGGAATAATAGCTTATATCGAAAATAACGATATAACCATTCCTGAACTGATGAAATTTATTAAAGCACCTGATTTTCCAACAGGTGGAATAATTTATGGATACGAAGGAGTTCGCGATGCATTCGAAACAGGCCGAGGCAGAATTGTTATGCGCGGCGAAGTGGTCATTGAAGAAGATAATGGCAGAGAAAATTTAATTATCACTTCAATTCCATATCAGGTCAACAAGGCCGAAATGATAAAAAAAACAGCAGATCTTATTAACGATAAAAAAATCGAAGGAATTTCTGAAATTCGCGACGAATCTGATAAAAGCGGAATTCGTATCGTTTATGAACTTAAGAAAGATGTAATTTCAAATGTAGTCCTAAATAAATTATACCAACAAACTGCCCTACAATCTTCATTCAGTGTTAACAACATTGCTTTAGTTAAAGGCCGTCCCATGTTGTTAAATCTTAAAGGACTCATCACACACTTTGTAAATCATCGCCACGATGTCGTAGTTCGCCGAGCGCAATACGATTTAGAACAAGCCGAAAAACGCGCACACATTCTCGAAGGACTCCTTATAGCCTTAGATCATATTGATGAAGTTATTGCAATAATTCGAGCATCAAAAACAGTCGACGAAGCCCGTACAGGACTTATGGAAAAATTTCAACTCAGCGAAATTCAAGCACGTGCCATTGTCGATATGCGTTTAAGAGCATTAGTAGGTCTCGAACGCGATAATTTGCAAAACGAATACAACGAGTTGTTAAAACATATCGATTATTTAAAAAGCATTTTGGCCGATTTAAATCTCAGAATGCAAATTATCAAAACAGAACTACTCGAAATTAGAGATAAATATGGCGACGAACCAAAAACCGATATCGTTTATGCATCCACCGATTTCAAAATAGAAGACACCATTGCCGACGAACAAGTCGTTGTAACAATCTCACACATGGGCTACATCAAGCGCACACCTTTAATAGAATACAAACGGCAAAATAGGGGAGGGCGAGGCTCTAAAGGATCAAACACACGTGATGAAGATTTTCTCGAATACCTCTTCGTTGCAACAATGCACAACTATATGCTACTCTTCACCGAAAAAGGAAAATGCTTTTGGCTACGAGTTTTTGAAATACCTGAAGGAACCAAAACATCAAAAGGTCGCGCAATTCAAAACCTTATTAATATACCGCCCGACGACAAAGTGAAAGCATTCTTAAACATCAAAGATTTAACCGATAAACAGTATGTTCAAAACAACTTTATTATTCTCTGTACAAAAAAAGGTATAATCAAAAAAACAACACTCGAAGCATATTCACGCCCACGGCAAAACGGAATCAATGCAATAACAGTACGCGATGGAGACGAACTCCTCCAAGCAAAAATGACCAATGGAACCAACGAAATCCTAATGGCACTCCATTCAGGCCGAGCAATTCGCTTCAACGAACAAAAAGTACGCCCAATGGGTCGAAATGCTGCAGGAGTACGTGGAATCAGGCTAGCAAACGAAAAAGACGAAGTAGTCGGTATGATTTGTCTCGAAAACGACTCATACAACATCCTCGTTGTCTCCGAAAATGGATACGGAAAACGTTCCAAACTCGAAGATTACAGAGTCACAAATAGGGGAGGAAAAGGAGTCAAAACCATCAATATCACCCAAAAAACTGGAAATCTAATTTCAATTTCCAATGTCACCGACAACCACGATCTGATGATTATCAACAAATCCGGGATAATCATTCGTATGGCAGTCCAAAATCTCCGAGTTATGGGTAGAGCCACCCAAGGTGTGCGCCTTATCAATCTCAGAGACGATTCAATCGCAGCCGTCACAAAAGTCGAAGTCGATTTGCAAGACGATGAACTAATCGACGAAACGGATATAAACGACCCAACGCGCGATACATCATCAATCCAAAACGAAACATATTCAATCGCAAAAGACGAAATCTCCGACGAACTAACAAAGAATCTACCCGATGACGATACCGACGAACCACAAATCTACATGGAAAATTCAAATAACAACGAAAATTAATTCTTGGCAAAGAAGTTGTTTAATAAAAAATAAATTATTTTTGTAACCAATAAATAAAAATACAGAAAATGAAAAAAATAACCTTAAGCATTGCTGCAATTCTAATTTCAGCAATAGCATTTTCGCAAACCCCCAAAGTTGTCAGTGCATATAATTACCTTAGAAACGGACAACTCGAAAAAGCCAAACTAAACATCGACGAAGCATGCCTCAGCGATCAAACCATGGGGCAAGCAAAAACATGGTTCTATCGTGGAAACATCTATTTAAGCATCTATTTAACAAAAGAACCAAAGTATAAAGCACTCGACACAAATGCGTTGCAGGTTTCTTACGATGCATACCAAAAAGCAATTTCCATCGATCCTCAAATCTCCAACGAAAGTCTCGTACCACAATCTCCCAACATGGGACTATACTTTATTGGCGATCAATTCTATAACCAAGGAGTTGATTTGTTCAATAAAAAAGATTATGCCAATGCCATTGGCAAATTCGAAATGACAAAAAAAATCAACGGTATTTTTGGAGCCAAAGATTCAGTTGCTACCTACAATGCAGCACTTTGCGCCGACCAACTCAAAGACCTCAAAAAAGAAAAACAATATTTCGAAGAACTTGTAAAAATGAATTACAAACAAGCTCCAGTATATTCAAAACTTGCCGATATATATAAAACAGAAGGAGATACAAACAAAGCAGCAGTAACAATCGGAAAAGGACGAAAACTCCTGCCATCCGATTTAGGACTTATTATAGCCGAAATCAATATCTATCTAGCAAAAGGCAAAACTAAAGAAGCGCAAGATTTACTCGACCTCGCTGTTTCCAAAGACCCCAATAACGCAACATTACATCTAGTTATTGGAGCAAATATGGACGAATTCGGAAATTTCGAACAAGCCGAAAAATCCTACAAACGTGCCATCGAACTAAAACCAGATTATTTCGACGCCTATTACAATCTTGGTGCATTATATATCAACACATCACTAGCCATCAAAAAAGAAGCCGACAAACTCCCAATCACCGAAACACAAAAATACGACGAACTAAAAGCCAAAGCCGATAAACTTTTAGACCAAGCGTTACCAATCCTCGAACAAGCCGAAAAATTAAACCCAAAAGATAAAAACACACTCATAACACTCAAACAACTCTACGCAATCAAAAACAACGTAGATAAAATTAAAGAAATAGAACAAAAGCTAAGCAACCTTAAATAGGTAACACAATAATATAAAGAGGAGCAACTTCCTCTTTATATTTAAAATCTCTATTATACATAATATTAATTATACGTCACTTGTTATACAAAGTAGTATTTGATAAATAAGCAATTACAAATTTAAAATGCAAGCACTAAACAAAAAATACATATTAATATGATTAAAATAAAGATAGAAAACCTTCGTAACCCTGATCTGACAAGCATTATCAAGCGCGACAGAATGTATAGTGTTTGCATCGGAAATGGATTAACCTGTTATTTTTCAGATAACAGACAAGCTTTGAAATATTTGGTATTCGTGAATAATAAATTGATGTCGGATTTACTCGAGATAAATCATTTGTATGGATCGATCTTTCTGGAGTACCGTAAGAATGTTATCCTGTACAATGATTATTTTCTACGAAACCAATACGCAACAAAAAATATGATAGAATTAATTGAAAAGCTTATTCTTCGTATGTTTAGTAAAGCTGGCCCGGAGAATCATAATCATTTCCTTTTTGCGAACTTTACAGCAATCATTGATACGCTCATTGATTTCTGCGAATTGATTAAAAAGCCAGTACCTTGGCTGCAAAAGAAAAACATTGAATTATTCACGCATCATTTAGAAGAAATCAGAAAACGTATTTTTGCTTATGGCAGAGAGTTGCAAAGCCAGACGCCTAAGGTTTTCTATGATAAAAGTCAAAGCGTGAGCGAAACGCGATAATGGCTTTATTTGGCTTATGTGT
>JBAXWF010000003.1:0-113396 GCA_037128515.1 Bacteroidota bacterium | reverse complement strand
TTGTCGCGGGGCGAAAGAGACGAGCTTTTAATCCCCCCTTTTTTTTACTTCATAAATCTTTCAAACGTTACCAGCAATGTTGAAAGATTAAGGTTTCACGCAATTTAAAAAAGAAAACATGCGTACAATCACATTAATGATGAAATGAAATATTTTTTTGTATTTATAACAGTCGCGTTGTTGGCTGGATGCTGTCTAAATTCAAGCACAGAACCAAAAATAAAGTATTCTGGTTATCATATTCCTGTTCAGGGAGGCCGAATTGATATGAAATTGGATAGTGTGACTCCCATGCTTGAATTAATACCACAATTAGACACAAATCATGAATTTTACGAAACACATAAAGGTTATTGGATAGGATATAATGATTTAATGTTTTCCATTGCTGTATATTCTGATAAAGCAATCGAACCGCTTATCAATTTCATTGATACTACCCGTTCTTTCGAATCTAAAATTGCAGCTCTATATACACTTCATCTAATTGGAATAAACTGCAAGATTGAAGGTATAGTGAGTGAAGATTTCACTAATATTAAAGCTCGAGGAGCTTTATTAAAATTGCTTTCTAAGAATGATAGTCTGCAAACAGCAATAATGTTATTATTAATTCGTGATCCAAGAGAAAGCGACATTCCCGTTCTATTTGATATTATGAACTCAACAAAAAGTGATTGTTGGCCAATTACAAGTGGATTATTAAGATATGATTTGAAAAATATTCCGGTGAATCAAACGATACCTACAGAGTTGTTGCTAAAAACAATCACATTAGACAAAAAAGTGCAATTTCCTGATAATGAAATAATGAATGAAACTTTTAAGAAGCTTTCCAATAAATATGGTGACCTTATAATTGTTGAAGACACTTTGTATAATTACAATTTCCAAATGCCCGTACGATTTGGAATTGATAACAATGAAATCTCTATAAAGTATTTGAAGGACTTTTGTTCTGCGACAGATTTTTGTTTTATTGCACCAAATTTTCAATACTATTATAAGGATGGAAAGCTAAAGTTCTGCTCAGCAATGACTACTAAGAATATTTGGTTAAATTGGTGGAAATCCCAAAGTAATTCATACAAAGATTCATTAAAAAATAGTTATAAAAAAATAGGAAGAAATATAATATAAAACACTGCTGGTAACAGGCTTCTGCTTTCAGTGGCGGGGCGGTGGCTCGTTGGACAGAATAGTAATTAATATTAACCGGCAGTTCTTCGTAGCAAAATGTAGTAGGTCAACATCGCCACCGAAAAGCAGCAGCCAGATCGTTACCAACAAGGCGAAGAAAAGACAGTGACACTGAAAATAACAGAGAAAAATGGTTTGAGAATGAAAAAAGGAATGATAATGGAAGAAAAAGATTTAGTTTTTTAACTGCCAATTAGAAAAAATTGCAATTTGTGATAATTAGAAATTTTTTACACACTTAAAATAAAAACAATGACTATTCAAGAATTAATAAAATCTTATAAAACATTTTATCATATTACAAAAGCTGAGAATGAAAATAGTATTTTGGCAAATGGGCTAATACCAAATCGCTATTCTGACATGGACTATCATCATAACTGTCCAGAGAAAAAAGCACAAATTTGCTTAACTACTTATCTTAATCTTAATACACTTTTAAGTTCTTTTAAAGATAATGACACAAATATAGAATATACTGTTTTTGAAGTACCCGCTGATTTCATAGCAACAATAAATTTCGGTCTAGACTGGACATTTAGCGGTACTGAAACCCTTGCTAAAATGGATGTATTAAAAGGTATTAAAATTTCGATAGAAACATTGGGAACATTAGCTTGTTTTGACATTATACCTAAGGAAGTAATTAAAAAATATATTAATATTCATTAAAAGAAAATAACATGGAAATTAGAAAAATCGAATGCCCTTCTTGTGGTGCTCCGCTTGAATGGAACTCATCAGCTTGTGGGTTTTGCAAAACAGAATTAAGATTCTTCGAAGACGAAGGAGCTGCTCTCCCTACAAATCTAAGAGTCGAAGATATAGAATCTAATATTATCATGCTTGAAAAGGAATTTTGGAAAGCAACGATTAGAGCTACTGATGCACCATATTCTATCTTTAAAGATTATAAGAATAGCTCAGAACAGGATTTTAAAAATGATATATATGAAGGTGATACTGCTAGAGCTTTAAAAATGTTCTATGAGTCTTATTTTATTTTACCTTCAGAAAACTATATAGCATATACTGAAATTGATAATAATGGACTTTGTTCTGTTTTGCTAACTTCCCTTCGTCTTATTATTGTAAGAGATGGACTATTGTCAATTCCTTTAGAAGATTTTGTTAGTTGGCAGGCTGAAAAATCTGTTGCTGGCTCAACTATTGTGGGCGGTGAGAATGATACAGTTCTCCGATATTTACATGGAGATACACAAAAAGAACTACGTTTTGACACCTTTTCAGCAAGTAATTGTTTAATTCTACAAAACGGAATACAATCAGTAAGAGCTTGCAAAGAATGGAATGAGTTAACTCCTTTACAAAAAAACCTACTTAATCTGAATAGATATACTGTAAATAAAATTTACAAAATTCAAGTCAAGCCCTTATTATTAATGGATATTAATCAAACTCCTGTTCAATCATCTAATCAAGCGAAAAAAGGTTGTTTTGTTGCAACTGCAACAATGGGAAATTATAAGCATCCGGTTGTTTTACAGTTGCAGGATTTTAGAGATAATATTTTATGTAAAAAAGCATGGGGCAGGCAGTTCATTAAATTCTATAATCAGCATGGTCCAGCTGCAGCAAAAATCATTGAAAAAAATAATATTTTGAGATTCATTTCTTATGCTTTAATAGTAAAACCATTATCCATTATAGTTTCTTTATTCAAAAAATAAAAATCCAAAATCATGGCAATAATTGATGTTGTAAAATATGATGGAAATGATACAGAATTTGTATGGAAGTTTCCTTCGGATAATCTGAGATTAGGGACTCAGTTGGTCGTTAAGCAAGCACAAATTGCATTTTTCGTTAAAGGAGGTAAAGTTCTTGACCCTTTTGAAAGTGGCACACATACTTTGAAATCGCTTAATATTCCAATTCTTCATAAACTTATTAATATACCATTTGGAGGAGAAAGCCCTTTTCAAGCAGAAGTTTGGTATGTAAATTTAATTTCAAAATTAGATAATAAATGGGGCACTCCAATTCCTATTCAGTTAGAAGACCCATTGTATGGAATAGTTGTTCCTGTTCGTGCGTTTGGGCAGTTTGGTTTAAAAATTTCTGAACCAAGGCTTTTTTTAGAAACTCTTGTTGGAACCATTAATATTTATAGTGCTGAAAAAATTGTTGATTATTTTACTGGGAAAATTGTTACTGCTATTACTACAGCCATAGGAAAAAAGATTATCTCTGAAAAGATATCTGTACTCCAAATGTCTATGTATTTAGATGACTTGTCAAAATTTTGCGAATTAGCTCTTAAGGATGAATTTGCAAGATTCGGAATTGATATTGTCAATTTTTATATTATGTCCATCAATATTCCAGAGACAGATTCAAGTGTAATAAAGTTAAAGGAAATAAAAGAAAAAGCAATGTATATTAAAACTGTTGGCAAAGATGTTTATAGTTTTGACGCAAGCTTGGATGTATTGAAAACAGCAGCAGAGAATGAAGGTAATGCTGGTGGAATGATGGGTGCAGGCATGGGGCTTGGTATGGGTTTAGGTGTGGGCGGTAATATGGGTAATCAAATGGGAAATATCGGGAATCAATTAAATACTAATTTGCAGAAAAATCAAGAGTTAACACCACAACCGCCCCCTATCATGCAGTATCATGTATTAATAAACAACCAGCAACAAGGTCCACATGATTTACATGAAATTAAATTACTGATAAACCAAGGTACATTAAAAAAGGAAACATTAGTTTGGAAACAAGGTATGGCAAATTGGGACAAAGCAGAGAGTCAACAAGATTTACAATCATTGTTTAATCAAGTTCCACCACCACCACCCATTAATCATGTCTAATATTTATTAAAATGAAAAAAATAATTTTGATTATAGGTTTACTGTTAATAATTCTAAACGTCATAGTATTACTAGCTTTTAGCAATTATTGCCTTGTAAATTTTCTGTTAGTTTCATTTTCAATTATTACAACATCAGGGTTGATTTATTTTTCAAATTCCTCAAAAAATGCCGATTCATATAAAATTGGTTTGACATTTATATATAGCATTTTGGGTATTGCAATGTTTTGGTTGTCACTAATATCTGCTCCTGTTTTGAAAAATAATATAATGCTAATTATATTGCTTGGAATATTAATAATTGAAATAATTATATTGCTTCTAATTCAACATATGAGAAAACACATTTAACTTTTTAATTATAATTATAATGAGTAACTATTATTGCCATCAATGTGCAGAAATTTTAGGATTCTTACCTGCAAATAATGTATTGAATTATACAGGTAGTGCAGTACAACTTGATAAATTTATCAAACATACAATGCCAACTGCTTCTTACAAAATCAATTCAATTTTTCAATCAAATGATTATGTACAATACAAGGATTATATGGTTAATTCTATTTGTTCTGGTAGCGTTGAGATTGACAATTTTGGGAGGATGAATATAGTTTGGATTGCAGGCGAAAAAACTGGTGCTACTTATATTACTGGCTCTTTTATAACGGATAATAATTCTGTCAAAGTTGTTAAATCATGGGATTGCAATGAAATACACGGATACCCCACAAGTTCAGATGATTTAGAATTAAAAATTTGTTCTAATTGCGGAAGGAATGCGGTCAAATAGAATTAACCCTAGCAGCCAATCACTATGGCAGGTCGCACTAGCTAATACTAAACCAAAACCTGCCATAGTGATTGGCTTTCTGCCAACGCTGACTTTGCCGACACTTAAAAAAACTAAATCTTTTAAGACAGAGAAAACGGTATGACTAAATTGAAAAATTATCTCAAACCATTGACAGACAAGAACGCCCAGTTGGTAACAGGCGTTTGCTGTCAGTGGCGGGACAGTGCTTCGTATGACAGTGACGTGTATATTGAAACATTTGTTCTTCGTGGAAAATTCAGTGGTAAAATCGCCACCGAACAGCAACCGCCAATCCGTTACCGCCAAGTGTAAAAAACAGCACAGCAGACAATTTGCTACAAAAAGACAGAAAATAAAGACTGCCAACGCACAAAACAGCACATTTGCAAATCGCACAGGCCGACACACGTCCAAAATTTGCAAAAGAGCTGTTTTCTTGCTTACGCACCCAAGCCCACCCACCACCCCATAAAGACAGGTTAATAACTTATTAATTACTTTTTATCTTATAAACTGAGATAAATAATACAAATAACTATTTTAGCATCCTGATAATTTTAAAGTCAATGAACAGAATAAAGGAAGTTTTGGACGGAAAGGGAATAAAACAAACTTGGCTGGCTGACAAGTTGGGGAAAAGCTACAATATGGTAAACTCATATGTAAAAAACCGACAACAACCAAGATTAGAAGTTTTATATCAGATTGCTGAAATACTTGAAGTAGAAGTTAAGGACTTATTAATAGAAAAAGCAATGCAAGTAACGGAGAACGAAACAAAATACCTAACCAAAAAGAACGGCAAGACGTAATGGAATTACAATTAGAGAATTTAAAGTATCAAGACACAGCCATTCAATCAGTTGTTAAAGTGTTTGATGGAACCCCAAAAAACACATTTGATAATGCTTGTATTGAAGGAATTCGTTCGAATTTTTGCAATCTCACATCAACGCAATTTGCCGACAACATTAAAGCCATTTCGAAAGAAAACGGAATTGATGATGCGATTGCTAAATACTCAACTGACAATGACTTGTGCATTGAAATGGAAACAGGCACAGGAAAAACGTTAGTCTACATCAAAACAATTTACGAGTTATATAAACATTTCGGGTTTACAAAATTCGTCATTCTTGTTCCCTCCATCGCTATCAGACAGGGAACTTTAGGCACTTTTAAAACTTTCGAAAAACAACTTGAAAATATTTATGGGTTTAAAGTCCAGGCATTTGATTATGACAGTAAGAAGTTGCCTAAGGTAATTGATTTCATACAAGAACAGCACCCACAAGTAATGATTATGACTACCGGTGCATTTTCTTCTGACGACAGAATTTTAAACAGAACACAAAGAGAAGATTTGTTTAATAACCTTCCATACATTGATGCTATTGCTAAAATACGACCATTTATATTTATGGATGAACCGCAAGAAGGGATGGATAGCGACAATATGATTGAACGCTTAAAAACACTTACAGCAGATGAAAGAAGGGACCGTTTCAGCAACAAGGAAGATGAAAGAGAAAAAACCATTTTTAAGACTCTTGACCCACTTTTTAAAATTCGTTATTCTGCAACTCACAAAACTGTTAAAAATTTATTGTATCGTTTAACTCCTTATGATAGTTACAAACAAGGACTGGTAAAGAAAATTGAAGTGCTTACCGTAACCGAGAAGAATGATGAAGCTACTATCAAAATTGAATTGACGTCTACACAAAATGGAACAGGGGCTCCAAAAGCCAAATTAAAGGCGTGGAAATTGAAAGCAGGAAAATTTGTTTTTGAAGAAACCGGATGGCTTTTTGAGCATGATAACCTTGGCGAAAAGACAAACAATCCGAGCTATTTAAACTACAAAATTGAGCGTATCAATAAAAGTCTGAAAACTCAAATATGGAGCATCAAGTTTACAAACGGTGTTGAGCTTTTTGAGAAGCAAAAACCTGGAAATATTGAAAATATATGGGCTTTGCAATTGGAGTGGCTTATACATAGACATTTTGCTAAATCTCAAAAATTAAAACCACTTGGCATCAAATGTTTGAGTTTGATATTTATTGACAAGGTTTCAAACTATATGGGTGAAGTACCCAAAATTAAAAACCTGTTTGTTGAAAAATATAGAGAAATCTATCCTGAATATAATGGTGGCAATGCTCCAACCGACCAGTACATTCACGAATTGCAAGGCTACTATTTTGCCCAAAACTCAAAAGGCGAATTTTCGGACAACGAAGGTGGGCTAAAAGAACAAAAGAAAATATACGAATTGATTTTACAAAAGAAAGACGAACTGCTTACTATAGGCAACTCGATTGAATTTGTATTTTCCCATAGTGCTTTGGGTGTTGGCTGGGACAATCCTAATGTATTCAACATTGCTACTCTCAATACAGCTTACTCCGATATTCGCAAACGTCAGGAAATAGGAAGAGGTTTAAGGATTAGTGTAAACCAACAAGGGCAAAGAGTTTATGATGCTTTAAATGTAGATGATGCTGCAAGAGTTAATCAATTAACGGTAATACCAAACGAGACATATGAAACATTTGTAACACAATATCAGGAAGAAATCAAAGCAATTTATGGAACCACCTCGGCTGGTGCAGGTATGTCACACAATCATAAAGGCAAACCACAAAATGAAGTAAGTTTTAAACTCAATACAGACAATACCATTGCACAATCATTTAAACGCTTCTGGAAATCATTAGCAAAAAAAACCGATTATATTATTGCCTTTGACGAAAAACAACTAATAACAAAAGCAACAGAACAAATCAACCTGATTACAATTTCTGATTATGTTGCAGAAGTAAGCAGCCGTAATATTGGAGCAATAAGCGAAGAAGGAATTACAGACAGTTTTGGAGGAGCAGAAACATATAAACTGAAAGCAAAATTTACACCTTTAGATTTAGTTGAAGAACTAAGCGAAAACACAGGATTGAGCTACACAACCCTTTTCAAAATCGTAAATAACATAACCAATTTAGAACACATCATTAAAAATCCACCACAATACATTCATACGGCTGCGGGAATAATCCGAAACATTGAACTGGACGAAATGCTTCGTGGATTGGATTATCACCTAACCGGAGAAGATTTTTCATTTAGTTTTACCGACTTCGTTAGAAATGTATCAACAGCAGATTATGTTGAAACGCCAAACAAAGGCGTATTTGACAAAATGCTAATTGATAGTAATGTGGAATATGATTTCGCAAAAGCAACAGACAACCAAACAGACGTAGTTTGTTTTATTAAACTACCGAGTTGGTATAAAATTAAAACACCAATTGGCGAATACGAACCAGACTTTGGTTTAGTTATGAAGCGTAAGAGCTTGAAAACTGGAGATGAAAGCGAATACTACTTTGTAATAGAAACCAAAGGGACAAACGACATCAACGATAAAAAATCACTAACCGATAGTGAAGTGTATAAAATAAAATGTGCATTGAAACACTTTAAAGCTTTAGGTGTGGATGTGCATTATAAAGCTCCTGTAAAGGATTACCACTACTTTAAAACCGAAGCCGATAAAACAATTAACGCTTTAAACGAAAAATAAGCAATGGAAAATATAAATGACTTAATGCCTTTTAGCCACGACTGGAATAAGGAAAGATTAACACAGCTTAAAAATCTTTTCCCTGACTTATTTACCAATGAGGGCAAACTGAATATTGAAGAACTCAAAAAAGTAGTAGACCCTGCGAGTGTATCAGAAACTGAACGTTACGAATTTCGTTGGTTTGGCAAAAGTGAGGCTAAACGCAATGCTTATACGCCCAGCAATGCAACTTTAATTTTTGACGAACAACGGAGTATGAACCAGAATGAATCTGAAAATATAATTATTGAAGGAGAAAATCTAGAGGTCTTAAAACTATTAAGCGACAACTATCGTGAACAAGTGAAGTGCATTTATATAGATCCTCCTTACAACACAGGCAAAGATTTCATCTACACAGACAATTACACAGAAGAAAAAAAACCTTACTGGGAACAAACAGGTGTAACAGAAAATGGACTTAAAATTGATACTAACGCTGAAACTGATGGCAGATTTCACAGCAATTGGCTCAATATGATGTACAGCCGGTTACTTATTGCGCGTGCTATGCTAAAGCCAGAAGGAGTTATCTTTATTTCGATTGATGATAACGAAGTACATCATTTGAGAAAATTATGTGATGAAGTTTTTGGAGAAGAGAATTTGGTAGGCGTTTTCGCGTGGAAAAACAAGTATGGAGCTGGTGCAAAAACTAGAGGTTTTATTGAAGTTCATGAGTATATCTATTGTTATTCAAAAAATCCCCTAAAAGACATAGAAGCAGAATTAACTACTGAACAAATTAATGAGTATAAGAAGAAAGATGAAAAATTTCCAATTAGAGGTGGTTATGTTACACAACCACTCATGACAAAAAGTCTTGATGACAGGGAAAATCTGCAATATTCTATTGTATATGATGGAAAAACAATAAAGCCTCGTAAACAATGGGTTTGGGAAGAAACCCGCCTACTTGAAGCGATAAAAAATAAAGAAATCGTTATTAAGGAAAAGAAAAATGGCACTTATAGTGTTAGAGCAAAAGTTTATTTAAAAGATGAACATGGTATCATGAGAAAAGGAAAGCCAATAACAATTTTGAATGGACCATTTAATCAAGAAGGCACTCAAGAAGTAGAAGATTTATTAGGAGAAGATATTTTTAGCTTTCCAAAACCTAAAAAATTATTGACTTATCTATACTCTTTCATCATCAATAATAAGGATGATAAAAATGGAATTTATTTAGATTTTTTTGCTGGATCTGGCACAAGTGGCCATGCCATACATGAACTAAATATGCTTGATGGGGGTAAACGTAAGTATATTTTAGTGCAGATGCCAGAAGCAATTGATGAAAAAAGCGATGCCGCTAAATCTGGCTACAAAAAAATTAGCGACATTACAATTGCACGGAATAAAAGAGTTATTGAGAAAATACTTGAGGAAAAGAAAAAGAAAAAACCCGACTTGTTTACGGATGGTCATAAAGAAGATGCTACAGAAGGTTTGGGCTTTAAAGTTTTTAAATTGGTAAAATCAAATTTCCCAAGGGTTGAATGGGCCCCAGATATTGACAAAACAGACGAAGAAAATATTGCGCTTCTCAAAAAATACATTTCTGACAAAGAAGCTCAGTTGGTGACAGCTTTCAACCGTGACGAGCTATTGACAGAGATTTTATTGAAGAATGGATTTCAACTAAATTACAAAACTTCGAAGCAAGAGCAGTTTAAGAAAAACGAAATTCTATTAGCTACAGACGGAATAAAAGAAACATTGATTTGTTTAGACGTTGCAATTGATTCCGAAACAATAGAGCATTTTAAAAAGAACACTGACAAGAAATTTATTTGCCTTGAACGAGCTTTAGACACGACAAATAAATACAACCTAAAACATTATTTGGGTGACTTATTTAAAGCATTTTAGCCCACACTGTTTAGTCAAGGCCACACAGGACAAAATATATGTATCATTAAAAAAAGCAAGTGGAGAGATTGAAAAAATAATTATCGACTAAACTTGAATTAAGAAACAAACAGGACATGAAGAAATTAAAAATAGATTTAGAAAATTGTTACGGTGTAAAGAAGTTGATTTACGAATTTGATTTCACAATAAAACCAACCTATGCCATTTACGCGCCAAATGGAATAATGAAAACCTCTTTGGCAAAAACCTTTCTTGATTTAAGTGATGGCAAAGATTCTCACGATTCAATTTTCAAATCGAGAAAAACAAAAAGAAGTATTACGGATGAAGCAGGCATAGAATTAAGCAGTGCACAAGTTTTTGTTGTATTGCCATACGCACCTGAGTTTAAGTCAAAGAAAATTTCAACCTTATTAGTCAACAAAGATCTAAAAGAGAAGTATGAAAAGATTCATGCAGATGTTGATGCTAAAAAAGAATTACTTCTTACAGAATTAGCTACCCTTTCAGGTTTGAAAAGTGGAATTGAAGAAAATATTTCTAACGATTTTATTCATACACCAAAAGAATTTTATAAAGCCATTCAAAGAGTTAAAGCAGAAGTGTTAGACAAGACAGAATCAGCGTTTGAAAATATTATTTATCAAAAAATATTTAATGATAAGGCAGTTGCATTTTTAGAAACAAAAGATTTCAAAACTAAACTGACTGAATACATTGATAAGTACAACGAGTTGATTGATTCCTCTACTTATTTTAAGAAAGGTGTTTTTAATCACAACAATGCTTCAACTATTGCAAAGAATTTAAAGGACAATGGTTTTTTCAAAGCTAACCATTCTGTTTCTCTTAACTCAAAAGAGAAAAACACAGTAGTAACAACGGAAGCAGAATTGGAAGAAGTTATTCAGCAAGAGAAAGATAGCATTCTTAAAAATCCTGATTTAGTAAAAGCATTTGAAGAAATTGATAAAAAATTAAACGCTAATCAAGAGTTAAGAGCGTTTCGGGAGTATGTTGAGAATAATCCTTCCATACTTCCTGAATTAGCCAACCTAAATTATTTCAGGACTAAACTTTGGATTTCTTATTTGAAGAAAAATGTTGAAGCATTCAAATCGCTAGAAGAAGAATATAGTAAAGGACAAAAAGAGATTGAAAAAATTGTTGAACAAGCCAAGAAAGAAAAAACACAATGGTTGAATGTGATTGAGGAATTCAACAAAAGATTTTTTGTTCCTTTCAAACTTTCTGTTGAAAATCAAGAAGATGTAATTCTTAAAAGTGATTTACCGAGTATCAAATTTGTTTTTCACGATTTTGCAGACAATATTCCAATTGAAGAACAAGAACTGATTGGAGTTTTAAGTAATGGTGAGTTAAGAGCTTTATATATTTTGAATATCATCTTTGAAGTTGAAGCACGAATACAGAGCAATCAAGAAACATTATTTGTTGTAGATGATATTGCGGATTCATTTGATTACAAAAATAAGTATGCAATCATTGAGTATCTTAAAGATATTTCAACTGTAAGTTATTTTAAGCAAATAATCCTAACTCACAATTTTGATTTCTACAGGACAGTTAGCAGTAGATTGGATATGAGTAGGGAAAATAAACTGCAAACTGTAAAAACTAAAACTGAAATAAAACTGATTCAAGAAAAATATCAAAACAATCCTTTTAGTCATTGGAAAGAAAATTTTCATTCGGCAGGTAATGAGGCGATGTTAATTGCTTCCGTTCCTTTTGTTCGCAACATTGCGGAGTATTCAGGTTATCAAGCGAACTTTATTAAACTGACTTCTTTACTTCACCTTAAAGACGACACTCATACTATTACCGTAAGTAATCTTGAAACAATTTTTAAAGAGGTGTTAATTGACAAAGCCGAATTAGTATTAAGTAACCCTGCAAAGAAAGTTCTTGATTTAATTTTTGAAACAGCGGACAAAATATTAGTTGATACCTCTGAAGTAATTGATTTAGAAAATAAAGTTGTGCTTGCTATCAGCATTCGTTTAAGAGCAGAACAATTTATGATTGCAAAAATCGCTGATGCTACATTTTGGAAAGGAATAACGAAAAATCAAACGCAAGCCCTGTATAAAAAATTTGCAGAGAAATTTTCAAGTGAAACCGAAGCGATAAAACTTCTTGAGGATGTAAATTTGATGACACCTGAAAACATACATTTGAACTCATTCATGTATGAACCGATTTTGGATATGTCAAACGAACATTTGAAACTTCTTTACGATAATATTTCAAAGTTAAAGTAGAAAATAAATTGATTTTCGCAGCAATTGAAAACAAAACCAACTAGACGCATAAAAATAGCAAGCGAAGAAATACTTTTAAAATAAAAATATGGAACATAGATTTTTAAACTGGATTAAATCTTATGACATCAGTCACAACGGTTTAACGCATAACTTGTTTATTGCTTCACATAAAGAAGGCTATTACAACGGCATTTTAGTTTATACTATTCAAAACATAGACAGGACAGACATAACAACTCAACCTGCATTTAGACTTCAAACCGAGTATTTGCCTGACCTGACAGAAGAAGCGGTTTATAACAAAGGGCTGGAAAGAATAAAAGAGCTTTTCAAAGACGACTTTGCAATTGTAGAAGATAAAACAAACAGATTTATAAAATGGGACTAACAATTTAGCCAACGCATTTGGTGGCACATTTGCAATTCGCACAAGCCTGCGCACAGACCAAAAATTGCAAAAGAGCCACCAAAGCCTACGCACGGCAGACAGAAACGATGTAGCAATTTGATAGGGAAAATGCCAGAAAACAAAGAACACCTGGCGGTAACAAACGCTATAGCAAATGCGGGTTTGCGTGTTCGTTGAAACATTTGGAATCTTTACATACATTTGTGCTGGCTGACAGTTGAGCAACAATTTAATCCCGCACTTGCCATAGCGTCATCCGTTATGCGTCATGCTGGGACACTGCTAAACTTTGAAAGGAACGACATGAAATTAACTTTTAGAAACTATACTTAAACAGACCAACATTGACATTACGGACTATAACATATTTAGCAATACTGACATTTCTTGTGAGTTGTAACAACAATAGACAAGAAAATCCTAAAATTAATATTGACACTGCTTCATCAAGGTTGTCAGACAATATTCCACAAGAGCAAACGCAAGACATTGACTCGTTTCCTTTTGACACTATTTTAAATAATTGTTTTAATGCACCTATTAAAGACACGAACCTTATAGGGGGTGACGGCAATTTAGCAGGTGGGTCGACCATGGGTATGATAGGTTGTTATGATTACGCAACAAATCAACTTGACAAATTAGTAAATAATATTTACTCAAATACTTATTCAAAGTTGGACAAGGACGACAAGCAAAAACTAAAATTGAGTCAAGACAATTGGAGGAATTTTTATAATGCAGAAGGAGAGTTTTTGTATAGTGCATTTTACACGTGGGCAAACAAAAGTAAATACGGACATGGACGTGAACATGCAATTATGCTGGCAGAATGGAGATATAATGTAATGAGAGAACGGTTAATTAACCTTAAAAAATATGACAATGAAATTTGGGTGGACGAAAACGACACAAAGTAACTTGACTGCAAACTTGAAACGATTTAATTGCTGTGAAAGAGAAGCACGAACGCATAACAGCACATTGGCAATAGGCGGGGTTTCGTCTCCGCTTGACAGTTTTGTGGTAGCCGAAAGTTCAGTTCTCCGAACTAACTTTTGTGGTGAAAACCCGCCCATCGCCAATCTGCAAAACGTTATCTGCAATTGTGGATTTTAAAGAGACGGTGGACGATAAACAGACATGACAACGGACATTAGACAGTTATGTGCAACCTTAAAAAAGGGAACGAAATGAGAAACATTATACTATTATTTTTCACAATTTTCTTGTTTTCTTGTACTCAACAGAGTAGTATTGACAATAGTGTTTCAGTGACCCCTGCCGACATAGACTCGCTTTGTATAAAAGATACTCAAAGAGCTAAGAGAGATATTTTAAAAGGTAAGACCGTTTTTTGTATGCCAATATATTTGACAGAAGGAACGCTTAGACAAGAAAAGCAATTAATAAAATTATGTGAAAAATATAAACTCGTTTTTGACTATGAACCAATAAGTGATTGTATAGTTCGGGGACAGACAGATGGTTGCTATATTGATTATATGGACAAAATAATTGCTTCGAAATATGGTGTCAAATTTAAAGAAAGGTTATTAGAACAAGCTGACAGTATTTTGTTAGCTTCAAATGACACTATTAAATATTATTTCTGTGATAAGAAACCTCGTTTGCTTGGGAAAAAGGATTATGAAGATTACCTCACAATAAAACTAGACCATAATTTTGCCAACAAATTAACACCAGATAATGAAGGGAAATTGCCTTTTATAGATGTTGGTTTTTATATAGACACAATTGGAAATCCGTCAGGGTATTTTTTAGATTATTTTTGCGACAACGAGAATAAAGATAATAGTAAATACAAAGATGAACTATGGAAAGAAGCATTGGTTGAACTTAGTAAATATAAACATTGGGTTCCGGGGACAATAAAAGGGCATAAAGTGATGACAGAACATAATATTAGAATTTATTTTACGACCGACGCTGCTTGAAAAAGAAAAATACAAAAGCAGATAACTCACAGCTTGCCGCCACTCTTATTTTTGCTGGGGGGACGTGGGGCAGAAAGGGACGTGCTTTCTATCATCATTTGTGCGGACAGAAAGTGACGTGCAAGTAAACCCAGCAAAAAAAGGGCGGCGGCAAGCTGCCGTCCGTTAGTAGCAAGCAAAACAAGACACAGCAAATGAAAAGAACTACTAGAATAATAATTTCAATATTTTTAGTTTTAACTGCATTGTTTTTAACTATTAAATCCTTACCATCATACGAGCAAGGTAGAATTTTATTGTATGATTTTTCCATTATTATTTTGGGAGGACTACTTCTTTCATTAACTTATGCTGTTTGGTCAAAAAAAAACCGAAACATAAAATTCATTGTAAGCTTTGAAGTAACTTTTGGGATTAGTGCATTAGTTTTCATTATAGGATATTTATACATTTCATTACAACCAATTATACTCAAATGAGAATCTTATATAAAATTTTGACGACGTTGGTTTTGCTACCAACTTTATGCTTTGTTTTTATTTTTGGAGGAATCTCACTAGTGGAGGGATACAATATTTTTGACCCATATATTGACACAGAGTTTGCAACTGGGTACACTCCGAAAAAATTTGATTCAATAACAACTGAATTTACTAAAGACGATGTTATAAAATGTTTAGGTAACCCATTATTCATTTTCGAAGATCCAATTACCAAAGAAACACAATACGATTACACAAATGACGGATATTTAAGAAGGAAGTCTAAAAGAACTTATATTATTAATGATTTTGCTTGGTATTGCTCACGAATCTGTTTCGACCAAAATGGAAAAATAGTAAAAATTTATAAAGACTGGTGTCATGACTAACCATTGCCTGCTGCTAACAAGGCCTTTGCATCAGTCGGGGTGCAGGAAAAATAGTAAACGAATGGAAAATTAATTAATTTTATGGTCGGGGGGAGAAGGGAGGATAATTAAAACCCGCCCGCTGCAAAGCCCCGAAACGTTATAGCCAATTAAAGAATTAACGCGATATAAATTTGAAAACCACTAATTATATTTTGACAGTTTTATTATTGCTTTTAATTGCGTGCAATTCTTCAACTGACGTAAATCTTTCAGCGAAGAAAACCCGTCAGCAAGATAAAGCAGAACTGAATAGAAAAAGTGATTCAACATACAAGTTAATTCATCAAAAATTATTTTCGGTTATTAAAGAACAGGAATTATTTGATAAAAAATTTGAAGCGTATCGGTTATATTTAGACCGGGCTTTTCATTATGCAATGGTGTTTAGAATTGAAAAGGAAAAACAAAGTGTTCGTTTATTTGTAAAAACATTTAAACAACGACATTTTGATATTGCAGACTCAAAAGATTCTTTAATATCAGTGAGTTTGAAAAAATTACGGGAAAATGACTGGAATGATTTTAAGAAGAATTTGGAGTTAGCAAAGTTTTGGACAATGAATCCCGGAACTAATGAAGGTAAAGGTTGTTTTGATGGTTCATACTGGACTCTTGAAGGATATGTGCCTTCAACAGATTCCACAAGAGCAATGCATTATTTCGTAACTCGTTTTTGCCCGAAAGATGGATATTTCAGAAAAGCTTGCTTAAAACTGATTGAATTATCAGGTGAATTAGACACAAATGAAGTATATTAATGATATAACAGGCTATAACTTGCGCTTCCTTTCATTGGCAGAAAGCTACGGCAAACTTGATAATATTGTGATATGCCAACGGAAGGAAGCACCGAACCGTTCATAAGGCAAATAGAATGATTTTTTTTAATCTAGGCAAAAAGGGGTGTGGTGGTTCAGCAAAAGTTTTCTCTTGGCTCGCAGGTGCAATCCAAAGCAATCAAAAGCCACTAAATTTATTTACCAATAAAAAAAGCACACCACCGGGGTGTGCTTTTGGTTGTGGCAACGACTGGAATTGAACCAGTGACACAAGGATTTTCAGTCCTCTGCTCTACCAACTGAGCTACGTCGCCTCCTTTAAAAAGGACTGCAAAAATACAAAATATTTTCACGCAACAAATAAAATCGAAAAAAAAGCGTGTTTTCATATGATTAAGGTAACTTTGTGGTGTTAAATATTTTTTCATGAAACTAGTCCTCGACTTAGGCAACACATTTCAAAAACTGGCAGTTTTTTCGGTCGACGATATGGTGTATAACGATTCGCCCAAACAAATTGATACCAAATTGTTCGAAACCATTTTTGCCCGTTATGCTATTTCGTCCTGTCTGTTGTCGAGTGTTATACATCATCAAAAAGAAATTGAAACCTATTTACATTCCAAATGCAAATTGGTGGCCTTCAACCATACTACGCCTATCCCGATAAAAAATCGTTATCAAACGCTCCAAACCTTGGGAAAAGACCGTTTGGCAAGTGCTGTTGCAGCACAAAATTTGTATCCTTTTCACGATGTGTTGGTGGTTGATGCCGGAACTTGCCTGAAATTTGATTTTGTAAATGCGCAAGCCGAATACATGGGGGGAGCTATTTCGCCGGGCTTACGAATGCGTTTTTCGGCTTTGCATACTTTTACCGACAAACTTCCGTTAATAGAATTAATACGTTTTGAAACGCTCATCGGCAAAAACACCGAAGAATCTTTATTGTCGGGTGTTATAAATGGAACTATTGCCGAAATAGACGGTATTATTGATAGATATCGAGCCAACTATCCCCAAATTAAAGTAGTTTTGTCGGGTGGTGATGCAGAATATTTGGTTAATAAACTAAAAAATAAGATATTTGCAGTTTCAAATATTGTTTTAACAGGTCTGAAAATAATTCTTGATTATAATGACAATCCATAAACACCTAAAGCACTTTTTGATTTTAATTTTGCTGTCAGCAACATTTTTTTCATCCACCGCACAAACACGTATCAGTTCACCTTATTCCTATTATGGTTTGGGCGAACTCCAAAGCAACCATTCGGCCTATTCGTCGGCTATGGGAGGCATTAAAAACGGTTTACGCAATCCGGCTTTTATCAATTATGATAACCCGGCTTCCTATTCGGCTTTCGATACCAACACCTTTATTTTTGATTTGGGTGTGATAAGCAATTTTAACCAATTGCAATCCAATGTTATCACACAAGCTTTTACCAATCACACTTCGGTGGGCTATTTGCTTTTTGGGTTTCCGGTAACACATTGGTGTGGATTGTCCTTGGGAGTGATACCGTATTCAAAAACGGGATACCAAATTATTAGCCGCGATACTTTGGCAACTATTGGTTCGGTGCTAGAAAAATTTGACGGAACCGGAGGTATTAGTAAAGCGTATATCGGCACATCTTTCCGATTGTTTAAACATTTGTCCCTGGGAGTAAATCTAGGCTATTTGTTTGGTTCTACCTATAAAAATCGTTCGGTATATCTGCCCGATCAGAGTTATTCGTTCAATATAAAAACAACAAACGATTTGCGGGTATCGAGTTTTTACTTGGACTATGGTTTGCAGTATCAGTTTGATTTAAAGAAAAATTATGCTTTGGTGTTGGGTACAAAATTTAATTTGCCGATGAGCATACATGCAAAACGCTCGCAACTGGCCGAAACATTTACCGAAAACAACGACGTGCAAAGCATTAAAGACACCTTGATTAACATTGATGAAGAAAGTGGTAAAATTAAAATGCCTTTAACAATTGGGGGTGGCATTACATTCATGAAGAAAAATATGTGGATGGTGGGTGCTGATTTCGACTGGCAAAACTGGAAAAAGTTTGAAAGTTTCGGAATCAAGGACTCCATTGATAACAGTTTTAATTTTGCTATTGGTGGCGAATATACGCCCCGCTATACTTCCTTGAAAAACTATTGGAAAAAAATGAGCTACCGTTTTGGATTTCATTACGGGCAAAGCAATCTGGAGCTACGCAACACCAAGATTGACGATTTTAGTGTAAGCCTTGGCATTGGATTTCCGATAAAAAGGATACGAACTGTAATTAACCTCGCAGTTGAAGCCGGAAAAAAAGGCACAATAAACCAAAACCTGATTCAGGAAAACTATGTTAAATTTACATTGGGTTTTTCGTTCCGCGAATTTTGGTTTTTCAGACCAAAGTTAAATTAATATCACTATGCGAATTTGTTTTTTTAAACCTTTAATTGTTGTAGCTATTATTGGAATAACATTATTGTATTCGTGCAAAAACAAGCTTGAGGATATCAATGCAATCACTTTTGTGGATACGGCTCCGGTTGAAATCGGGAAAAACGTTGAAATAATTTACAGCGATTCGGGAAAAATTCAGGCTATAACCAAAGCTCCGCTTTATAAACGGTATAAGGGTAAAAATCCGTATTATGAAATGCCCAATGGAGTGAATGTGGTTTTTTACGATTCGGTGATGCGTGTGAAAACACATTTAACATCGAAATACGCGATTAAATACGATAAAAAAAACGTGATGGAAGCCAAAAACGATGTGGTGGTGGTGAATGAAAAAGGGGAACAGTTGAATACCGAACACCTGATTTGGGACGAAGCAAGAAGAAAAATATATACCGAGGTTTTTGTAAAAATAACCACAGCTGATAAAATATTTTATGGTGATGGCATGGATGCCGACGACTCTTTTTTGAAATGGGTTATTAAAAAGCCTAGAGGAACATTTTACATAAACACCGAAAAAAACGATACCGAAAAATAAGCAGTATTTATGAATATTTTTCTTCTTATTGCCATTGCTACAGTATTTAGTTCTGCATTTTTTTCGGGAATGGAAATAGCTTTTATTACTGCCAACAGGCTAAAGATTGAGTTGGATAAAAAAAACCGCTTGTTTTCGGGCAAAGTGTTATCGCAATTTCAAAAAAATCCGGCTGATTTTATTTCTACCATGTTGCTTGGCAACACAATATCTCTTGTAATATATGGTATTGCCATGGTACATATTATTGAGCCAATTTTAAGGATGGTTCTTCCGTCAAGTTTAAGTTCCGATTTAATATTGATGATTTTTCAGACATTAATTTCTACCCTTTTAATTATTTTTGTTGCCGAATTTGCACCTAAAGTTCTTTTCCGCATTAACCCCAATAGCGTGCTAAGGGTTTTTATATTGCCATTGTTTGCATCGTATTATTTGCTTTTTCCAATTCAATTTATTTTTGTAGAAATCTCGGAATTCATTCTACAATTTATTTTCAGGGTTAAATTCAATAACGAAAAATATGAATTCAGTGCCGCAGATTTGAACCATTATGTGAGAGAATACTCCATTTCGGATTCGGAAAAAGAAAAACATTTGCCGGAAATTCAAATGTTTCAAAATGCCATTGAATTTACATTTACCAAGGTGCGTGAATGTATGGTTCCGCGCAATGAGATTGTGGCAGTGGAAGAAAATGATACATTGGATGAATTGCGCACAAAATTTGTAAACTCCGGTCATTCAAAAATTCTGGTTTATCGCAACCGTATCGACAATATTGTGGGGTATGTTCATTCATTTGATATGTTTGAAAACCCACCAACCATAAAATCGATAAAAAAACCTGTACTTATAGTACCACAATCCATGCTTGCCAAAGAGATTTTACGAATGTTTATCATCCAACATAAAAGTATAGCCGTGGTTGTGGATGAATTTGGCGGTACATCCGGCATGGTATCGTTGGAAGATCTGATTGAAGAAATTACAGGTGAAATAAATGACGAATTTGATGTTCCGGAGCTTATCGGGAAACAAATTGGTGAAAATGAATATGTGTTATCGGGCCGACTGGAAATAGATTATCTGAACGATAAATATCAACTGAATATTCCGGAAAATTCGGAGTACGAAACCTTGGCCGGATTTGTAATTTTTTATTTGGAACGCTTTCCAGAGCAAAAAGAATCTTTTTCTATTCCGCCTTTTCAAATTACCATTTTAAAAGCAACCCACAACAGAATAGAACAGATACATCTAATTAAAACAAATGAAAGAAGCATTTTGGAGTAAAAAATTTTTAACTTAAAACTTAATGTTGTACATTTGCAAACTTGTTTAAAAAACATCTTATATGGCAATAATTGGTAGAATACGTAAACATTCCGCATTACTGGTAATTTTAATTGGTGTAGCATTGGCAGGATTCGTGCTACAGGACTTTTTCAGGAAAGGTGGTTCGGGCTCAAAAAGTCAGCTTTTTGCGAAAATTGGCAGCGAAAAAATCAGCAAACTTGATTTCGACCAAAAAGTAGACGAGCAGGTTACATTTTATAAACAACAATCGAAAAAAGAAAATCTTACTTCAGCAGAAAATTTTCAAATCATGACTTCAACTTGGGAAAAGTTGTTGAAAGATCAAATCATGCAGAAAGAATATGAGGAACTTGGATTGGCTTTGGATCATGAAAAATCAACAAAAGCATCTATAAGCCCTGAAGAGTTATATGATTTGATGATGGGGAAAAACCTACATCCTTATGTTGTTCAAAATTTCGGAGATCCAACTACTGGTGTGGTAGATGTTCAGAAAATTCAATCTATTATTCAGAACTTCGACCAAATGAAGGATGAAGAAAAACAACAATGGAAACGTTTTGAACAAGGAATAAAAGAAGATAGAATTAGTACAAAATACAACACATTGATATCGCAGGGTTATTATATGCCAAAAGCATTTGTTACACGTATAGCAGATGAGTCGAACAAATCGGCAAAATTGCTTTGTGTTGGAGTTAAATATCAAACGATTTCTGACAGTTCGGTAGCTATTACCGATGCCGATTATCAGAAATATTATGATGAACACAAATATGAATTTGAACAAGAAAAAGCCCGCGATTTGGATTATGTGATATTTGAAGTGCTGCCTTCGAAAGAAGACTTGACGAAAATTGCAGAAAATGTTAATCGCATTTATCAAGATCTTCAGAAATCATCCGATAGTGAAATTGATAATTTTATGAAAGCAAATAGCGATGCTCCTTATGATAGTAATTTTTTCAAAAAAGGAGCACTGCCTGTAAAAATTGACTCCATTATGTTTGCATCAAAAGTTGGAACTATTATTCCTCCTTATATTGATAACAACTCTTATGTTATTGCACGATTGATGCAAATTCAAGACCGCCCCGATTCTATAAAAATTAGCCATATTTTAGTGGCATACAAAGATGCTCCAAACCCCATTAAAGATATTACCAGAACAAAAGAACAGGCAAAAAAAATAGTGGATAGTTTGTTTGCAATTGTAAAAAAAGATGCAAAAAGTTTTGTTCCTTTAGCTCAACTTAAGTCAGATTATCCCACAGCGAAAAAAGATGCAGGAGAAATTGGTTGGATTGGTGATGGCGATGCAAATTATAAATTTTTCTTTGATTCGACTTATAATTCAAAGATCGGTGATTTAAAAATCATCCAATCATCAATGGGATATCATATTATTTATGTATCGGGCAAAAAGGACCTAGTGAAAAAGGTAAAAGTTGCAATAGTGAAACATGATATTAAACCGAGCAGCGAAACCTTTAATCAATATTTAGGTAAAGCCAGTGAATTTGCAGGAACAAACAGAACTGCAGAACAGTTTAATAAAACAGTTGCAGACAAAGGGCTGAACAAAAGATCGGCTCAAATGGTTAAAGAGATGGATTATACCATACCGGGGCTAGAATCTGCCAGAGATATTATTCGTTGGGCTTTTGATGAAAAGACAGTAAAAGGAATGGTGTCGGAACAAGTTTTTGATGAAAACGGAAAATACGTGGTGGCCACGATAGTTGAAAAACGCGAGAAAGGAATTGCACCACTGGATCAGGTTAAAACATATATTGAAACTTTTGTTAAACGAGAAAAGAAGGCTGAAAAACTGATTGAAAAAATAAAATCGGTCTCGAATAGCACAAAAGATATTTATCAGATAGCGTTAAAATTAAACACTAAAGTTGATACAGTTGATCAGCTTACATTTTCTGCTTCTAATTTTCCAAAGTACGGACCGGAACCAGAACTAATAGGAACAATATTTACTTTGAAAAAGAATGTTTTGTCGGAACCAATAAAAGGTAAAATGGCCGTTTACGAAGTAATATTAGGAGATATTGTGCAACCAACAACTGCTACAAATACCGATATGATTAAAATGCAGTTGAATAGTTATTTCCGTTCAAGAGTTGCAGGAAATCCGTATTATCAGCAAGAGAGTGACGTTTTTAAGGCCATAAAAGATAAAACAAAAATTACGGACAATAGAATAAATTATTATTAAAAAGAGAACTAAGAATCATAAAAAACCACTAAACAATAGTCTAGTGGTTTTTTTTAAATCCTTTTATCAACTATCGCGAATGCTACTTTACTTGAAGTTTAATAAAAAAGAAAAAGCTCAATAAATTTTTCGGTAGATATTGAATGCCCTTAAAGTACTTCTTAGAAAAATAGTACTGCAGCAACTAAGACAATAACAACTACCGCAATAATTCCAATTTTTATATTATCCTTCCTAAGTTTTGCCTTGCAGGTGTATATTTGTTCTTTTGCAAATTTATCGTAAGGTTTAACTAATAAGGCTTCTTTAAATTTTTTAATGGCATAAAGATATAATTCTATTTTAATAAAATCGTTACCTGCATTGATTAAATCATTATAAGCCATTGTTTGTGGGTCCTGATAATCATGTGTTGTTGAATGTGCTTCCATGTTTTTTAAGTATTAGATTGGAGTACAAAGTTAATAGGTTTTAGCATTTGAATTCTAATTTCGCGTCCTTGTTTTTTACCAGCTTTCCATTTTGGCATTAAATGCATCACTCGAAGTGCCTCATCGTCGCATCCAGCACCGATTCCTTGAACAATTTTAATATTTGACAAGGATCCATCTTTTTCAACAATAAAATATACATATACGATTCCTTGAATTTTACTTTGTCGTGCCAATTGAGGATAACGAATGTTTTTCCTTAAGAATACATTAAATGCTTCATCGCCGCCCGGAAATGATGGCATCTCTTGAACATAGGTATAAATAGCATCGTCAGATGCACCATTCCCATCCAGAATACCGTTTGTACTACCCGTATTTGAACCAGCTCTTGCGGAATCCGAATTTAAAGCATTATCATCTAGGTTCTGCGGTGTATCATCCATATCAATGACTACCTTAGGTACAGTGAACTTCGCTTTTTTTAGCAACTTTAAAATTTCAGGTGGCAGACTATTATCATCAACTGGTTTTTTTAAAGGAGGCATGTTTAAACTTTCGGAGAAGTATAGGTTTTCGTTGAATTTTTTTTCGGAAGAGTGACTTTTAAAAAATTGGAACAGGGGAAAAAAAACTACCAACCCAACTGTAATAAGCACCGCATAGAATAAATTTTTCTTATAGCTCTTACGCATAGCATAAGCACCATAGTTTTTATTTTTGTATTTAAAAATTATATCATTAAAACTATCAGAGTAACTCATCAATACTTAACTAAAAAAATATTAAACCAATCCTTGTGCCAATAATAAAAACACAGATAAAAATACTCATTTATTTAAACCTAATACAAGTGAAATCTGAATATAAGATAACGTTTATTACGTATATTTATGATAAATGGAATTCAAAAAAAAAGCTCCGTCAATTTGCGGAGCATTTGATTTTTTAAGTCGGTTTTATGCATTTACATGTTTTGTGTAGGCATCGGCTTTCATCATTGACTCTAATTCTCCAAGATTGGACATTTTTACTTTAATTATCCAACCATCACCATAAGGATCTTTATTGATTGTTTCTGGATTTGATTCGATAAGCGCGTTAAACTCTAATATTTCGCCACTTACCGGTAAATACATATCGGATACTGTTTTAACAGCTTCAATGGTACCAAAAGTTTCACCTTTACTCATGGTTTCACCTACAGTATCAACCTCAACAAAAACGATATCACCTAGTTCATGTTGAGCAAAATCAGAAACGCCAATTATTGCTACGTTTCCTTCAACTTTAACCCATTCGTGGGATTCTGTGTAAAATAAATTATCTACTATTTTCATGTTTTATTGGAATTAAATTTTTGTCAAAAATACAATTATTTAGAAAAGAATAAAATCTTTTTATTGTGCAAGAGTAAATCTTAAACTTATACCACCATTTATATTTGAATTAGGATACTGAGAAGAAACGTAAGGTGTGTTAATAATATGGTCGTAAAAAGCTCGTATATTGAATTTTTCGCTAATTTGGTAATCGGCAGAAATATTTATTGACATAATCTGTCCTCCGGCAGAAACCTGATCCATATTTTCAACCAATTTTCGCAATGTTGTTTTATTTTGTCGAATAGAAAAATCGGCTTTTAGATTTAAATCGCTTTTAATTGGTTTCAATTTTCCACCTATTTTAATAGAAAATGACACATCTTTTATTCGATACCCTGCACCAATAACATATTCGTTAGTGGTAATTTCTGTAAGTTGGTTGTTGGCAAAACTTAATCCCAAGTTTCTTGATTTTTTCCATTCAAATTTAAACAATAAGCTGTTTGACATGGTCATATCAAGACCAATTAGTGGACTAAATTGCTCTGTAAGTGATACCTGTCCGATTTCTTTTCCTGAAAGAAAGTTGCCAATTTGATCTCTTATATATCCAAAGCCATCATCACTTTCTTTATATCGTACGTTGGTGTTAAATGAATTAATATTATAGGTAGCCTTGTATGTATGGCTTAATGTGACCGACTTAAAGTATTTTTTAATAAATCCAATCTTGGTAAGTCCGTTATATGTTATCCTCCAATTTGGCAATGGGATCGCCTTTAATATCTTTTCTGAAAATGGAGAAAGAGAAATTTTATTAGGATCTTTTCCAAGATATGCCGCAAGAAATGCCGGAATTAGCACATCCTGAGATGTTGGTCCAAAGCCATCAGGAAATCCTGTAGAATCGACAATTTGTTTAGTTGAGTTTGGATTTTTTTCTGCAAGTCGTGTAGCGATAATCAAACGATATTCTTTAAACAAATTAAAAATATCAGAGGAGTTGTCTTTATTATCGCCTTTAAAGGCCGTTTTCCAGGCAATAACAGTCATGCTAAAATTCCCAGTTTCGACCATTGCAAAAGGATCGCTATGCTGGTTATCACCCAAGTATCTATAAAACGCTTGATTTTGTTTGGCATAATTTGTATTTGCAGTTACATCAATTCTTAGCCCATTCAAAGGTTCTAAAGATATTTGAGCGTTCAATACTTTTGATTGCTTTACAGCGAATGGAGTATTTAGCGTTGTATCGCGAGATATCCATCCTTTTTCGAATGCTTTTCCTATAATATCTCCGGTTGAACCAAACATATCGCCCGGGCTTCCAAACACAAATCCTAAAGTGGGTGCATTATGATTCCAATCCATACCCAAGGCTACCGGTTTGTGCATAAAACCAGGTAATGCACGTCCATTGCTTTCCTGATAGGATATATTAACGGTTTTAATACTCATTAATAAACTGAGAGTATTATCAATGATACTTTTAAAAACATTTACTTTGGGTTTTAACGAATCTGCTGTTGCATCTGGCATATTCGTTTTTGGTTTTTTTGCATCCGTAACGCCTTTTCGTTTATCGTTAATTTTTTTAAGATAGCCAATTTTATTGTACAAATTAACCAGATTTCCTGTAAGATTCAATTGTTCTGAATTGGAATTCTCAATATTATTTCCAAGTGGATTCTCAATAATTGTTCCTAAATCATTGCTTGATAATGGTAATGCTTGCCAACTATACGTTCCTCCATAACGAGCCGTTAAATTTAACCAATTAAATAATGGAATTTTATTAATTGGCACAGTATAATTAATGTCAATGGTTTGGTTATAACTTGTCATTCGACCAAAATTTAACACGTTATTCCAAATTGAATCTCTTTTTTCTTTATAGTCAGGTTGTCCTTTACTAATTTTTCCGGAAGGTTCATCAATTAAAGCAATAGCATGAGCCTGATAATCGAGTTTTAAGTTTTGAGTAAGGTCCCATTTTAAGCCATAATCACGTGTCCACCCAAAACGTTTGATATAAGTGGGTTCAAGAATAATAATTGCATTTGTTTTGTTTCTTAATAGATTTTCCTGAAATTCTTTGTTCAAATCTGTTCTAAAGGAAAGCATTTTGGGCATATAATAAAAGTTGAAATCCTTAATTATTCGTAACCATTTTGATTTTGATATTAGCTTCCATTTATCAAAAGGTTTTACGGGTTTGAGTGCCGCAGTATAATTATATCCAATTCCACCAATATGTGTTGTTCTTCTATCATATTCAATATCCACATTTCTATGGAACAATTCTGTATATGCATAAGTAAAGTCAAAGTTTTCTAAATCATAAATATGACTCTTTGTAGAAGCACCTACCTTTGTTTTTCGCACATTCATAAAATTCAAACTCTTCCGGGTAGTAACATCTTGCGTAATTTTTCTAATTGAATCCCTATCGTTTTTATTTGCGTATGTTTTCAAGTCCTCCTTATATAATACATCCGGGTTAATTGGATTATATTCTGGAGTACTTCTAATTTCAGAATAATCAAAATGCATTGGGATTTTCACACCCCATTTTTCCGGAAAAAACTTTCCGAGTTCAAGATTTGTAGCAATATCGTATGAAACGATGGTTTCTTTTTGCAATTGATTAACCTTTTTATCAATGCTTCCAAAACCCGGAGTGCTGATTGCTCCAGCCAAACTTACATTCCCAAAATCTGCAAGATTTGCAGCAATTCGCCCAGTTGCAGCCCAACCTCCTCCTTGATCAAAATCTGTCAATCGCAATTCGTTTACCCATATTTCAGCACATTTTTCTTTACCATCATCATTTGGGGTTGTACTATTTTGCTTTGGATTTCTAATTCCAATCATTATCACCTTAACATCGCTTATGCTTGGATTACCAATGACTGTTATTTTATTGTTTTTACTATCATAACTTATAAATGGTAAAGATAACGAGACACCAGAACCAGATTCTCTTAATGCAATATTTCTGTTTTTCTTTGCTTCAACCAAATCATTTAATGTTATTTCCATTCTGTTTAGTTCGGGCCATATTTTATCGGGATCGCTGTTATACCAAGGTGTAAGTACGAGAGGTATCTCGTATTCATAATAATTATTTTTAAAATCAGATCCCAGACGAATAAATACGTTTAAATCCCCGTCCTTGAGTGCATTTTCGTTATTAGAAGCCTCTGCATGAACATACATTTTCAAGGTTTTAAAACGGCGCATATCAAAATCACAAGTTTTATAAACCGCCCTAGCATCTCCATCCATTAAATTGCATACTTTCATAGAAAGTGCTTGTTCATTAAGCTGTTGAAGTGAAGTGCTATTATAATTTGTTTCTCGTAAGATTCCGGGTGGAATCACATAAGGAATTGGTGAACGCTGACCGTTTTCTTCGAGGTTAACTGCAGATACATCAAAGGTTGTCGTAGTTTGATCATCATTGGGAATGTATTCGCCTGGGCTTAATAAGGCATTATTATAACGGCGCCAGTCACCACGTACCAAATCAAAGGTAGCAAACCTGCAAATAAGAGAATCGGACACTCCTTTAAAAAACACCCTTATAAAACGTATAGATTTAAAATCTTGAATTCCTCCAACAATTTTATCGGGAGATTGAACTGGGACTTTAAATTGATACCAACGTACAACACTCGAGGTGCCATTTGGAAGTTGTCCGGTAGTTGCATCAAGCACATCCGTAATATAATTTTGGCCAACAGCCATTTTGCTTGGAGTTAAATCAATTCTATATTGAAAATATCGTTCACTTTCACTCAACGTATTATCTCTGTTGATATCTTCACCATCAGGAATTGTTGTTGCTTGCATCGGGTAACTTACGCCGTATGTATCTTGTGTTTGTTTATCGGTAGGAGAGTTTCCCTCGGTATTATTAAAGTTTTTATAGCGTTGTAATATTGTTTTTTGCTGACTATCATAATCAGGACCACGAAAATAGTGAAAATTATCCCCTGATGGATCTGCATAGGCATTGGTAGCTGCTTGTGAACCTGGAAATGCCGTTATAACTCGATTTATATAATCACTAAAAAAATTACGTTCATTTACATCGCTTAACCCATCTAAACCTATATCCTGAAACGGACGAGAATTTTCGTTATTATCGAAAGAGTTTGTCAGGGGTTGCGAAATTGGAACCAAACCCCATAATGTAGGATCAACCAACCCAGTGGTAACACCGTCAGCCGGCATACCGTTTTCAATACTTTTCCTTGAATCTCTTAAAACGTCTTCAGAAACATCACCTAAGTTGATATACATCTGCCCACCGGCGGCAGTAGTATTATATATAAAAGGATCCATCATCCAAAACTCAATATACTCAATATTGGTTTCTTCAAAGTCAGTTGATTCAATCCTACGCATCATACCTGCCCAACGTGAATCAGGAGCAGCTAATGTTCCATCAGAATTTAAACCAGCAGAATAACCTTCGGTACCGTCCACATCATAATTATATTGACCTCTTTCTTTTGGATAATATGCCAAGTTTAGTACTGCAATGTTCGATACGGTTCCTTCAACAGGTTGTCTGTTTGGAAAAACTTCCGTTTCGAACACTTCGCGTACATAATGATTCGAAATATCATCTTTCGAAATATTGGGGGGCAATTGATTATTATCTCTGAAAAATACAGATGGGTCAATAACATACCATGCAAGCTTTGCCCTGTTATAGTTAAATGCAAGACCACTATTTATTGCGGCTTCGGGAAACAAATCGGGTTGTCCTTGAGGAGTGCTTGCCACAAACCAGCTTCCAATATTTTTTAAATCAATTGTAGACTTGCTGCTTTCAAAATCATCAATATATGTTGTACCGGATTTGCCTATAGCCTTTGAATGGCCGGGAATAAGATTAGCAAATTCGCCATTCATTGTGATGGTTGAAGGTGCTTTTGTTTGAATCAAAGGAATCATATCCACCAATTTTGTCAGCCAGCGAGCATCTGTAGAATAAGCACCATCAACCCCCCAAATTGTATTTGAAATAGGTTCATCGCCATAATTGACTTTTTGAGTGAGTGGCTTCTCTGTAAGGTTTAAAACCGTTCCACCAATATTAAAATTCTTGTTTATCATATAATCAAAACGCAAACCCATCAGCGTTTTGGTTTGAATATTAAACATGCTATTGTTTTCTAAAGATATATTTATGGGTGTTCCAGAGTTTAAAATACCTTCATTAATAATTTTCACTCTTCCAAGCGTATAATCAACCGTATAGTCAACATTTTCGGTTAAAGGAATGCCACCTGCTGTAACCTTAACAGAACCCTGAGGTACATTCATTGCACCTAAAGAAATTTCGGCTCCAGATGCCGATTTATAAAACCCTTGTAATGAGAACTTATTTTTATCGGGAAATTGTTGCGCACCGGTTTTTGTCATTGTATACAGTGAATCATAACAGTATTTATCGGCAATTGAATTTAATGCCGCATTACCACCTGTGATTGCCTTGCGTAAATCACTTCCAAAGGGTTCTAAAACTGGAAAATAAATTCGTCCGTTGGATGCTTGAATTAATCCACCAGCGGTTGCAGCGTTGCCAATAAAATCAAATACGCCATCCGGAATCGGATTTAGGTTCATATCCAAACGATCACATCCCAATACACGAATTAAAGGTTGCCCATTAATCGCACCCTCTGTTAAATAGCCCATCGGAATACCTTGGTCTTCGCCTGAAAATAATACATTCAAACGGAAATCATCGGAATTTATCTGATATCCGCCAATAGAATAAACATTTTTCATCATAAGATTCCACATTGGAATCTTTGTGTTGAGTGAGGTGCTTTTTAATAATTTAACCATCAAACAACTCGGTGCGCTTATGCCGGTATTTGTAAGTTCGCCGACCTGATAAACTGTTGTATCGCCAACAAGTGTATATTGATACGCCACGGCTAAAACTTGGTCAGAATTCAAAGATGTGTTAACTGAGATAAATCCAAGTTTGCTGTTAAATGTATATTCCGATGGTTGCAGCTTACGGGCAAGTTCTACTTTCTCATAATCTATACCAGACGACATTTGAAACGAGGGACTTGATAAATATGCGTTGACAAGTGAAATTTCACGCAAATTACTTGCACCTAAAAATGTTAAGAGGTTATTGGCATTATTACTTGGGTAATAACCCGTACTGTGAATATTAGGATTATAAATTTTTTGACCTTCGCCAATATCCTGGAAGGCAACAATATTTCTGTTATCAGTGGTTGCAGCGCCTATATTGGTAATCCATACTTCAATATTTGTAATATTGATGTTCGAATTTATAATTGGAAGTTTTTTTAATCCATTTGAATAATTATCCCGAAAGTATTGTGATAAGAAAAAGTGTCTGTTTTCTTCGTACTGATCAGCCTTTAAATTAAAATCGCTGGTTTGTGCACCACCTGAAACTGTAATATTTTCAGTAGTACTTTTTTGCTGCGACCATATTCCGGTTACTGTTGTTCTACCAAATTTGAGTTTGGCTTTTATACCGAAAAGCGATTGGTTGCCAGTGATGAGCGTACTAGTCAGTGGTAGTGATACATCGCCACCTTCAATCAATTGAATAATTTCATCTTCTTTACCTTCATATTTCAGGTTCATTTTATTTTCAAAATCGAAAGAAGACTCTGTATTATAATTTACACCGAACTGAATTTTATCACCAATTTTGGCAGTAACATTCATTTGAATTTTTTCCTGAAAATCAAAATTTGTGGTTCTTCGTTGCTTAACATCAAGGGCAGGGTTGTTTGTTTTAGTTGAAACAACGCCAAAAATTAGTTCTGCAGAACCTGAAGGTCGAATATCTATTGTGTTTCCTCCAAAAATATCTCCAAATACTTTCGAATTAATTCGTATGGGTCCGATAAGATTTCCACTCCCTTTTGTCAAACGATTTGCTCTTGTTTTTTCGCGCCAATATTTTTGCATCGCTTGGTCCAGATCATATTCCTGGTATTCTTTAAAGGACATATATGTTGGATCTCGATAATCTAGAGTTCCGGCAGTATTTTTTAAAATGTATTCGTTATTATCAGGATCATAAATAACCTGAGGTGTAACATTTGCCGGGTTGTTCAAATAAAGACCACCATTTTGTTGATTGCCATACGGATCTCCTGTATTATCATTAAAAGGAAATGGCAATAGGGTATCGCCAGGGTTTGTATCAGGTGGAATACTAAGTTTATTGGTTAAATAATTATAGTTGGTTCTGACATCAATTGTGCTTGCCCAAGCAATTGATAAAACGCAAGCTACAACAAAAATTTGAAATATATATTTGGTTAGTTTCAAACAGAAATCAGTTTTTCTACGTATTTACAATATCTTTAGTGCTTTTTTAATCAATCCTTCTACCGAACTATTTTCAGAATCTGATTTAATGATTTTATCAAGCGTTTTTTCTGCAATATTCTTATTAAAGCCCAACATTACTAAACCTGTTAACGCTTCTTCTTTATTTGTATTGTGTACCGATGTCAAAATATCCTGTTGCATAGCAATTTTGGTATATTTATTTTTCAGGTCGATAATAATTTTCTGTGCAGTTTTCGATCCAATTCCCTTTACATGTTCAAATACACCAACCTGGCCATTTGCAATTGCGGATATTACTTCATCTGTTGTTAGCGATGAAAGTATTAACCGTGCAGTATTGGCTCCAACTCCGTTAACAGAGATTAAACTGATATACAAATCCCGTTCTTCTGCCGAATAAAATCCATATAATGTAACACCAACCGGCGTTGCAGCTTCATTTTTTATTGCCATATAGGTCAGTAAACGACAAATCTTTCCTGGTTCAACAAGCTTTGTGTAGGTATTTAATGATATATGCATTAAATAACCAATGCCACCGGTTTCAAGAATAGCATAAGCCGGATTTTTTTCAATTAGCGTACCTTCAATAAAATAAATCATTTTCTAATATACAAAAACGATGCAAAGTTAAGAAACTTGTTGAATTGCCCAATCAATTGCTTCTTGTAGCATAATTTGGGGAGGCTGTTTGATAAAATCTTTATCAACCAAAGTTTGTGTCATTGCTCTTGCTTCACTAATATCTTTTTCAGCTTTTGCAAATGCTTCTGCACGAGTTAGCGGAGTGCGGGCAACTCCATCTTTTATGGCCTGCATAGCCACATCTGCTGCTTCTTGCGGAAACACCGATGCCTCGTTCATGTTTGGAACTATATTCTCAGGGTTAATGCCTCTTCTTTCTGCATAATCTGCTAATGAATGTGCTGCAGCAATTGCCATATTATCAGTAATTTTTTTGGCACGTACCATCAACGCGCCTTTTAGAATACCCGGAAATCCAATAGAATTGTTCACTTGATTGGGAAAATCTCCGCGTCCTGTTGCAACAATATAAGCACCTGCTTCCTTTGCAGCGTAAGGATAAATTTCGGGTACCGGATTGGCACAAGCAAAAACAATTGATTTTTCTGCCATGCTTTTTACCCACTCTTTTTTAACGGTTTCCGGACCCGGAGTCGACAATGAAATCAATACATCGGCACCTTTCATTGCTTCTTCTATAGTTAATATTTTGTGAGGGTTTGTACTTTCGCAAAGCTCCCATTTCCGATAAAAACGCGGATCTTTCTTAATATCTTCTCTTTCGCTATGTAACGATCCTTTCGTATCAAACATGATAATTTTTTTCGGATCACCGCCATCTGTAATTATTAACCTTGCAATTGTTGTATTGGAAGCCCCGGCACCAAAAAGTACTATTTTTACATCCGAAATCTTTTTATTAACTAATTTCAAGGCATTTAAAAGCCCTGCCAAGGTAACACAAGCTGTTCCTTGAGCATCATCATGCCAAACAGGAATATCGCATTCTTCACGCAAAACATCTAAAACTTTAAAACAATTCGGCTGAGATATATCTTCAAGATTTACAGCCCCAAAACTGTGTTGGGCCATTTTAACAAATTGAATAATTTTGTCAGGATCGTTTTCGCCTTTTTCGTTACGGCTGTCAATACACAAAGCCACAGCATCAATACCCCCTAAATATTTCATCAAAAAAGCTTTTCCTTCCATTACGCCTAAACCGCCCGAGGGACCACAATCGCCATCACCCAAAACCCGAGTTGAATCGCTTACAACCGCAACAAAATTCCCCCTATTGCTTAGCTGAAATGATGTATCAACATTATCACGTATGGATGTTGACACTTTTGACACACCAGGTGTATACCAAACATTAAACCAATTAAAACCAATTACCGGAGCTTTTGGTACGGTTTGAATTTTTCCTTCATAGAAACGATGGGCACTTTCTGCTAATTTTTTTAAAAATAAGGTTTTAGCTTTTGCTATTTGTTCCTGAGTAAAATTTTCGGGAAATGCTTTGTTTAAATTCTCAAGGTTTAATTGAATTTTTTCCATAAATCTATTTATTTTGAGTGAAACAATAACTTTAATTTTGTAAAAATACATTTTTTTGTTAAGTGCAAAAAGGAATTTGTTCGGTTTTCATTTTTTTAGAGTTTTAACCTATTTCAAATCGTGTTTTTTACCGTCAACAATTTAAAAATTCAGCAGTTTTTTGTTTGGATTTTAAAATTAATAATTAGTTTTGAAAACATTTTTCATCTTAGGAAAAAAATCATCTTCATTTTTATAACGTATGGCTTACAAAACTAAAAAATCATTTAAAAATTGTTTATTTCTTTGTTTTGCATTTTCTTTTTTTCTCAGTTTTCTCTTTAAAGATACGCCACTATTTGCCCAAAGCAGCAACAAAGCCGACGACATTTGCGGAGAATGGTGGACACCGAACAACGAAGGACGAATGATTTTTTTTAGAAGCAATGGTAAATACTATGGAATGGTGAGTTGGTTGAAATACCCTAATGATAAGGAAGACGGGGCTCCAAAACGCGACAAACTTAATCCAAATCCTGAACTCAGAAACAGACTTTTGCAAAATTTAATTTTGTTTAGCGATTTTGTTTTTAATTCTGAAAGCGGAAAATACACGAATGGCAAAGTTTATGATGCACAGGATTCCGGAAATAAATATTCGTGTTGGCTTAAACTAATTGAACATAATGTTCTTGAGATTCATGGATATATTGGATTCTCGCTGCTTGGAAAATCGGTTTTTTTCACCAGAGTTCAAAAATAATTGATTCAAAACCAAAATGCAGTCAATCATTGTTCTTACAGGTGCCGGCATCAGTGCCGAAAGCGGAATACGCACATTCCGTGATAGTAATGGTCTTTGGGAAGAATACCGTATTGAAGATGTTGCTACTTTTGAAGCTTGGGAAAAGAACTCCAAATTGGTGCTTGATTTTTATAATCAACGTCGCCGTCAACTTGCAACGGTTCAGCCCAATGATGCCCACTATGCTTTGGCGATTCTTGAAAAAAAATATCATGTACAAATTATAACGCAAAATGTGGATGACTTGCACGAACGTGCCGGGTCAAAAAAAATTCTTCATTTGCATGGCGAACTAACCAAAGCAAGAAGTACCCTTGATAATGATTTGGTTTATGATATCGGGTATAAAGATGTTTTGTTGGGTGATAAATGCAAAAAAGAATCGCAACTTCGGCCGCATATCGTATGGTTTGGCGAAGCTGTACCAAATATAATTTTGGCAACTTCTCTAATGCAAACAGCCGATATTGTGATGATAATAGGCACTTCAATGAATGTGTATCCTGCAGCCGGATTAATAAACCACGCTCGACGCAATGCCACTAAATATTATATCGACCCGGACGCTTCTAACGCCAAAAGCTTTAATAACCTTCAAGTAATAAAAGAAAAAGCCGGCATGGCTGTGCCCAACTTAGTCGAAAAATTGATGCAGTAAACGTTTTTGGTGCAAGGCAACTTGATTGCAATGATTGCTTGATTATATCATTTATTATTATAACGGTTCATAGCCGTATCTACTCCTTCGCATATAAAACTTTTTATGGCATCTACAGCCGTTATTATGCGAGGCAACATAACTTTTTCTTCTGATTTAGTCCATTTTCCCAAAACATAATCTATTTGGTGCCCTTTTGCAAATTCGTTTCCCACTCCGATACGTAGCCGAGGAATTTCTTCTGTTCCGGTCGACATAATAATATGGTTTAACCCATTGTGTCCGCCATCACCACCTTTCTTTTTCATTCGCAACATACCTGTGTTTAAATCCAAATCATCTAGCACCACCAAGGTGTTTTCAATAGGAATATTTTCTGTATTCATCCAATAGCTTATGGCTTTCCCGCTCAAATTCATAAATGTGGAGGGTTTGAGCAACACAAGTGATTTTCCTTTAAATCGCACATTAGCCACTGCACCGTATCTTGCACTTTGAAACGTGGTTTTTAATTCAATAGCTAAGGCATCGAGCACAATGAATCCGATATTGTGACGTGTATTGGCATACTCCTCACCAATATTTCCCAAACCTGCAATTAAAAACTTTTTAGATTCTGATGGATTCATTATTTCTATAAATAGTAAAAAAGCTGCCAACAGTTTTCACTAAAGGCAGCTTTTTTGTCAATTCAAAAATGTTATTTTTTTGGTTCGGCTTTTGGTGCTGCTGCTACTGCTGCTGCTGCTGCTACCGGTGCTGCTTCTGCTGCTGCAACTTCTTCAACAACTCTTGTAACACTGATGCCTACTATGGTATTGTTTTTATTATCAAGCAATGTATAATTTTCACTTGTTATATCGCCAACTTTCACTGCTTGGCCTATTTCAAGTCCATTAATACTTACTTCAATAAATTCGGGCATCTGAGCTGGTAAGGCTTTAATTTTTAGCTTGCGAAATTTCTGAACTATTTTACCCCCTTTCAAAACACCGGGTGCTGTTCCCGAAATTTTTACCGGGACACTCATGATAATGGGTTTATTCGAATCAATTTCCATGAAATCTGCATGATAAATGTTGTCGGTTACCGGATGATATTGAATATCCTGCAAAATTGTTTCATATTTCGTACCGTTAATATCGATATGAATAAAACAAACTTCGGGTGTAAACACCACATTTAGGAAACTTTTTGTATCCGTAAAAAAATGTACTTGTTCTTTTCCGCCATAAATCACACAAGGAACGCCACCGTCTTTGCGAATTTTTTTAGCATCTTTTTTCCCTACGTTCTCGCGAAGAGAACCGCTCATTGATACTACTCTCATAATTTAATTTGTTTTTAGTTTATAATTATTGTTATGTTGTGAATTTAAAATGCGAGCTTATCGATTCGCAATTCACCACACTGGTGATAACATCGGCAAAAAGCTCGGCGGTTGATAATACTTTAATTTTATTACTTTCTTTTCTTAACGGAAGTGTGTCGGCAATTATTACTTCACACAATGCCGATTTTTCAATTTTTTCGTAGGCACTACCCGACAAAACGGCATGTGTGCATAGCGCTCTAACACTGGCTGCACCTTGCTCCATTATTAAATCGGCGGCTTTTGTGATTGTGCCGGCCGTATCAATTATATCGTCCACAAGCACCACGTTTTTTCCGGCTACATCACCAATTACTATCATGTTGCCTACCATGTTCGGCTTGGGGCGTTGTTTAAAACAGATAACCAATTCAGCATCCAAAAACTTGGCATAGGTGCCAGCCCGACGTGTGCCCCCTGTGTCGGGCGATGACATGGTGAGCTTTTCGAGATTCAAACTCTTTAAATAGGGAACAAACATGGTGGAAGCATACAAATGATCCACCGGAATATCGAAATAGCCTTGTATTTGGTCGGCATGCAAATCCATTGTAATCAGGCGGTTGATACCCGCTTTCGTAAGCAAATCGGCTATGAGTTTCGATGTGATGGGTACGCGCGGATTGTCTTTACGATCTTGCCGTGCAAAACCAAAATAAGGAATAACGGCTATAATATGGCGTGCCGACGCTCTTTTGGCAGCATCGATAAGCATAAACAGTTCCAACAAATTTTCGGCAGGTGTAAAAGTTGATTGTATGATAAAAACTTCGTCGCCACGAATTGTTTCGTCAAATGAAGGGCGAAATTCGCCATCGCTAAAACAAGCATAGGAAACATTGCCCAGCTTTTTGCCATAGCTTTCGGCAATTTTTTCAGCAAGATAACGTGTAGCTCGGCCCGAAAATATGGAAACGTTTGATGCCATAATGTTTTTTGTTTGAAGCTGCAAAAGTAGCATAAATTGTGATTATAATCGTAGTATCTTTAATTATTTTATCTGTAATTTCATCCTTGAACCTTCATTGAGCGTGATTGAACCTTAATGAAACATGAATTTGTTCCTGACAGGGGAACTGCGTGCAGGCATTGTACGCAAGCAGTTCACCCCCTCAGTAAAGCCGAATCTCTATTTCCAATTTACACCCTATTTCCATCCTTAGGGGCACAAAATTTTGTGCCCTTCAATTATTTTGGGTTAAAACCCATCCTTATGTTAATACATGAAAACCCAACATAAATGTCGTGCCTAGTCGTTAAAACCCCATTGAGACTTTCCTGTATTTTTGTTCGGAAGACGGCATATTGATAAAAAATTTCTTTTTTATCCTAAAAAAAAAAGAAATTATTTGTCAAATTAAATTATTACTTTTATACTTTAAAAAACAAAGTCATGATTTATTTTCTGTTGATATGGTTTGTACTTTTTTGTATTATTCTTATTTTATTTATTACGTTTTCTAAGTCTGCTTTTAAAAAATTAACTAATGCTGATGAGGAGAAAAATCAATGGAAATTAATGGGAGATAGAACAAATTATTACAGATTAGCAGTACTAATAAGTTTACTATTATCTTTAGGTATAGCCTATTTCACAAAGTTCCTATTCCATTTTTAACTATTATTTTTTAATTAACAAGTAGGAGTGCGGCTCCAAGCCCGCGCCCCCACTAATCATATTAATCATTCAAATCACCCAAATCAAACCCTGTCCCGCACACTGAGCGAAGTCGAAGTACCGGGAGCGGTTCAGACAATTTTCCTTAAACTGCCATTTTGACACAAAAACCACCCTTTCACCCCAAAAACACTTTTCCCATTCACCCCATTTCTCAATACCCTACTTACCTTTTCCTTTAAAAACCATAAATTTTCAAAACATTGATAAATAACATGCTAAAGTGTCTTACAATCCAATTCTAACCAAAATCACAACCAAAATTTGAATGATACAATCCCTTCATTACTCCATGCGCGACTGCATCACCCCTGTGCGTAACTGCATCACCCCTGTGCGCCATTGCACAACCTCCATGCGCAACTGCGTCACCTCCATGCGCCACTTCATCAGTTGTGTGCGCGATTGTTTGAGTCGTGTGCGCCACTGCCGATGTCCCATGCGTAATTTCAACACCTCTTTTTCCAAAATCCGCAGCACCACTCCCAGCCCTCCCACCGTTAAATCCAAAGCCGCCCAGCAAATAACGCGTAGCAAATAACGCGCAGCAAATGCCGCGCAGCAAATGACACTGGAGGAGTTATCCAACACGGATTCACATGTACTTCATCTCGCTCAAATCATTTTCTCCCAAAATCGGCCGGTATTTCGCCCCACACATCCGTTTCCCATTTCATCACCGCGTTGTTCCACGTATTGTTCTTTAACCAGAATTCGGCACGCTGCAGCAATTCAAAAATTTCGGCATTGCGACTGCTCGCTACTAGTTTGGTGTTGGCTTTTTTGTCACGAACCCATTTTATGGCAGTCAAACTGTCGCTATAAATGGGCAAGTTGCTGTTTTTTTGTTTCAGCAATGCCAAACCGTGTACAATAGCCAAAAACTCGCCAATGTTGTTGGTGGCATCGTAAAACGGACCCTTATGAAACAGCAATTCGCTAGTGTTGGTGAGCACCCCTTGATATTCCATCACCCCGGTTTTGGTGTTGCAGGCGGCATCCACGCTCAAACTGTTGCGGTTGGGTTTGTCGCTGCCCTCCGAAACATTTTTTGCGTTGCATGCTGTGGTTTTTCTTTTAAAATGTTGTTTCGGATGGTCGGCAAAGGCAATTTCGGCTTCCATACGGGTTTTAAATGCTTTGTACACCGCATTTTCAAATTTCAGAATCTGCGCTTCGCAATCCTCCCAACTGGAATAAATGCCCGGAGTGCGACCTTTCCAAACCACATAAAACTTTTGTTTTTTCATAATTTAAACAAATCCATGAGCGTTATTAAAAAAACAGTGTAAATTTACATTTAAAATTAATATGCTTATGAAAAAGTGTACTTATGTGTTCGCAGTAATGCTTATTTTGCTCACATCGTGTTCCAAACGAAAGGTTTTTCAAAAATATACCGATATTGAAAATTACAAATGGAAACGCGAAAATGTGATAAAATTCGAAGTGCCCATCAAAGATGTTGCAACCAATTACGATGTAGTGTTGGCTTTGCGCCACACAAGTTATTATGCTTTTGCCAACATCCTGGTCAATGTAAGCACCACATATCCGGCCGGCGATTTGCGTACCAAAGATTACAATGTGATGCTGCGCAACACCGACGGCAAATTTATAGGTGCCGGCGCCGGCGATTTGTGGGATATTACCTACCCCGTGCTCACCGATGTCACTTTTCCCCAAGCAGGCACCTACACTTTTGAAATACAAAATGTGATGCCCGTTATTGAACTCCCCGACATAATGCAGGTGGGATTGATTGTCAGAAAAGCTGAAAAAACCGATAAAACCGAAAAGGGTGATTGAAATATCGGTCACGATTCGAAAAACGATTAAAACCTTACCCGACAAACCCGGGGTGTATCAGTATTTCGACAAACAGGGCACCATCATCTATATTGGTAAAGCCAAAAGTTTGAAAAAACGGGTGCGAAGTTATTTCAAAACCGATGCCGCGCTCACAGGCAAACTCAGTGTTTTGGTTAAAAAAATTGTCGAAATAAAATACATCATTGTCGATACCGAATACGATGCACTGCTATTAGAAAACAACCTCATAAAAAAATATCAGCCGCGCTACAACGTGATGCTCAAAGACGACAAAACCTATCCTTGGATTTGTATCAAAAACGAACGCTTTCCGCGAATTCTCGTAACCCGCAATTTGGTGAAAGACGGCTCAGAATATTTTGGCCCCTATGCTTCCGTGCGCATGATGAACACCCTACTCGACCTCATAGCCCAGTTGTATCCCATCCGAACCTGCACCTACAATCTTTCGAAAGAAAACATAAAACAACGCAAATACAAACTGTGTTTAAAATACCATATCGGGCGGTGCAAAGGCCCCTGCGAAGGCTTGCAACAGGAAGAAGAATACAACGAAACCATTGCCAACATCAAAGAAATCATTAAAGGCAACATCAACTCGGTGCAGCAACAGCTTAAAAAAACCATGCACAACTTTGCCACCACCTACGATTTTGAAAAGGCACAGTTTGTAAAAGAAAAAATTGAACTGCTCGAAAAATATCAGAGCAAATCAACCGTCGTTAGCTCCAGCATCACCCATGTGGATGTGTTCAGCATCATTTACGACGAACAAAGCGCCTATGTGAACTTTTTGAAAGTGGTGAGCGGTGCCATTGTGCAGGCACACACCGTGGAACTGAAAAAGAAACTCGACGAAACCAATGTACAACTGCTTGAATTTGCCATCACCGACTTGCGCGAACGCTTGAACAGCAATGCATCGGAAATAATCATACCTTTTGCCTTGAGCATCAAAATTCCCGATGTAAAGATAACCGTGCCTCAAAAAGGCGAAAAGAAAAAGCTGCTCGAACTTTCGGAACGCAATGCCAAATATTTTAAACTCGATAAAGAGAAACAAAAAGAACTAGTTGACCCCAACCGCCATGTGAACCGCATTATGGAACAAGCCATGCACGACCTGCATTTGCCCGTCCTGCCCAACCACATTGAATGTTTCGACAATTCCAACATACAGGGCAGTTTTGCGGTAGCCGCCCTGGTGGTGTTTCGCAGTGGCCGCCCTGCCAAAAACGACTACAGGCATTTTAATATAAAAACCGTGGAAGGCCCCAACGATTTTGCTTCTATGGAAGAGGTGGTTTACCGACGTTACAAACGTATGCTCGACGAAAATCAGCCGCTGCCAAAACTAATTGTAATTGACGGAGGCAAGGGGCAGTTGAGTTCGGCCGTATCGAGTTTGGCAAAGTTGGGGCTAGCACACAAAATACCCATCATCGGCATTGCCAAAAAACTCGAAGAAATTTATTTCCCGGGCGATTCGTATCCGATTTATATCGATAAAAAATCGGAAACCTTGAAATTGATTCAACAAATTCGCGACGAAGCGCATCGGTTCGGCATCACACATCATCGCAACAAGCGACAAAAAGCCACCCTGAAATCGGTTTTAACCGATATAGATGGCATTGGATACGAAACCGCACAAAAACTATTGCGAAAACTCAAATCAGTTGAAAACATTTCGCGGGCCTCAGCCGACGAACTTCAAGCCATTGTGGGAAAACAAAAAGCCGAGGTGTTGCTGAACTATTTCGCAAAACAGCTTAAGCATAATTTATGAAAGATTTTAAACTTATACAAACCACCGGCTGGGCCAACTACGAATTGATTGACACGGGCGGATATGAAAAACTGGAACGCTTTGGCGAATACATTTTGTCGCGACCCGAGCCGCAGGCCTGCTGGAACAAAACCCTACAGCCCACCGAATGGGAAAAGCGGGCACATGCCAAATTTGTTAAAGCCGCCGACAAAGAAAAAAAAAGCGAGAAAGGTCAGTGGGTGTTTCTAAAAAAAATGAAGGAACAATGGTTTGTAAATTATGAATACAAGCAAATGAAACTCCGTTTTCGGCTGGGGCTCACTGCATTCAAACATTTGGGGGTTTTCCCCGAACAAGCCAACAATTGGAACTATATTTATGATGCCATCAACGAAATAAATAAGCCACAGCCCAAGGTTTTAAACTTGTTTGCCTACACCGGCGGGGCTTCGTTGGCAGCCAAAGCGGCCGGGGCCGATGTGGTGCATGTTGATTCGGTGAAGCAGGTGATAAACTGGTCGCGCGAAAACATGGAAGCCAGCCAACTCGAAGGCATCCGTTGGGTGGTAGAAGATGCCATGAAATATGTGAAACGCGAAGTGCGGCGCGGCAACACATATCAAGGCATTATTCTCGACCCGCCAGCCTACGGCCGTGGATCCGAAGGCGAAAAATGGATATTGGAAGAACAAATTAACGAACTGATGCAACATTGCGCCGAATTGCTGGATACCGATGAAACTTTTGTGGTGTTAAACCTTTATTCCATGGGGTTTTCGGCGCTGGTTGCCCGCAATCTCATCCACTCATTCGTTAAAAACATCAAGCAAGAGGAGTTTGGCGAATTGTATTTTGCCGATAAAGCTGGCAACAATTTGCCGCTGGGTACATTTTTGCGCGCGAAAACCTGGTGAGACAAGAGCTTAATTTAATTATAATACCATAGCAAGTATTTTTAGCAGAATATCGTTCAGAAATTTTTACGATAAAATACAAATTTGACATCTTCCGATGATATTTTTCAGGTGAAAACATTTTGATGTAGTATCTTTACCGAGTAAACACTGCAAATGATTTTTGGATATTCTTTCATCGATATTCTTATTAATCTGGTCTTAGCACTCATTATGCTGGGCATCGGTTTGTCGCTTATCCTAGCCGATTTCAAAAACATTTTTGCGTTTCCACGTTCGCTAATCACGGCACTGGGCGTTCAGTTGTTTTTGGTTCCCATCATTGCTTTTGCCATTGCGTCTGTTTCGGGTTTATCCGGATCCGAAAAGGTGGGTATAGTCATCGTTTCCCTGTGTGCCAGTGGGGCTTCGTCAAACCTTATCACCCATTTGTTTAAAGGCAATGTTGCGCTGGCCATATCTATGACCACCATCAACAGCTTTATAACCCTTATCAGCATTCCGTTTTTAGCAAATTTGGCACTGTATGTTTTTATGGATGTGGGTCAACAAGTTTGGCTGCCTGTGCCTGAAACCATCTTGCAAATTTTTGTTATCACCATTATACCGGCCGGCATCGGGGTTTTTATCCGTATGAAAAAAGAAACGTGGGCAACAAGGGCCGAAAAACCCTTAAAATATATTTTACCCCTATTGTTGTTGGCTGTGTTTACTTTGAAAATCTTTTTGGGAAAAACAAGTGGCGGAACCGGAATAACACTTCACGAAACACTTCAAATTATTCCATTCATGCTGTTGCTGAACTTTTTTGCAATGCTGGTGGGATTTCTGGTTGCCCGATTGATTAAATTATCGTTTGCCGATCAATTCACCATATCCATTGAGGTAGGATTACACAATACAGCACTGGCACTGCTTATTGCCGGAACGATACTTAAAAACCCTGAAATGGAAAAACCGGCAGTGGTGTATGCCATGTTTTCGTTTTTTACGGTAGTATTGTTTGTATATATAATCAAGCTGGCTTTTCGGAAAAAAACTAGCTGATTCTTCTCAAAATATTTACTTCATCGTTGCTTAAAAAACGGTACTTGCCACGGGGCAATTCTTTTTTTGTTAAGCCTGCAAAAACCACCCTATCCAGTTTCACAACTTCGTAGCCCAAATGTTCAAAAATACGTCGCACGATACGGTTTTTTCCCGAATGCAACTCAATACCACATTCTTTTTTCGATTCGCCATACGCAACAGCATCCACCTCAATCAATCCATCATCCAGTTCCATGCCGTCGGCAATTTTTTTCAGGTCGGCAGGCGAAACTGTTTTGTCAAGCTCCACATGATACACTTTTTCAACGCGATGTTTCGGATGCGTAAGTTTTTTGGCAAGTTCGCCATCGTTGGTAAAAAGCAACAATCCCGAAGTATTTTTATCCAACCTTCCCACCGGATAAATCCGTTCTTTGCAGGCTTTTTCAACAATCAGCATCACGGTTTTTCGTTCCTGCGGATCGTCGGTTGTGGTTATATAGCCTTTCGGTTTGTTCAAAAGTAGATATTGCAATTGTTCGCCACGCAACAATTGGTCGTTGAAACGAACCTCATCCTCGGGCATAACTTTGGTGCCCAATTGCGTCACTATTTTTCCGTTTATTGTAATAACACCCGTTTCAATCAGGATGTCGGCTTCACGCCGCGAACACACACCGGCATTGGCAATAAACTTATTTAAACGAATGCCGCCATCCGAAGCAGTTTTAAACGATGGCCGTTTGGAATACGTGTTATCTTTAACAAGAATATCAACATCTCTGCGTTCGCGAGCCCGGCCTTCGTAGGTTTTTGACTCCACAATACGGGGCCGCTTTTTTTTATCATCAAAGTTACGGTCGTTGCTGTACTTATTGTATGGCTTAGTCGCACCGCTTCTTTTTTCCTCAGGGGAACGTTTATCAACATATTTCTCAATCGGTCTGTCCGAATCGGCTTTCTCTGTTTCTCTCGATTTGTACGATTTGTCATCCGAATATTTCGAGTCATCAAACTTCCTTTTGTCGGCATAGCGTTCTATCGGCCGTTTGGTGAAAGTTTTTTCGTTATCGCGCGATTTGTACGATTTTTTATCGTCCTGATTTCTTTTGTCGGTGTAGCGTTCTCTGGATTTATCACCACCTGCTCTTACCGCATCTCTCGATTTATAGGGCTTTCTATCGGAATACTTTTTGTCGTCCTGATTTTTATTATCGGTATAGCGTTCTCTCGGTCTGCCCGAATCGAACTTTTCGGTATTCTTCGATTTATAGGGTTTTTTGTCTAAAGACTTCGTATCGTCATGCGTTCTTTTATTGGCATAGCGTTCTTTAGGTTTTTCGGCATCCGTAGTTTCGGCCTCGCGCGATTTATACGGTTTTCTATCGGAATATTTCTTGTCTGAAGATTTAGAAAACTTCGGTTTATCGAATGATTTGGTTTCGAATTTTTTTGGTTTTTCTGAACGATTCACGTTGTTTTTTTTCGGTGGTTTACCGGAAGTTCTCATAATTCAAATTTTCAAAGAGTGGGATAAAAAGCATCCTCAATATGGTTAATTCTAATCGGATGCGAGGGCAAAATTACTGATATTATATCAAACCGAGCTTCTTTTGTACAATTATTTTTCTCGATGTAAGCATTTGCCGCCCGAATCAGGTAACGTTGTTTCTTTTTATCCACCGCTTCTTCGGGTTCTCCGAAAATAATATTGCTTCGGGTTTTAACTTCAACAAAAACAATATAATCGTTGGTTTCGGCTATTATATCAAGCTCATCTTTTGCAAAATGCCAGTTGCGGTGCAAAATGCGATAACCCTTCCCCACAAGGTATTCTGCTACGGCATTTTCTCCTTGTTTTCCAAGGTCGTTATGTTCGGCCATAAATTAGTATTAGAAAACAAAAATAAACAATATCACGTATAAATAAGAAAAACAATCTAATACAATTTTACGAATCCTGTCAAAGGCCATACTATAATACTTTCGTTTTGCGTTATTATTCATTATTATCAGTTAAAGGGGGCATAACAAGGCTTCTGGGTTTGATATTTTCTTTGTTACTTTGCCGCATGAAATATAGGTTTGCAATCGTATTATTTTTTCTTTTTTGTTTTGCACCGAATGCTTTTTCACAGCACACGTTGAGTGGTACGGTGGTGGATTCTGTTACTGGAACACCACTGGCATTTGTCAATATTATTACAAATAACGGACTTAACGGAACATCAACCGATATCGATGGTAAATTCACCATAAAATCCAATTATCAGATCAAGCATTTAAAAATCTCTTATGTTGGTTATCAAGCAAAAATTGTAAATACCGAAACAGTAAAAGAAGCTGTAACTATTAATTTGGTTCGCAAAGAAATAGAATTGAAAGGTGTTGAGGTTTTTCCGGGAGAGAATCCGGCAAACCGTATCATCCGAAAAGTGATTGCCAACCGCAAACTGAACGATCCCGAAGCCATTCCTGAGTTTAAATACAATTCTTACAACAAGGTCACAGCCGAGTATTATCTCGACCAAACAAAATATACTATCAATTCCGACCCCGAATCGGCACTAAAAAACGATAGTACTTTTTTGCGTTTAAGCCATCAGGCCGAAGAGCAATATATTATGATGATGGAATCGAACACAGAACGGATTTACTTAAACGGAAAAAGTAAGGAAACCATATTAGGAACAAAGGTCTCGGGCTTTACCGATCCAAATTTTAGTTCGCTGGCCACCGACATACAACCCTTTTCGTTTTACAAAGATTTTGTTTCCCTTTCCATTACCGATATAAAAGATTATTTGAACCCGATTGCAAACGGAAGCATCGGACGGTATTACTATTTAATTGAAGATACCATTTTCGAAAATCAAGATAGTGTTTTCGTAGTTTCATTCAAACCCGAATCCGGAAAAAACTTCAATGGATTAAAAGGTGTGCTTTACATAAGTTCCAATTTGTATGCCTTAAAAGGGGTGATTGCCGAACCAGCAGTGGAAGCCTTGTGGTCCATAAAAATTCAGCAGCTTTATGTCTTTACCGATAACAAATACTGGTTTCCATCGCAGTTGAACTACGACTGGGTTTTGCCCAACTATCCTTCAGAAAAAGTTGGATTGATTCTGCATGGCCGTAGCTATATAACAAATGTTGACTTTAATGCCGTTATTAAAAACAGCGATTTTGGTCCAAGCAATCTTATTTTCGAAAAAGGTGCCGGAACCCACGATTCTACCTATTGGAAAATGCAGCGGAAGGACACATTAACTCAAAAGGAAATGGTAACCTACCAAAAGCTCGATTCGTTGGGTAAAAAAACGCATTTTGACTACATCGCCAAATTAACCGAAAAAATTCTTGACGGCTATATCCCTATTAGCATCTTTGATGTGAACCTCGAATACCTTTTAGCACTCAACAACATTGAGGGGCTTCGCGTGGGGCTTGGGTTGCGTACCAACGAAAAAGTATTGCATTGGGCGTCAATTGGTGGTTTTTTTGGTTACGGAATCTGGGATAAAACGCGCAAATGGAAATATGGAGGCCATGTTGAATTCACATTATCAAAAAAACATGAAATAAAAATCGGATTCAACTACTCAAAGGACATAGAAAATCCGGGCAATACCGATTTGTATCGTTACAATAATTCAACCTATTGGTCTAGTTTTATTGTGGACAATATTGATTTCAACGAAAAGTTTAATGCCCATTTTACATTCAGAACATTACGCTACCTGCAGGTTTCGCTCTCCACTACCAAAGAAAGCGTAACCCCCGAGTACTCCTACTACTATTTGCCCACAGTGGGTGATACCTTTGCCAACAACACCTATCATTTTACGGAAGTAAATCTTGGATTGCGCTATGCCTACAAAGAAAAACTAATTGATGCTTTTAACCAAAGATATAGCATGGGAACCAATTACCCTGTAGTTTATTTAACCTATATCCACGGGTTTAAAGATGTGCTTGGTGGCCAATTCAATTACGATAAGGCTGAGTTTGGAATCGAAAAAAACTTTTTAATAAAGCATTTCGGAAAAACCAGCCTGTATGCCGAAGCCGGGTATATTTGGGGTAGCGTACCGTATTCAAAATTGTTTAAAGGAAAAGGAACCTACAGCTCGAGTTTTATGTTCTATTTCCGAAACACCTTTCAAACCATGGGTGTAGACGAGTTTATTTACGACCGTTATATCATGATGTTTGCAAGTCATAATTTCGGAAGCAATTTGTTTCACATCGGCAACTTCCGGCCCGAGTTACGGCTATGTCAAGGTGTTTTATACGGTACTCTTTCAAACAGCAGTTTTCATACCGGTAACGATATAGGGTATCAGGTGCCCGACAAATGGTTTTTTGAATCGGGTTTAATTCTCGACAACTTGTTTCGTTTAAAAATATTTAATCTGGTGTATCTCAAAATTGGTGCTGGTGGTTTTTATCGTTACGGATATTACAACCGAAAAGATCCTGACGACAACACAACGCAACAATTTTTTAATAATATTGCCTTTAAACTCAGTTTAAAAATCTCGGGAAGCAAATAGCTACAATAATTATTCTGCTTTTTTCGGTTCTTTTTTTGGAAAAATGATGGATGCCAAAATACTGATGGCTAATATTCCCAATACAATATACAGCGACATGGCTGTTGTAAACCCGAGTTCTTTCAACCAGTCATTCAACAGGATTTTTATCCCGATAAAGGTGAGCAAAACCGACAATCCATATTTTAAATAATGGAAAAGGTTGATGATATTGAGCAGCAGAAAGAACAAGGAACGCAAACCCATTATCGCAAAAATGTTAGAAAAGAAAATAATGTATGGGTCTTCGGTAACCGAAAAGATAGCAGGAACAGAATCGGTGGCAAACAACACATCCGAAAACTCTATCACCAACAGCACCACAAATAGTGGTGTGAAATAAAATTTTTTGTTGCGAGATCGTATATAAAAGTGGTTCCCCACATATTTGGGGTAAACCCGCAAATATTTCGAGGCAAAACGAACCACTGGATGTTTGCTTACATCAATTTTTTTCTCTTCCTTATTTCGTTCCAGAAACATTTTTACGCCAGTGTAAACCAACAAAGCCCCGAACAAATACAAAAACCAACTGAATTGCTGAATGATGGCAGCACTTCCGAAAATAAATATAAACCGCAGCACCAATGCACCAATAATTCCCCAAAACAATACTCGTTTGTAATATTTTTTCTGCACGCCAAACGCAAAGAAAATCATTATCATGACAAACAAATTATCCACCGATAATGTTTTTTCAATCAAATAACCCGTAATAAATTCCAGCGAAAGGTTTTTGTTATAAACATCGAGGGCATCTTGGTAAGAAAGCCCTTGAATATTGATAGGTTGTTTGTATTTATCAATTCTAATCTGTAGGTCTTGCGTGTTGGTAATGCCATGAATCCACTGACCGTGGCTACGAATCAGAAAATAAAAAGCAAACGCTATCAAAATCCAGAAAATGGACCATAGCAATGCCTCTTTGAATTTTACCACATGGTTCTTTTTGCCAATGATTTTCAAATCTAAAAAAAGCATCATCAACACAAAAAGGTTGAAACCAAAAAACATCGATAGCTCGCTAAGATTCACAGAATAGAATTTGTACAAAAGTACTAAAAAAGCTTCTTATTTGAATGAGAGCCTCAAGTTCACAATTTCGGGTTGGTTGCCAATTCTCACAGGTGGCCCCCAGGTTCCCACACCGCATGAAACATAAAACTGCGTTTCATTAATTTTGCGATAACCCCAGTCGGGATGATATATGGCACGGGTAATATAATTCAGCGGAAACATTTGCCCGTTGTGTGTATGTCCCGACAGTTGCAAATCAACACCTGCTTGGGCAGCCTTCTCCAGATTAAACGGTTGGTGGTCGAGCAAAATTATTGGATACGATGTGTCCACCGTTTTCATCAGCTCATCCAGTTCCATGCGTTTTTTGCCTGTAAAACGCACCATATCTTTGTCGTTTCGTCCCACAACCCAAAACGCACTATCAATCAGTATGGCTGTATCGCGCAAAAACTGCACCTTGTGTTTTTCCAAATAGGCAACCGCCGGGCCCACACCTCCAATAAACTCATGATTGCCTGTGATGGCATACACCCCATATTTTGTTTTAATGTTTTCGAGCAAAGAACCCATGTTTTTCTTTATCACCGGCTTAATGTTTTCGTCGACCACATCGCCCACCAACAGCACAATATCGGGATGCAATGTGTTTATCTTTTCCACAATACGCCCCAGTTTATTGGGCCCTATGATGGTGCCCAAATGCAAATCGGAAAGCATAACAATGTTAAGCGAGTTGTGATTTTTAACCGTTTTGTTTATTGTAATATCCAGGGTTTTTATTCTAACAATGGATGCATTAATATAGCCATACACTATTAATACTATCACCAAGCCAAACACAATCATCATGGTAATGAATTTGGTTTTGGCGTAAGCAATATAAAAACCGGCCGGCATAAAATGTACAAAATGATTGGCCATGCGGATGAGGTCGAGCAACAGAATGATTAAAAAGAAATACAACATGGCCGCAAACCAAAATGAGCCCGACCAGTTTAATATTTCGGTGATAGCCGAATGACCAAAACGCTCAGAGATTCGGGCAATAATATAAGCCAGAAACAGAAAAATAAATAATCCTAAATAATACGGCCGTAGGCTTGGATAAAATTCCAAGCCGTGCCAGCCCCTGATAAAAATATAGCAGTTCACCAGCGAATAAACAGATAATACAATCAGAAAAAAAATCAACATCGAAAAGGCTTTCATTTATTAGGATATAAAAAAACCCATCCATCGGCATGGGAAACAATAGTTTGTTTTTAAATTAGTTTTTAAACTTCGTCAACAACGTATAATTCGTTAATTTACCATTGCTATCGTATGATTCGGTTTTTACAGCGCCCACATTTTTAGCATACCAATCGGTCCCGGTAGTTTTAAATATCATTCCCATTCCCATGTTGGTTTCCACATCGTAGGTTATTTTAAAACATTCGTAGGGTCCCATATTGGTATTGATGGTTTCAACCGAAACCACTTTGCGGTTGTAAATGCGAATATTAAATGTCATCATCATCATGCCGGCATTTGATACCTCCATTGTAACCGAAGATTCGGGCAGTGATTGACCAGCTACTAATACGCCCGGCATAGAACAATCGGTGGTGGCGAATTTAACATCCATGCCTTGGTACTGGCTTATCATGGCAGGGTCGAGAATTTTTTTCATATCAATATAAAAAACACCTGCGCGGCAATAATAGTCTAAGGTGGCAGTGGCCTTTTTGACTCCGTTGGTTTCATAGCTGTCGCTTGTTACGGTAATCTTGGTTTCGTTATTGGTTACATCCTTTTTAATAATACGTTGCACATTAATTCCGGTTAGTGTTCCTTTGGAGTCATAGGATGAGGTTTCAACTGAAGCCCCTTCGTTGGTGGGGAAATAATACACACAATCTTGCGCTTTTAATGCAAACACTGAAAGCATAGAAATGATTGCAAAACTGAAAACAGATTTTTTCATACTGGGGATTTATAAAATTGGTGAAACAAAAGTACTAAAAAATGATGACTTAATGTGAGCTCACTGTTGAGCGGTTAATGAATTAATTACTGAATTTTGTTAATAGAAAGTAGTTAAGTAAGACACCTTTTTCATCATAGGTCTCTGATTTTATAATCCCAACATTAACTGCAAACCAATCGGCACATTTATGTAATACTTCAAACTTCATACTGGATTTGTTATCGTAAGTGATTTTGTAGCACTCAAAACTACCGGCAGAAGTTGTTATCGTTTCAATAGCTGCAACCTTGCGGTTAACCATGCTAATAGAATATTTCATTATGGGAAGTTTGCCACTCGTAATAGTTATTATAACACTGCTCTTGGGAAGTTCATCTCCTACCTTAAGGTTGCCGGGTATTTGCAAATCTATAGCGGAGAACGTGAGTTCCATGCTATTGTTCAAATTTGCTTTGAATGGCTCTACTATTTTATTCATATCCACATAAAAAACACCCGCTTTACAATAATAGTCGTAAGTTGAAACACTATCTTTTTCAGGGTTTGTTTTTATACGTTGGCTTGAAAACGTTATTCTGGTCTCATTTCCGGTAATTTCCTTTTTTATCAATGTCTGTAAACTGGAACCGGTTACAACTCCTTGTGCATCATAGTTGGTTATTTCAAGCTTAGCACCCACATTAGTCGGAGAATAACACACACAATCTTGCGCTTTTAAAGCAAATACCGATATCGTCGAAATGATAACAAAACTTAAAACAGATTTTTTCATAATTGGGGTTTATAAAATTTGTAAATCAAAAGTACAATAAAAGATGATGTTAGCTGCAATTATATTTCAATCAACACACTCACGCTATCAATTTTGCCCCCCAGCGGTGGATTTATTTTCGAAACTTTCACGCTCAACCATGTTATTTGAGGGAAACCTTGTTTAATACTGTTTGCAATACGCCGGGCAACATGCTCTAATAGTTTCGATTTTATATCCATTTCGGCTTTCACCAGCCAATAAATTTCCTGATAATTCACCGTATTTAACAAATTGTCGGTGGCTTCGGCTTGGTGGGTGTCGGTGTCGGCCACCACGTTAACCACAAAACGATTTCCTATGGTTTGTTCCTCTTCAAAACAGCCGTGATAGGCATAAAACTCCATGTTTTCGAGTGATATTCTTCCCATAAATACTCTAATTTTAAAACAAAGGTACAAATTAATGTTGTTGATTTTCTGAATACAAATTTTTGAAGCTGCCAAACAATTTGTGGCTTGTGTTTCGCCATTGGCCAAGCAAAAAACACTACCTTTGCAGCTGTTTACGAAAAATACCATTTTATGGAAGACTCCAACAAGCAGAACCCACCTCAACCCCATGCCGGCGAGAGCAAATCGCTGAATTTTATTGAACAAATTATTGAAGACGATATACGCACCGAAAAATATGGCAAACGCGTTCACACCCGTTTTCCGCCCGAACCCAACGGCTATTTGCACATCGGCCATGCCAAATCCATTTGCTTAAATTTTGGTTTGGCAAAAAAATATGGCGGCAAATGCAATCTGCGGTTCGACGATACCAACCCCACCAAAGAAGACATTGAATATGTTGATTCAATCAAAGAAGATGTGAAATGGCTGGGTTTCAACTGGAATGGCGAATATTATGCCTCTGACTATTTCGAAACCTTGTACGACTATGCTGTGACCTTGATTAAAAAAGGCAAAGCCTATGTGTGCGATTTGCCGCAAGAAGAAATTGCAGCCACACGTGGCACCGTTACCACACCCGGCATTATCAGCCCGTTTGCCACACGCCCCATAGACGAAAACCTGCATTTGTTTGCCCGCATGCGTGCCGGCGATTTTGCCGATGGCAGCAGGGTGTTGCGCGCTCGTATCGATATGGCTTCGCCCAATATGCTGCTGCGCGACCCCATTTTGTATCGCATTTTGCATGCCGAACATCATCGCACGGGCAACGCCTGGTGCATTTATCCTATGTACGATTTTGCCCACGGACAATGTGACTCCATTGAACACATCACCCATTCCATTTGCACACTGGAGTTTGAAGTGCATCGCCCGCTTTACGAATGGTTTATTAAAGAACTGGATATTTATGCCCCCCAACAAATTGAATTTGCCCGCCTCAATATCAACTACACGGTGATGAGCAAACGCAAACTGCTGTCGCTGGTGCACGAAAAAGTGGTGAACGGCTGGGACGACCCTCGCATGCCCACCATTTGCGGCTTGCGCCGCCGAGGCTACACCCCAGAAGCTTTGCAAAATTTTGCTGAAGTGATTAGTGTGGCCAAACGCGACAACGTGATTGATGTTTCGCTGCTAGAACATTGCTTGCGCGAAGACCTAAACAAAAAAGCACAACGGGTGATGGCCGTGCTCAACCCCATCAAACTGGTGTTAACCAACTTTGCCGACGATGCTGTTGAAATGCTGGATGCGGTGAACAACCCTGAAGACACAAGCACCGGCTTGCGGCAAGTGCCCTTTGCCAAAGAACTGTTTATTGATAGCGACGATTTTATGGAAGTGCCCCAACACAAGTTTTTCCGTTTGTCGCCGGGCAACGAAGTTCGCCTCAAAAGCGCCTACATCATTCGTTGCAACGAAGTGGTAAAAAATGCCGACGGCAGCATAAAACAACTCAATTGTACGTATGATGCCAACACCCGCACTGGTATGCCCGAAAGCAACCGCAAGGTGAAAGGCACCATACATTGGGTTTCGGTGCAGCATGCCGTGGCAATAGAAACCCGCATTTACGACAAATTATTTTTGCCCGAAAACCCCGAAGCGGTGGCCGATGGCGAAGATTTTCGCAGCAACCTTAACCCCGATTCCTTAAAAGTTACGACCTCTTATGCCGAGCCATATATCAAAAACATGAAAGCGGGGGATAAAGTACAGTTTGAACGAGTGGGCTATTTTTGTGTTGATGCCGACTCCACAGCCCAAAAGCCGGTGTTAAACAAAACCGTGGGACTGAAAGGGCAGTGGCAAAAAACCCTTTGAGAATAAAATTGTGATTAAAGAAAGGTAGTTTAAAAAAACTTTTTTACTTTTGCACCCACAATGTCCCGTGGTGTAACTGGCAACACGTCTGACTCTGAATCAGAAGAGTTCAGGTTCGACCCCTGACGGGACAACGATTAACACAAATAAACACATAGTTTTATTTGTGTTTTTTTATGCTAAAACCCCAATAATAGAGATCGTTTCGGCAGAGCTGAGCGAATCCGAAATTAAAAACACATATTAATATTTGGGTTGTTTTTGGGTTTTTGTTTGTACTTTTGTTGTTACAAGTTCACGAAAAACATTATTTGTACAAACATGAATACAGTAACGATTAATCTTTGGCTACGTATAAGTCAGATTCAAAAGGATAAAGAACAAAAGATTTATCTTCGAATAACGATCAATAGAGCATCGAAAATCTATACAACCGGCATCAGTGTGCTATCTGAAAACTGGGATCAAAATAAACAACGGATAACGCGAAAAGATAAAGAACATTCGCAAAAAAACGATCTGATCGAAAAACAGTATTTTAAGGCAAAAGATATTATTTACCAATTCAATATGTCGGAAACGCCTGTTACGTTTGATAATTTCGAAATTGAATACCAGGATAAACAACATTCGAAAAATCCTCGCCTTGTTGATTTTATGAAATTATATATTAAAGAAAAAACAACGCTACTGGAGCCAACCACGATAAAACGATATAACAACGCGCTTAGAAAAATTGAGGAATACGATCCCTGCTTGCTGGTACAAAACATCGATTATAACTTTTTAACACGGTTTGAACTGTATTTGCGCGACACATGCAAAAACCAACACAATACAGTTACTAAAGAAATAAAGATTATCAAAACGCTGTTTTCAGAGGCACAGCGACGCGGCTTGATACCGGCAGGCAAACAACTTAATTTTTCAATGAATTATAAAGATGTGTTCAAAGATTTTCTTACTATTGAAGAATTGAAGAAGCTGGCCGAGATTATCGATAAGGATGTGCCTATAAATATCAAAAAGGTATTGTTTCCGTTCGTGTTTTCATGCTTTACAGGGTTGCGGCTGTCTGATCTGTTTGGGCTAAAATATGATGATTTAAAGGCTAATTTCACGTTTATAGACATTACTACCGTAAAAACAAAGGATCGTTTAATTATACCCATTTCTGAGCCTACGCAGGCATTAATTCATAAGTACATGAATTTCGATAAAAACAGGTTTTTGAATCCAGGTCCAGGCATGAGTTTTTTTGATATGTTTTCGGAACAATATTCCAGGGCTGTTTTAAAAACTTCGTGCGCGCTGGTCGGGATCACCAAGCGGATCACATTCCATTCGGGCCGGTACACTTTTGCAACAATCTGCAATTCAATAGGCATACCAATTGAGGTTACTTCGCGGCTTTTATCGCATAAAACTTTAAAAATGACTTTAAAATATGCGAAGTTTACCGATCAACTTTTGACCGATAACGTGAATAAATGGAATATTAATTTTTAAAGATAGCGCGTCCGGCCAGGTAAAGAATTATAAACGCTTCCAGGACTAAAACAAAATACATCCACACTTCGTTTTTTTTCGTTTCAACTACCTTTATACGTTCGTAAGGTATTGCCAAAGGTTTTAAAATCGTGTCCGGTTTGCATTCGCCGGTAAATTGTGCTTTATTGCCATTGATGATAATGGAGGCTTCTAAACGATCTTTTTTGATTATTATAGTGTCGTGTATTGAATCATTAATGTAATGCAATTTAAACACGGTATCTACACGCACACCAGGCACAATAACAGTATCGACCAACTTTAACGTATCGATGGTTTTTAATTCGGGATGTTTTTTTATTAAATGCTGCAAGCGCATTTGTGGGGTACAGGATGATAAAAGCAATACGAATAAAAGTATTACTGTTGACGGTTTGCACAATTTATTATTAAGCATATTTTTTTTTCGAGGTTTGTTATTTTTTCGCTATGCTCTTTCTGAATCAATTCAATATATTCTTGTTTTACATATAATTCTTTGCGCAAGTCTTCAGTTAATTTTCGAAAAATTGTAATGACTTTATCCGCATTATCTAATTCGATCCCGACTGCCTCGGCTGCTGCTTTTTTTCGCTTTGCCTTAATTGCGATCAACCATGTTGCCGATCCGCTAAATATCCCAGTTAAAATAATTAAAAATACTTCGCTCATCCTTGCTGATCTGTTTTCGGTTTTTTGCCTAAAAAAGTATCTTTAACGCGCAACATTATTAAAACCGTCGGTAATATAAGCATGAAGCCAGTTGCATCTATTTTGCCAGTTAATAACGAAAATAATGCACCTGCCAAAATAATAACTCCGATCAATGATGTTTTCCAGTTTTTTACTAATCGTTCCATAAATATGCTATTGCACCTCCTATTAAAAATAATGCTAAACCACTAATTATTAAACTTTTTTTTTAAAGAAAATATTGAAAATAGCTTTGTCTTTTATCATTTTCGATAAATTTTTCCTGAGTGCTTCGCGCCATTCGCCTACCGTTATTTTACCATCCTTGTTTAAGTCCAGTACAGGGTTTTGATGTGCGATGTTATACGCGCTTAAATTCTTTGTCTGTATCGTCCAATCGTCCGGTTTTCCAACTGCTAAAGGAAAAAATGTATATAAATACAAGTCTTCGCCCGATCCATATTGTCCGGCCTTTGGTTTAAAATATTTATACACATAATCCAATTGTTGCACATTTGACATTGTTGCCAATGCTGTGGTTGTGGTTCCAAGCGATTTTGCAGTGTTGGGCATGAATTGAATTAAACCGGTTGCGCCTCCGTCTGGGTTTACAATTGTATGACTGATGCCACTTTCGAAATACATTATGATCATTAACCAGTTGGGATCAATGCCTAATTTGTTTGATACTTCAATAACTTTTGCGGCGAAGGCTTCGCGGTTGCTTTTTACTTTTTCAATGAAAATTAATTGCATGGTTACGCGGTTTTATAAACGATTTTAAAATCACTTGTAATTGTCAATAATGGATCGGTGTTCAAAAATGTGATGCGTTCCACTATTGGCAATATATTATCGAAATATGCTTCAAAATATTTTTCTCCTCGTAATGTTGGATGTGGTATAAATGATATTTCGTTGCATCCCTCCGGTTTTATGATCTTCGATGCATTTATGTGTTCGTATTTATATTCGACAAAAAACGCACCTTTTATATTTGAGTTTGGTTTGGTATATTTGCGGATCACAAGGATCGGCCGTTTGATCGTTAATTCTCCAGGCATATTATTTGGTTTTAGATTTCCGATTTTTCAATAATGAACTGACTAATAAAAAACCACCAACGGCCAATATTATTTTCGTTGGAATACCTGTAAAGAAGTCTGTAAACTTTTGGTCGTTTTTTCCAGCTCTATTAGCGTCGTCAATTTGTTTTTCTAAATCTTCTTTAACTGCTTTTTGATCTTCGGGGGATAATGTATCTAATGCTTTTTGCAATTCCTTAGATACTTTTAAATCGCGTGTGCTTTCAGAATAATTTGGTTTGAATATATAATATAATGTGGCTGCCGTGGCTGCCGTGGCAATTAATGCAATGATTACCAAAACCAATATTGTTGCCAACTCACCAATACCCATTACGCCGCCACCGCCGCGCGTTTCGTTTATATAGGATGCAATATTTTTTCCGGCGACTTCATCTTTGGCATGGCCGGTTGTAACTTTTAAATTTACATTTTCGCGGATTTTCTTTTGCCGATTCGATAAGCTGACATAGGTTGCGCACAACTTTAACTGCAAATCTAAAGGAATAGCTATGTTTTTTTTGCTGAGTGCAACAATTTTATTATAACATGCTAATAATGTTGCATAGGTTTGTTTGTCGGTTGCGACAATATCGTCAATTAATTTTTGCGCGTTTTGTTCGGCAACCGGACTGGCTCCAGGATCGGACAGTCTGACATTTTCTTTACCTTGATAAAGTTCTGCAACATAGCCGGTTTTGTTTTCTCCTACCGGAAGCGTTAAGTTTACTTGTATCCATTTATCACCATCCATGTTAAACGTGGTTCCCGACGATCTGCCAATTATTGTACCTGACTTAATAGATGTAATTTTTGCAGATGTAAAAGATGGTATTTTTCTGACATTGACAATACTATCAACGGCTGTAACTATTTTGTTTTGATAATTTGCTTCCTGTGCCATTACTTTTCATTATTAGATGATAATAACATTCCTTTTGCCATTGAATAAGTTGCCTGATCGTTCTCGGCCATGTCGGCAATTTTTTCAACTATGGTAATATATTGCGTTTCTATGCCACTCCATTTTTCAAATGCTTTGTTCAATCGCTCAGCTTCGCTGTCGGTAAATAAATTTTCTTTGGGTTGCTTGTTTTCAGTGGCTCCCGAAATTGAAACGTTTTTCGGCCTCATTCCAAGTGCCTGGACAAAATCGCCGATGTAGGGAGATACTTTGTCTAATATGCGACGTTCTGAAGAATCAATTTCTTTGTTTAATTCTTCGTTTTGCTTTTCAAGTTCTTTTATTTTTGCCTGCAAACTTTCGATCAACATTTCATTTTTTAGTTTGCCGACGGCGGCGGCAACTGCTTCATCGATACTTTTTGCAGGATCGGGAAACGCGCCGATAAAATTCGGTTGGTTGTTGATCGGTTGCGGTCCTTGTATTTCAAAATTAAATTTTTTGCGTTCTTTCTTTTTTCCTTTTGTTTCCCAGGCTTCGATATGGTATTGACCGGACCCGATTAGATCCAAACGTTTTTCGAGCATCGCAATGGATCCTTCTATTGTCAAATTTTCGTCCTCATCCGTTTCGGCTAATAAAAATGTTTTGGCAAGGTTATATAATTTCCAATACGGAGTATTATTAATTCTCAACATGCTTACTGCCTTATCGCGACTTTCTATCATAATATTAATCTGAAAAATGAACTTGCATCATAAAACTTGATTTTGCATCTACACCATCCAATGTTGCGCTTGGAAAATAAAAATATGTTCTTTCGTGATCGATCACAATTTTATTTAACGGACGTGAGAAGCCTCCATTTTTTTTCCAATTTAATGCTTTTAACGGCATTTCTTTTATCCGTTCAATTCCATCATCGGATACGCATGTTAAATAACCTGCGGTGTAATCTAAATGAATCAGTTTCCTACCCGATGGCGATGCTGATAGCAATTCCTTTCCAAACATTTCAATATTATAAACTTTTTTTCCTTTGAAATTAGTTTGCAATGGAAACATTATCTTTTCACCGATAACGTTTTCATCTAGTTTTATTTCAATGAGTTCACTGTTTAATATTGGTTTCATAAAATTAATCTTCAAAAAAGAATAATAATAAAATACTTTTTGCTGCCATTGTAGCATCAACAGTAATAGCAGGCAATTCAATGTAAGATTTATCGTTATTGATAATTAACCCTTCAAATGGACGTGGAAATATATTTAATCCAGGATTTAAAGCCATCAAGGGCATTTGTTTTACTTTTTCTCTACCGGCTACATCTAAACTTAAATAACCGCCTATTGTTCCTATCACTTCAATTTCTCTGCCCAAGGGGGAATATAATGCAGTGTCGCTTCCGTGCGCTTCAATCCCTACTATTTTTTTGCCTTTGAAATTGGTTTGCGTAGGTATTTTGTATTTGTTTATGCCTTGAACAAATTGAATCTCGATTAATTCTATATTCTGTATTGGTTTCATAATAAAATAATTTTTAAGTTTTTTAAAAAAAGGGTTACAAGTGCAACCCTTTTAATATACATGAACTTATGCAGAAACTTATTTAATTGTTCCGAGGAATCCGCGAATAACAAGCACTAAGTAATTTTCAGTACCTGATCCTGCACCCGAAGTAACGATAGATGCGTTTGCTGGAATTTCAACTGCAATCTCATTTTTTTGATCACCATCAATTGTGATCTGAGGTGTTAGTTTGAAAAATCCATCATTATCATTTGTTTCAGGAATAAAAACTGATTGAATAGAAGCAATTGCGGGCTGTGCCTGACGTGTAGGTACTTTGCGGAATCTGCGTGTATCTAATGCTTCAATCCATTTGGTTTGACCTATGGTAACAGAAAGTTTACCATTATAAACAGATTCTAATCCTGCGGGGTTGCCAGTGGTAGTAAAAATAGTTACATCGGGATATGTGCATAAAATTTCAGCTCCCAAAGTGCTATCCACTCTTTTCATCAAGAACAAACAAATTTGCGAAGCCATGAATTGATCGTTGCGCTCCAACTTTTGTTCGGTAAAACTATCCGCATTTGAATCGCGGGTTACTTTGAATACATACTTGGATTGTCCGGTAATTAATTTTCTTTCAACACGGATGTATCCCGGTGTTGCCATCAAACCCATTTCTTTGAACTTTGATTCGGCTGCTGAAAAAACACCGCGTTCGCGTTCTGTTATACCTGCACCTTTGCCTATTGGCGTGCCGGGCGATTGATTTATGCCTGGCCGTTGCATACGGTTCATTGGCATTTTTTGAAATCTGTTCATTTTTTTATGAGATTTTATTTGTTTATACTAAATTTACTTTTTAATAATTTTGTTCTTCGTCGTTGTTGTAATCATCATCTTCAACGCCGCCCATAGGATTATCGTTAATGCCTGAAATTGGATCTTCGATGCCATTAACATCATAATCGTTATCAACTACAAATTGATCTTCGGTAAACTGATCGCCGATACCTTCAACAGGTGCATCGGTTTTGCTAGTTAATCCGTTGTAGGTATCAATTGCACCGGCGGCAATCATACCGTCTCCGATATGTCCTACAAATGCTTGTTTCGGCATTAATTCGGGGATTACTGCACCAACAATAATTTTCAGACCTCCACGTAATGCCGGTTTCATGTTTCCAATAAAACCAACTTTATTCACGAGTTCGCCTGCGACTGCACCGGCGGCAACTCCACCAACGCGCATGCCTATTTTTTTAAAATCAAATTTTTTCATGTTATTTTTAGGTTTAAATTTTAATACTTGCGTTTTCTTAATGATTCGAGTTTTTTGCGTTTGGCAATTAATTCGCGTTTCTGTTTTTCAAGTTCGCGTTTTTTAGTTGCCTTTGCTTCTTCTTTTTTGATCTGCGAATCAAGTTTTCTCGTTTGCTTGCGGATTTGAACTAAAGTCATGGTTTTAATGTTTTAAGTAATTATTATTTATTTTAATGAATTCCAAATTGATTTTCCGCCCGATTCCATGTTGCTGTTATACGTTGCATCTGATTCGGATTGTGTTTCTTCTATTCCGAGTTCAGTGCCTTGCCCTGCTTCTACATCTGCTTTAACCTGGTCAACCATAGCAGCAACTTCAGGGCTTTGTTCTTCGGGATTGGCTGTGTCAGGCACGGTTGCCGTTCCGCCATCCTGTTCGGTTTCTTTTTTCAATGCTTCAGCTTCGGCGGCTTCTTTTGCTTTGCCTTTTTTGCCTTTGAATAATTTTACGATCCAATCGATAATTTTTGTTAAAAAACCACCTACGAGTTTTCCAGCTTCTTCAACTAATCCAATTCCTGAAAGTTTTCCGGCCATTTGTTTGGCAATAATGTTTTCGGGGGTATCGCCCATTTGTTTCATGATACCGTTGCGCAATATGCCCATTAAATGCGCTGATTTCATGCCTGCACCATCAACAATAAATTTTGCGATTTTTTCTTGTTTTTTGCGCTTGGCGCGTGCGGCTTCCGGTAACTTCGCTATGATTGCAGGATCGGTAACGAAAAGATATAAAAACGCGGGTGCGCTTTTTGGTAATGTGGTTTCGAGTATGCCTTTTGTGATTAAACGCATAGGTGCGCTCAATACTTTGCCAATAGCTTTAAGTCCTTTTTTTACTTTGACTGCAACTTTTTGCAAAAATTTGCCTGTTTTGGTTCCATTCGCTTTACGCCATTCTGCCATCTTTTGCGCACGATCTTTGCCTTTAAATTCGGTTCTGATTGCTTTGCGATCTGCTTTGCGTTTCTGACGAGCTTCTTTTTTCTTTGTGGCTCCAATGCCATGAATTTCATTCGCAATAGAATAAACACCTGTTACAGCATGAAGCGCGATTGTTGCCAATTCTTCTTCTAGGTCGGGATGGGTTAACGCGCCAATTCCGTTAACAGTGGCACGTTGTACGGCTTCAATAGCATCTTCAATCATATCAACACTGTCCTGGTATTTTTCGGCTTTTAATGTGCCGATGCCGCGCATGCCTTCCACTATTTTTTTTTCAGTGAGCAAGCGATCACGCGCGATCCATAAATCCATTTCGCCTTCCGACATTTCAGAAATATCGCGGTTGCCCAGGTTAAACTCTTTTTTAACCATGCCTGGCTGTTCTGCTAATCCGATTCCCGATAAGTTATAAATTTTTGTCATGGTAATATCTTTTTTAAAGTTGTAAGGTTTTTCTGAATTAAAATCTGGCATCACATCATCAAGTATGATTTCTGATCCGTTCAAAAAGGCAACTATATACACATGTGTAAATATGGGTTGCTCTGAATAGCTTGTAAAGCGATATGCAAAATCAATTCCTTGATTTTTTAGCAGTGAAGCCAAAAAAATAGAATATGATTTGCAGTCGGCAAATTTATCGGACCAGGTGCGCGCCGGTGTTTTTACATATTGATCGCCCAGCGGATCGACCTGATAACGGATGTTTTCTTTTACGAAATTCCAGTCATTTAATAATGTTTCGATATGGGAGCCGCCTTTTAAATAATTTGCAAATTTTTTTGTGTCGTTCCGCGATTTTTTGTCGGTTGCTATGATTTCGGCAATTATATCTTCGGTAACGCCGTTCTTTTTGCGAATTGTGCATTTATTAAAAGGTGCGGCTATATTGATGTCCGCTATGTGTGCAAGTGTATTCACTAACTTAGCGGGATTGATTTGTCAATGGGAAACATCAAACCATCGGCTGTTATGGTTCCTTTGATGTCAAAAGTTTTTCCGATGGGGCTTCCATCGATAAGCATGTTTAATAATTCTACGCCTACCCTCACGACACTTACGCTAAATTCAATTCCTTGCAAAATTGCTTTGTCGCGTCCAGGCAATTCTAAGTTTTTAGATATATAAAGGTTTGCAATTACTTTGCCTTTATAATAGATGTCGGCGGCCAACCGATTTAATGTTAAACTTTGTTCGTTTGGATTGGTGATTTCAAAGTCAATATTAAATTTTTGTGATACCAGGTTTTGAAAGAAACCGGCTTGTTTTACATATTTCAGTTTGGTAGGAACTCCAGTCAAGTCAAGTATTTTCTTGCCAGTACTGATAAAGTTTTTTGCCAGTAAAATAACTACTACAATGCCTCCGAATAGTAAAACTTTTTTCACGCGCTAATTTTTGTTAGCGCAATATTAATACAGCTTAAAAATTATCGTGTAAGATTTGATAAGAAATGATAAGATTTGATAAGAAATGATAAGTTTTGAAAATGATTTTTACTTCAAACCTTCTATAAATTTTGCATCTCGCGAATGATTATTCGAAATGAAATTGATGTAATAAGTATCTTTTATGAAGTTAAAATAAACAACCCATGTGGTTCCCTTGTTAATTGTAATCTTTTTATAATACATTCCATGTTTTTTTAATTCGGTAGGCGTATTGTATTTTTGCCTTAAATGAATTGTTTTGTCTATTTCCTTGCGTATTTTAGATACATATATTGCAGAACTTTTGATACTTTGAAAGTATTCCTTTTCAAAAAGAATATCAATTAAATTAATCAAATACTCAGCAGCATCTATTTTATAAACTATTTTCATTTTTTAAAATACTCTTTGCTTTTCTTATCAACATGATCAAATATTATTTTCCAAAATTCATTACTTGAAATATAATCATCTGGATTTATTATTATATCCGCTTCGATAGCTCCTATTTGTGCTAAAAAAGGAATAGCTTCTTTGTACTTTTTTAAATTAATGTGTGCGTAGACCGGACGGCCTTTGCTGTCTTTTTCGATTTGAATACCTGCGATACGTGCCATAGTTGAATAGTTTACTACAAAGATACAAATTTATAAATCCAAAACATCTGCAACCTCATCAATTTTTAATCCATTGTAATCGGTATATTCTTTAATGGTTACTTTTTGATGTTTTTGTTTGCTCAGGGCATCGCGCAAATGCTGCATGGCCCTGTATGCGCTCTGATAACTCAATCCGGTTAATATCTGTATGTCTTTTACAGTTATTAAAATTCGTTTCATTTTTTTATTCATGGCAGTAATTTTTAATCCTGAAAATTAATTTCTGATTTTGTGATCCGCTTGGCGCCTTTTTTTATTATTATGCTTTTCAATGTTTTGTGTTTTTGTTTTAATCTGAATTATTGCGGTTTTATTGCGGTTTTTATAGGGATATATAAAGCTATTATGTTGTTTTGGGTTTGAATTTGTTTTTGCAATATCTGCAAATTGTTGTTACTACTGTCGAATATCCGACGTTTAAGTCTTCGCTAATTTCTTTGTATGTTTTTTTTGTTTCGATCCAATAATCAATAATTTTATTATTCGGTTCGTTTTGCTTTGCTATGTAGGCTTTGGTATGTTGTCGGGTGTTTTGTTTCATGTAATTAAGTTTTATTACGCCATTAAAACGGCTTTATAACAGTCAATTGTTGCCATTAAAACAGGCGACAATTTTGGTGCTATACGCAAGTTTTGTGAAAAACAAAACCTGACGTATAGCTGTAACCGTTATAATTCCATTGCCTTTTGTCGCTTTTTAAATTTCGATGTTATTAATGTTTTTAAAATTTCTTTTACTGATTTTCCTTCCATGTAATCAAATACGTTTGTTTTCATGGGTAATGGTGTGTGTGGTCGGGATGATAACCGTCCGGTATATGTTAAGTGTTCAGGATAGAAAACTACAAGCTGCGTTTCGCTGATCGGTGTTTCTTCCATTGTGAACGGATTAATTACCGTTTCGGAGTTTGCTTCGTTCAGTTCCTCGCCTTGCTCATCCTCATCCATGCGATTAAAGTTCAATTCCGGTTCTTTGTAAAATGCGCCATAACGACTATATAAACGTTTGTTGCGCGTGTTTTTTAAAATTTCGTTTATCAAAAAAATATTATAGTTACCGTCCGACAGTTTAATAGAATCGTTTTTAAAATGATATTTTATTGTTTCTAAAATTGCTTTGGTGTGAAGCTGCAATATCTGATCTTCTTTCTCATCAACAGTGGCATTGCTTTGATTGATCTGTTTTATTTCATCTTGTATGTAAAACTTTTTTTTAACTACGATCTTTCCGATGGGCACACTGGTATAAGTGCCGTCCGATTGCTCAAATGTTTCCAGCTTCGATGGATCTTTCATTTCTGTGATAAAATGATTTGCATCATCTTTTTTGTAGATGTACAAACTTTCTACCCATACCTGTGTGGCTCCGGTGGCTTTTAACCAGGCCGATTGAAGTTTGGTACGAAATGCGTTTAGTTTTTCTACTTTCAAAAATGCTAATGAATGAATGTGAATGTGTAAACCGTTCACACTGTTACCAGTGGTTTCAACTCCATACTCACCAGCATGAACAAACTTTTTCCACCATGCAGTTTTTCGGATCAAATTAAAATGTTCGATCAATTCCTTTGCATAAAATTCATTTCCTTTGTATAAACCGTTTGCGTGTGGTAATGTGAGTGTGATGTGAGCCGGTGTAAATTGTTTGTAGATTTTTGATGTCTTCAAAAAATTATAATATACGGTTCGGATCAATTTCGATTTTTTCCAGTTCCAAACAGGATCGAGGCGGTGTTTTGAAAATAGATGTCCGTTTGTGAAAACTTCGGTGTGGGTTCCATTTGTAAATAACGATCCTACCGATTGACCATAATTGCCCAACGTATAATAACAACGCGCTAATTCTCCATAACTTTCTTTTATTTCGTTGTAGATTTTACTTCCAAGAGTATATTTTTTAAACTGGTTCCAGGATGTTGGAAGTTTGATATTGAAATTTACTTCAATAAATTCTTTTATTTGCCGACGCAAATCCACGCCTTCTTTGCGCTTCCACGATAATTTTGCGCTGTAACTGCGATTCGATTGTAATCTTTGAGAGTTTTGAAGTAATATATCTGCGTTCAATTTATTTCTTTTTTGCGCTTTAAAATCTTCCAGATGTTCGTATAATTATCAAGTGAGGTGTAAAACAATGAAATTTAATTTTTTGCAAAAATTAAAAACTCATTGCTTTTTCGCTCAAAAGCTGTTCTATTTGTTCAATAATGTTGGCACAAAAAAAATGAATTGAATACACTTTGTTTTTGAATGATTCGTGTTTGCTGCTTCCGATGTGCGGTGTTAACGTTCGTAATGTTGTATCTGTAAGTTTAACAGTATCAAACATTAACATGGTGAACGGTTTTTTATTACAATCGTTGGCAAATACAATTAGTTTTTCGACTAATTTTTGATACTCGAATTTTATTTGTTGATCCTTTGTTGTGGTTGGTGTCCAATAGGAATACGCATGGCTGCGCTCTTTTGCGATGCTGGTAAGTATAATTGCAGTTTGTTGCTTAATCACTAATTTTAATCTGCAAGTACATTCCGGCAACGTTGGAGCACAAAAAAAACCGACATTTGGTTTTTTGCCTGTCGGTGTGTCGATGTGTTTTACTATTTGATTTCTCCAGGTTAATCGAAATTCTTTGTTGAATAAGTTTTCGACTGGTACGATTGAATATTCTATCATGGTTTTCGTTTTAATGTGTTGGGTTTTTCTTTCTAAATGGACGGAACTGGAAAAGCATCTTTTTAAAAAACAGAGGGCAGGCCAGTAGGCTCAACGCCCCCTGTTTACTTCAGCTTTGTCTCAGACACGCCAAATAGCCGTTGGTTGCTCCCCAGCAGAGCCAACGGAATATTGTAAATTAAAATGGTGGTTCATCATCATCATGGTTGTTACTCTTTGTAGGGCGCATTGTTTTTGGTACTCCTGTCGATGGTAAATCCTGAAATTCGTCATTCTCATTTTCGAATACAGGTTCCGGTGCAGATTTTTGTTTTTCTTCTTTGCAATCTAATAAATCTAATTCTTTAACTGTGATTTTAAGGTCGGCAACCGGCTGACCTTGTTTGTTGAGATACGCACCGGCAGACAATGTGCCGATGATGTTAACACTGGCCCCGCGCACTAAGTATTGTGTTACCTGGACATTTGTCCAATACGAGCAACGAAACCATGTTGTGATCTCTTGTTTGTTGCCTTTGCCATCTTTATACTTTTTATTGTCGGCAACCGAAAATTCAATTACGGTTTGTCCTTCGATCACTTTTGATGTTGCGTCCTGACCGATGTTGACGCGTCTTAAAAAAATTGTGTTCATAGAATAAAAATTTAGTTAGTAATTATATTAATTTAGTTTATTGAATTTCTGAAAGTAGTTGCGTTCCCTGGTTAACCTGTCCTGTTTTTCTTTTTTTAAACGTCGGTAATTTATAAGATAATAAAAACAGAATGAAACGGATATGAATGTTAGCGCACCGTTGATTATTTGCCATGTGATTGCGTTTTGCATTTTAAATAATTGGTTAGTGATTGTTGCGTTATTTTTCCATCCGGTGTGGTTTGTAAAAGTTTTTTTTTGATCAGAGTTTTAATTTTATCATATCCGCCAACGGTTCCCATTTTTACAAGCTGGTTAACGGTGTATATCTTTACTTCGGATGTTGCTGTCATTTCATCAAATTTGGCGATCAGTTTATTAATCATGTCGGCAAGGGTTGCGATGTCGGCCTTTGTGGCTATGTCGTTTAAATCCATAATAAAAAGATTTTATACAAATGGTGTGATGCCTTCTATTAATGGCTCTGTTAATGCTGCTACCGGCTTTTTTAAATACATGCTTATGATGCAAAGGTTTTTAAATGTGGTTAATCGCTCATCATTTTTGCGCAACCAGTTGTAATAGGTTTTTTCGCTCCACATGCGGTTTGCATCTATTATTGCGCGCCTTAATTCGGGCTTGCGGCGCATTTCGTTTATGATTTCGGGTTTTAGCATGAAACTTTTTTATTTGTTTTATGTATACAATTACAGTAACTTTGACGGTGCAAATATACGCCCATCCAAATAGACTTTGCAAATTTAATTTGGATATAACTGAAATTTGTTTTCATTCTAAATAATAACAAATGAATATCAGCAAATTAAAAAATCTGTTGCAAGAAAAAAAAATCACGTATGAACATCTTGCCAGTTTAATCGGGATGACAAGAAACGGTTTGAGCGATGCAATAAATAAAGAAACTTTAAAAATATCAACTTTAGAGAAAATAGCTAATATAGTGGGAGTTCCTGTGAATTATTTCTTTGATGATACAATAAATAACATTAACGATCAACAGGGTATTTATCAGATAACCAAAGGAAACAACAATAGATTAAACATCAATATAACGGAATGTCAGCATAGATTAGAATTGTTGCAAAAAGAGAATGAGGGATTGAAAAAAGAGATACAGGCAAAAGATAAGATTATAAAACTATTAGAAAATCAAAAATCATAATAATATGGAAGATCAAAAAAAATCAAAGTGGTTAATTATCATACTTTCCTCTACTCTTGGTTTTATAGCAATTGCTGCTATTATTGTATTTTTAGTAATATTTCTTAATAGGAATAATTCCAAACAATCAAATGATATGTTTATGAATAGTATGGATAATGTATCAAATCCAAATACAACGCCCAAAACAGAAGATGAATTAAAGTCCGATTTAGAAACAACTGAAAGAGCAAATCCAACAAAATATCTATCCGTTAAATTCACATGGAAGGATGATTTTTTTACAACGAATACAATTATTGAAGGGGATATAACTAATACATCATCAATTGCAACGTTTAAAGATATGACCGTCGAAGTTTTGTTTTATTCGAAAACCAATACAGAGCTACACAAATCCTCATTTATAGTCTATGAATATTCGAAGCCTGGTAGTACGGTTCATTTTAAACGAAAACTTGCATATAACAATAAAACAGTTGCATCAATAAGCGCACATGTAAGCGATGCGAAAACTGAATAAAAAAGCTATTGTAACAACAAATGTTTGTACAGTTAAAAAAATGCCGCGATTAAAATATTAAAAAACAGTGCTGTTATAATAGTGTTTGGAGTTCTGACGGGACAACACTAAATTAATTAAACCCCCTGTAAAATCAATACTTTGCAGAGGGTTTTTTTATTGGGGGTACAAATTGGGGTATAAATGAAATTTATATTAAAAATTATCCCCCTATAGTTTCAGGCGCACAGACAGAACAAAATTAAAATTCAAACTTTCACTTTTTCGGGTTGACTTCTCTTTTTTAATTCGGGGGGGGCAAATTGTATACTATTATAGCCCACAGATAGTTTTTTTATGCTATTACACAAACAAATTAATTTACTCCGGGCACGGGTTCGCAGTTTTGCGGTTTGCCTATTGAACGGGGGGTATGCTGTTGTTGTGTATTAGTTCAACCGTATAACTACATAAAATAAAATTGGTTGAATTTTGGTTCAATGTACTTTTTTTTAGTAGTTTTGGTATAAGTATTGAAAATGAAAAATTTCACCTTAATATTTTTGGTTTGTTTTATTTCTTGTACTAATAAGAAATACTATGAAGTTACTACTAAAGATATTTCGAAAAAGTTTAGAATCTATAAAGACTTTAAAAAAGATGAACCTAATGTTTTTATTATTTTAAATGATTCAAGTCTATTTAATGTTTGGAATGGTAATAATAGTATGGGAAATCCGAATTTTAAACAATGTTTAAATGAGGTTGCAGAAGGAAGGGGGTTTGTTATCTCAAACGGAACAAATGTGCAAATTTTAGATGTTTGTTTTGATGCCGTTAAAGTAAAAGTATTATGTTGTGAACCAAATATTAATAAAACTGGATGGATTGAAGCACGTAATTTTATTCCCATTAAATAAGTGGATAAAAACAAAAGTATGTTTTTTATTATTAATTAGTTAGATGAAATAGAATAATAAATTAATTTTATATCAAAATTGATACTGTAATTATTTCAACCACACAGATACATAAAAGTAAAATGTTCAATATTTAATCAAAGCAATAATACGGTAAACAAATCAATTAAAAATTCAAATAAAATGAAAAGAATAGTTTTTCTAATTTTTATCTTAACGTTTTTTAATTCCTGTTATACCTCTCAGGAGGTAAACAAGGCAATGAGTTCTTTTAATGGTAAACATTATAGTACTTTAATAAACATGGGTGCACCTGCACAAGTCGTTGATGATGGAAGTGGTGGAAGATATTTGAGATATGTTGAGGTTTCGACAACGACAGTCAATGGATATTCAACAACAAATACCACTATAAATTCTACAACAACAGCGCATGGTTATGCGACCATATATGATGACTATATATGGGGGAATGCTTCTTCAAACACATATACAACAGCAACAACAAATACAACCTATACCCCAAGTCAAACATATACAACAACATACTGGATTCAATTTCATATTGATAGTAAGGGGATAATAAATCAAGTACAATGGTACTTGCCTTATTTGGAATTACAAAATTTTACAAGACAATATTACATAACAACTGGTGAACAAAGATTAAGAAAACAACCACAATTTTATAAACCTCAACATTCATATAATAATACACCAAGTGAGAATAATACTAAACAAGTAACTAGGGTACAAGCTAAACAAATAACCCAAGAGGAAATTAAGAAAAAAAATCTAACAGTAGACCAATGTATTAATAATGGGGTAGCGGAATATGAAAGCATGAACTATTCTAATGCCATAGAATATTTTAATTATGCCATTGAACTTAACCCTAATTCTTGGATTGCATATTATAACAGGGGTTTAGCCAAGTATGATAATAAAGATATTGAGGGAGCAAAATTGGATTGGAAAAAATCCACCGAACTTAAATCATAAAAAATAATTCAGACACACACAAATAAAATTTTAATATTGTTTTTCAGTCAAATAATAAAATGTTTTTATAGAAAAAATAATACTGTATTAAGTTCAATCACTCATTTACACAAATGAAAAAATTATTATTCCTTTTGATATTGCTCCCTTATATTTCTTTTTGTCAAACGTCTACCCCCTGTTTGTTTTTTGAAAGTAGTACAGCGATATTTTATGGTATTGATTTTACTGGAGTAAAATTTGTAAACGATAACGGTTGGGGGTTTGATAATTTAGAAAAAATACGAGGATATTCTTTTAACAAAATTGATAAAAAGTTCTATGAAGAGGACTGCTCTGATATTAATTTGATTTTTGATAAAAACAATAAAAGTGATGTAATTTGTAATTTTGAAAACTCATATAAACGGAATGTTCAAACCGATATTAAGGGCATAATTAATACGGAAGTAACAAAACTAAGTCCATTAAAAATTGACAGTATAATTAGTTTTTATCCCTACGATTCTCTCATATCAAAAATAGGGATACTTATAATTGCCCAAAACCTTGTCAAGGATTGGGAATCCAACACTACAGATCACTCCTACGGTTCATTTATTTTAGCAATTTTTGAAACAAAAACGCACAATGTAATTTTGCATTTTCAAATTAAGGGTTTTGCCAATGGTATGGGGTTTGAAAATTATTGGTATCGTGCTGTCAAAAATGCAATTTATGGAATAAATATGAGAAAAATTAGAAAGATATATTGTGCAAAATAATCATAGATAATTAGCACCTAATTAATATCAAAACAAATGAAAAAATTAATTGTATTTTTTTTGCCTATTGCCGATTTTTGTAAAATCGCAGAATTATCCTGACCGCATAATTATCAGTCAGGGGGATACAATTAACTGTTTAATAAAAAGTATTGACAAGGAAGTAATTTCTTATGAATATAATTATAAAGACGGAATCTTGACAAAAAGTATTGCCCTTAATCAGATATTAGGCTATATTTCGGATAAAAAGTTTACTACTCCTAATGAGATCAGGGAAACTAATGTTCCCAACAATGAGTTATTGAAATCTACTGATAAAACTACAAATATTAATTACAATGACCTTTACAAGGAAGTATTGGCACTTAAAATTGATTTAGAAAAACAGAAAAAGACAACAAGTATGGCTGGCTGGAGGCTCAGGCAATCATCAAATTGTTTGTGGGGATATGTGGGAGCTTCTATTATTGGGACTGGTCTAATTGTAGTGGGATATTTTAAGAATAATTCGAGGAACAAAGTGGGACAGATTTTATTCTATAGCGGAATAAGTATTGAAGTTGTTGGATTAGTTAGTTGGCTAATTCATATTGGCAAATTAGACCAAGCGGGACAACAAGTCCAATAAACATCGATAAAAAATAAGACTTAGAAACCCGCATTATTGCGGGTTTTTGTATTTTTATCCTTTATTAGTATTTGGTTGTTTATCTTTTTTGTGATCCCGTTGTAATACTAATTCGGCACCCATGAAAATAGAGGTATCACAAAAACAAGTAATTTTTGATTTGTTCTTCAACTTTTTTATGATAGACTAAAAAATAAGAACAAATGGTATTACCCGAACAGTGGGATGATAAAAAGAAATTTATAAAATCAAACCATCCACAGCCAAAGGCATTAAATACACAGATTCAGGCTTTAATGAATTCCTTTGAAAGCCTTCAGGCCGAAGCAGTTTTTAAGAAAAAACCTTTTACAATTGATGATTGTAAAAAAGCACTTGCAAAAGATAATGAAAATCCTTCTTTCCTAGATTTTATGGAGCAGGAAATTAATACCAGCAAGATACTTTCAAAAAGACCAAGACCAGTTATTTGATTACACTTCAAAAAAATAAAGATTACATGAAGGGAAAGAACCTCCTCCTTTCTAATGTTAATTATACGTTCTGTGATAATTTTCTTACTATTTATCTTCGGGAACAAGGATTGGCAAACAATACTATCCACAAGCAATTTAAAAATCTTAATGTATATTGAAATTGCAATAAAAAAGGAGTTCATTGAAAACCACAGGATATAACTCTTATATAAATATGATTCGCTTCGTTATTCTGTGAGGGTTATTGGGGTTTCAATCTGTCGTGTCTTTTGTTGATTATATAGAGTTTAGGTTTAAAATAATTCTTTTGCAAAGTTTTATTAATAACCATTTTTAGTACTGTTCAGCTTATCGCTCAACAAAAAATAATGCTGGAAATTTTGTTCTAATTAAATTGATTTGAATACTGAATATTATACCCGATAGGGTATAATAGATAATAAAAAAAGAATTTTTATACCCGAAAGGGTATATTTTTTAAAAATATTAGTACTTTTATACCCGAAAAGGTATAATCTATGAAACTTAGTGATTTTGTAAAAGAAAAAAGAAATTCCGCCAATCTTACTCAAACAGAATTGGCAGAGAAAGCAGGGGTGGGTCTTCGTTTTGTCCGCGATTTTGAGCAAGGTAAAGAAACCTTACGTTTGGATAAAGTAAATCAGGTATTGCAACTTTTCGGTTTTCAGATAGGCGCCATACCATTAAATCGTAATAATTAATTATATGAGAAAAGCAGAAATCAGAATATACGATACAAAAGCTGGTTGGCTCACTCAGGATGAAGACGGTTATCATTTCGTATATGATTTATTATACCTTAGAAATGAAAACCCTTTGCCTGTGAGTCTTACCCTACCTTTGCAAGAAGATATATTTACCAATAAGGTATTATTTCCATTTTTTGATGGATTAATACCTGAAGGTTGGTTGCTTGATATTGCGGAAAAAAACTGGAAACTTAACCCTCGTGATCGCATGGGATTGCTTTTGGCATGTTGCAAGGATTGTATTGGAGCGGTTAGTGTTCACCCCGTAAATGAGGAGGATAAGTAATGAGAAGATGTTTATTTTGTTATAAGCCTTTAGCTGATAATGAGATGGATTTTCATGCTAATTGTAGCAAAAAAATCTTCGGTCAGCCAATTCCCCCTGAACTACAATTTAGTGAAGATAAGATTGCTGAAATGGCTACCGAGATTGTAAAAAGCCAGATGACAATTACAGGTGTTCAACCTAAATTATCGTTGCATCTGGCAGCGGGAGTTAACAAAAATTCACCGAAACGATTTACAATTGATGGTTTTATGGGCACATACATTTTAAAACCTCCCACTCAACATTATCCGCAGTTACCTGAAGTAGAAGACCTCACAATGCATCTTGCAGCGTCTGCAAAAATTAAAGTTGTTCCTCATAGTTTAATCCGGCTGCAATCCGGAAACCTTTGTTACATAACAAAAAGAATAGACCGTAATAAAAATGGAAAATTGCACATGGAAGATATGTGCCAGTTAACCGAAAAATTAACGGAAGATAAGTATCATGGATCATATGAACAAATAGCTAAAGTAATTATGAAATATTCTATAAATCCGGGATTGGATGTTGTGAATTTCTTTGAACAGTTGTTATTTTCTTTTCTTACCGGAAATGCTGATATGCATTTAAAAAACTTTTCTTTAATACGTGACACTGAGGCAGGTTATGCTCTTTCATCTGCATACGACATGGTGGCAACTGCTTTAGTAAATCCCATTGATGATGAAGACCTGGCATTGAATTTAAACGGTAAAAAGAAGAAGATTAAACAAAGTGATTTTATTTCAGCCTTTGACACATTACATTTGGATAAAAAGCAACAGGAAAATATTTTTAATAAAATGGCAAAAGCAAAACCCAATTGGATGGAAATAATCGATGTCAGTTTTTTAACTGTTGAATTAAATAATCGCTATAAGGAACTTATCAATAACAGATTTTCGAGACTATCGCTTATTTAAACCCTGTGCTATTTTTTTACCAACTTTCAAAATAATTTCTTTTTTTTACCTCCTAATTTTTCTTGTACCCGGAAATAGTAAAATCATCTATGTCATTCTTCCAAAACGCAGTCCTTAACAAGTATCTTAAAACTCTGAATACAGCAATGGTCTCAAAGGAGAATGCTTGCCATAAGCCACAAGGTAGTGCAGGCGAACAGAACCCACAAGGCGTGCATCTTTGCGCGATTGCACAGGGTGGCAAGCTTGTTTGTGCGTAGGCATGAAAAGTGGGGTTAATCCGACCGCAGGTTGGCTGATATTTTGGTTGGCTGACCGCATTTCGACACACCGGGTTTTAATTATTACTGGATAGAAATGGTCGTTTGGAACGCTGGCTTTGTGTGACCTGCTTTGAACTGTCGGGGCTGTACCGAGCCGATTTTCGATAGTGTTATTTATTGGATAAGGTGGGCGGATGGAAATAAAAAAAGGCTTGCGGTGTGCAAGCCTTTTTTTGTTTGTTATGCATTGTCGGGAGGTTCGGGAGTGGGTAGGTTTGGATCGGAGGTGAGGGCTGCATCTATGTTGACTTCGGTATCGGCCAATATCTGAATATTGGGAATGGTTAGATCGAGATAGGTTTCGGCTGTGACCTTGAGTGAGTAGGTGCCCACCGTAACGTTTTCGAAATAATAAATGCCTTCTTCGTCGGAGGTTACAGCGATATTGAGTTCGACGATGGTGACGGTGGCATCTTCGATTAGACTGCCGTCGGCGGCATTGGTGATAATTCCCCAAAGCACTCCAAAGGCGACTAAGGGTGGTTTTTGTTTTCTGCGTTTTCCCACAAAATCGTCGATGGCTCGTGCTTTGAAATAGAGTTGATGGAACTCGGGGTTGGCATCGGCTGCTACTCTGATTAATTGATCGGCTTTGGTGCGCAAGAGTTTTAGGGCTTGAGATACCAAGGACTTTTGATTTTGCATCAGATTTTTATGGTAATCGATTTCTGCTTGTGAAGCAGCAATCATATTATCGAAGGCTGTTATGGCTGCAGTGAGGGCCGTGATATCGGCGGGTAAGATGCCATAATCTTCTAGCTCGGTGTGATTGGCTTGTGCCAATATCAGAAAATTGCGACAAATACTTACGGCCCGAATATCTTTGAGCCGACTGATGTGTTTTTCGGTGTAGTTAACTTCTTGGAACATCTCCAAATTGTTTTGATCGCTGCTGTAGGCCATCAATGCGCATGAAATGCGCGAGGCGATGTGGGCAAGAATGTTTTTGAGGATTTTTTTGTTGGCACGCATGCCTGTTTTGATGGCATCGGCCTTGGTGTTAATGTCTTCGATGCTTTTGATCAGAAGAACAAATGCGGCTACAATGGCGGCAAAAGCCGGAATGGCCGAAATAACACTAGCAAAACTGCTAAAAATTGAATTAACGACTTTCAACATTTGAAATTCGTTGGCTACTCTTCTATTCATAACACATGGGTTTAAAAAATTAATAATTACTACTATTTTTAAATAAAGAACGATGAGTGCATTTGATTTTATAGTAGGTTATTTTTTCATACGCCGTGCGTTTTTCAATTTATAATAAAACGAGACAAAAAATGATTTATTGTATGCATACGATAATTATTTTATGATTTAAGTTAAATAATGTTAAAAGAGCAAGAGGCTAAAATTTGTAATGGGAATTTTGTAATTGGTGAGCGGGTACCTTGGTAGAAAAGGTGGCTGGTGGGTGTAGGTATAAACAGTCTTAACTGTGTTTCTTTGCCTACTGTTTTAAAGGATGGAAACCCAACTAAAGCATTACTTCGCTAACTCCTAATGTTTAATTTGGGTTTATTTTTTCAATCGTCCTTGTTTTTTCGTTGATTGAAGTGTTTTGGCGTTTAACGGACTGACAAGCTTTTTTCCTGTTTTTGCCTCAATTTCTTTTCTGGTATTTCCTGCAATAGTGCCCCCTTGTTTTGCTATGATTTTATTTTCGTCAAAGTTTTTCGGCTTTTTTTCTTTGCTGATTTCTGTTGTGGTAGCTTCAGCCAGCATGTTCAGTACCAATTCCAGATTGGTCATGTGATCTCTCAGGTTTTCTTTCTTCAGATTTTTGAGTGTTTTGTATTGTTTAACCGTTTTTCCACTCCATGCCTGGGTAATAATATCGGTGAGTGAGGCATATTCCTGACCTTTTTCACGCCTCGTTGATGCCATTCGTCCGTAAGTTCTTTGCGGACTTCAATGCTTTTCAAACGCTGATTGATCCACTCTTCACTGTATCCCAGCCTGTGATAATTTTCCATTGCCCTGTCAAAACTTAGTTCCGGATTCTGACTTTCTTCTATTCTTTCATAACCTACTTTTGCAAGCCATTGTTTAAAGGGTTCTGCCTTGGGCGAAGGGATAGATTGAATAAGACGAAGCACTCTGAACCCAAAATATGGAGAAGGTTTCAAATCGATAATTCGCTGATGTTTCGCGATTTGCATTTGGTAATACAAAATGTGATGGGATGGAACAATACGCATTTATATCAATTTATTTTTCAAAAGGACAGCTATATCGGCAATCCAGAATTGCTCGAATCGGATGATGTTGCAGATGATAGCATTACAGAACTGGCAGTGATTTTTGATGAGCCAAAGGTTAAAGTAATTTATGAATACGATTTTGGTGATAGTTGGGAACATGAAGTTGTTTTGGAAAAAATAGTGGAGAAAATACCCGGTCAACAATATCCGTTTTGTTTGGCAGGCGAAATGAATTGTCCGCCCGACGATTGTGGAGGAATACCCGGATACTATTATTATATGGAAGTATTAAAAAACAAAAAGCACCCGGAATATAAAGATATAAAGGAATGGATGGGCGGTGATTTCGATCCGGCGTTTTTTGATTTAGAAACGGTAAATGAATTTTTAAAAGATTATAAAGACATTGATTTGGGGTTTTAACAGAGCATAGAATTAATATACAGGAAATAATAGATGCGAAATTAGTAAAAGAGTGAATTAATAAAAACGACTTAGGCATGGAGCCTATGCCGAAAAGGGGCGACCGCCGGATATGATGAATGTTCCAATAGAAATTGAATCAGGGTGACCGGCGGTTCCCGATAAATCGGGACAGGCAGCCCCTACGGCGGACGGGCAAGGAAGGGTATTGCCGAAAGGTCCGCGACCCAAATCATTGGGTTCGTTTGTTGTGGGATTTAAATCCTCCGTTACCATAAATATCAATGAACATTGGAAAGCGAAAGGCATTGCCGTGTGGCAACGCAATTTTCATGACCATATTATACGCGATGAACATTCCTACGAAATCATTTCGGCATATATCTTCAACAATCCAAAAACATGGAAAGAGGATTGTTTTTTTGAAATCAAAGAATGATGTAAGGTTTTTATTTGGAGGAATAAAAGGAAAAAAATCGAAGTGAAAGAATTTATGTTAAATAGTTTTGGGGGTGTTGAATATATTTTTAATTTTGGGGAGGAAATAATACATACTCTTGGGCAGACAGAGCCAGATACGACTGTTTTTGGATACACCATTGGTTTTTTTTTTAGAACAATCTCCTAAACCAATTATACCTCATGAAAAAAATTAAACCGATCCGATCCGAAGCCAGCAAAAAATTGATGAATCTAATTGAATATTTTCGTCCGGGAAAGGTGGATGGATTTCCTGAGCAGTGTAGTGAAGATGATTTTATCAAAATACTAGTTATTTCAAAATCCCTATGTTTTATAATAAACCAGTCAGATGCAAGAGCTATTTTAGCTGATACAAAAAATGAGATTGAAGGTGATTATAAAAAAATGCTGCTCTGATCAAATTGCCCGCATTGCAATACTACAACCATAATAAAGTCACAGGGAAGTGTACGCCGGAAAAAGCTAAAGCTAAAATTCAGCAGATTGGTATGTACAGAGTGTAATACCCGTTTTTTTAGCGCTTTACCTAATAGCTATGAAGAAACTATGAAATTATTGGAATATACAATTCCGATGATTAGAAATGTCATTAAAAACGAAAAGAAGAATGCAAACCGTCCACCGGAAATAGAAACACTGAAAATGGCTTTGAATCAAGCCACAGAATTAAAAAATAAAATTCAGTATTATTTTGATTATATAGCAAAACTCGAGAAGATAATAGCTGAAAATGAAGTCAAAATAGAGAATTTACTGGGTTTTCTTGAGAATGCAAAACAAAACGGGATGGATTGGCAAGCCTATTATGATTTTGTAAAAGATTACCCTGAAGATGTTATTGAAGATTTTCTAAATGCGACTAACAAGAGAACAAAGTAATGCCCACAGATAAAACCTTAGCATATTACATACATTGTTTTAAAAACCTGCACCGTGCTTCCAACTTCGGTGGAGCGCCTCACAAACCCATTTTATTGCTGGCTATTATTGACAATGTGGAACAGGGGCTTATCAGTAATGAGAGAATTTATATTACACCCGACCTAGTGGGCGCTTTTAAAAGCCAATGGAGAGCGTTTGTTGTAACGCCCCATACCATGAAATTTTCTTTGCCTTTTTATTACATGAAAAGCGAGCCTTTCTGGCAACTGATACCCAAGACCCATGTGATTCATGGGCATCAGGGGTAAGTAATGTGAATATTGATTATCATAGATTGCTTTCTTCAATAATGATAAAACCAGATAAAGACAATATACCAAAACTTGTTTTTATGAAACAAGTTTTAAGTGTAATTGAGAATATCAGTATTGGACGCAACTTTCTCTATAAATGGATATATTCTCACCACAAAGTCAATTATGAGCAATATCTTTTGTCTGAAATAGTAAAAAAGTTAGATTCTCTATCTGGTGATAATTTCTCCAAGAAAATATTTTCCTACGAATCGTTTTACGATGCTCAGCCTTACAATGGAACTACTTTTTACTTACCAAGCGATGACGATGTAATACATATAATTAAAAAATATAAAAATTCATTTCCACAAATAAATGAATATCTTACCAGAAATTACAAATATAAAGCTTTGTGGAAAACATACTTTGAATTTAACGATGCATACTTTCATCAGGTAAGTAGTGCAAATCGAATGACAATTGCAACTAATATTAAAAAAGGAATGCTTGCTGAAGATTTTGGTACCGAAAACTTATTATGCATACAAGTTGAACCAAAACTTAAAGGACTAAATAATAATGAATTTTTTATTGAAATTAATGATGAATTTATCGATGCAGCAAAAGCTACTTCTGTTGTCTCTCAGAATTTAAATTATTTTATTGTTTATGTGGTCGAAGATTTATTACCTCATAAAAAAGAAATACTAAGCAAAATACTAGATTTACAATCTTAACTGGTTGGAGTGTGTAGCAATTTCTGCAATACCCCGTTCGGCTGAGGCTCCGGCCTCCGTCGTTTTATAAAGACAGGCTATTGCCTGAAAAAAGAATAAAAGGATAATCCAAAAACCTCAATCAAACAGCAAAGGCTGCACTTCATCATCTTTGCGGATATACTTGTAGTTTTCTAAATCAGAAACATCTTGAATCCCACCGTAATTATTAATAGTATTATTGATAATTTCCGTTGTATTATTCAAATTCCAGATGATATCTTGGGTAGTAAATCGAAGTACAGACCAGCCCACACTTTCTTATAGGTTGCTTCTGCGTTTATCGGATTGTACATTTTCTTTTCCCATGTGAAATTTGTCGCCGTCGCATTCCACGTTAATATTGCGGGCTTTGCAGAAAATGGCAAAATCCAGTACATATTTCAAGTCGCTTACAGGCAAAAAGAATTGGCGTTCTGTAGTAATATTTTTTTCAACAAATTTTGCCCAAATAATATCTTCTAAGGGGCTATCGTTAAATAAATAATTTATTTCCCTGGCACTTAAAAGTTTCTCAATGGTTGTAGGCACAAAAAGCAATCTGCGGTGGCGTACGCTAATAATTTGCTTTGGCAATTCACAAAGGGGCTCAAATTCAATTTTGTAATAATCATTGTTGGCCTTAGGATCATAGGTTAAGTTAGGGAGAAGTTCTTTTCGTTTCGCAACAGTAATTCGTGTAACTTTTGCGAACCATTTGATGGTAAATTTCTCTTCCTCAAAAACACTGGTATGATAAAAGGCAATATATCTTAGCTCACAATTTTTAACTATCAAGGGTGCTGATTTTACAGGAATGCGATACCAATTGCACGTTCTGGCAATTTCAAAATCGCTTTTTGAATTCATTATTGCGACTAAAACATCGTTTCGAATTTTTGACATTTCAAAAAAGTCTTTTCTTATTACCCAACAAATATAAGCGCAATATTTTAAATACTTAAAAATAAATACTTCTTTGTTATTGTGATTATGCTACGCACGGCTTTATCTAGCTCGGCTTAATCCCTATGTGAGTGTATTAATTTCTTTTGTTGGTTGTTCGGTTTGGCTTATGTTCGGTATTTTTTAAACAGCTTATTCGTTTGATGTTTTGATGGAAGACTATGCTGCCAAAAAACAAACGCAGGGTATTGAAACCAATAAACAAATTGCAGTTGCAAGCGGTGGTAAACTGTTATCGGAAGAATAATTTATTGCTGGTTGAAACTTTTGTGGGAATGTGGCGAAGGGCTTGAAATATAATGAATTGGGTTGTTACTACAAAAGCTGGGTGTAACACTATCGTTGGTGGAGGCTATGATGCAGCATGGTAACTTGGTTTTGCGCTGTAGTGAGCCCAGGTTTCGGAGTGGTTACTTGGTTGTACGGGGCAGTCATTTTATGCAGCAGGGTGGTGAGGTTGCGTTGCAGGGTGGTCATTTTATGATACGTTGCGGTTACTTTGTGTTGCAAGGTAGTGCGTTTGCATTAGGGTGTGGTGAGGCAACATGGCAGGGTGGTTACTTTGTAAAACGGTGTGGTGAGGTTGCTTTGCAAGGCGGTCATTTTGTTTTGCAAGGTAGTTATTTTACTTTGCAAGGTGGTTATTTTACTTTGCAAAGCGGTGATTTTATATTGCAGGAGGGGGTGAACAGGCTTGGTTGAGGTTTTTATTCAAGCTGTGGTTGTTTTAAGGGCGGTTTTCATTTATATAGCGTATTCGTTGGACGTTTTGTGTGAAAACTGATTCTGTAATACCCAGATGGATGGTGGCTTGTGGCGAATTGCAGCTGTGGGGTCGCCTTTCGTCTTTCTGCATTACAAAATTTCACCTGAAACCTTTTCTCTTTTTTCCCGAATAAATACTATTTTTGTGATAGCAAATCGTATGCAAGATTCAAAACAAGAGGTAAACACAGCAAAAGCTGTCGGCATGCGTAAAAAACTATGCCTATGACCCGCAAAACCCTTAAACGAATTGTAAAAATTACACTTAGCGTTATCATCATCACTCTGGCAATAGTGTTGGTGTTGGCCGCCGCAGGGCTTACCTATCTGCACCTAACCGATTACAGTCCGCCACCCATGGTAAACGTGGTGGTGCAAAACAATACCAAAAAAGGACTGATTGAAAAAGATGAGCTAAGCCTTATCACCTGGAATATTGGCTACTGTGGCTTGGATAAAAGCATGGACTTTTTTTATGATGGTGGCAAACAGGTGCGCCCCAAGGACAGTACTTTTCAGAAAAACCTAAATGGGGTGTTTCATTTCCTTTCAGAAAACGATTCCGTTGATTTTATCCTACTGCAAGAGGTGGATACCGCCGCTCGCCGCAGCTATTACACCAACGAAGTTTCCTTGTTTTCGCAGGCATTGCCCAATTATGCTTATTGTTTTTCGACCAACTATAATGTGAAGTATGTGCCCCTGCCGGTGTTCAACCCCATGGGAGCCGTGGTGTCGGGCATCACTACTTTTTCGCGCTTTTCGCCTTCGGCTTCGGTGCGTTATGCCTATCCCGTAAGCTTTGCTTGGCCTTTGAAACTGGTGATGCTTGATCGTTGTTTTCTGCTGCAACGCTATCCCTTGGCCAATGGGCAGGATTTGGTGCTCATCCATCTGCACAATTCTGCTTTTGGCAATGCCGATGTGTTGCGCCAATACGAATTGTGGATGTTGCGGGGTTTTTTGTTGATGGAATACGCTCAAGGAAACTATGTGATAGCGGCTGGCGACTGGAACGAAAATCCGCCCAACTATGAGAAATCGTTTTACCATTCGGGGTTTTTCAAGAAATACGGTTCGCCGCAAATTCCTAAGGATTATATGCCTGCCAACTGGCACTACAGTTACGACAGCAAAACACCCACCAATCGCGATGTGAACGAAGCCTACCGACCTGGGCTCACACCCACCACCACCCTCGATTTTTATCTTACATCGCCCAACATTGTTATAGACCAGGTGCAAACTATCAATGGCAATTTTGAGTTTTCTGACCATCAGCCAGTGTTTATTCGTGTTTTTTTGAACAACGACCCCATGACAGGATGCACCGAAGATTGTCTGGATGAAGTAGTCCGCTTGAAAGATACCATTCAAACTCAAAAGGAGGCTTTGCCCAAAAAGTGGGTGAAAAAGAAATAGGGGCTACGGAGTAAAAAAGAAATCGGAACTAATGCAGTCGGCAAACAAATAGCCCTCGTTGGTTAAGCCAACTGTGGTTTCGGTAATTGTTAAAAGGTGGGAGGCGGTGTACTTTTCAAGAATCTTGTTAAAATACAGTACAAATTCAGCAGGGAAATCGTGTTGCAATGTGGGGCGGTGGATACCTTTGTTGGTGCGCAAGGCTGTCATCACAAACTCGTTGTATTTTTGCGCGGGCGAAAGTACTTCCATTTCGAAAGGGATTTTGTGCAGCGCAATAGCATCGAGGTATTGTTCCATGTTCGAGCAATTCCATTGGCGCGAAGTTGTGTTGAATGAATGTGCCGAAGGGCCAATGCCCAAATAGGGGATACCTTCCCAATACGCTTGGTTGTGGCGCGAGGGGTGGTTTGCAATGCAGAAGTTTGAAATTTCGTAATGCGTGTAATTTTTTTCATTCAGAAACGCCATCAGATATCGAAATTGGTTGGCGGTTTCGGCTTCGGACACGGCAGCAAGTTTGCGTTTTTGAATCAACACTTCCAAATTGGTGTTGGGTTCAACAGTTAGTGCATAAGCCGAAATATGCGGAACACCTAGCTCAACAGCTTTGCGGAGGTTTTCGCGCCAATGCCCCATGCCCAAGGAGGGCATGCCATAGATTAAATCGATACTGATTTCGCTAAATCCGCCATCCTGCAATGCTTTTATGGCGTATTCGCTTTGGGTGTCTTCGTGAATGCGATTAAGATATTTGAGGTCGTCGGCATAAAACGATTGTACACCCAAGCTTAGGCGATTGATAGCTGTAGCACCTAGTTCTTTTACTTTTGCCTTGCTGATATCGTCGGGATTGGCTTCCAGAGTTATTTCGGGTTCATTTGCCACCAAAAAATTGCGATGAACGGCATCGATGAGTCTATTTATTTCGTCGGTACGAAGCAGGGAGGGCGTTCCCCCGCCAAAGTAAATGGTGTTGACGGTTTCGGTTACATAGTTTTTTTGCAAATTTAGTTCGTGCAGCATGGCAGGCACCATGGCATCGCGATGTTTGAGCGAAGGCGTGGAGTAGAAATTACAGTAATGGCATTTCTTGCGGCAAAAGGGGATGTGAAGATAAATTCCGGCCATAGATTTGTTTTGACACGTGGTGTACAATAACTCGAAATAGCAATGTTATGACAAACCGTTTTGCAAATATCCGAAAAGATTTTATAGCAAACAAAGCCACCAACCTTAAACTCGCGAAGTAATTTATTATTTCACATCATCGTCAAAAAACTTCTTGCTTTTGCTGAAAAACGAATCGAAAAACGTACCCTTGGTTTTCTTAGAATGGTTTTGAATGGGTTCATCTTTGGGTTTTTCTGGTTCGGGAGATTGCAAATTTTTATCGAAACCACGAATTACTAATCCGATACCGGTGGCAAATTTGGGCAGAGCCATTTCTTCGGGTACATTATCAGATAAATGATGATTTGGATAACCAATGCGGGTATCCATTCCGGTCAGAAATTCGGTAAGTTGCACAATGTTTTTCAGCTGAGCACCCCCACCGGTGAGCACAATGCCGGCAATGAGTTTGCGTTCGTAGCCCGAGCTTCTGATTTCGTTGTAAACATACTCTAGTATCTCTGACATACGAGCCTCAATGATGCTTGCCAAATTTTTCAAGCTGATTTCTTTTGCCGGACGGCCTTGCAAGCCGGGGATAGAAACAAATTCATCGGCTTTGCTTTCGCTTGCCAATGCCGAGCCATACAGCACTTTAAGTTTTTCGGCATTTTTCTTGATAATGGTGCAGCCTTCTTTAATGTCTTCGGTAATAATATCGCCACCCAGAGGAATAACAGCCGTATGGCGAAGAATATCATCCTGGAAAATAGCGATATCGGTTGTTCCACCACCAATATCAACCAATACCACCCCCGCTTCTTTTTCTTCCTCGCTAAGCACAGCATCGGCAGATGCCAATGGTTCCAGAATTTGATCTACAATTTCTAATCCGGCCCTGTCGACACAGCGGCTAATGTTTTGCACAGCAGAAACCAGCCCGGTTATGATATGGAAATTGGCTTCGAGACAAACACCGGCCATACCGATGGGTTTTTTAATGCCTGTTTCTTTGTCAACAATATATTCCTGAGGTATTACATGCACAATTTCTTCGCCCGGTTGCATCACCAAGCGATACATATCGTCGATAAGGCGGTTAATGTCATCCTGATTTATCTCGGTATTCACGTTGTTGCGAATGATACTTCCGCGATGCTGAATACTTTTGATATGCTGGCCAGCTATACCAACATTAATGCATTTAATATTCACACCGGATTTTGATTCGGCTTCCTTGACAGCCATTTTGATTGAATCAACAGTGTTGTCGATATTAATAACAACACCACGCTTAACACCAATGGATTCGGCAGAACCGTAACCTAGAATTTCGATTTTACCAAATTGGTTCTGACGACCAACAATAGCGGCAATTTTTGTTGTGCCAATGTCTAAGCCTACAATAATTTCAGATGATTCCATATTTATGAGTTTTTATTTTTTTATGAGCAAACAACCTGTCCCTTAAAGTTAATGTTAATGGTGTCGTATTTATCCCAGGCATTGATAAATTCGGCTCTTTTATAAAATATTTTTAGCTTATCAAATTTTTCGGCAATATTGTTGTCATCGCCAAAAATAATGATATGCTTTCCTACCAAGGGAATTAGTTCAATATCGCCATTGGCATTGACAAATAATTGCTGAATTTGAGCTTTCCAAAAACTATCGTAATAAATAAACTTTGCAATTTTGTATACCGTTTTAAGTGTTTTGTAAGATGTTGACGTATCGATTTTGGATTGAGCGGTATCAACAATAAGATTTATTTGATTCCAATATAAATCGCGAACCGAACCATTAACAAAAAGTACACGGGCGGTTTTTCCCTTCATCAGAGGCATTAAATGCCCGTCGTCGCTGATATAAAAACACTGGTCGTAGCTATTTTGAACGCGGGCAATGGGTATGCGCTGCACAATATCAATTTTTACAATTCCATTTATGGTAGTATATACCTTTGAACTTAAAACAAAGGGGTTTTCATTAATTTTTGATTCAAGACGTTGAACATTAATATTCTTTAATGGAACATTGATAAGCGAATCGCCTACTTTGCTGATGTACGATTTTACATCGTCTTCGCTTATAAAGGTACAATCGACAGGTGCAATTATTGAAATAGCTACGCTGCGACATTTATTTGTATTATATCGGTTGATGACATACACTACCAACACCAAAAATAGTATAATAGCTGCAGCCCAAATTCCGATTATTACAATCTTTTTTTTCATTGATACTTGTCGTTCAATATTTTTTCGATGGGTTCAGTTATTTGGTCGATATCGCCTGCACCCATTGTTAACAGCACTTCAACTTTATTATTTTTTAGATATTCGAGCACTTTGTTTTTGCTAAGAATTTTTTTATCAATAATGGTCATTTTGTTGAGCAGCATTTTTGATGTAACCCCCTTAATCGGAGTTTCGCGCGCAGGATAAATATCTAACAAAATTGCTTTGTCCAAAGTATCCAAAACCTGCGCAAATTCATCGGCAAAATGCAAAGTTCGTGAAAACAAATGTGGTTGAAAAATTCCAGTTATTTTTTTTTCGGGATACATTTCTTGCACCGCACTAATGAATGCTTTAAGTTCTTCGGGATGATGTGCATAATCGTCGATGAAAATAACCGATTTTTTTTCTACTCTGTAATCAAATCGGCGTGAAATTCCTTGATATGTTTCAATTCCGGCCTTGATTTGATCGGCATTTAATCCGTAAAGAAAGCAAACGGTGGCTGCCGCAATGGCATTTTCGATATTGTGGCGGCCGGGTGTTTTTATTTCGATAGGAAATTCAATACCCTTTAGGCAAGCGGTAAAATGGAAGTGAGCATCTTTTAGAAAAATATCTTTGGCATAAAAGTCGGCATTCGGATTTAAACCGTAAGTGTATTTTGTTACACTCGGAATTTCAGGGATATCTAAAAGGTATTTATGCACAAGGTTACCACCTTGTTTTATTTTTCCTGCAAATAGGTGATAGGATTCTTTAAGGTTTTTTTTATCGGAATAAATATCCAAATGATCGGCATCGATTGCTGAAATCAAACCGATATTGGGATTTAACCATAAAAACGAACGGTCGTATTCGTCGGCTTCAACAACAGTAACTGCGGCGTTTTCGTTAATGATTAAATTTGATTCGTAATTTTTAATTATGCCTCCGATAAAAGCGTTAGTTGGGATATTTGACGTTAGCAAAATATGTGAAATCAAGCCTGTGATGGTAGTTTTGCCATGAGTACCGGCCACCGCAATGGAGAAAAACTCGGAAGAAATTAAACCGAGAATTTCAGCCCGTTTTTTAATAGTATAATTGTGATGCAGAAAGTATTTGTATTCAGCATGCGATGTAGGAACGGCCGGAGTGTAAACCACCAGATCGGTATTTGCTGGTATTTTTGCTGGGTTTTCTTCGAAATGGATATCAATACCTTCCTGAATGAGCTTATTGGTTAAAGGTGTTGGGGTTTTATCATATCCGCTAACCCTACAACCTTTAACATTAAAATACCGTGCAAGCGCACTCATGCCAATGCCGCCGATGCCAAGAAAATAAACTGTTTTTAATTCATTTATTTTCACGATACATTTATTTTTACCATACCCAATACTATATCAGCGATTATATCAGCTGCATTGTTATGTGCAAATTGGACAATATTATCACTTAGTTTATTGCATAATTCTTCATTATTTAATAATTCAATGGTTTTGTTCACCAAAATTTCGCGAGCCTCAATATCTTTTACTAAAATTGCTGCCTGATAGTTTGCAAGGGCTAAAGCATTTTTTGTTTGATGGTCTTCAGAAACATTGGGCGAAGGCACTAATATCACTGGCTTTTGTACTAAACAAATTTCTGATATTGCAATTGCTCCGGCTCGAGAAACAATGATATCTGCTACAGCGTAAGCATAATCCATTTTTGAAATAAAGGCAGTGGGACGAATTCCGAAATCTTTGTATTTTTCGCAAGCTTGTTGTGCTGTTTCGAAAAACAATTTCCCGGTTTGCCATATAAGTTGAATGTCTGATTGTACGAATTTTTCAATATCGTTATAAATACTTTCGTTTATGGTTCTTGCACCCAAACTACCTCCAACCACCAATACCGTTTTTTTGTTTTTGTCAAGTTCAAACAATTCTAATCCACGTTCTCTTTTGCCTTGAAGTGTGGTAATATCTTGCCTGACCGGATTTCCTGTTAAATATATTTTATCCTTTGGAAAAAATTTATCCATTCCATTGTAAGCCACACAAATCTTGTCTACTTTTTTTGAAAGAATTTTGTTGGTTATACCAGGGTAAGAATTTTGCTCTTGAATTATGGTAGGTATTTTTTTTCGAGAGGCAATTCGTAAAATCGGCCCACTTGCATATCCACCAACACCCACCACAACATCGGGTTTAAATTGCTTTATAATTTTTTTTGCCTTTTGTAAACTGGACATCAATTTGAAAAGAACGAAAATGTTTTTTAAGGTGAGTTTGCGTTGAAAACCACTAATATTCAATCCAACTATTTTATAGCCTGCCTCGGGAACTTTTTCCATTTCCAAACGGCCATTTGCACCAACAAATAATAATTCGGCATAGGGACACTTTTTTATTATGGCATTGGCAATAGCAATTGCTGGAAACACATGCCCACCGGTTCCTCCACCGCTGATAATTATTTTAATTTTCTGTGGCTGCATTTTCATCTATATTTTCTGTTATTTCTTCCGTTTTTTGTTTCTCAGCATCTTCATTAGCTCTACTTATGCTTAACATGATGCCTATGCCAATGCTTGTAAACCAAATTGATGTTCCACCCATGCTTACTAAAGGCAAGGGTTGTCCTGTAACCGGAAATAGATCTACAACAATAGCCATATTAATCATTGCCTGAAAAACCAAAATAAAACTTATGCCCAATCCAAGTAAAGTCCCAAAAGTAGTATCGCATTTTGTTGCAATGCGAATTCCCCTAAATAGCAATATCAAATAGAGCAGTAGCATAAAAATACCCCCAATGAGCCCATATTCTTCAATAATAATTGCATAAATAAAATCGGAATAGGCCTGAGGGAGCATGTTGCGTTGAGTGCTATTGCCGGGGAATTTGCCAAATACTCCACCTGTTGAAACAGCAATTTTTGATTGATTAATTTGATAAACTTCGTCGGGATTTTGTTTTGATTCATCGCCAAAATAGGTTTCAATACGATTTTGCCAAGTTCCTAGACGGCCTTTTTTTGGAGAATTCATTAAAATAAGAATGAATATACCACCACTAAGAATCATAATACCGATGAGATAGATAATATACTTTGAACTAACTCTACCCACAAACATTAGTATTAAACATGTAGCAAATAAGATTGCAGCAGTGGAGAAGTTTGCCGGAAGAATTAGAACACAAATAATAACGACAGGAAACATGATAGGAAAAAACCCTGTCTTAAAATCTTTTACTTTATCTTGTTTTCTTGATATTAATCGGGCTAAATATATTATTAAAGCCAGTTTTGCAAAATCAGACGTTTGGAAGTTAATATTGATGACAGGTAATGTTAGCCATCTGCTGGCCTCATTTATATTTGAACCTAAAACAAACGTGATGAACAATAGTGGTATGGCTAAAAATACTGCTATTTGTGAAATTCTGGAATATAATTGATATCGTATTAAATGGGCAAAATACATCAGCACTAAACCCATTGCCATTATGCAAAGATGTTTAATGAGATAATATTCTGTATTTCCTGCTTTATTTCTATATGCCAGAGTTCCGGTTGAACTATAAACAGCCAAAATAGAGAATAAAGACAGGATGAGAACTACTGCCCATATTACTTTATCACCTTTTAGATTTTGTAAAAATTTACGCATGTTTTTTTTATAAATCGTAAACTGCTCTTTTAAATTGCATGCCACGGTCTTCGAAATTTTTAAACAAATCGAAACTAGCACATGCCGGAGAAAGTAACACAATATCATCTTGAACACCCATATAATAAGATGTTTCTACAGCTTCTTTAGCAGAAGCAGTTTCTTTTATAACAGGAACTAAATCGCCAAATTCTTCAAAAATCTTAGTATTATCAATTCCAAGGCAGACAATAGCTTTAACTTTTGCTTTAACCAATGGTTTCAAACAAGAATAATCATTTCCCTTATCCAGTCCCCCAACAATCCATATCACAGGACGATTCATGCTTTCTAAAGCAAACCATGTTGAATTAACATTTGTAGCTTTAGAATCATTAATAAATTCGATGCCATGTACTTTGGTGACATGTTCGAGGCGATGTTCGATTCCTTGAAACTCACTCATACTCTCTTTAATCACCTCTTTGCGAATATCCAACAATCTGCCGATGACACTTGCTGCCATGGAGTTGTAGATGTTGTGCTTCCCTTGTAATGCTAAAGTTTCTAATGTCATCTTTAATTTATTTGTTTTTATATTAATAATAATTTCATCATTTTTTACATAAGCTGCATTGCCTTCATTAAATGAATTTTGCGTTATTGGAATTTTTGAGGAAAGGATATTTCTTTTTAGTAGTTCTGTTTTAGTTACCGGATCATCAGAATTATAAATAAAATAGTTGCTATCTGTTTGATTATTTAAAATTCTGAATTTTGAATCAATATAATTTTGGAAATTGTAATCATATCGGTCCAAATGATCAGGAGTAATGTTCGTTATTACTGATATGTCTGCCTTAAAATCAAACATATAATCCAATTGGAAACTGCTTAACTCTAAGACATAATAATCAAAATGGTTTAATGCAACCTGCAATGCAAAGCTTTTACCGACATTTCCACCTAAGCCAACGTTTAATCCTGCATTTCGCAATAAATGATATGTCAGCAAAGTTGTGGTGGTTTTTCCATTGCTACCTGTTATACAAATTAGTTTAGCCTTTGTATGTCGAGCTGCAAATTCGATATCTGAAATAATTGGAATTCTATTTTCTTTAATTTTCTGAATCAAAGGGGTTTTATCAGGTATTCCGGGGCTTTTGATTATTTCATTTGCTTGCAAACACAGTTTCTCGGTGTGTTTACCATCTTCAAAAAAAATCCCATTATGTAAAAGAACGTTTTTGTATTCATTTTGTATGTATCCCGAATCGGAGACAAATACTTCAGTATTTTTCTTTTTTGCCAAAACTGCCGCACCTATTCCACTTTCACCACCACCAAGTATGACAATTTTTTGATTCATTTTTTATTTCATTTTTATCGAATTTTCAAAGTTATAATGGTTAAAATGGCTAATAAAATTCCAACAATAACAAATCGAATCACAATTTTTGATTCGTGATATCCTGATTTTTGATAATGATGATGTAGTGGTGACATTCTTAAAATTCTTCGTCCCTCGCCAAATTTGCGCTTGGTATACTTAAAATATGAAACTTGCATGATAACGGATAAGCTTTGGATCAAAAATATACCGCAGAGTAATGGTATCAATAATTCTTTTCGAATAATAATTGCAAAAACTGCGATGATACCGCCAATAGATAAACTTCCTGTATCTCCCATAAATATCTGAGCAGGATAGGAATTGTACCATAAAAACCCAATACAAGCGCCAACAAAAGCACTGATAAATATTACCAATTCCCCTGTATATGGTATGTACATAATATTTAGGTAGTTTGCAAAAAACATATTACCGGAAACATACGCTAAAACAGCAAGTGTTACCCCAATCACGGCAGAGGTACCGGTTGCAAGGCCATCAAGCCCATCTGTTAGATTTGCTCCGTTCGAAACTCCGGCAATTATAAATATTACAATGGGAATAAATAAAAGAAATGCCCATTTTTGATAGCCATCACCAAGCCACGATAATAAAGATGAATAATCGAATTCGTTATTTTTCACGAAAGGGATGGTAGTTTTTGTTGATTTAAATGACTTTTCTGAAGGAATAGATTGTGTTTCTTCCTGATAATTTTCAATTTTGAACATATTTTGAGAGGGAATACAATCTGTTACTTTTACATGCTCTTTTATTACAACCGAATTACTGAAATACATTGTTAACCCAACAATTAAACCTAATCCAATTTGTCCAAAAATTTTAAATTTTCCGGCAAGTCCTTTTTTATTTTTTTTGAAAACTTTTATATAATCATCGATAAAGCCAATAATTCCTAACCAAATTGTTGTAGTAATCATTAGAATTATATATACATTTTGAAGCTTAGCAAAAAGTAAAGTTGGGATTAATATTGCACTCAGTATAATGATTCCACCCATGGTTGGTGTGCCTTGTTTTTCAATTTGACCCTGTAATCCAAGGTCGCGAACTGTTTCGCCAACCTGCTTTCTTTGCAAATATTTTATTATACTTTTACCAATAATCATTGAAATAATTAGAGATGTGATAATTGCTAACCCGGCTCTAAAAGAGATGTATTGAAACACATGAGCTCCAGGAAAGTTGAACTGTTTATCTAAGTAGTTAAATAAATAATAGAACATATTATATCTTCATTAAATCTTTAATAATTTGTTTATCATCAAAAGGATATTTTATACCTTGAATATCCTGATATTTTTCATGGCCTTTACCTGCTAATAATATGATATCGCTAGGTAAAGCTAATGCATATGCGGTTTTGATTGCCTCCTTGCGATTAACAATTACCAGAATTTTTTGTTTCTTTGTTAGATCAACCCCTGTAATCATTTCATCGATAATAGCTTCAGGTGTTTCGGAGCGTGGATTATCCGAAGTAAGAATCACCCTATCACTCATATCTGCAACAATTCTTGCCATTTCGGGACGTTTTGTTTTATCGCGATCGCCACCTGCTCCAACAACAGTTATGATTTTTTCTTTTCCCGATCGCATTGATATTATTGTGGACAGAATATTTTTCAATGCATCGGGAGTGTGTGCATAATCTACTATTGCGACAACATTGTTTTTATCTTTAAAGCTTTCAAAACGCCCCTCAACTGCAGTTAAAGAACTCAATGCAGTTAAAACTTCAACTTTATTTTGATTTAATAATAGTGCAGTTGCATATATTGCTGTTAAATTGTATGCATTAAAACTTCCAACCAGATTGCACCAAACTTCGTTGCCATCGAGATTTAGATGCATTCCACTTACCTGATTTTCTAAAATCTTGCATTTAAAATCAGCCGGTAATAAAAGACTGTATGTGTATTTTTTTGCTTTTGTGTTTTGAATCATTACATTGCCATTTCTATCATCAATATTTGTAAGCGCAAAAGCATCTGTTGGCAAACTATCAAAAAACCTCTTTTTGGCAAGAATATAATTTTCAAATGTTTTATGGTAATCAAGATGGTCGTGTGTGATATTTGAAAAGATACCGCCAGAGAAATTGAGTCCGACAATACGTTCCTGACAAACAGCATGTGAACTTACTTCCATAAAACAATATTCACATCCCCTTTCGACCATTCTATTTATTAGTTTATTTAAAATTAAAGAATCGGGGGTTGTATGAGATGCCGGGAAGTTTTCATTGTTAATTTTGTTGCATATTGTTGAAATCAAGCCCACTTTGTATCCTAACAATATGAACATTTTATACAGTAAACTTGCTGTTGTAGTTTTTCCATTTGTTCCCGTTACGCCAATTAACTTAATTTTAGCTGATGGATGATTATAAAAACTTGAACAAATTTGACCCAATGCATAACTGCTATTTTGAACTTTAATATACGTAACATTTGGGAACTTTTGTTCGGGTAATTTTTCGCAAACTATACCTACTGCCCCTCTATTAATTGCTTCTGAAATAAATGCATGTCCATCAACTTTAGTCCCTTTAATTGCAACAAACAAGCACCCATCTGATGTATCGACAGAATTAAAACTTATTGATAAAATAGGTTTATTTGTTGAACCTATTATTTCAATAATTCCTGATTTGTTTATAATGTCGTCCAAATTCTGTTTCATCAATATCAGCTAATAGTTAAGTTTAAAGTAATGATTTTATTTATTAAAGTTCTTTCTCCAGGTTTCAATGATTGGTTTATTACGGCTCCCTTTCCTTTAACAATAACTGTTAACCCAAGGTTTTCAAGCAAATAAACAGCATCTTTTGCTTTCATGCCTACCACATTTGGAACTATGTTAATTTGATAAGTTTTATCCCGTTCGTAAATGTTATTATTTGTTGCTGAAATACTCACCCAATCTGAAACATTCGCACTCGGTATAAGCTTAAATCCTAATCCATGATAGATATCTTCAACATCATTTCTATAGCCAACCTGTACTTGAGGTATTGAAAGTAAAAAAGGAGTTGGATTATCTTTACTTTTTATATCAACTCGGGTAGCATAAACTTTATCAGCTATTTCTTTGAATACAGGAGCCGCTACCTGTGCACCATAAACTTCAGAACCTTTCATATTGTATTCAACCACAATGCAAGAGTATTTAGGATCATCAGCCGGGAAGTACCCTGCAAAAGAAGCTACATAACTTTTTAGATAACTTTTTGAGATAGGGTCATAAATTTTTGCCGTACCAGTTTTGCCAGCTATTTTATAAACGGAATTTCTGATATTTGTTGCAGTTCCTCTAATAACTACTCCCTCAAGTAATTTTTTTATTTTTAATATGGTCATTTCCGAACAAATTTGTTCTTTTAAAACAACAGGATTGTATTTGGTTAAAGAAACCCCAGTTCTTTTAATTTCTTTTACAAACATCGGCTTCATATATTTCCCATTATTTGCAACTGCATTATAAAATGAAAGAACCTGAAGCGGTGTAACTTTCATTGCGTAACCAAAAGCAATTCCAAGCAAATCTCCATAGCTAACTTTTATTCGAGGTTGCGGTTCATTATCAATATCAATACCTGTTTTTTGGATTAATCCCATTTTTTCGAGTAGTTTCTGAAATTTCTGCGGATTTTTTGCAAAGGTTCTCCAAACTATTTCGGTAATACCAACATTTGATGATTTTTCAAATGCTTTTGCCATTCTTATTCTACCATAGCCATCTTCATGAGAATCAACCACAGTTCCCCACCCAGGATATACCATTTTTCCTGTATTAACTATTGTATTTGTATCGTATGATCCATCTTCTAAAACAGCAACAACAGAAGCAAGTTTAAAAGTTGATCCAGGTTCATACAATTCTTCAACGGCATAATTTCTCATTTCTTGATAAGAGCCTTCTTTGTCACGAGTCAAATTAGCTATTGCTTTAATAAATCCTGTCTGAACTTCCATAAGTATGACACAGCCCCAGTCAGCTTTTGTTGTGTCCAAGCTTTTTCTTAAAGCATTTTGAGCAACATCTTGAAGGTTTACATCAATTGAAGTATATAAATCGCAACCATTTTTTGGTTCAATCATATCCTCATCGGTAATTTTTTTCCAACTATTATTTCCAACTTTTTTAAGTGTGATAATACCTCTTTCCCCTCTAAGTTCATTTCTATAATGACCTTCAAGACCTACAAAATATGACTTGGTTAGTTGTTTGGAATTTAGTATTTTTAAAGTATCGTTTTCAATAAGTGGAAATGTTTTTAGTTCTGCTAACTGAATTTCATTCATTGTTTTAATTATTTTTGAAGCAGATCCTTTACTATTATAAGCCAATGTTATTCTTTTTTTATAGTCATCACGGTTGTAATCTTGGAATAAATTACTGAAGCACTCAGATAAAGTATCAACATAATGTTCAAAAATTTCTTGCTTTATTCTTCCTGCTTTTAAATTTATTTCAACTTTGTATTCCGCAAGCCTTTCATAACCTATGGTCATTGATGCGAGATTTTTAAACGGGCGTTCTCTTCTATCTTTAGCATAAACAATAAGCCCCCCATGATTCCCTAATCGCAAGATTGGAAATGTTTTTAGTAGTTTAAGTTCAGAATATGTTGCTTTCTTACGAATTAGAAGCCCTCTATTGTTTTGTTTTCTACCTTTGAGTAGTTCTTGTTTGTATAAATTTTTATGTAAAGTATTTCCTTCAAATAATTTACACAACTCAATAGAAAGAGAATCAACTTTCTTTGCAAAAATAGAATCTGCCAAAACAGATGAATCCAAATCAAGACGAACTTCAAAAATCGGTACAGAAGTAGCTAGCAAACTTTCATCATCCGCAAAAATATTACCACGAACAGGATCAATCACTTGGGTTTTACTATTTACAACACTTGCTTGCTTCGACCAATATGATCCCTGAACAAATTGTAAATAAATAATCCGCCCTATAATAATTCCTCCAAAAATCAACACCAAAATGTAGATTAAATAAGCTCTCGTCAATATTGATTTTTTGCTATCGCTCATTTTAAACTTTATTTTTCGATTTTTTTCTTTTCAAATATTTTTATCGGCGGAACAACAGATTCTTTCACTTCGGTTTCTAAACTATCAAGCATAACAGCGATTTCTGACTGTTTACTGATATGCATTAATTCTGACTTTGAAGAAATATATTCATACTCAAGTTCTTTAATTTCATTTCTTACTTTTGATGTTCTTTTGATAATTTTTTCGGAATAGTAAGAATTAGCTATATAAATTACTACCAAAAACACCAGATATAATCCAAGAGGCAAAAGGCGAACAACAATCTCCCGAGTGAGAATGGTTCCGTCTAACACACTTCGTAAAGATATGCCCAAACGTGAATCGTTAGATTTCTTAAGTTTAGATTTCTTTTTTTCGTGTATGTCTTCAAGATTTTCTAAATCCGGTTTCTTAAATTCATTTTTTGCCATTTCAAATTTTTTCGGCTATTCTAAGTTTTGCACTTCTTGCTCTGTTGTTATCTTTTATTTCTTTTTCAGTTGGAACAATTGGTTTTTTTACAATCATTTTAAATGGAACTTTGCAATTACCATAGAGATCTTTTTCAAGAGCACCATCAAAATTTCCGGATTTCATAAAATTTTTTACAATTCTATCTTCAAGTGAGTGATATGAAATAACAACCAATCTGCCACCTGTTTTTAAAACTTTCAAACTTTGCCAAAGCATTTCTTTCAATACATCTAATTCTTGGTTTACTTCAATTCTTAAGGCCTGAAATACTTTTGCCATAAACTTTGCTTCATTTCTTTTGTCAATATGTTTAGAAATAGCCTCTTTTAGTTCCTCAGTAGTTGTTATTAATTTCGATTTCCGATACTCAATTATTTCTTGGGAGATACGTGCCCCATTATTCAATTCACCATAATTCCAGAATATTTCAGATAATTTATCTTTTTGATATTCATTAATAATGTTAAATGCAGATAGTTTTTGGCGTTTATCCATACGCATATCGAGAATGGATTCAAATCGAGTAGAAAAACCACGTTCGGCGACATCAAATTGATGAGATGAAACACCTAAATCTGCTATAATACCATCAACAGGCATAGCACTATAATATCGTAAAAAGGTTCCTAAAAAGCGAAAATTATTGTTTATCAATGTAAAACGTTCATCTTCGATTAGGGTTTTTTTAGTATCTAAATCTTGATCAAATGCGATTAGTCTGCCTGTTGATAATTGATTTATTATTTCCCTCGAGTGGCCACCTCCACCATATGTGACATCTACATATGTCCCATTGGGGTTAATATTTAATCCATTGACTGCTTCGTCTAATAAAACAGCTTTATGATACATTTTATACCTCTTTATTGTTTTTTTTACTCATTACTTCTTCGGCTAAATCAGCAAATTCTTTAGGCTCATCATTTAATAAACTTTCATATGATAATTTTTCCCAAATCTCAATGCGGTTTGAAAATGTGAATAAGACAACATCTTTTTCGATACCAGCATATTGAAGTAATCCTTTAGGGATCAATAATCTATTTGTTGCATCCAAAACTATTTCTGTAGCACCACGATAAAAGTACCTTACAAATTCACGATTTTTTTTAATGAATATATTTAATTGATTGATTTCATCGCTTATGGTTTTCCATTCATTAACAGGATATAAAACCAAACACTTCTCAAAGCCTCTATTTAATACAAACCCGTAATCTTCCGAAACAGGCAATTGTCGCTTTAATCCGGCTGGAAACAGTAACCTGCTTTTGCTATCTAATTTACATTCATATTCACCAATTAAATTCAGCATAAAAAACCCTTTGGTTAAGCGGGTAAAGATAAATATTTTTTGTGCACAATTTCCCACATTTATGCATTTATTTTATAAATATAACACTTTCTTTTTTTAATATGCGATAGTTGTTTGAATAACAGGTGGTATAAAAAGATTAAGCGTAATAAAAGTTATTAACAATTTTAGACAGAGAATAGACCTTTAAACAACAGCGTAATATTTCTTATCACTTTTATTTAGATTGTCAAAAATAATTTCAATATTATTTTGCTTATTGAATAAAAAATCTGTATCCCTGTATTTTATGGATAAAATAGGTATGAATTTAATTGTAACATTTTTTCTATTGTAAAAAACAGATACGTTTTTGTATTTTTGTACTTTAATAAGGACTATTATGTTTGAGAAAATAATTAATTTAACTTCTATATGCCCAGAAAATAATGCTTTTTATATAAACTCTGTTTTTTATACATATCTTGAAACAGCCAAACGCATTAACGGAATTAAAATGCTTTTACAAAATAGTACAAGTCAAAATATTGGAATTATTATTAATGATGATATTGAAACATATGCTTCTATATTTGCTGTTTTGTTTTCGGGAAAAACTTATGTGCCCATTAACCCCATTAACCCCATTGATAGAAACGATAAAATAATTGAGCAAGCGGAAATTACAGCAATACTTATTAGCAACAAAAAACATCTTAGTGGAATCTTTTCAGATATTGCAACACTTAAGATTTTAGAAACGTTCAATGTTTGGGAAGAAAATGATATATTAAGTTTGCCCAAGATTGACTATGAGCAAAATGCATATATTTTGTTTACATCAGGAAGTACTGGTGTCCCTAAGGGGGTTCCTATAAGCTATAAAAATCTGATTTCATTCGTAAATGCCTTTTTTAGTTTAGGTTATAGAATCAATGAAAAAGATCGCTTTCTTCAAATCTTTGATCTAACTTTTGATTTATCAATCATGTCATTTTTAATTCCTTTGTGCTGTGGGGCATGTGTTTATACAGTTCCTTTGGGAGAAATAAAATTCACAGCTGCTTATTCAATAATAGAGGATCATGAGATTACGGTCGCATTAATGGTTCCTTCTATGCTCAGTTTCTTACGAAAATATTTTGATGAAATTCGATTGGAGAAAATGAAATATTCATTTTTTTGTGGAGAAGCCCTTTATGAGGATTTAACAGAAGCTTGGGCTGATTGTGTCCCAAATGCATTAATTCAAAATGTCTATGGACCAACTGAAGCAACTATTTTTTGTTTAACATACAATTGGAATCGTAATTTAGCTAATAAAAATTTAAATGGTATTGTATGTATCGGAAAACCTATGAAAGATATGATTGCGGTAATTGTTGACAATCAATTAAAACCTGTTACAGATGGTATACTTGGGGAACTTTGTCTTTCGGGGCCACAACTTACGACAGGGTATTTAAAAAATATCCAAAAAAATAAGGAATCTTTTTTTGAAATAAACTCAGATGGAAAAGTGCAAATTTTTTATCGTACAGGAGATATTTGTTTTAAAGATAATGATGGCGATTTCCTGTTTTCAGGAAGACTTGACAACCAGGTTAAAATACAGGGATTTAGAGTTGAATTAAGCGAAATAGAGTTTCATGCCCGTGAATACATGAATGGAATGAATGCTGTTGTACATACTTCTATCAATTCAAGCGGAAATACTTTGATTAATCTTTTTGTTGAAAATTTCAATAATGTGGATGATTTATTGGTTTATTTAAAGTCAAAACTTCCCCCATATATGATCCCGAATGCGATAAAAACAATTCCAAGTTTTCCTTTAAATATAAATGGTAAAGTTGATCGCAAATCATTAAAAGAATTGATTTAATATGCGATTTTTACTAAAGATTTTAATTTATCCGTTTTCAATATTATTTGGATTCTTTACCCTTTTTCGTAATAAAATTTATGATTGGAAAATTTTTAAGTCTTCGACATTTGACATCCCTATAATTTGCGTAGGGAATATCAGTATGGGAGGAACTGGAAAATCACCCTTGATAGAATATTTATTACGTTTATTGCTAAAGAACGAAATAAAAGTTGCTACATTGAGTCGTGGATATGGAAGAAGAACAAAAGGTTTTTTAATTGCCACCAATAAATCAACTTCAAGAATAATAGGTGATGAGCCGAAACAATTTTTTAATAAATTTCAAAATATTTGTGTTGCAGTATGCGAAAATAGACGATTAGGAATTCAAAATTTACTCGGTTCATGCACAAATGTAGAAGTTATACTTCTTGATGATGCTTTTCAGCATCGCAGAGTGATAGCAGGAATCAGTATTTTGCTTAGCGAATATGAAAATCTTTATACAGATGATTGTATGCTTCCGTCTGGTCGACTTCGTGAATTTAGAAATGGAGCTACACGTGCTGAAATAATAATAATAACAAAATCTCCTTATAATATAACGGAATCTGACAAGCAATCTATTACAAAAAAACTGAAACCTAAACCAAATCAAACGGTTTTCTTTTCTCATTTAAAATACAATAATCCTATATCTTTTAGTAATAAAAATGATTTTGATTTTATTAATCCTGTTGATATTTTATTATTTACTGGTATTGCAAATCCGAAACCGTTAGAAAGCTTTTTAGCAAAAGAATATAAAATACACACTATTATTCATTTCCGGGACCATCATAATTATTCCACTTCAGATATCTTGCAGATTACAGAAAAATTTAATAATATTGTATCCGAAAATAAAATTATTCTCACAACTGAAAAGGATTTTGTCCGGTTGGTTGACATAGAGAAATTTAAAAAACTGAACTCTTTGCCTATTTTTTATATTCCAATTGAAATGGATTTTGGTATTGAGGACAAAAAAATATTTGATCAAATAATATTGAATTATGCTCGAAAAAATTAAACAAACAATCGATTACATTAAAATCAAGACTGATTTTGAACCTCGAATTGGTATTATTTTAGGAACGGGGCTTGGCAATCTTGCTAATGAAATTGAAACACATGTTGCTATCCCATATTCTGAAATTCCAAATTTTCCGATTTCAACGGTTGTTGGGCACAAAGGGAAAATGATTTTTGGGTCACTGAATGGTATTAATGTAGTGGCAATGCAAGGTCGGTTTCATTATTATGAAGGATATTCTATGCAGGAACTTTCTTTCCCAATTAGAGTAATGAAATATTTAGGAATTAAGACTTTAGTCTTATCAAATGCAAGTGGTGGTGTCAATCCTAAATTCGAAGTTGGAGATATTATGATAATTACGGATCATATAAATTTGATGGGAAATAATCCACTTTTAGGCAAGAATAATGATGCGCTTGGGCCGCGTTTTCCTGATATGAGCGATGCGTATGATAAGATACTGATAAATAAGGTGATGCGTATAGCAGAAAATAATGGGATATTGTGTCAGAAGGGTGTTTATGCTGCTGTAACTGGGCCATGTTTTGAAACTCCTGCTGAGTATAAATATATACACATTATTGGTGCAGATTGCGTTGGGATGTCTACTGTACCAGAAGTAATCGTAGCTCGCCATATGGGTTTGCCTGTATTTGCTGTTTCAATAATAACTGATTTAGGGGTAAGCGGGAAGATTGTAGAAATTTCTCATGAAGAAGTTATTCTTGCTGCTACTAATGCTGAGCCAAAAATGACTAAAATTATTAAGGAATTAATCACTTTGATTTAACGTGGATCGTATCAATAATTTTTATCCTCCATTTATTTTTATTAATAGGACATTTTCTTTTACTGAATAGCCATAAAAAGCCACCTGATGCTATTGATGATGCTGAAATAATGCTTGTGTCTGTTCGAATTTTTGGATGGTCGTTATTAATCACATTATTTACAACATCAAGAAAAATAAATATTGCCCCAAAACTCATTAACAATGTTGAAATAATTTGCACACCATATCTTCCTTTAAAAACAACAGTTATCTGCGATTGATCAAAAACGTAATTATTAGAAATTACAATCGATGAATCATAAATATCAGATATTTTACCTGATATTTTATGTGGATTATTTCTTGTTAATAATGAGATTTCATCCCCAACAAAAAACTTAAATGATTTTCCTATTGTTTGGTTTTCAATGATTAATGCTTTTTGAGCAAAAATTAAACTGCTCAAAACCGACAATAAACAAAGAAATAGTAATTTTTTCATTATGGTTTTATTGATGCTAAAGTATCTTTTTGTTTTTTTGTCATTTTAATAACCACTTTCATATATGAGTGGTCAATCCACTTGCAAAGAATATCATCTGAAACATTTCCATCCACATAAATCGTATTCCAACATTTTTTATTCATATGGTATCCTGGCTGCACTGAAGGATATTTTTCACGAAGTTCAACTGCAAATTCAGGATCACATTTAACATTAAAACTAAAATCTTTATCCAAAACGGTTAGTGCAAACATTTTGTCCAATACTTTAAATACTAAGGTTTCTTCGCCAAATGGCATTGATTCGGTAACACCTTTTTTCCCCAAACAATATTCGCGAAATTCTTCTATGTTCATTACAAGTACTATTGCTTTTATTAAACAAATTTACGGTTTTTATCTTTATGTCAATAGAACAAAATCGATTTTTCTGAATACTAAGAAATTTTTTTGGAAACGTTTAATATTATCTATTGGATTTAACATTGGTTAACAAAAAAAGATAAATTCTAAGATTTAAAAATGCATACCTTTGCCCAGTTTTTTAGAATTATTTCAAACGAAACCTTATTTATATGTCATTACGGCAAAAAACAGTTGATCTGAAAAAAAGAATGCAAGGTGCATTACAAGGTGGTGGAGAAAAGGCTATTGAAAAGCAAAAAGCCACCGGAAAAATGACTGCCCGAGAACGTATTTTAGCGATACTCGATGATGGGTCATTTCATGAATATGATCTTTTTGTGGAACATGCCGGGAAAGATTTTGATATGGATAAAAAATACCTTCCTGGTGATGGTGTTGTTACAGGAACTGGAACAATAAGTGGTTATCCAATTTGTATTTTTGCTCAGGACTTTACTGTTGCAGGGGGCTCTCTTGGCTACATGCATGCAAAAAAAATCACCAAAATTATGGATCACGCTATGAAATTGAAAGTTCCATTGATTGGGATTAATGATTCCGGTGGTGCACGTATTCAAGAAGGGGTAAATTCATTAGCTGGTTACGGTGAAATTTTTTATAGAAACACGCTTGCATCTGGTGTTATTCCTCAGATATCAGTTATTTTAGGACCATGTGCCGGTGGTGCAGTATATTCTCCGGCTCTAACTGACTTTGTTTTTGTTGTTGACAAAATTTCTAAAATGTTTATTACTGGCCCGGAAGTAATAAAAACTGTTCTGGGAGAAGATATTTCAATGGAAGACTTGGGTGGCGCTCGCGTACATTCAGAAATTACTGGTAACGCACATTTTTTCTCAGAAAGCGAACAGGATTGTTTTGAACAAATAAAAAAGCTGGTTTCATTCATTCCATGGAACAACAGCAAAAAGGCGGAATCATTTCCAACTAAAAATCCAAAACATAAACTCTTTAAAATAGATGATGTTTTTCCGACGGATTCAAAGAAACCATATGACGTTCGAAAAATTATTCGGGCAATTTGTGATGACTCTGACTTTTTTGAGGTTCAGGAGCGCTTTGCCGCAAATATTGTAATTGGCTTTGCGCGTATGGATGGACAATCGGTGGGTTTTGTTGCAAACCAACCCATGGTTTTGGCGGGAGTGCTGGATGTTGATTCATCAGATAAGGCCGCACGTTTTATTCGTTTCTGCGACGCATTCAATATTCCACTTATTACATTGGTTGATTTACCAGGATATCTTCCCGGTATTGATCAGGAACATGCCGGTGTTATTAGACATGGGGCTAAAGTACTCTATGCATATTCTGAAGCTACTGTTCCAAAAATTACAATTATTTTGCGTAAAGCTTATGGTGGTGGATACATCGCAATGTGCTCAAATCATTTAAGAGCTGATTTCGTTTTTGCTTGGCCAACTGCTGAAATTGCTGTTATGGGACCAGAAGGCGCAGCAAATATTATTTTCCGTAGTGAAATTCTTGGTTCAACGAACCCAGAAGAAACGAGAAAGAAAAAAATTGAAGAATATAAAGAGAAATTTGCCAATCCATATGTAGCCGCAGCCTATGGATATGTTGATGCAGTTGTTGAACCAAATAAAACTCGAGAATACATATTACATTCACTCGAAATATCCGGGCATAAAAAAGAAGATCGCCCAGTTAAAAAGCATGGTATACCTCCATTCTAAAATATAATTCATGGAAAACGACGAAAAAATAGAATCTATTGTACAACCGGACTATAAACCGTTTGTTGTTCTTGGCGAGGAATATCAAACATTGTTGACTGACAAATACCTTAATCGGAAGCCTTATGCACCAATTGACCATAAGAAAATATATTCTTTTATTCCGGGTACTATTAGAAAAGTGTTTGTTAAAGAAGGGGATAAGGTAAAAAAAGGAGAAAAACTTTTGATATTAGAAGCCATGAAAATGAATAATGAACTCTGTACTTTAGTAAATGGCAGGGTAAAAAAAGTTCATTGCAAAACCGGCGAAATGGTGACCAAAAGTCAATTACTTATCGAAATCGTTTAATAGGTTCTGTAATTCAAGTTGACTTACAAAAACTTGTATATACAAAATTTTGTTTTTGTTATAAAATATACTCTTTGATTATCAATGGTTGCGTTGATAATTTCCTCATTCGAAAAAGGGAGTTTGAGTTTATTTTCTTCAAAGGTTTTTAAATTTAACGATATTAAGAAGTTGTTTTCAAGATACACAATCATATTATTGAATACCTGAAATGTTTTTAGATTTTTAATCGGAATAGTTTTCAGGTATGTAGCATATCTGTCGAATAAAAGAATCCCCACACGCGGGTCATTCAAATAAAGTGTATTATCCCATTCAGTTATAAAATTGGGAGAAAATTCATAGCCAATTAAATCAATAATATTACCACTTGTTTGCGTTGGTTGTAGGGTTTTATCGAATCGAATGACCTGATTTGACAAAGGGTCAAATATCCAAAAGCCGCTATCGTAAGAAGCAGAAACCAACGAAGCATTTGGATACCCTAGATCGTTAAGCGAAATAGAATTATTTTTTTGAGTAAGATTATTGTCGAGAAACTTTATTTTACCGAAATCGGCATTAAAGATGATGATCTTTAATGGATCAGATACATCAATCCCCGAAATTTTACCATCTCCAAATTCTGAATACGAGTATAAGAGAGTACCTTCAGTATTATATTCTTTCAAATTGCTTTTTTCAACAACATAGATGTTACCAAAATTATCGGTCACAATCCGATTAGCTGAAATAGGAACACAAACTTTTTTCTCAAATATTTCGTTTTGGGCCGTCACTATCGAAATAAAGAATAAAATCAAAAATCCAGATAGAAAAAGGTTTCTCATAATTCTAAATTAGTTTAAGAATTTCTTCAACATATTTCCTGTCATTTGTCAATCGTGGAACCTTATGTTGGCCTCCTAATTTCCCTCTAATTTTTAGCCATTTATAAAAGGTATGCTTTGGCAGAACATGGATGACAGGTTTATTTAAAATCATATCATGATAACGTTTTGCTTCATAGTCGGAGTTTAGGGATTTTAAAGCATTATCAAATACTTCATTAAAATATTCAATGTTTTCTGGTTCGGTTTCAAATTCCATAAGCCATTCATGAGCTCCAACGTTTTTATCTTTATAAAATACTGGTGCTGCAGTATATTCCGAAATAATTGCACTTGTTTTTTTACAAGCTATTTCAAGTGCTTGGTCGGCATTATCAATCATCAATTCTTCGCCAAAAGCATTTATAAAGTTTTTTGTACGCCCCGATATTTTAATTCTGTAAGGGTTCAGGGATGTAAATTTAATGGTGTCTCCAATTTTATATCGCCATAAGCCCGAATTTGTTGAAATGATTAATGCATAATTTGTATCTGTTTCAACTTCGTGGAGTGATAAGGTTTGTGGATTTTCTTTGTCTAAATCGGAAATGGGTAGAAATTCATAAAATATTCCATAATCAAGCATCAATAGCATATCATCGGCATTATGCCTGTCTTGGATGCCAAAAAATCCTTCTGAAGCATTGTATGTTTCCAGATAATTCATATTATCTGATGAAATTATGGACTTGTATTGTTCATTATAGGGTAAAAAACTTATTCCACCATGAATAAAAAGTTCGAGGTTTGGCCACACATCAATAATATTTTTTTTGCCGGTTATATCCAGAATTTTCTTTAACAACAACAATGTCCATGATGGAACTCCCGATAAACTAGTTACATCTTCTGCTGAGGTGATTCTTGCAATCTTTTCTAGTTTGCTTTCCCATTCGTTCATCAATGCAATTGATAGGTCGGGGGTGCGAATAAATTGTGCCCAAAAAGGCATGTTTTGAATAAGAATAGCCGATAAATCGCCATAAAAAGCTTCATTATCAATTTCGCTAACTGTGTGACTTCCGCCTAAAGCCAAACCTTTGCCATCAAACAATTTTGTATCGGGGGTGTTGTTGCAATAAATAGTTAGCACATCCTTGCCTCCCTTAAAATGACATTCTTCAATGGTATCTTCGCTCACAGGAATAAATTTACTTTTATCGGATGCTGTTCCCGACGAAACCGCAAACCATTTTATTTCTTGTGGCCATAAAATATTTTGCTCTCCCTTTCGCAAACGATCAATGTATGGCTTTAGCCCATCATAGTTGTTTATAGGAACTCGGTCTTTGAATTGTGATAATTTGGTGATAGATCCATAACGATATTTTAATCCCCACTCCGTATTTTTTGCTGAGGATGTTAACCATCTAAAACAATCATCCTGCACTTCGTGCGGATATTTTATGAACAACTCAATCTGATGCATGCGTTGTTTCATTATCCACGACATGACTGAATTTAATAATGCCATACTTTTTTTTATTCTTCTCAAAAATAACGAAATTGTTTGAATTTTATGATAAAAATGATTGCTAATCTGTTTCAATTGCTGTTGGTTTGGGTATTTTAATTATTTTTGACACCAAGATCTTTTATAAGTCAATTCAATAATATTCAATGAAGAATATCGCCATTTTTGCTTCGGGAAACGGCAGTAATGCTGAAAACATTGTGCATCATTTTTATAGAAATAATTCTTTTAAAATAGCCCTAATACTTACCAACAAAGAAGATGCCTATGTGGTTGAACGAGCAAAAAAATACAGTATACCCTATGAGATTTTTAATTTGAACCAGCTAAAACAAGAAGGATATATTATTTCGGTTTTGCATAAATATGATATTGATTTTATCGTATTATCGGGATTTATGCTAAAAATACCGCATGAGCTTGTTCGTGCCTTTCCCAATAAGATAATTAATATTCATCCGGCATTGCTTCCAAAATATGGCGGCAAGGGAATGTACGGTGAATTTGTACATCAGGCGGTATTTGAGGCCAAAGAAACACAATCCGGTATTACCATTCATTATGTGAATGAATACTATGATGAGGGTGCCATTATATTTCAAGCGAAGTGCGATATTGGTTCAAACGACAATCCTGAAACGATAGCTCAAAAAGTGCATATACTGGAATATCGTTATTTTCCGGAAGTAATTGAAAAAACAGTTCGCAAGACGTTTAATTTATAATCCTTTCGGAATTGAATCAATCAACTGTTGGGTATAGGCTGTTTGGGGTGTAGTGCAAATTTCGTCGGGGTCGCCATATTCAACTATTTTTCCGTTTTTCATAACCATTAATCTGTCGGACATATATTTTACTACCGACATATCGTGAGAAATGAAAATAACCGAGAACCCATATTCGACTTTTAATTTATTAAGCAAATTTAGTACCTGAGCCTGGATGGAAACATCGAGGGCCGACACCGATTCGTCGCATATAATGAATTTGGGTTTTAGTGCCAAGGCGCGGGCAATACATATGCGCTGTCGTTGACCGCCCGAAAGTTCATGCGGATAGCGTTTGTAGAACGATTCGTTGAGATTTACCTCATTCAGCAATTGGTAGCAAAGTTTTTTGCGTTCGGTAGCATTTTTTCCTACATGATGTATTTGCATGGCCTCGGTGATGGCTTTGCCGACTGTTAACCGTGGATTGAGCGATGAATAGGGGTCTTGAAAAATAATCTGTATATCTTTACGTGCTTTACGAAGTTTTGAACGCGAGTAGGAAGTGATTTTGTTGCCAAAAAACACGATGTTACCTTCGGTAGGCTCAATAAGCCTCAATACGGTGCGCCCCAGGGTTGATTTGCCACAGCCCGATTCGCCAACCAAACCAAGTGTTTCGCCCGGATGCACTTGAAAACTGACATCGTCAACTGCTTTGAATTGTTTTTTCGATAAATTGAATATGCCTTTGTTCTGTTGAAAATAGGTTTTTAGTTTTGAAACTTCCAAAACAGGCGGATTATTAAAAATGGTTTTGAGTGATTTGCTGCGTTCTTCTGCCGAAATAATTTCGCTTGTTACTCCTTTTTCATCTTTTAAATAACTTTCGACGGTGGGCAACAAACGGTAGCGTACATCCATTTTAGGTCGGCATGCTAATAATCCTTTGGTATAGGGATGTTGCGGGTTTTTGAAAAGATAGTGAACCAAGCCCTGTTCCACCACATTGCCTTTGTAAACCACCAACACCCGGTCGGCAATTTCGGCAATTACTCCCAAATCGTGTGAAATAAAAATAATTGACATGGTGTATTTTTGTTGAAGTCGCTGCATGAGTTCAAGAATGTTTTTCTGAACGGTTACGTCGAGTGCCGTGGTGGGTTCATCGGCAATCAACAACGAAGGGTTGCACGACATGGCCATGGCAATCATGATGCGTTGACGCTGACCGCCGGACAATTCGTGGGGAAATGAATTATACGCTTTTAGCGGATCGGGCAACATTACTTCGGAAAACCAATGCAGCACTTTTTCTTTTATTTCTTTTCGGCTGAGGTTTTGATGTAATTTTATGGCTTCGGCTACCTGACGACCGCATTTATAGACCGGATTTAGAGAGGTCATGGGTTCTTGAAATATCATGGCAATTTCGTTGCCTCGCATTTGTTGCAGTTTTTTTTCGGGCAACGAAAACAAATCGGCTGTGTGGGCATCTTTATAGGTAAACATGGCTGTGCCCGACACAATTTTTGAAATGCCGGCAGGCAATAATCCCATCAAGGCAAGTGAGGTGACCGACTTTCCTGAACCCGATTCGCCCACTATGCCAACAGTTTTTCCGGCTTCGAGTGTAAACGATATTCCGTTCACGGCATGTATGATTCCGTTTTCGGTACGGAAATCAACACTTAAATTGTTCAGGTCAAGTAATGCCATGCGGGTGTATTAAAAAACAGCCGCGTTTTTGAGCGGCTGTTATAATTGATATTATTTATTCCTTGGCTTCAATAGCTTTGAACTTGGTGCGGGTTTCTTTCACCAGTTTCCAATACCAATCGTCGCCATAGCCGGGTTGTTTTACTTTGGGCGATTCTTTGGTTTTGCCTTTGGTTTTGATATTGCCATCCATATATTTTGTGAAAAGATAACCATAAAGCTCTTTCCAGCGTTTCACCACGTCTTCGCCGGTGTTGGTGGAATAGGTGGTTAATAGTTCCACAGCTTTTTTCGGCGATTTTTTGTAGAGTTCTTGTGCTTTTTTATCAATTTCGGGAACCTGATTCTGTATAAATTTTGTTTCCAATTCTTTTTGTACGGCTCTGATTTCGGGAATCATGTCGCGATAGCGTGTATAGGCAAAGTTGGAAACTTGATTGAATATCCAAAATGCACTGTTTTCTGTAAAGGTCATCATATCGCCATTGCCCACAGCATAGGATTTTGGAACTGCGGTGATGCTGCAATACATGGGTGCATACACTGTGCTGTAGGTATCGTCAACGCCAAACCAAAAAATGCCGCCTATGGGATTGGGTAGCCACGAACGACTTTGAGCTACAAACGAAAAACCGGTTTGTTGGGTTGATGTGGCTCGTTCGTTAAAATAGTCTACTCCATCTACTTTCCAGGTTAGTGGACGCCAACGATAGGGGCAGTTGTAGGGGCCGGCGCCAAAATCGTTGGTCATATCCATGGTTGTGCCTTCGTAATGGTCGCGCATGAGTTCCATCACATCATATACTGATAGTTTTTTGTCGGCTTTAATCCACAAGGGCATGCGGTTTTTTAGGTTTTCGCCCATGGCATAATCCAAATATTTTCCCATATCTTTGTTGACGCGGTTGAAAGCCGACCACACGCGTGCTTCGCAAAAACGGGCGCCATCAAACGTTACGGGGTTGTAGGCATCTGAAAAGCTAAAATCTTTGTCGTCGCCTTTAAAATAGCCTTTTTGGCGGGCTACGGTTATCACATCTTTTGCATACAAGCAATTTTCGGGGTCGTTTAGGGGAAAGGTGGTGATGCGTGCTTGATTGGCATGGCCCGAAATGTATCCGTCGGGAATGCGGCGGGCTACCCACACTGCGCCTTTGTTGCCGGGGCCTTTGCCTATCATTTCCATGATCCAGGCTTCGTTGGGGTCGCATATTGAAAACGATTCGCCTTCGCTGGCATAGCCATATTCGGCTACCAAATCGCCCATCACCTGGATGGCTTCGCGGGCGGTTTTGGCACGTTGCAATGCCAAATACATTAAACTGCCATAATCTACCTTGGCGCTGGTATCCACCAGGTCTTCGTGTCCACCAAAAGTGGTTTCGCCAATGGCTACTTGATGTTCGTTCATGTTGCCCACCACCGAATAGGTGTGGGTGGCTTGTTTAATTTTTCCCAAATATTTTCCGGTATCCCATTCCCAAATATCCATCATGGTTCCTTGTGGATAGTCTTTGGCTGGGCGGAAATACAGTTCGCCATAAAGCTGATGCGAGTCGGCAGAATAGGTAATCATTACCGAGCCATCGGCCGATGCACTTTTGGTGATGATAAAGTTGGTGCAGGCCAGGGTGTTTAAGGCCAGCAGTGCCATAAATGTGGCAGCAATGAATCGTTTTTTCATAGAATAGGTTTGGTTTTAAATTTATTGAGCTATGGATTTTTTTCTTGTACAAAGTTACGAATAATTCTGTTTTAATAACACATGGGGTGATTATTAAATTTTGGAGGGGGGTTGGGGGCGATGGAGAAACTGGCATTGTTTTTTGCTTCATCTATGCCGACAATTTGTCCGTTTTTATTGGTTTTTACCAGGTAAACTCCATAGAATGTTTGATTGTAAATTGGATAAGAATAGCCTGCTAAAATGTAGCCACTATCTTGAGTCTGTTGTATTGCATATCCTCTATCGACGGCCTCCCCACCAAAAGTTCGGGTCCATAAAGTATCGCCAAACGAATTGATTTTTAGTAAATAAACATCATCTAAGCCTTTTCCATGTTTTCCGTTTTCAATAAATTATAAAAGGGCATCGGAACCTTCCGATGCCCTCACTATAAAAAATAAATGGGCATCCGAACCTTCGGATGCCCTTACTATAAAAAATAAATGGGCATCC
>JBAXWF010000029.1:0-38996 GCA_037128515.1 Bacteroidota bacterium | reverse complement strand
AAGCAATCCTTATATTGGCTTTGCTTCTTTCAATTTTTTATCGGACATCAGTGATATCAAATATTAAGTTTGTGTTATAAGATGAAAATTAATTTCTGTCGCATCACAAAATGCCAAAAAATCATACCTTTGTTCTTAGGTTATTTTCAATAAAAACAGAATGAAAGAGATAAAAAAGATAGGTGTTTTTACTTCGGGTGGCGATGCACCCGGCATGAACGCCGCCATACGTGCGGTGGTGCGTACGGGTATTTATAATAAATTAGAAGTCATCGGAATTCTGCGAGGCTACGATGGTCTTATTTCCGGCGAATTTCAGCACATGTATAACAATTCCGTTGCCAACATCATACAGCGCGGGGGCACCATATTAAAAACAGCCCGAAGTGAGCCTTTTCGCAAGGCAGAAGGTATGCAAAAGGCATACGAAAACATAGTAGCTGCTGGCATCGATGCCTTGGTGGCCATTGGTGGCGATGGCACATTTAGGGGAGCCATGGCATTGGGAAACACATACGACTTTCCGGTGGTTGGCGTTCCGGGCACTATCGATAACGATTTATATGGAACCGATTTTACCATTGGCTACGACACCGCCATCAACACAGTTATTGAGGTGGTTGATAAACTCCGCGATACTGCGGCTTCGCACAATCGTTTGTTTTTTGTTGAGGTGATGGGGCGCGATGCCGGATTCATTGCTTTGCTAAGTGGTATAGCTGGTGGTGCCGAAGATATATTGTTGCCCGAAAGCAAAACCATTATCGAAGATCTTATTAAAAAACTACAAAACGACCGACGCGAAAATAAATCTTCAGGTATCATCATCGTTTCCGAAGGCGACGACCAAGGGGGAGCATTAGAGATTGCCCGCAAGGTGCGAGAAAAATTTGATTATTACGATACCCGCGTGTCAATTATTGGCCACATGCAACGCGGTGGTTCCCCATCATGTATGGATCGTGTTTTGGCAAGCACCTTGGGCTACGATGCCGTGAATGCACTACTCCAAGGAAAACGTGGTGTGATGATAGGGCAGATGAACGGAAAAACAGTTTACATTCCTTTCGAAAAAGCGACCAAGCACCATCATGAGATGAACCAAAATATGCTTACCATGGCTCGCATATTATCCTTATAAATTTATGGAGCGGATTACTTTATTTGCCGATGTCATTCTACCCTTGCCCATTCCCGGTTTTTTCACCTATCGGGTTCCCTACGAACTAAACGATGTGCTGCAAACAGGTGTTCGTGTGGTGGTGCAGTTCGGCAAAAAAAAGATTTATACCGCGCTGGTTTATAAAATTCATCAGAATGTGCCCAAAGGCTACATCCCAAAATATATCTTGTCAATTCTGGATGACTCGCCCATTGTAAACGAAATTCAATACAAATTCTGGAATTGGATAGCAACCTATTATATGTGTCGCATTGGCGAGGTGATGCATGTGGCATTGCCATCATCACTAAAACTTGCCTCCGAAAGTTGTGTGGTTTTAAACCCCGAATTTGAAAAAGATTACAGGCTATTGTCTGATAAAGAATTTTTAATTGCCGAAGCACTGGATATTCGACAAAAACTAACATTAACCGAAATATCAGATATTGTTGAACAGCAAAAAATCATTCCACTCATAAAAACAATGATTGAAAAGAAGATTTTGCTTCCTGAAGAAGAACTTCATAATAAATTCAGGCCAAAGAAAGAAATTTGTGTTAGGATTACTCCGCAATACGAAGATGAAAAGGCATTACACCAATTGCTCGACACACTCGATCGCAAAGCAAAAATGCAAATGCAACTGATGATGGCCTATTTGCATATTACGCGCAATACAAAACCTGCACCCAAAAACCTAAGCCGGTTCGATTTGTTGGCTAAAGCCGAAACTGCTGTAGCCCAACTCAACACCTTGGTGAAAAAAGGTGTTTTCGAAACTTACGAAATAACCCAATCGCGTTTAAAAGATTACGATAGCATAGCCGAAGTTGACTCTATTATTCTCAACGAAAACCAATCGCAAGCAGTTGATCAAATTCGTGAGCTTTTTAAAACAAAAGATGTGGTGCTGCTGCATGGTATAACATCCAGCGGCAAAACCGAAATCTATATTAAACTGATTAACGAAACCATTGCGCAAAACAAACAAGTGTTGTTTCTGTTGCCCGAAATAGCCCTCACCACTCAAATCATCAACCGGCTTCGTAAATATTTCGGAAAACAAGTGGGTGTTTATCATTCAAAATACAATAATAACGAACGTGTGGAAGTGTGGAACAAAATCCTTCCCGAAAATACTACCGAAAGTGTCGGCCAACCTTATAAAATTGTTTTGGGTGCTCGTTCTTCATTGTTTTTGCCTTACCATAATCTGGGTTTGGTAATTGTCGACGAGGAACATGATACATCCTACAAACAGACCGAACCCGCCCCACGCTATAATGCGCGCGATGCCGCCATTTATTTAGCACATTTGCATGGTGCCAAAACATTGCTTGGTTCGGCAACACCTTCCATCGAAACATATTTTAATACGCTGAACGCACGATTTGGATTGGTAGAGTTGAATAAACGTTTTGGCGATATGGAATTGCCCGAGATCATCGTTGCCGACCTCAAAGAACAAACCCGTCATAAAAAGATGAAAGCTTTTTTTTCGGAAACTCTTTTTAGTCTTACCACGGAAGCCTTAAAAAATAAGGAACAAGTGATATTGTTTCAAAACCGAAGAGGATTTTCAACTCGAGTTGAATGTGGCGATTGCAGTTGGGTGCCTACATGTAAATATTGCGACGTTACCTTAATTTACCATAAGCATATCAATCAATTGAAATGTCACTATTGTGGCTATTCGGCACAAGTGCCAAGCGAATGTCCTGCATGTAAAAGTACCAAAATACTTACAAAAGGGTTCGGCACCGAACGCATTGAAGAAGAAACAGAATTGTTGTTTTCCGAAACAAATATTGTGCGCATGGATTTAGATTCCACCCGCACAAAAAATGCCTATCAACAAATCATCAACGATTTTGAAGATAGAAAAACGCAGATACTGATTGGAACGCAAATGGTAACCAAAGGTCTCGATTTCGAGAATGTGAGTTTAGTTGGTATTTTAAATGCCGACAACATGTTAAGTTTCCCCGATTTCAGAGCGCACGAAAGAGGTTACCAAATGATAGCACAAGTGAGTGGCAGGGCCGGACGAAAAAACAAACGCGGCAAAGTGGTAATTCAAACCTATAATCCCAACAATCCGATAATTAAACAAGCACTACAAAATAATTATCATGCCATGTGCAACGAGCAATTGCATCAACGCAAACGCTTCGATTATCCACCTTTCAGTCGGTTGATTCAAATAACATTAAAACATCAAGACCCGAATTTGTTAAATACTGCTGCGGCTTATTTGGTGCATAACCTCAGATTTCTTTTTGGTAAAAAAGTTTTTGGCCCGGAGTACCCTATTGTGTCACGAATCAAAAATCGCTATTTGAAAAACGTTCTTATTAAACTCAATCGAGATGCTTTTTTGCAAAAGCACAAATATGATGTCGAAAGCATTATTAAAGAGTTTTCAAAAGTTTATCCGGCTGTCCAAGTTAGTCTAGATGTGGATCCATTGTAGTTGAATCTTTGGACTTTCCATTTGTTCTAGGCCCGCGATTGTAGATAATTAACCCATTCAAAAAATTTCGCAACACTTGATTACCGCATGGTTCGTAGTTTGGATGATCGGGATTGCGAAACAATGAGTTTAGTCGACTTTTGCTCATGGTAAAACCGGCTAATTTTAGAATATGAATAATGTCGTCATCTCTTAAACTTAATGCAACTCGCAATTTCTTTAAAATATCGTTGTTGGTCATTTCCATAGATGAGATTTTTCTTGTAAAGATAATAATAAACATAAAACTACCTGAAAAGGGTAGCTTTATATAGTTTGATACATAAATTTCTGAAAATAAAAATCGAGAAGTCTTTATTTATGATTTTCAGCAATAGAAAGTACTCCTAGAGTTTATTTGTACTAACAGCCACTTTAGGTTCTATTTTAATAAACTCTGATTTTAGGCTATAATAAAGTAATTGAATTTCTTTTTTCTTTTTTGCTTCAATAATATAATAGTCGCCATCTGTACGATACTGAATTGTTGAACTAACTACTTTTGCGCCTGGGTAGGCTGTTAGCACGTTATCTTTAATTTTTTGTGGAACATAAGTGTAAGGCAAACTCCAAATCGTTTTTATCCATTCAGCATTTTCTTTAATTTGGATTTCTGCTTTGAGTTCTCCTTTTGTAAAAGTCGCCTTGTAATAATCAACGGTTTTTTCCCAAACCGGGGTTAAAGTATCGTTAGCTTTTGTAAAAAGCATTTTTTTTACTTCCAAAGGAACATTGCTTTTGTCAACTTTTTGAGCAGAACTTGCTAAAACAATTAAACTGCAAACAAATAAAACAAATATCTTTTTCATTTTTTATATTTTTTTTTACGAAAGTAATAATTCTTTTTTCTAAATAGCAAAATAGCAAATCTTTTTTCCATTATTTAACAAACGAAGAAAAAGGATTTTTTAATCCGGCATATTCAATTAGTTCAAGTTTTACTTTGCCAACAATAATTTGAGATTCGGCAAGTATAGGGATTTTGTTTTTATCATCGCTCACCCACAATGTCACCGGGTAAGGATCTTTAAAAACATTGCCGGTTAGCACTTGTGGTTTTAATTTGATGCAACGTACTTTTCCAAAGCTTGTATTAATTGTCTCTTTTCCTAGATATACAACTTTTGTTGAATATATCGTATCATCAAGGATGAACTTGACATTGAACTCTTCTTTATTGTTCATTTTCGCCACATCGTATGTTCGGCAATAATAAATTGCCGAAAGAAGATCCTGTACATATAGCGGGGTTGAAACAGTTGATTTTTTTGTTTTAGCGTTATCAACAAAATACGCTAAATTCTTATTCTGATTAAAGGTAACATCCTGATTTATGATATAGCCACCTTCATCCACACGACGAATGAACAACCACGGCGCAAGTGTTTCTTCATCTACATACGTTTCATAATGGTCATTGACCTTAAAAAACCAGTTAAAGGCACCTTTTGTTTTCCCTACAACTTCCATATGTAAGGTGCTTCGGTTATTTATAAGTTTATTTTCGTCTTTGATTCTAAAAACTGCATTGCCTGCAATAACTTCGCCGGTTAAAACGGCATCGTAATATGCCTTATAAATAAGAATTTCGCCACGCTTAAAAGCATCATTTGTTTCGACTCGTAGCTGTGCTTTGGTATTGGTTGCAATGAAAACTGTCAACATTGCAACAATTATTCTCGTTTTCATTTCTTTTTAATTTTGATTCATGATAACAGAATCAAATACTGTTCCAAAATACTGGTCCGGATGTGAGTATACAGAAAATCAAACAACTATGTTTATTATTTTCCCGGGTATAATGATGATTTTTTTAGGTGGATTTTGTGTTAACCATTTCTCAGATTCCTTTGAAGAAAGCACTGCTTTTTCTATTTCTGGTATCGACAATTTAAGCGGAAGCTCAAGTTTGAAGCGCATCTTGCCATTAAAAGATACAGGATATTCATGTGAATTAACCGAAAGATATTTCTCGTCATACACAGGAAATTCAACTTGAGTGATACTTACATTGTTTCCAAGAAGATTCCACAATTCCTCAGCAATATGTGGCGCAAACGGCGAAATAATTATTGCAAAATCACTCAATATTTTTCGTTTGTTGCATTTTAAATCGGTGAGCTCGTTCACGCAAATCATAAATGAACTTACAGCGGTATTGAATGAAAAACGTTCAATGTCGTCTTTGGTTTTTTTAATGGTTTTATGAAGCACGCGTAATTCGTCTTGTGTGGGTTCCTCATTGCTTACACAAAAAACATTATTATGGTCGTGATACAATCGCCAGAGCTTACGCATGAAACGCGAAACACCTTCAATTCCGTTGGTATCCCATGGCTTATGCATTTCCAGCGGACCTAAAAACATTTCGTATAAACGCAATGTATCGGCACCATATTTTTCAACCAGGTCATCAGGATTAATAGCATTAAGATATGTCTTCGACATTTTCTCCACTAAGGATTCTGATTTAAATTTATCTTTTAGGTCAATATTCTTAGGCTCTTTCCATTCACCACTAATCAATTCGTAGAATTTGCCTTGGTAGTAAAAGCCTCCATTATTTGTAACAAAAACGGCATTCGACATATCATTTATTAAAGACAATTTCTCAATATCAACGTTATTATTATTCACAAGGCTGATATTAATATGTTTTTTTATGGCGACGAATCTCATATTATCATCATTGGCCAGGTCCCATTTAGTATAAATATCAGCACTATAATAAATATCTGCCGGAAAACCAAGATGATAATGTCCAATTACTCCATTATTAATATCAAAAGTCGTGAAAGGGATAATATCTCTACCACTTCTGTCTTGAACTAGCATGTATATTTTTTCTGAAACTCCTTGTATCATACCCTGATTGATAAGTTTTTGGAAAGGTTCGTCTTTTACAGTTAATCCCAAATCAAAAAGGAATTTATTCCAGAAACGTGAATAAATCAGGTGCCCTGTGGCATGTTCGGCTCCGCCAATATATAAATCAACATTTTGCCAATAGGCATTTGCTTTGTGAGAGAAATACGCTGTTTCATTATGTGGGTCCATGTAGCGCAGGTAATAACCGCTTGAACCGGCAAACCCGGGCATGGTATTTGTTTCGAGCGGATATCCTTCTTTTGTTTTCCAATTTTTAGCGCGTGCCAATGGTGGTTCACCAGTTTCGGTGGGCAAATAGGCATCCACCTGAGGTAATTCTAAAGGCAATTGCGATGCATCTAATGTATAAGGAATACCTTCTTTGTAGTAAACAGGAAACGGTTCGCCCCAATAACGCTGACGGCTGAAAATAGCATCGCGCAATCGATAATTCACTTTTCCGAGCCCAATTTCCATACCTTCAATTGTTCCAATAATAAAGTTCATCGCATCGCGGACTTCCATACCGTTCAAAAAATCCGAATTGATAAGTTTTCCTTGTTTTCCATCAAAGGCTTCCTGCGAAATATCACCTCCAGCCACTACTTCGAGAATATCTAAACCAAAATGTTTTGCAAAGGCATAATCGCGGCTATCGTGTGCAGGAACTGCCATAACAGCACCAGTTCCATAGCCTGCCAACACATAATCACCTATCCAAATGGGCAATTTGTTTCCACTGAATGGATGAATGGCATATGCACCTGTGAAACACCCGCTAATCTTTTTCACATCAGCCATGCGTTCCCGTTCGCTGCGGTTTTTCGTTTCGGCAATGTATTGCATCACCGATTCGTGATACGCATCTGTAACAATTTGTTCCACAAATTCATGTTCGGGAGCTAAGGTCATATAACTGACTCCAAAAATTGTATCGGGACGTGTGGTAAATACTTCTAGTTTTAGGTCGGAATTGTAAATCTCGAATTCCAATTTGGCACCATCCGATTTTCCGATCCAATTTCGTTGAACTTCTTTAATTGGTTCGGGCCAATCAATGGAATCGAGTCCGTTAAGCAATCTTTCAGCGTAAGCAGTAATTCGAAGCAGCCATTGCTTCATCGATTTGCGTTCCACTGGATGTCCGCCACGTACAGAAAACCCTTCGGCCACTTCATCGTTTGCTAAAACGGTTCCCAACGCAGGACACCAGTTAACCATAGTGTCGGCGAGATAAGCCAATCGAAAGTGCATTAATATTTCCTGTTGTTGCTTTTCAGATAAATTGTTCCAGTATTGTGCACGAAATTCGGGAACAACGGACGAAGCGGCTTCAACATGCTCAGATCCATTAATTTCAAATTCAGCGATAAGCGATTCGATGGGTTCGGCCTTGTCAGTCTTTTTGTTATACCAAGAATGAAATAATTTGATGAAAGTCCATTGAGTCCATTTATAATATTGGGGGTCGGAGGTGCGCACTTCGCGGCTCCAATCGAAGGAAAAACCAAGTACATCGAGTTGTTGACGATAACGATTCAGGTTTTTTTCGGTGGTGATTGCAGGATGCTGTCCTGTTTGAATTGCATATTGTTCGGCAGGCAAACCATAGGCATCGTAGCCCATTGGGTGCAGAACGTTAAAGCCTTTCAAACGTTTGTAACGTGCAAATATATCGGAAGCGATGTAGCCCAATGGATGGCCCACATGCAATCCTGCCCCGGAAGGATACGGAAACATATCGAGTACATAATACTTGGGTTTTGAGGTATTGTATGTGGTTTTATATGTGTCGTGATTTTGCCACCAGGTTCTCCATTTTTTTTCTACTTCGCTGAAATTATAATCCATCTATTTTGCATTTTAGTGGGTGCAAATTTACAAAAAACTCCAAGATTTGACCTAATTACGTACCGAAAATGGAAATGTATTTTAAAACACTTTTTATCGGTGTTGGAAAAATTATTAATTTAGCAGCCTAAAACAAATTGATGGTGCGCAAAGAAGAACATTTTACCCGTCGCAGGCTCAATAGCTCTAGAATTACCACCATTGTGAGTATTGCGCTGGTTCTTTTTGCAATTGGTTTGGTGGGATTGCTGGTGTTGCATACACGAAAACTTTCGGATTATGTAAAAGAAAACATCGGTTTTACTGTTTATATGAACAAAAATGTGAAAGAAGCAGACATTGTTCAATTGCAGAAAGAACTGGATGCTATGGAATATGTTCGATCGACGGAATATATTAGCGAAGAAAAAGCTGCTGAAACGTATCAGAAAGAGCTGGGGGTTGATTTTGTTCAGTTTATTGGATATAACCCCTTGCATACTTCGATAGCGGTTCATTTGAAAGCCCAGTATGCCTTGCCTTTTTATTTTGAACAAATTGAGAAAACGATAAAGAAAAACCCTGTGGTGGAAGAAGTGAAATATCAGAAATCGTTAGTAAAAGATGTAAATGATAACATTAATGCTATTTCGGCGGTTTTATTGGGTTTTAGTTTGTTGTTGCTAATGATTGCAATCAGTTTGATAAATAATACGATACGGCTTGCCGTGTATTCGAAAAGGTTTTTAATAAAAACCATGCAACTGGTGGGAGCTACCGAAGGTTTTATACGCAGACCTTTTTTAACTATCAGCTTGATTCATGGTTTTGTCTCTTCTGTTATTGCAATTGCAATGTTGGTGGCAGTTATTATTATTGCGCGCAAAGAAATTCCTGAAATCATTAATCTGCAAAGTATCGATTTGTTTTTGATGTTGTTTGCTTTTGTTATAGCCATTGGTTTGGTGATTTCGCTGATATCGACGTTTTTTGCAGTTCGTAAATATTTAAAAATTAAAGTTGATCATCTATTTTATTAAAAATTCGTATAAAAATAAACTTGTTATAAATTTAAAATCAAACATAAAAAATGGCAGCAAAAAGAAAACCCAATATTTCGAACAAACCGAAAATTGCAGAGGTTAAAAGAGTTGACCCCGTTGTTATACCCAAATCGGAACCTACAAAAACTCAATACAGATCGAAACAAACCGAAACCAAAGGTATTGGTTTGTTGTTTGATAAACGGAATTATATACTGATGTTGATAGGTATTGCCTTTATAATTATTGGCTTTGTTACTATGGCAGGAGGTGGTTCAAATGATCCCAAAGTGTTTAACGAAGATATTTTTGATGCACAACGTTTGACTGTTGCTCCGATATTAATATTACTTGGATTTGCAATCGAGGTGGTTGCTATTATGCTTAAGCCAAAACAAAAAGCGGAAGCATGACCTACATTGAAGCAGTAATAATTGCCATAGTTCAAGGTATTACTGAATTCTTGCCCATTTCGTCGACAGGGCATATGATTATTACAGAAAAGCTTTTGGGTATTGAAACCACCGAATTTACCAAGGCGTTTATCGTTAACATTCAGTTTGGTTCAATTTTATCGGTTTTAATTCTTTACTGGAAGCGGTTTTTCCAGAGCATGAATTTCTATTATAAATTATTTATTGCTTTTCTTCCTGCTGCTATTATTGGGTTTGCATTGGGCGATTTTATCGATTCGTTACTCGAAAATGTTTGGGTGGTTGCCATTGCGCTTTTTGTGGGTGGGGTGTTTTTCTTGTTTGTAGACAAGTTGTTTAATAAACCTAAGGAAGATCAAAAGATTAGTTTTTTAACCGCTTTAAAGATTGGGTTGTTTCAATGTATTGCTATGATTCCAGGTGTTTCGCGTTCGGCAGCCTCTATTATTGGTGGTATGTCGCAAAAGCTAACGCGAAAAAATGCTGCTGAGTTTTCGTTCTTTTTGGCTGTGCCTACTATGCTTGCTGCCACAGCATACAAACTTTTGTCGAACTACAAAAGTTTGTTTTATAATGCCGACCAAACTATTAATACGCATAATATAAAAATGTTGCTAACGGGCAATGTTGTTGCTTTTATTGTTGCCATGATTGCCATAAAAGCCTTTATTAGTTTTTTAACAAAATATGGTTTTAAAGTTTTTGGATACTACCGCATTGTTTTGGGTGCAGTTATTATACTTTGCCTGATACTTGGATATGACTTAAAAATTTCCTGATATGTTTTTTCATTTTCTCGATGGTGAAATTCTATTAATTAACAAGCCTTACAAATGGACCTCGTTTGATGTGGTAGCCAAAATACGCTCCATGTTAAAATATAGGGTAGGAATTAAAAAAATCAAAATTGGTCATGCCGGAACGCTCGACCCGCTTGCAACCGGATTGCTGGTGTTGTGTACTGGAAAATTTACGAAACGTATTGACGAATTTCAAAATCAGGATAAGGTTTACACCGGAACGTTTTTTATTGGGGCTACCACGCCTTCGTTCGATTTGGAAACCAAAGTGAATCAAACTTTCGATATTTCGGCTTTGACCGAAAAAGATGTAATTAAAGCCGCGAAGAAATTTATTGGCGAGCAGGACCAAGTTCCTCCGATGTATTCGGCCATAAAAATTGATGGCAAACGTGCGTATGAAAGTGCGCGCAAAGGCGAGGAGATAACGATTGAGGCACGGCCTATCAACATAAAACGTTTTGAAATAAAATCGGTGAATTTGCCAGTGGTGGAGTTTGAAGTGGCGTGCTCAAAAGGAACCTACATACGTTCGCTGGCGCGCGATTTGGGAGTGGAGTTGGGCTGCGGTGCGTATCTAACTTCGTTGTGCCGAACGGCTATTGGCGATTTTTTGCTAACCGATGCTATTACTGTGGAACAGTTAGAGGCTTTGGTGATTCATGATTTTGAGCAAAAATAAAAAAGCTTCCTTTTGGGGAAGCTTAATCGGTGTTTTTATTCCATAAAATTATTAATATTCGTCCTCATGAAAGAAGAAATCTTCCTTTGTAGGATAATCGGGCCATATATCTTCAATGCTTTCGTACATTTCGCCTTCGTCTTCAATCTCTTTCAAATTTTCTATGACTTCCATGGGCAATCCTGAGCGAACAGCATAATCAATCAATTCATCTTTGGTTGCCGGCCACGGTGCATCTTCTAATTTCGAAGCCAATTCTAGAGTCCAATACATACTTCTCGGTTTTTAATTTTTTGCAAAAATATAATTATTTCGCACAAAAAGTCAAGTAAAAGATTTAAACATTGTTTTGAGGATTGTTAATAACTCAAATTTTTTACCCAATTTTCTAATGGTTTACACTATTGTTAAGCATAACGTAAAACTATTTAATAATATTGAGTGCAGTAAAAATTATTTTTTATTTATATTTTCCAAAGGTTTTCGGCAATGCCCAAATCTTTTGCCACGTGACGTGCCAAAACGAAAAGATAATCGGATAATCGGTTGATGTATTTTACTACCAGAGTTTGTTTTTGGTTGGTGGGGTTGAGGCCAACAATGATGCGCTCGGCCCGACGGCACACGGTGCGGGCTATGTGGCAATAGGATACCACGGGATGCCCGCCGGGTAACAAAAAATGGGTTAATTGGGGTAAGTTTTGATTCATGCGGTCGATTTCTGTTTCGAGCAGTTGAATGTTTTCTTCCGACAGACCAGGCAAGGTATGGAGTGCTTCGACGGAGCCAGCCGCCATCAGCGATTCGGCAATTGAGATATGGGTTTGTATGCTGTTCAGGGTGTCTTTTTGTGTCTGGTCGATTGAAAAATCGCGAATTAATCCAACAAATGAATTTAGTTCGTCCAAGGTTCCGTAGGCTTCGATGCGCGTATCGGATTTTGGAACGCGTATGCCTCCAATTAGAGAGGTGGTTCCTGTATCTCCTTTTTTTGTGTAGATTTTGTGTTTGTTCATTTGGTTGTTCTTTTTAAGTGCCTAAAGTGCCTAGAGTGCCTAAAGTACTTGGGGTGCAGGTTATAATTTTTATTTAAATGTTTGTAATTTGATTTCTAATAGCCTTGCTTTCTGGTGTATTGGGTAATAAAGAGGATAACTTAATAATACTGATAGCAAAGTTCTTGGTTCTTAATTCTAATTGCTTGCCAAATTCTTTATTATCCATAACTCTTAACTTTTTTTACTCTAAATACTTTAGGCACTGTAGGCACTCCAAGTACTTTAGGCACTCTAGGCACTCCAAACTTTAGGCACTCCAAGTACTCTAGGCACTCTAGGCACTCCAAGTACTCCAAACTTTAGGCACTCCAAGTACTTTAGGCACTCTAGGCACTCCAAGTACTTCCTAATCAGCATAGAATTTCATTTTGCGGATGTTTTCGTTTTGTTCGTCGGTGTCCACATAGCCGTCTTTAAGGCGGATGATGCGGTGTGCATGGCGGGCAATGTCTTCTTCGTGGGTAACCAAAATGATGGTGTTGCCTTGTTCGTGAATGGCTTCGAATAGGCCCATGATTTCGATTGAGGTTTTTGAATCGAGGTTTCCGGTGGGTTCGTCGGCCAAAATGATGGAGGGTTTGTTCACTAGTGCTCTTGCAATGGCCACGCGTTGGCGTTGTCCGCCCGAAAGTTCGTTGGGTTTGTGGGTTATGCGGTCGCTGAGTTGCACTTGCTCCAGCACTTCTTTGGCTCGGATGATGCGTTTGGCGTTGGTGAAACCGGCATATATCAGCGGAAGCGCCACATTATCGAGAGCGGTGGAGCGGGGCAGAAGGTTGAAGGTTTGAAACACAAAGCCAATTTCTTTGTTGCGGATTTCGGCCAGGGCATTGTCGTGGAGTTTGCTTACATCTTGTTGGTTTAGAATATAGGTGCCCGAGGTGGCACTGTCGAGGCAGCCCAAAATGTTCATTAGGGTTGATTTGCCCGAGCCCGAGGGACCCATGAGGGCCACGTATTCGTTTTTGTTGATGTGCAATGTTACGTTTTGCAAGGCTTTCACAATATAGGTGCCCACCTTGTAGTTTTTGGTAATGTTTTTTAAACTAATGATTTTTTCGTCCATTTTTGTTTGTTTAGCGAAGTTTATCGTTTAGCAAAACTTCTGACTTTTGTGTTCTTAATTAAAAAGCAAATTTAAGCAATCTCTCAATATTTTAATATAAAATGTTGTTTAGCGAGTTTTTTATCGAAAAATAGGATGCCGAAATGAAACAAATCCATGCTGAGGCTAACTTCTGGGCTGGCTATGATTTCGCGCCAAGCGCTGTGCATGCCTTTAGACCAATGGATGTCGGCAAAAATGAAAACGGATTTAGGGTGTGTTGCTGGCAAACATTGTTGAAAATAGCGCAAGGTGGCTTGGCGGGTGTGGTTGCCATCAAAAAAAATCATGTCGGGGCGGTGTTGTGCCAAAAATTGGGGCAAGAGGGTATCGAAATTGCCGATGAGGGCGCGAATGCAGAGCTTAACTTGGTTAAAATTTTGTTGGGCTATGGCTGCGGTTTGCGGACAGCCTTCGATGGTGGTGACGGTGGGGTGACCTTGGGCCGTAGCCATATACATGGTGGCGATGCCCACTGAGGTGCCCAGCTCCAAAATGTGGCGCGGCTGGCAAAAGTTGGCCACACGATGCAGCAAGTGGGCGTTTTTGCGCGAAGTGGCGTAGCGGCGGGTAATGTATGATATTTTTCGCAGCGGTTTGGCTTGGGTGGCGCCGGTGCCCAGATCGGTAACGGTGATGGCAGTGTGGTTGCGATGGATCTGATGGCGCAGGGTTTCGAGGGGGGCAAGGGCTTTTGGAAATTTTTCGTGGGAGCGCACCACTTCGCTATAGAATTTATAGGCAAAGGGCGCGTGCACCGCAAAGGCCGACTGTGCGACCCGCTTGTAGGCGAGATAGTGCTTTGCTGTGAAAAGGAATGACACCGAAAGGTTGATTTTTTTGACAAAGTTAATGAAAAATACGGCGTGTAGAAAAAAAAATAGCGATAGTATGCACAGTGGTTTTATAGTGAAGTGTGGACAGGTTTAGCACGTCTGAAGCCAACATGGGGTGGGGGATGTGGTTGCTCATAGCGGGTTTGGATTGTTTTATTGTTTTAGGATTGAATTGGTCTATTGTTTCTTTTGTTCTTTGGTTGTATTGTTTTTTGTCTTTGTTCTTTTGTTCTTTGTATTTAACCTTTTGTAAATTTTTTACCTTTACTTTTTGATTTCAAATCAAATTTCTTTTAACTTTGTGCTACCAATTTTGCTATAGTCATGGTGAACCAAATTATTTTTGGATTTCAACTAAATCAATTGACTCTATTGCCGCACAGCGTGGCAACGAACAATTGTTATGATACATGTGAGTTGGTTAACTTTCCGAAAACATCAAGGTTCAATACGAAAACATCAAATTCCGTTAAAGAAACATCAAATGCGAATAAGGAAACATTAATTACCATAATGGAAACTGTAAAGTATGTAATAAAAACATCAAATACTATCATGGAAACAACAAATGCAATGACAGAAACATAAAATGATATAGACAAACCATAAAATACTATAAAGAAAACAGTAAATACAGACATGGAACCATCAAATGAAATAATAGAATTAACAAATACCATTCAGAAAACAGCAAATGGGATTAAAAAAACATAAGATATTGTGAGCAATGTTTTAAATTATCAAACCAAAACATCAATGAGTTTAACCAAATTTAAATTTGGCAAGCCTACAACCAGATACAATAAGGTATTTACAAACTGAAATTAATAATCATTAAAACACCAACGTATGAGTTTACAAAAAAAGTACATTTTAACCGCATTGCTCAATAACATTGGCGATGGCATTTTTAGGGTTCGTGCACGCAGTATCATAAAAAAATTAATTGATTCGCCCGTGCCCGGCCTAAACCCCCCACCCACCGAAGCCAAAACATTGATTGACGAGCTAGATGCTGAATATGTGCACCGCGGCCACCTCAAATTGCAGCAAATGCAAAGCACCGCAAAAATTGCCAGTTTAAGGCAATAAATCAACAACATAATTGTGAGCAATTGGTTGTCGGTAATTCAAACCGAATTTGATGGCGATTTGGGCAAAGCCAAAGCCTATGGATTTGGTGTAAGAGGGCAATTTGATGGACACAGCGAATCGTCGGTTTCCCTTACCAACAGCTATCCTGCAATCGTGAACATTAAAACCGATATCCATTTGCACCTCACCATCGAAATGAAAAACAATGAAAACCCAGCCCTTATATCGCCCCACGATGCCAAAGGGATTGATGTGTTTTTGTATGAAAGCGACGAAGAGCCCAAAGGCGATGTTTTAAAAACAGCGCAATATTGCGGCCGTGCCAAAAGAGGCAAATTCACCTACACGTTTACCGAACAACAGGTAGGTAAAACCGTTTGGCTGATGGCAACCTACGTACCCAAAAAAGGAAACCATAACTACGAAATTGTTTCCAAGCGCAAAGCCATGGTGGTGTAGCGAAAAAAGCGAAAAAAGGAAAAGGAGAAAGGTGAGAAAAATTCTTACCCGCCTTTTTTTTACCTTTTCATGCCAAAGGATAAAAAAGTGAGAGAAAAATTTTACGCAGATAATAAAGGTAAAAGAGAAAAAAGTAGAAGCTAAAAAGCACTATACAAAAATGATTAAAAAAAAACGCACCATATTAAAGTCAATTTATTAATTTCGCTAAAATTTTAAAACAATCCAAAAAACATGAATATTTTTAAGAACTACAAATTGCTGAACAATGGTGTTGGTTGGCTGGTATTTATTATTGCCTCCACCGTTTATTTGCTAACCATTGAACCCACAGCCAGTTGGTGGGATTGCGGCGAATATATTTCAACCGCCTACAAATTGGAAGTAGGCCATCCGCCCGGAGCACCCATGTTTCAGTTGATGGGAAGGTTTTTTACCTTGTTTGCCGGTGGCGATGTAATGCGCGTTGCAGCCATGGTCAACAGCATGTCGGCAATTTTAAGCGGTTTCACCATCTTGTTTTTGTTTTGGACCATCACCTCCATTGCAAAAAAAATGTATACCAAAAGCAGTAGTTTCGAACTCACACAACCACAAACCTACATTATTTTGGGAGCCGGTGTGGTTGGTGCTTTGGCATTCACATTCAGCGATTCGTTTTGGTTTTCGGCAGTGGAAGGCGAAGTGTATGCCACCTCGGCATTTTTCACCTCCATTGTGTTTTGGGCTATGCTTAAATGGGAAGTGGTTGCCGACGAAAAACATGCCAACCGCTGGATTGTTTTTATTGCTTTTATGATGGGCTTATCCATTGGAGTTCACTTGCTTAACTTGCTTTGTATCCCGGCCATGACCATGATTTATTATTTCCGCAAAGGAAAACAATCGCGCCGCAATTTAATTTTAACACTCATACTTTCGGTTATCATTCTCGGTTTTGTGCAAGTGGGCATTATACCCTGGACAGTTAAAATGGCCGGCTATTTCGAACTGTTTTTTGTAAACATTGTAGGCATGCCGTTCAATTCGGGCACCATTATTTATTTTGTGCTCATCATTGCAGCCATTGTGTTTGGATTGTGGGTAACCAAAAAGAAAACAGTTATCAACACCATTATACTTTGTTTCACTTTTATTCTCATCGGTTATTCATCTTTTGTTGTGCTGGTGGTGCGCGCCAATGCCAACACCCCCATAAACGAAAATGCCCCCGAAGATGCCCTAACGCTGCTCACTTATTTGAACCGCGACCAATATGGCGATTGGCCCGTGCTTTACGGACAATATTTTAATGCAAAAATTATCGATTCGAAAGAAGGCAACTACAACTACATTAAAGGCAAAGATAAATACATAAAAACCAACCGAAAAATCACTTACGTATACGACCCCCAAAGTTGCGGATTGTTTCCACGCATGTGGAGCGAACAAGATAAACATGTTAAAGCCTATCACGCCTGGACCGGTGTCACCGAAAACAGAAACCCCAGCTTTGGGCAAAACCTGGCGTTTTTCTTTAAAAACCAACTGGGAAATCAATATTGGCGCTATTTCATGTGGAATTTTGTTGGTCGCCAAAACGATATACAAGGCTTTGGCATCGACGAAAACGGTAACAAAGATGTGATAAACGGCAACTGGATTTCGGGTATTAAATTTTTGGATGCAGCCCGCCTGGGTAATCAAGAAAAAATTACCGACAAAATGCTGCAAAACAAAGGCCGCAACACATTATTTTTCTTTCCTTTTTTGCTTGGTTTGGCCGGTTTAATTTATCATTTCTGGAAAAACAAAAAAGATGCATTTATTGTTTTTCTATTATTTTTCTTGACAGGTTTTGCCATCATTGTTTATTTGAACCCTACGCCTTATCAGCCCCGTGAACGCGATTATGCTTACGTGGGTTCGTACTACGCTTTTGCCATTTGGATAGGTTTGGGTGTTATTGCATTGTACCATCTGCTATCAAAAAAACTACCCCAAATGGCCAGCGTGGCCCTGGCCACCTTAGCCTGTTTACTTTTGGTGCCCACCATCATGGCAAAACAAGAGTGGAACGACCACGACCGTTCTTACAAATACGCTATGCGCGATTTTGCCAAAAACTATCTTGCATCCTGCGCACCCAATGCCATCTTGATCACCAATGGCGACAACGACACCTTCCCCTTGTGGTATGTTCAGGAAGTGGAAGGATACAGAACCGATGTGCGGGTAGTAAACTTCACCCTGGCTTCGGGCGATTGGTATATTCATCAGTTGTTTAACAAAATCTATAAATCAGAACCGCTGCCCTTCACCATCCCCTCCGATAAATACACAGCCGGAAGCAACGATTATGTGCCCTACTACGAAAAAGACCCCGACAATGTTTGGGATTTGAAAAAACTCATTAATTTTATCAATAGCGATAACGAAGAAAACAAAGTTCAAACTCAGGATAAACGTATGGTGGCCTTTTTACCAACCAAAAACCTATCGCTACGTGTGGATTCGCTCAAGGTTTGCACCAATGGAACCGTGCCCCGCTATTTGGCCAACAGGGTAGTGAAATCAATTAATTGGACAATAAAAAAAGGCTCATTACAGAAAAACGATTTGATGTTGCTTGATATACTGGCTACCAACAATTGGAACCGTCCGGTTTATTTCGCGAGTCCGTCCAGCGTGGGCGATTTCTGCGATATTGAAGATTATTGCTATTTGGAAGGCTCGGTTTATCGGTTTCTTCCGGTAAAAAACAGTTCAAAAAGAGGCGGAATACTCACCACCGAAACCTACGATGCTTTGATGAACAAATTTGCTTATGGCAACTTGAACGATAAACGCGTGTATGTTGACAAAGAAAGCTACGGAATGGCATTGTATCTCCGAAATAATTTTGCCCGTTTGGCCGAAGGCTTGTTGGCCGAAGGTAAAAAAGACAAAGCATTAAAAGTACTCGACAAAGGCATTGAAATGATGCCCGACTATGCAGTGCCTTACGATTTGTATATGATAGGCTATGGCGATTTATATTTTAGAGCCGGACAGAACAAAAAAGCCAACGAAATTTTTGATATTGTTGCCGACATTTACAATCAAAATTTGGAGTATTACATGAGTGTTGAGCCCAAATATGCTCGTTTCTTCAGCGACGACATGCAACAAGCCTTATCAATTTTGCGTGCGTTGAGCGAGTATTCGGCCATGTATGGCGAAAAGAAACAAGCCGAAAAATTCAGTATCATGCTGAATCAATATGTACGATATTCACCTCAGGATACAGCAACCGGAGGTCCTGGCAATAATTAAACGGGAATGAGTTTTTATCTCAAATAGTCATTTGTAAAATCGCAGATGACTATTTGTTTTTTTGTAAAGTAAATTTTGTTTATGTTGAATTCATGGAAAGTAATTATAAATCCCAATGCCGGCGGAAAATCAGATGCTGCACAGTGGGAGCAAATTTATAATCAACTGCGCAATGCCGGTTTGCAATTCCACTCCGAATTATCAAATTATCACAAGCATAGCATCGAAATTGTTCATGCAGCCATAAATAAAGGATACAGAAATTTTATTGTGGTTGGAGGCGATGGCTCGCTCAACGAGGCTGTAAACGGGTTTTATACCCAAAGCATGGTTTCGCCCACCGAGCTAACCCTTGCCCAATTGCCCCTTGGCACAGGCAACGATTGGCAAAAAACCCACAACCCGGCCGCCACCATTGAAGAAACGATACAGAGAATAAAAATCGGCAAGTTTGCTTTGCAGGATGTTGGCCTGGCTCAATATTATGATGCCAGTGATGCGAAAAAGAATTATTTTGCCAATGTGGCCGGAATGGGTTTCGATGCGTATGTGGTGGTGCGAACCAACCGCAAAAAAGATAAAAAAGCCCGAAGTAAGTTTGCTTATTTGTTTAATTTGTTCACATCCTTGATGAGCTACAAATGTGTAACAACCCAGGTTTCAATTGATGGGCAAAAGGTATTTGCCGATAAATTGTTTAGTTTTAATGTAGGCATAGGCAAATATAACGGTGGGGGCATGATGCAAGTGCCAGATGCCATAACAGATGATGGACTGCTGGATGTTACGCTTTTTAAGAAAATTTCAAAAATAAAAGTAGTAGCAAATGTCAAACGTCTTTATGATGGTTCATTTAGAACACTTAAGGAAGTGAGCCTTTATAGGGGCAGGGAGTTGGAAATTATTTCGGAGGATGTATTAAATCTTGAGTGTGATGGTGAAACATTGGGGCATACCCCGGTTTCATTTTCAATTATTCCGTTAGGCTTACGATATATTTGTTAATCATGCGCATAAGAGCTTAACGATTTCATGCATATAAATCCATGCGTGGTGCAAATAAAAAAAAATCATCTTAAACTAATGAGGTGAAAATTAGTATAAGATGAAATTAAGTATGAAAATAACGATGTGAATTTCTATTTTCGTCTTGCAGATAAAATTTCTACATGTTCCATTAATCTTTCAAAGTATGGCATGTCAACATAGTACATACTCTTTTTACCTTCTCTAACCCGTTTAACTATGCCAAAATCTTTTAACAGCGTTAAATGATGCGAAGCTTCTGCTTGGAGAATATGTAATTTCATGAATATATCAGTAACCGACATTCTTTTATTTATCAGCAACAGTTCAATAATAGTAGCACGCATCGGGTGCGCCATAATGCTGATTCTTTTGGCAGTTCTTTCGATTAAGCTATAATCTAATTGCTCGCTAAGTAACATAAATAATAGTTTTGTTTACATTTATTTTGCAAATATAATATAAAAAAATAAAAATTGTACATCGAATGTCAGATTTTTCATGGGTTTATAAATAGTTCATTACTAAATGCCTTATTCCATAATGAACATTATAAAAGGATGTACGTATCAACAACTGCCTTCTTGGTGTTGGTGTACTTACTGCTCATAATATTTTACTAAAAATTGCAGCAACTCGCACAGCCATTATAGGGTTTGTTTGTCCTTTCCCAAAGCGAACAAACTTTTATTTAGTCAACGGTTTTGGTTTTAATAGTACCACGAAAAATTATTTGGATTTCTTTAATTATACTCTATAATGGGTGTTGTATAAATTACCATTTTGCTTGAATCCCATTTTATAAGCTTGGGATCATAGAATTCGTGCTTTTTCTTAAAATTTACTACCGTATTTTCTTCAAGGGTTGTAGTGCGCACTTGAAAATCTAAATTTTTTGTGCTATCGTATAAATATTTAATCATCGTCGAAAATCCTTCAGACATGATGGTGTCTTTTTGCGACGCAATTGAAATGGTAATATTTTCTTTTTTATCATTTAGAATATTGTTTTTAAGAAAATCAACAATAGAAGGTTCCGAAACTTGAACAATATTTTCGGGCAGTAGATTTTTAAAAACCGGTAATCCCTGTGACAAGTCTATTGATTTTTTTTCTAAATTCTCCGGTCGCAAACTAAAATAGTAAAGGGCCCCACTTGAGTCTACTATGAAATTGAATTTGTGATAAAACTGTTCGGGTTTAACCGTAAAGTGCGACAAATTGGATTTTGCCGAAGAAGAAATAATATAAACTTTTTGGTTGCTTTGTTTTTCGGAAGAACAGGAAACAAAAAAATAAAACATACAAAGCACTGCGCAGAAAATAATTTGGTTGGTAATTGTTTTCATGTGTATATGGTTTTATAAGGTTTAATTTTCCAGATAAATTTGCGCTCTAAAGATACACATTAATTCCAAAAAATGCAACATTTATATTTTATTTGTAATAAAAAAAAGCCCCTGACAGAGTCAAAGGCTTTCCGAATAAGGAATTTGAAAAAGCTGTTTCTTTATTTATTTGAATACAATTCGATAATTTTTAGTATAACTTCTACTGCTTTTCCCATGGATTCAACCGGAACATATTCGAATTTTCCATGAAAATTATGCCCACCTGCAAATATGTTCGGGCAGGGCAAACCCATATACGACAAACGTGCACCATCCGTACCGCCACGTATGGGAACCACCACGGGCGCAATACCCAAATCTTCCATGGCTTGCTTGGCGGTTTCAACAACGTGAAAAACCTTCAACACTTGTTCCCGCATATTAAAATACTGATCTTTCATTTCCAGTGTCAAAACTCCTTCGCCATAGCGGTTGTTCATATATTCTACAGCCTGTGTAATAAATTTTTTCTTGTGTTCAAATTTTTCTTTATCATGGTCGCGAATAATATATTGCAACATGGCATTTTCAACCGTTCCTTCCATTTTCACCAAATGATAGAAGCCTTCGTATCCTTCGGTATGTTCTGGGCGTTGATGTACCGGGAGTAATGCATTCATTTCCATAGCGAGCAGCATGGCATTCACCATTTTGTCTTTGGCATATCCCGGATGTATGTTTCTGCCTTGAACATATATTTTAGCACCAGCGGCATTGAAATTCTCATATTCCAACTCTCCAATTCCACCGCCATCAAGTGTATAAGCAAACTCCGCATCGAATTTTTTTACATCAAAAAAGTCAACACCACGCCCAATTTCTTCGTCGGGAGTGAAACCAACCTTTATGGTTCCGTGTTTAATTTCGGGGTGATGTACCAAAAATTCTATTGCAGTCATAATTTCTGCAATACCTGCTTTGTCGTCGGCGCCCAATAATGTGTTGCCATCGGTGGTAATAAGTGTGTTGCCGATATATTCTTTTAATTCAGGAAACTCTTTGGTGGTAAGCACAAGGTTTTTTTCTTTGTTTATGATGATATCATCACCGTAATAGTCGCGAATGAATTGCGGATTTTCTACAGCCCCTGGCATATCGGGGCTAGTATCCATGTGCGCAATAAACCCTATTATCGGAATTTTTTTATCTGTGTTTGCAGGCAAAGTTGCCATCAAATAACATTTATCATCGAGAGATATATCTTTCAATCCAAGAGTTTCCAATTCCTGTTTCAATACTTTTGCCAAATTGAATTGTTTTTCGGTGCTGGGAGTTGCTTCCGAGTTTTCGTCCGATTGGGTGTCGATTTTTATGTAACGTAAAAAACGTTCTAAAACTTTTTCTTTCATAATTGTGTTGTTTGAAATATAAAAAAAAGGAAAGGGATAAATTATTTTACCCCTTTCCGGGTAAATATACTAATCGTTTTCTTTTGCTCTGAATGATTCCCAAATGAAATATCCTATCAGGCCAATGAAAGCCAAGAGTGCTATTATTTGTGCTCCTCTTGCTCCTTCGGCCCAAAGGTGGGTATCCAAATTTACATTGAAGAACAGTAGGAAAGCACCCACCACACCAAAAATTGCCGCCCCGGCAATAAATCCCGAAGCAATTAAAATACCTCGGTTTGAACGGGCTGTGTTCAATTTTTCGTTTTTGGTACTCTTGTTAAACCAATGGTTGAGCAAACCTCCAACTACTAAAGGTGTGTTTAAATCTAAAGGAATAAACATACCCAAAGCAAAAGCCAATGGAGAAATTTTTAGCCAGTTTAATAAAATAGAAATTACGGCTCCAATGGAAAGCAAAACCCAACTTACGCCACTGCCCGACATCAATGGTTCAATTATGGCAGCCATGGCATTTGCTTGTGGTGCAGTCATGGGGTCGGTGTGCTCGGCGGTTGGAACAAAACCGTAGGCCTTATTAAGTATAAAAATTACGCCTCCTACGGTGGCTGCCGACACCAATGTTCCTAAAAATTTAAACGTTTGCTGTTTTGCTGGTGTCGTTCCCAGCCAATAACCCACTTTCAAATCGGTTATAAAGCCTCCTGCCATCGACAGTGCCGTGCAAACAATACCTCCAATTATTAATGAGCTAACCATGCCTTGCCATCCTTTCAGCCCAACTGCAACCAAAACAACTGAGGACAAAATAAGTGTCATTAATGTCATGCCCGAAACCGGATTGGTGCCAACAATTGCAATGGCATTGGCGGCCACGGTGGTGAACAAAAATGAAATAATAAAAATAGTAACCAAAGCCACCAGCGACTGAACCAATGTGATTTTAACTCCAAATATCAAAAACACAAATATAGCGGCAACCGTAAGGAAAAGGAATAGCATTACAAACGACATTTTCATATCTTTTTGTGTGCGTTCCACTTTTACTGCTCCCTGTGCTTTTCCGCCAACGCCAACCGCAAGTTTAAAAGCACTTACTATGACACCGGATGATTTAATGATTCCGATAATACCTGCCATGGCAATACCACCGATACCTATAGGACGAACCACGCCTCTGAAAATATCTTCAGCCGAAAGTGCGGCAAAAGGATTTACTCCACCACTACCGGCAATAAAATGACTTCCTATATAAAAACCATTAACAATCAGATTTCCCACTTCATTGACCAAGGGAATAAAAACAAACCATGATAATAACGAACCAGCTGCAATTATAAACGAAAACCTCAGTCCTACCAAATAGCCAAAACTGAAGATAAGAGCACTTACATTAAATTTAAAAACCATTTTTATTTTGTCGGCCAAAACCTCTCCGGCAGGAATCACGCGGGTGGTAATTACTTCGCTCCAAAGTTTGAAGGAAGAAAAACAAAAATCAAACAATCCGCCAATAAGTCCGCTCACGATAAGCAGTTTGGCTTGTGAACCGCCTTTTTCGCCGGTCATCAAAATTTCGGTAGTAGCAGTAGCTTCCGGAAACGGGAGTTTACCATGCATATCTTTTACAAAATATTTTCTGAACGGAATTAAAAATAAAATACCTAAAAAGCCACCCAACAAGGAGGAGAAAAATATTTGAAAAAAGTCGACTTGTATTTCAGGATATTTGGCTTGCAGAATATACAATCCGGGAATAGTAAACACAGCACCAGCCACAATAACGCCCGAACTGGCACCAATAGATTGGATAATGATGTTTTGACCCAATGCGTTTTTTTTGCGTGCTGCTGCCGATGCGCCCACCGCAATAATTGAAATGGGGATAGCAGCTTCAAACACCTGACCTATTTTTAATCCGGAATAGGCAGCGGCGGCAGAAAAAATTACTGCCATCACCAATCCCATCACAAGCGACCAGGTGGTTACTTCCGGAAAAACCTGATTGGCTGGCATCACAGGAATATACTTTTCGCCTGGTTTCAATTCACGATACGCATTTTCGGGTAAACTTTTTGTTAGTTGTTCATGTTCCGACATAAATCCTCCTTTTAATTTTTATTTTTGATTAGTAATTTTATTGATTTCCTTTAAAAATTTGGCATGTTTTCTTCGTTGTAGTATATATAATATGCTAAGAACACATAAAATAATTAGGGTGATTCCCCAGCCCAAAATTATAAAATAAAATGTATTATCGTTCTTTTCTATTAATTTATTCGCATTATTTTGCGGAAAATCATTCTGCATCATGGTTTCATAGCTTGTTGTTTGCATGATGTTTTCTACTGGTATCAATCCTTTCGAATCTTTCATGATGGAGTCCGACAACAACAAATATTTTCTGTTGTACACCATCGCCATTTCTGCATCGTGCAAAGCATAGTATGCTGCCGAAAGCCGCTCATAACTGTACAAAAGTTCTGGTCGGGCATTTATATCGCGCGCAATTTCCATACTATTTAAATAATAGGGAATGGCTATGTTGAAATACCCTTTTTTAAGCAATTTATCTGCTTTATCTTGCAATGCACTGGCAACTTTTTTTTGGTTGCCCAGTTTCATTTCTAAATTAATTGCTTTAAAAAAATATTCATTCGACTGGTTGGTATCTTTTAAAGCATCCAATATATTTGCCAATAAAAAACAACTCGAAGCCACGCCTTGTTGGTCGCTGAGTTGGGTGCGCAGGGTCAAAGCAGTTCTGGTATAATTGAGGGCTTTCAAATTGTTGTTTACCGAATAATAGAGCATGCCCAAATTATGATTCGTTAGTGCAATTCGGTTCTGATTGTTTTCTTTTATAAAAAGAATCATGGCCGCTTCATAGCATTTGAATCCTTTGGCATAATTTTGAGTTTCCTGATATAAGGCACCCATATTCAACAAACATTCGCCCACGCCTTCGTTGTTCTTGAATTTATATTCAATCCACAACGAATGCAAATAATAGCCCATGGCTTTTGAATACATTCCCTGCAAATGATAAATAGCACCCATATTGCTCATGGTGCTCGCTTGTTCTTGCTGGTTGTTACGTTGTATGTCAATTTTCAGACTTTGCTCATAATAATTCAATGCTTTTTTGTAATCGCACAAATCCGTATAAATAAGTCCCAAATTATTTAAGCAATCCGAAACACCTTTTTGGTGGTTCAGTTGGGTAAAAATAACCATCGAACGTGTGTACAAATCAATAGCCTCCGTGTTTTCTCCCATAAAATAATGAACAATGCCTGCATTTTTCAATGCCAGGGCCATTTGCTCTCGATTGTTTATTGCTTCGGCCAAAGCATAAGCCTCTTGCGCAAATTGCAATGCTTTTTCGGGCTTGCTTGCCCAAAGTGCTCGGGTTAGTTGGTTTAAAACCGCTATTTTTTTCTCCCCGATTGCTTTTCCCAACTCCTGGTTTAAACTATCCAAGGGATTGTCGGCAAAAACCGAATTTGCAAACACCAAACAAACGAACACAACTACACTGATAATAGCTGTTCTAATAAATTTTTTTGGGTTTGACACTGCTTTAAATTTCACAAACCAAATTTAGATAAAAATAATCATTCAAACGGCCACATCTTGTTTTTTTGTCAAAAAGCCTTTTCATCCCTGCCATCATCATTTCGCCATAAAAACGTATTTTTGTAAAAAACCCGCATCATGCAAAAGCTACCTTACTTTTTATTGCTACTGTCAGTTTCGTTTTTTGTCAACATTGCAGGCGCACTAGCGCAAACCGACACTCTACACCAACCCGCCACCGACACCTTGGTGATTGTTGGCGTGGGCGATGTGATGTTGGGAACCATCATCCCCTCGCGGGAGTTTTTGCCTGCCGGCGAAGATTGTTCCAAAGAGTTTAGCAATGTGAGCCAAATTATACAAGCGGCCGATGTGGCTTTTTGCAACTTGGAAGGCGTGTTTACCGACACACCCGCGGGTCGTAAACCCTGCAACAACGATAATTGTTGGACCTTTGGCATGCCCACCAAATTTGCAAACTGCTTGGTGGATGCCGGCTTCGATTTTGTTAGCAATGCCAACAACCATTGCAAAGATTTTGGCGATGCCGGAAAAAAAAGTACAGCCAAAGCCCTCGATTCGGCAAAGCTGCATTATGCCGGATGGCTTACAAATCCTTTCACAATTTACGAAAAAGATAGCATCAAATACGGCTTTTGCGCTTTTTCGCCCGAGTCGGGCAATTGCGACATACGCGATTACCCAGCCGCCCAAAAAATTGTACACTATCTTGATTCGCTTTGCAATGTTGTTATTGTTTCTTTTCATAGCGGTGCCGAAGGTGTCGACCACCAGCATGTTACCCGTCAAGACGAAATGTTTATGGGCTACAACCGGGGCAATGTTTACCGATTTGCTCACCTGATGATTGATGCCGGTGCCGATATTATTTTTGGACACGGACCCCACGTAACTCGCGGTGTGGAAGTATACAAAAACCGCTTTATAGCCTACAGCATGGGCAATTTTTGCACCTATAGCCGCATTAGTATTGCCGGTGTGTGTGGTTTGGCGCCCATTATGCAAGTTTCAACCAACAAAAATGGCAAATTCCTAAAAGCCCAAATCATTTCCACCTACCAGCTCAAATACCAGCCTCCCCTCATCGACCCCGACAAACGTGTGTTAAAAGTAATTCAAAACCTCACCAAACTCGATTTTCCCGAAGTAAAAATCAATATCAGCGACCAAGGCGTGGTTACACAGGAATAAAGTTTATTGTAAATTGTAAAAGGGGATAAACCGCTTCGTTTTTATCTGTTCGTTTCGTGCTAATGCTTTAGCTTTTTACTTCAGTTCATATACTCGAAGTGTAGCCTAGTTTCATTACAATTTTAATAATATCACAAATTGTTTTTTAATTCCTTGGGTTTAGGAAGTTTAATAAAGGCATAAACTTCAAATTTATATCCTCCCAAACAGCGAAACTCCTTCAAAGGTTTAAAAGACTTTATTAACCGAAAGTTTGCATCATTCATTATTGTATCTAAAGGAATTTTGCATTCATTGGGGCCAAAATGAGCATCCCAAAAAACAACTGTACTATCTGCAATTGCTCCAATACCCCATTCTTTTATGGTAGGATAGAGGCTCCAAAGTTCTCCAACTTTATTTGGGTCGAACGAATCAACATTCAATAGTTGTGAAAAAAGAGGGTATATATAGTAGACTTTTTGCTTGGTGTATTCTGATGTTTTATACCAATCACTAGCTTCTTTTATAAGTGTTTGTTCCTTATCTAGTTTAAATGGGAAATATTGTTGTTTAAATGGATTTCTTACAACAAAGATAAGAACGAGCGCAATAATTCCGTACGCTATTATTTTTTTCTTTTTAAATACAGGTAGCATTGCCATATTCAAGCCTCTTAAACAAATAAGCGCAGAGCATGGAATAACCGCAGCCAAAACTCTTAGCAAACCTAACGAATTGGCCCAACCTTTCCACCACAATATTGAATGAAGAATAAAGTAAACTGCAAATGTTCCATAAATTAAAAAAATCTCCTCAGGCAATCTGCTTTCTTGTATTTCCTTTTTTCGAATCAACTTAATACTGTTTTGAACAATAGCAGCCATTCCAAAAACAAATAAACCTGCTAAAGGTGCTCCCCAAATGAAATTATAATTTTTAACAAAATGCAATAATACTCCACTACCATAAAAAGATCTGTTATCACCATTATATGGATTTTGGTTTATAATCCAGAAAAAATCGTGATAGTAGAAATAACCAATCACACTATAAATTAATGTCCCGATTACAAGCAAAGGAGCCATAAGTATTTTTTTTCGATAAAGAAAAATGATGAGAAACATCGGAAGAATAAAATACCCTTCTGTTCGAATTAAAGGCAAAAATGAAACAAGAATCGCTGCAAATAATTCGCGCTTTGCGAACATAAAATAAACAGATACAATAAGAACAAACCCAAACAAAGGTTCTGTTAAACCACTGTTCAATGTTGGAAAATAGCAAGGGGTAAATAATAAAAAAGGAATAACTAAAAGTGCATAATTGAATTTTAGTCGTTGCGCAATTTTATAAGTAAAATAAGCAGAGCCAACACCACAAATAATATTAAATACCGTTATGCTAAATAATCCGAATTGTGAAAAAGGAGAACTGATGAGGGTAAAAATGGGTTTCCCCCAGCTATAAAGTAATAAATCCGTGTGTTTCCAACAATATCGAGAAACCAAATAATGGCGAATTCCATCACCCGAATCATACGTTGCATCCGAAAAAAAAGAAATTATGCAAAACAAGACAAAACAACCAGTAAGGGATAGAAAGAGTGTCTTTTTATTAAAATTAAGTGCATTCATAGCCCGATTTATTCATATTTATTATTAACAAAGATAGATTAAAAATCCCGTTTGCAAAAAAAGTCAAAACCAAATCTCCCCCACTCCGGCTGAGTCAAGCTTTGGTAAAATTGTCCACAATAAGCAATCCACAATCGGCTGCGGGGCGGCATGCACTAGCGGTTTGATGGTTGAGGCTATAGGCGTTTAAACTGATAAACTAATAGGTAGAAGAGGGGGGGGTATTGTTACATTGTTTTATTGTTGAATTGTTGAATGGTGTGCTGGAAACCGATGCGATGGCATGGCAAAACCCCCAAAGCACTTCCTTTTGCCCTTTCCCTTTTTACAGGAAACCCCAAATAAACGATTATTTGCCCTTTCCTCTGGCAAAGGAGACCCCCAATAAACAATTATTTGCCCTTTGTTGTCGCAACACAGGGGAGTGTTCAGAAAAGTGTGTCAGGTTGCTTGTTGCAGGGTAATGGAGCCTTAGACAGAAGGACTTTACCCTGCAAAGATATATTTTTATAGGTATTTCTCATAACGTGCTCCGAATTTATCAACAAGTTCCTTTTGTACTGACCTCCAATTAGCCGCCATTGTATGACAGGATAAGCTGATGGAGTCATTTATTCAGTTCATATTGAATTGTAACAATTATTGAAATGCCAATGCCTAAAAATACGTTGTTCAGTTTTTAGTCAAACTAAATTGCTTACATTTGATAAAATTATTTTAAAATAACTCCATCTTATGAAGCAATATTAACTCATTATTATTACTAATATGAAAACACTTGTTTACTTTGCAGCCTTTATCTTTTTTCCGTTTTATGGAATTTCTCAGTCTCAAAAAGACAATTCTATTTTATTAAAAATCAAGGATGTAAAAATTTACAAAAATGATAGGAATGCAGAAGATGGAACCCGCCGATTATTGTGTAGTATTTCTATTGTATTAATTAATTCCAGCGACAAGAATATTTGTTTTTTCATTTTGGGTTGTGGTTGGGAAGATGCCTTTGTCACAAACACTTGTAAATTATGCTTTCATTGCGAAGATTGCATGTATAATCCATGCATAATTACGGAAATACCTCCTAGCAAGACTCTAACATATAATGGCATATTAAACATTCAAAGAGGTTCTGAAAATTTGGATAACATAAAATTTAAAATTGGGTTTAAATATTTGAATTATGAAAAATACATGTTTGAAAGGTGCAGTGGTTTTTCAAACTATTTGAATAGCGACATTATATGGAGTAATGAAAAAACAATAAGAGTTAATCGACTCAGAAATGCGCTTAAATAATAATCTCTCTCGGCTAGCGCGCTTCGTTAACTTTACAAATTCAGTACGGCGCGAAATTATGCTGAGTTAAGTGCAGTGCTGCAAGTGGAAATATGAATTAACGATTTGAAAATAGTAAGATGAACAAGATTATGGAATGCACGCGTGAGGAGATCCCGATAAATCGGGACAGGCTGCGCGCCAGCGGGAAAAAAGAACTAATTATCAATATTTTTTTATGAAAAAATTCATCGTATTATTGGTAATAATTTTTTATTGCTTACACTGTTATTCAACAGAACCCAAGGATAGCTGTTTGTCCGTCAAGATTAAAAAAATAAAAATATATAAGGCAAATATTAAAAGCAAAAGTGGGGCTCTTTTCTCGCTTTATAATATAAGCTTTGAAGTTAAGAACATTAGTGATAGCGTCATAAGATATCATCATGAAAAATGTTCATGGCAAGAGTACTTTGTAAGTAATAATGATGGTTTATTTCTAGAACAGTACGATTGTCCAAGCAATGGAGGAGTCACAATTAAACTTAAATCGGGGCAAGATACTATTTATGAGGGATTATTATTGGAGGTAGGTAACTATTACCAACCAAAAAAAAATTCGATTTAAAATAGGTTTTTATTTCGTGGAGGTTAAAGAAAATTGCTTTGGTGGAGTTTTTCAAAAATTTTTAGAAATGAGAGCGAAAAAAAAAAGCATAATTTGGAGCAAAGAATATGTGATAAAAAAGAAACGTCAAAAGAAAATTAAGTGATTTTATATATTGGTGCTCAATTTGGTGGTTTTTGGGGTGCTGGCGCTTCTTGCTTTTATATTGGTTTAAAATATGTGGCAGGACATCAAGATTATTATGAATATCATTTGCTCAATGGAGAAATAAACCCTGGTATGCAATTTATTTTTTATAAAGAATAATATTAATATGGAATATTTGTTTTATCGCCTTTGGCAGTTACTAATAGGAAAATCAGAAGAATATATGCCTCCTTTTAGTTCTATGATGATTATTTGGATGCTACTTAATGCTAATGTGGCAACAATTGATACATTACTACATCATTTTTTTAATTTTGGTTATATTCCAAAAGATAAAAATGAGGTTATACTATACTCGCTGATTCCTGGGTTTATTGTTTTAATATTTATTTTCTTCTATTTATTCAGAAGAAGAAATAAAATAAAATTGAAATATGAAAATGAGAGTGCGTTGAAAAAGAAGATTGGTAACGTAATTTTGTTTGCATATTTTATATTATCTATCGCTTTAATTTTTATTATTGGCAATGCTTACCCTATTCGGTAATACCCGATTATTGATGGCTAACTCAATAGTCAATGGATAATTTAAATGTAATATTCTTAAAAAAGACACTTAATTCCGTGTACTATGAATCCAATAAAATCCCTAATCCTAATAATTGCAGCATGTTTGCTGTTTGTGGTTAGTAATGCCCAAACCACTTACGAATACACCTACGACGCTGCCGGCAACCGCATATTGCGGCAAGTGGAGGCGTTGCGAAATGCAAACCAACCCCAACAAGCCTATCCCTAACCCCCCAATGCTGATTTCATAATTTCGAAATTTGACTTCTTCACCCTGCCCCTTTACAAACTTTCACCTCCAGTTGCTCAACAAATATTTCTTACTTTTGCAAACTAATTACAATGCATGTCAACCTATATTTTCACAAGTAAAAAACTTGGGCAGCCTGTTTTTGTTATCTACAAACCACGGCGCAACTCCTTTTTGCTTGCCGAAGGCATAAAACTTCATCACGAATTGCACAAGTGGGAAGTACAAATTCTCCAAAACTTGGTACACTATCCCCACACAAAAAAATGTTTAATCCAAGGAATTCGAAGTACCATGTCGACCAATCAGCTTATTTTTGTAAAACTAAAACGCATATTTTTTCACCGCACACTCTGCATTTATTTCGATGGAACCAAACTCCGCCGCCAATGCTACAACCCCAATAAAATAACTTTATAACACCCATGCCCATGCAACTGCCCACAAAATATGACCCCACCCAAACCGAAGATAAATGGTATGCCTATTGGCTCAAACACCGCTTTTTTCATTCCCAACCCGACCAACGACCTGCCTATACCATCGTAATTCCCCCGCCCAATGTAACCGGCGTGTTGCACATGGGGCACCTATTGAACAACACCATACAAGATATCATCATTCGCCGTGCGCGTATGTTGGGCTACAATGCCTGTTGGGTTCCCGGCACCGACCACGCCTCCATCGCCACCGAAGCCAAAGTGGTTGCCAAACTCAAAGCCGAAGGCATCCAGAAAAAAGACCTCACCCGCGATGCGTTTCTCAAGCATGCCTGGCAGTGGAAAGAAAAACACGGAGGCATCATTCTCGAACAACTCAAAAAACTCGGGGCTTCCTGCGATTGGGATCGCACCCGTTTCACCATGGACCCCACCCTGTATGAATCGGTTATCGATGTATTTATCGACCTCTACAACAAAGGCCTTATTTATCGTGGCGTTCGCATGGTTAACTGGGATCCCAAAGCCCTCACCGCCGTTTCCGACGAAGAAGTGATTTATAAAGAAGTCAACTCCAAACTTTACTACGTTCGTTACCAAATCGAAAACACCCCGAACCAATGGATTACTATTGCCACCACCCGCCCCGAAACCATTTTGGGCGATACCGCAGTTTGTGTTCATCCCGATGACCAGCGCTACCAACACCTCAGAGGCAAACGCATTATCATTCCTTTGGTTGAGCGTTCAGTCCCTTTAATTTTCGATGACTATGTGGAACCCGAATTTGGCACCGGAGCCTTAAAAGTAACCCCAGCCCACGACATTAACGATTACAACCTGGGCATAAAACACAAACTGCAATCCATCGATATTTTTAACGACAACGGCACACTAAACGAAAAAGCGTTGCTTTATGTTGGCGAAGACCGTTTTGTTGCCCGCGAAAAAATTACCCAAGAACTGCAGCAAAAAGGTTTTCTGGTAAAAACCGAAGACCTCATCAACAAAGTAGGTTTCTCCGAACGCACCGATGCCGTTATCGAACCCAAACTATCCATGCAATGGTTTATGAAAATGGCCAACTTGGCCAAACCCGCCCTCGATGTGGTATTGAACGAACAAGTGAAATTTTATCCCGCCAAGTTTATTAATACTTACAAACATTGGATGGAAAACGTGAACGACTGGTGCATTTCGCGTCAGTTGTGGTGGGGACAGCAAATTCCGGCTTATTACACCCCCGATGGAAGCATTGTTGTGGCAAAAACTCCCGAAGAAGCGTTGGATAAAGCAAACCAAGCAGGATTAAACCTTAGCATCAACCAACTCATTCAGGATGAAGATGTGCTCGACACCTGGTTTTCGTCGTGGCTGTGGCCCATATCCGTGTTCGATGGTATTCGCAACCCCAATAACCCCGACATCAATTATTATTATCCAACCAAAGATTTAATCACCGCTCCCGATATTCTTTTCTTTTGGGTAGCCCGAATGATTATGGCAGGTATTGAATATCGCAAAGCAATTCCTTTCAGCAATGTATATCTCACTGGAATGGTTCGCGATAAACAAGGCCGAAAAATGTCGAAACAATTGGGCAATTCGCCCGACCCCATCGAGCTGATAGAAAAATTTGGCGCCGATGGTGTACGCATGGGTATGTTGCTTGCTTCCCCTGCCGGAAACGATTTACCCTTCGACGAATCGCAATGCGAACAAGGGCGTAACTTCAGCAATAAAATCTGGAACGCTTTCCGATTGATTCATGGATGGCAATGCGACCCTGCCATTGCGCAACCACAATCCAGTAAAATTGCTGTGGAATGGTTCCATGCCACAATGAACAGTGCTATGGCCGAATTGAACTACCATTTCGAGAAATACCGCATGTCGGATGCAATTTTGTGTATCTATAAGCTCATCTGGGACGATTTCTGTTCGTGGTATCTCGAAATGATTAAACCGGCGTATCAGCAACCCATCGATGGGGCAACACACCAAGCCACACTCAAAATCTTCGAAAAACTGATGCAGTTGCTTCATCCTTTCATGCCATTTATTACCGAAGAACTGTGGCATCACATGAGTGCTCGCAAAGAAGGAGAATCGGTTATGATGACCGAAATGCCGAAAGCACAGCACTTCGACCCAACCTTTTTACTCAAATTTGTTCAGGTGCAGCAAGTCATTAGCGAGATAAGAGCCATCCGCAAAGAAAAGAATATTCCATTTAAAGAATCTATTAAATTATGTGTTCGAAAAAACGATAGCGAAGTTCCCGAAACAACTTTTGATAGCGTGGTTGAAAAACTTTGCAACATCAGTCAAATTGATTATGTTACCCAAAAGATAGAACAAGCCATTTCCTTCCGGATTGGTTCCACCGAATTTTATATCCCTGTTGAAGGATCAATTGATACAGAAGCTGAGATTCAAAAACTCCAAGAAGAACTAAAATACCAACACGGCTTTTATGAATCGGTGATGAATAAACTCGGCAACCAACGTTTTGTAAATTCAGCTCCCAAAAACGTTGTAGATATTGAAAGGAAAAAACTTGCCGATGCTCAAGCAAAAATTAGTATAATTGAATCACAAATAAAAAGTTTGAAATAATACGATATGGATAAAAAAGTTGTATCCGCTTAAAAATTGTTGTAATTTTATACTTAGAAACGCTTTTATGAACTCATTTTTAAATAAACCCTAACTACCATGGAAACAAATTATATTTGTCCTTTCTGCAAAGGACACCTAAATGTTGGCGACAACATTGTTCTAATTGCCCACAATCAAAACAAAAAACAAGGTATCGTTTTTCTGCATACCGAAATTGGCAATTACACGAGTCAAATGAACTCAACACTCCAAATAAACAAGGGCGATGTAGTTGATTTCTTTTGTCCGTATTGCCATACAAATATGGAATACCATAAAGATAAAACCACTTTGGTAACCTTGCTACGTCAAGATGAATATGGTAAAATGTCGCAGATTGTTTTTTCAAAAGTTTATGGTGAAGAACGCACCTATCATATTGAAGAAGATAAGGTGATGTCGTATGGTGAACATGCAAAACAATTCTCCGACCCGGAATGGTTTTTGAAATAAGCAGCACCGAAGTAAATCTTTTCGTTCAACAAAACATCATTAATGATGATGCTAAAGAAATGTTGTCAGGTGCATGGTTTATTCAATTTCGCGAGGAAATTAAGGTAATTATCTGACCGAATATTTATTCTTTTTTCAATTTTCTTAAAAAACTTTTTTCTTCTACAAGAAAATTGATGTAAATTAGCATCAAATTTTAGTAGAATTGTTTTTCATTTAACACCCTATAGTTATGAAATCAAAGAAAATTGTAAAAACTATTGTAAAGGTATTTGGAATATTCCTCGGATTGATTATTGTTTTGGCTATTGTTTTGCCATTGATATTTAAAAAACAAATTGTGCAGGCAGTGAAAACCGAAATCAACAAAAGCCTTAATGCAACGGTTGATTTTAAAGATTACCATCTCTCCCTTTTTCGCAATTTTCCTAATTTCACGCTAGGTCTTGATAATTTAACCGTTGTCGGACAAAAAGAATTTGCCAAAGATACTTTGGCCGATATTAAAAAACTCAGGGTAAGTATTGGTCTTTTCAGTGTTATTAGCGGCAACCAATATAACATTAAAAAGATTGATATCGAAAATCCGAAAATCCGTTTAAAAGTACTTAAAAGTGGTAAAGCCAACTGGGATATTGCCAAACCTGCAGCACCGGCCGGCAAAACAAACGAGCCTGAAAAATCATCTGCATTTAAACTCACTATAAAAAAACTAACCATCAGCAAAGCCTATATCCGTTTCGACGATGAGCAAACGAATATGCATGCCACAATTAAAAACCTCAACCATTTGCTCAAAGGTGATATGACTGCCGATTTTACTTCACTTAAAACAGAAACCAAAATCGATACCATAAGTTTTTCGTACGCCGGCATTCCCTATCTGCATAAAGCAAACATAGCACTAACTGCCGAAATTGATGCCGATTTAAAAAATTCTAAATATACCTTTAAAGAAAACGAACTGCAACTCAACAATCTGTTTCTGGGTTTTGATGGGTGGATTGCGATGCCTAAAAAGGATATTACTATGGATATTCGCTTTAAAACAAAAAAAACCGACTTTAAAAACATTCTTTCATTAGTTCCTGCTGTATACAACAAAGATTTCGAAAAAGTTGAAACAAAAGGCAATCTAGCGCTCGAAGGTTTTGCTAAAGGCACCTATAATGAAAAAACAATTCCTGCTTTTGCAATCACCTTAGTGGTTGATAATGCCATGTTCAAATATCCTTCGTTGCCCAAATCGGTTACGAATATCAATTTAAATGTAAAAGTGAGCAATGCCACCGGCAAACCCGACAATACCGTAATCAATATCAAGAAACTCCATTTCGAGATGGGTAGCAATCCTGTCGATGTTGTGATGTTAATTAGTACCCCAATTTCCGACCCCAATATCGATGGTGCCATCAAGGCAAAAATTAATCTGGCTGAAGTAAAAGATTTTTATCCATTGGAAGAAGGACAAAAGCTAAATGGATTATTTACTGCTGATATCCTATTGAAAGGACGCATGTCATATATCGATAAAAAGCAATACGAAAAATTTAATGCAAGCGGTTTGCTTAAAATTGAAAAGTTTGTTTACACAGCCAAGAATCTTTCTCAACCAGCAAACATCCGTTTGGCCGAACTCCAATTTAGTCCTGCTATGCTCGAACTAACTGAACTCGATGCCACCATGGGGAAAAGCGATTTTCAGGCCAAGGGTATGATTGAAAATTATCTCGCATATATTTTTCGTGATGAATTACTCAGAGGAAATTTTACCCTTAATTCTCGTTATATCGATATTGGCGAATTCATGACGAGCGATGCAAGCACTGTTACCACTCCAACTGAAGACACAGAAGAGACTCCTTCACAAATGGGAATTATTAAATTGCCTGCAAATATTGACTTTGTTCTTTCAACAAGCATCAACAAATTGCTTTACGAAAAAATGGATGTGACCAATATAAAAGGCAGTGTGACCTTACACAATAGTACCTTGACAATGGATCAACTTTCAATGAATCTTCTGGGAGGCACAATGGTTTTAGGCGGTATGTACACCACCCAAAATCCAGAAGTTCCTAAAATTGATTTATCGGTTAGCGGCAATGATTTGGATATTCCTCAGGTTATGAAACATATTCGAGCTGCATCCAAATTTGCTAACATACTGAAACATGCAAGCGGTAATTTTTCGATTAACATGAAGTATGCCTCAAACCTTAAGAAAAATATGACTCCAGATTATGCTACGGTCAATGCTTCGGGAGGTATAACTACCAGTAATATTACCATTACCAATGCGGATATTTTTAACAAACTTTCAGATGCCCTAAAAATAAATTTATTTAAAAATATTCATGCACAGGATGTAAACCTAACTTTCAGCATTGTTAACGGCACACTTTATTTGAAACCTTCTGATATTAAATTCAGCAAAAGTATCTTAAATGTTGAGGGATCCATACGTCTTGATAACACAATAAATTTGGTAATGAAAGTGGGTGTGCCTCGCACCGAATTTGGTAGCAAAGCCAATAGCGTACTCAACGATCTTACATCAAAAGCGACAGCATCGGGTGTCCCCGTTACTCTGGGAGAAACGATTTATCTCGACATTTTAGTTACAGGTACTACAAAACAACCCCAATTCAAAATTGGTATGAAAGGAAGCATGGAAGATGTGATAAACGATTTGAAAAATAAAGCGAAAGAAGAGATAAAAAAAACAACAGAAGAAGTTATCGGAAAAGCAAAAGAAGAAGCCGACAAACAGGCACAGCAAATTTTGGCAGAAGCTCGTGCCAAAGCCCAGCAGTTAAAAGACGAAGCCAAAAAAGCAGGCGACCTGCTTATTGCCGAAGCCGATAAACAAGGGAAAGCATTAGTTGATCAGGCAACCAATCCTTTGACCAAGGCTGCTGCCAAAGAAACCTCAAAACAATTGGTAAAAGTAGCTAAAGATAAATCGGATAAACTGCAACAGGAAGCTGCAGCAAAAGCGGATAAAATAGTAGCTGATGCACAAGCTCAGGCTGATAAATTGAAAAAATAGCAATTGTCTAAAGAAACAATTGCTGTGGTTTGCAAAGGATATTGGAGGGTTAAAATACCAATTATTGAAAACGTATAATACTTTTATTCTCGAGAAAGATAACTGCTATTGGATTATTGTATTAAAGTTACAATACCTTTAAACGAATGTTTTTTTCCTTTCAAATCAG
>JBAXWF010000028.1:0-39187 GCA_037128515.1 Bacteroidota bacterium | reverse complement strand
AACATTGTTCACAGATGCAAAAACATTGTTCACATGGTTAAGAACATGAAAAACACGGTTTTGAAACTGAAACGTGGGAAACGAAGGAGAAAAACGACCGAATGAGGGGGTTGCTGACATGGTGAACTTTTTGGAGATGGTAGCGGTCATTTTGTTTGTTTGTTGTTTGTTTTTCAAAAATATAAAGGGTAGGTTCGCCAAATGATGAAAAGGCGGAATTCGTGCAGAAATATTTATATATTATTTTTTAGAACCTGAAAGAAAAGGTTTTATGAATTTGCGAAATGCATCGACTTCGCGCACCGCCACGGGGATGGGTTGGGTGTTTTTTGTGATGAGCAGCAAACCTCGATTGCTGGAACGACAGGCACAAACAAAATTTGCATTGACGATGTGGGATTGGTGGCACAAATAAAAGTAGGCGGGGTCGAGTTGTGGCATGATATCGCATAGGGACATCACCACATTGAACACGACTCCGTCGCTCATGGTGATGTGCAGATGGTAATTGGTTGATCTGACCCATACGATGTTGCGGTAAGCTTTGATTTGTTTAAATAGGATGCCGTTGAGATGTACGGTTCCAAATGTTTTTCCTGCTGCTGTGGCAATATACCAATCGTTTTTTTTTTCATAGGGTGGGTTTGGTGTTCAAATTTACTTATTATTTGGTACTAATGTGTTAGAAACAAATAGGCCATTAGGCGATTAGGCCATGATGCGGTTGGGTGATTGGTGGAAGAATGTGTGTAAAAATTAAAGAGGGCGAATGCCATTGGTCCCTACATGGGGGATTATTGTCTGAATGCTCCCGATCTGCCAGATGTCGGACGGGACAATGTGTGCATGCCTAAATAACCTTGACTGTTTTTGGTGATTTATTATAGTCTCAGGATTGAAATCGTGGGCTATTGTTTTTGGATGGAGGTCTACTCGTAAGCCCGGATTTGTTTAATATCGTAGCTTTAATTGATTTTTCGAAGGAAAAACGGCTCGGTTTGCGCGATAGGGTGTGACATAGCAACCAAAACAAATTAAGCCACCTAGGGCCATTGCATCGCAAGCTGTAGCGATTGTCATTTGCCGCTCAATGAACCATAAGCCCGCTCGCCAAAAAAAGTTTTTATTGTATTAGGGTTACTTCGCCAAAATAAACTTTATAGCCATCTGTGCTGTTTCCCGCATAAATGCGATACACATAAACGCCTGTAACAGCCTTTTCCCAGTTGCCGCCATTATTCAAAGTACCGTTCCAACCCTCGCATTGGCCGTTGAGCCAGTTTTTGGTTTTAAACTGCAAGTTTCCCCAGCGGTCGTAGATTAGCATCTCAAACTTTTCGGCGTCTATATTGATCCCGTAAGGTGTAAACACATCATTGACCCCGTCGCTGTTGGGTGTAAATGTGTTTGGAATAAACAGGGTGTAGGAATCTTTTACAAGAATTGTTTTGACCACGCTATCGACACAACCGTGGACATCGGTAACCACCAAAGTAACATTATAGGAGCCCACCGCACCATAGTTGTGGCTAAATGCCGAAACATCGGCAGAAAAACCGTCGCCCAAATCCCACACCCAATCTACAATGTTGCCCTGTGTGTTATCGGCAAAGCTCACCAGGGGGTTAAGAATAGATGTAACTTGCGGTGTAGCAACAAAGGAGGCATCGGGGCCGAGATCGTTTGCGATGGTAACTAAAGCCGTGTTGGTGCAACCGCTGCACGCCACCGTGACCACAAAATCGCCTGCCGCCAAATTGCTAATGGATTCGGAATTTTGCATGGGTGTGGTGTTCCACGTATAGGTATAGTTGCCCAAGCAATTGCCCGAAGCCAGCGCGGTGGCCGAACCATCACTGTGTCCGCAATTTTCGGGCGTACTGCTTATGGCGATATCAATATTTGTAACCGAAACTGCTGTGGTGGCTGTGGCAGAACAATTGCCGCCGGTAGTCCCCGTAACTGTATATAGGGTAGACGTTGTTGGAAAAACCGTAACACTTGCTCCCGACAAACCGCCGGGCGCCCAGCTATAGGTGTTTCCGCCTGAGGCGGTGAGCACCGTGGATTGCCCGTTGCAAATTGCCACAGGCGATGCGCTGGCAGTAATTAGCGGAAGGGCATTGACGGCAATGCTTATAGTTGAAGAAGCAGTGCATCCGGCTGTGGAAACCCCTGCCACCGAATAGGTGGTGGTTGCGGCGGGTGTAATGGTGATACTGCTTCCCGTGAGGTTTCCCGGCATCCAAACGTAGGTTGCCCCGCCCGAAGCGGTGAGGGTGGATGATTGTCCGCTACACAGCGAAGCCGGCAAAGCCGATACGGTAATGGTTGGGATGGCATTGACGGTAACCGAAGTGGTGGCCGAAGCGGTGCAGGTGTTTGCCGATGTTCCGGTTAGGGTGTAAACCGTGGTTGAAGCGGGGGATACCGTTACAGGAGAGTTGGTTAAGCCACCCGGCATCCAGGTGTAGGTGTTGGCTCCCGAGGCAGTAAGTGCTGCTGAACCGCCGCTGCAAATAGCCACAGGTGCTGCGGTGGCAAGCACTGTTGGCACATTGTTTACGGTAAGCAGCACTGTGGTTGATGCGGTGCATCCGGCAAGGGAAGTTCCGATAAGGGAATAAATAGCCGTTGCCGTGGGTGTTACGGTTATTGAATTTGTTGTTAAGCTGCCGGGCATCCAATTGTAGGTATTGGCGCCTGAGGCTGTGAGTGTGGACGGTTGTCCGTTGCAAACCGTGGCAGGCAAAGCCGATGCAGCAAGGCTTGGAAAAGGGTTTACTGTTATCACCACATTATCGGTAGCTGTGGAAGCGCAATGGTCTGAAACGGTAACCACATAGGTGGTGGTTACTGCGGGGGAAACTGTAACAGGCGTTCCGCTGCCGGCCCCCGAATTCCAAGTATAGGTTAAGGGAGCAATGCCTCCGGTGGGGGTGGCAGTTAGGGTGGTGGAACCACCCGGGCACACACCGGCATTGTTTCCTGCGTTTACACTCAGGTTTACCTGGTCAATAATATGAATGGTATCGCGAATGGTAACACAACCGTTGGTGATGTTCAAAATAACCGTTTCGTTTCCTTCGGTGATTCCGTCGAGCAAAGGATGTATGATTAAACCTACAGAATCTTGTCCGGTAGGAATTGTGATGGTGGTGGGCAGGGTGGTGTAATCGGTGCCGTTGGTAGCCGTGCCACCAATGGTATAGCTGATAACAAGGGGCGCGGTGACAGGTGTCGGGGTGGTGAAGCTAACAATGGCGTTGGAACAGCCTTCGATGGCATTGTTGCCCAAAATGGTATCGGTATAATAATTCGTTACTGCAAAGGTGTTAGATGAAAAACTGTTTGCTTGCAAAAACACCCCCGAATCGTAAAGCCCGTTGTAGCCATCGGCCACAGCCATTTTTAGATGATAGGTTTGGCAAGGTTGCACTTTGCATCGGGCCACCAATGGACGGGTAAATCCGCCGAAAGAAATGCTTGTGCCGCCAATGGTAGCATTATTAACAAAATAGCCCGAATAGGCCAACGACAAGCATCCACCGGCTGTAAATCCACTTCCGGGTGTGCCCGAATTGACGCTATTAACTGACACGGGTATGGTGGTTCCCGGTATTAAAGCAATATTATAATTGTTGTAGTTTCCGCCGGCTGGATTGGGCCCGGTAACAAAAAAAGCAAAAATATCCTGATATTGCGAACAAATATAGTTGGGGTATTCTTCCGAACCAAACACATACTTAAACTTAATGCTATCTGAAATGGGAACAAAATCGAACTCCAGTATGGCCGCATCGTAGGTAGCACACCCATTGTTTATGCTGTTGAGATTCGCATCGCCTGCCAACCCCAAATTGGTGGACATAAAAAAGCTTGCAGGATTTGGAATCCCTGAAGCGTAGCCCGTACACAAAACAATGCCATTGGTTAAACCCAAATTCGTGGTATTTCCGTTCGAAAAAATGCCTCGCGAAGCCGCACCGCCGGTGTAGGTTACGTTTGTAACGGTAACTCCCCCGCCAATAAAACTCTGAATCATTTGATTGACCGTTGAAGCGGTGTTTATGGCTAATTGACCCATAGCATAATTACCTAATAGTAACAGCCAAATAAGAAGTGATTTTTTAAACATATTCTACCAACATTTGCGGTGCAAAAGTACATATAAAACAAGGATTTCAATGTTAGGTTTAGATTATTAAATCTTTAAGTTGACGGAATGTTATTCGGGGAAATGCACTTTATTGTAAACGCACGTAAAATACGATTGTTCTTTATTGAAACTTTTTTATTGATATTTCGTTTTGTTTTAAAAAAAGGTAGTACTTTTATGATTCTGAAATTATAACAGAATGAAAACATGAAACCAACCCCTACAAAAAAAATCTTTGTTTTTTTACTGATTGTGTTTTTATCTTTCAGCGGATTTAGCCAAACACTCAACAGACTTCGGCCTATAGTTTTGTTTGATTTAACCACTCGAAATGGCGAAGAAACCGATGCAAATTTTGCAGCATTTGAACATTTGATTCAGTTGGCCGGTATGCAATATATTGTCACCGATGATGTGGGGATAGCTACACAATATAACGTGGTTGTTTGTAGCTCCACCGTATTTGACGATACCTTTACCGCATCAGAAAGAACCCTTTTTACGGATTTTGTGAACACAGGTGGTGTTTGGATTGTTGCCTGTTTAAAATCGCCCGCCCTCAATACCCTCTTTGGAGTTTCGGCAAATTTACTGCTGGATACGCGTTTTTCATTTAAGTTTAATTGGCAAGCTGGCGATTTTTCCATGCGTTGGTTAGATGATGATGCCGAACGCACTTTCTCGCTTGGCGATAGTATCACCTCACCGACCGGCGTGATGTTTTCCCGATCGTATACCCCTTCAACTGCTTCGGTGATTGCCACCTATGGAGATAATACTGTGGCTGCGGTGAAAAATAATTACGGACAAGGGTGTGTGTATGCATTTGGTTTCGATTTTATTGATGTTATTACGCTTCCCCAAATGAATTATGATTATGATGCACAACTGCAAAGTTGGTCGAATAATTTTGTGCCCAGTGCCGATGTTTTTTTTCTGTTTATTAAAGCGGTTTATGCTCATTGCACACCTTTCGGAACATGGAAACATACCGTACCTTTCGATAAACGCTATCCTGTTATAATGACACATGATATTGACGCGATACAATCGATGGACACCATGAATTTTTATGCCGATTATGAATACCAAAACCATATTAACGCAACCTATAATATCACCACCCGTTATTTTGAAGATGAAGTAGATATTGATTATTACAACACGAGCAAGAGTAAGGTTGCTTATGTGCTTTCGATGGGGCAAACCCTCGGGAGTCATTCGGTGAGTCATCAAATGGATTTTGACAACCCCTTGTATTTTCCTGAAGGAAGCCCCGGGCAAACCGAGGCAACGTATTTGCCGTTTTTTGATTTTGGATTGGGGCATACGGTTGGCGGAAGCGTTTTTGCCGAATGTGAAGTGTCTCGCGATTTGCTTGAAGCTGACTTTGGTCAACCCATACGTACATTTAGGGCTGGCTATCTATGCTATCCGGCCGTGCTGCCCACCGTGCTTGATTCGTTAGGTTATACCTACAATTCTTCTTACTGTGCCAGTGATGTGCTGACAAATTTTCCGTACATGGAATACAAAGATCTTTCGTTTTTCGAAGGTATTTCAAAGATTAGAGAAATTCCTCTTACGTTTGATACCGACTATGATTTGGATTCGATGACCCCAACGAACTATATAGCAAAAGCCAACAGATGGCTTGATGTAATTCAAAAAATTTCGAACAATTATGGTGCCGTTGTATTTTTATTGCACCCCGTGCTTTATTATAAATTGCTTGCACAGCAATATATTTATGATAACCTGCCCAACGGGTATATAAAAATGGAAATGGGCGAGTATGGCGACTACTGGCAAGCTCGCGAAGATTTCGATTTTACGGATGTGATGTTGAACGACTCGGTAATGCAAATTACCATACCCGATAACCTTTCGAATTTGAGTGATAAATTGAGTTTGATTATTAATGATGGGCAATCCTTATCGGGTTTGGTTGTAAAAAACCAAAGCGGGGCTACCATTAGTTATTATCAAAGCAATTGGGAAACCAACGATTTGTGTATTTATTTTTATCCTAATACAACGGGGGTGGATGAAGCCAAAAAACCGGATCGAACGGAGTATATAAAAAACTATCCCAACCCATTTAGTACGTCAACCACCTTTGAGTATTTGCTCAAAGAAAAAACGCATGTTAAACTGCAATTGTTTGATGGAGCCTACGGCGAAATTTGTTGTTTGGTTAACCAAGACGAAGCTGCCGGTCCGCACATTTTGAAATATAAACCCGAAAACCTGAATTCGGGAGTGTATTTTTATACGCTTACTACCACCACGGGCCGTTACAGTGGGAAGTTGGTTTTTATAAAATAGTTTGAGGGATTCAGAATTTGGGAGGTAGTTGTTGGTATTTGGTAGTTATGGGCAAATTAAATGAACATACAAGAAATTAATATTAGCTTAAAAATTGTAAAAAGGAAACCCCCCATTTCTTTTAAAGTAATTATTGCATATTGGATTATTGGGACAATTGCCGTTATTGTAGGTCCTATTCTTGGATTTGAAAAACTATCAGCAACATTAAGACTAATAATTGCTATAGTATTCGGCACTTCAACAATTATAATGTGGTTTGGCGGAGCTGTTATTAAAAGATACATCAAAATAGGACATTTTGAATTGACAAATGATGAATTGAATATTTTTGAGAACGACAATTGTGAAACTTTTAAATTATCAGAGATTTAAATTATTAGGTTTACAGTATCATGTGAACAAGGAGAGCCTATTGGCCGTGTTGCAATAAGTGAAGGCATTGACAATGATTTATATTTTAAAAAAGATGGTGAAATTTTCAAGTATAAGTTTCTTGTTGAAAATCTGAGCCAGGTTAACTTTTTAAGAAGAAAAATTTCATACTTGAAGGAAACCGGATATAAAATAACAATCAGCCCATAACTGGCGTTTGCTTTCAGTGGCAGATAGAAACTACAAAAATTGATAACTTTGCGATATGCCACCGAAAGCAAGCGCCTATTCGTTAGTGAAGAGGTGGCTTTAGTTGGTGGTTTTTATCATTTTATATTTGTGCGAGAAGATTCTCCAATAAAACTTTTCGAACTATTTTCCTTTATATAACAAAAAGAGTGCTTACCTTTATCATATTAAAACAAAAGGAAACACACCCATGAAGCCAAACTTTATAAAAAACAGTCTTGTATATTTATTGATGCTATTTGTTACTATCGGCAGTTTTGCGCAAACTGGTACTCGGCTGCGTCCGATAGTTTTGTTTGATTTAACCACCCGAAACGGGGAAGAAACCGATGCGAATTTCGAAAGTTTTAAACACATGGCTTTGCTGGGAGGTATGCAATATGTTGTAACCTCTGATGTTTCGGTTGCCACGCAATACAATGTGGTGGTATGCACTTCCATAATTGATAATGGTACGTTTACGGTTGCCGAAGAAGACAGTTTAAAAAGCTTTGTAAACCACGGCGGTGTGTTGATTGCTGCATCATTTCACAATGCATCTATGAATACATTATTTGGTGTTTCGGGAAGTGCCTTGCTCAACAATCGATTTTCGATGAAATGGAATTGGCAAGGGGGCGATTTTTCGATGCGTTGGCTCGATGATGCTTTTGAACGCACCATTTCGCTTGGCGACAGCTTGATTTATCCAAGCGGTGTGATGTACACCCGTTCGTACACTACCACCACAGCTTCGGTAATTGCGAGATATGGCGACAATTTGGTTGCTGCAGTGAAAAACAATTATGGTCAGGGTTGTGTTTATGCGTTTGGATTCGATTTTTTGGATATTATTCTGCTTCCCCAAATGAATTATGATTACGAAGCACAACGAAACTATTCGAATAATTTTGAACCCAGTGCCGATGTTTTCTTTTTGTTTATCAAAGCAGTTTACGCACACTGCACGCCTTATGCCACATGGAAACATACGGTGCCTTTCGATAAACACTATCCTATAATGATGACGCACGATGTGGATGCGGTAACATCTATGGATACCATGCACTACTATGCCAGTTATGAAAGTAGCCATCAAATAAAAGCTACCTATTTTATTACTACCCGCTATTTTAACGACGATATAGATGTTGATTACTATCCCGGCAATATCAGCAAAATAAATTATGTTCACTCGCAGGGGCAAACTATTGGCAGCCACTCGGTAGGTCATTTTCCCGATTTTAATCTCAGTTCTGTTTTCCCCGAAGGGGGGCCGGGCAATACGCAAGCAAGCTACAGTCCGCATTACAGTATCGCCAGCGGTAAGACTATTGGAGGAAGCGTTTTTGGCGAATGCGAAGTTTCCAAGAACCTATTGAATACAGATATAGGTGCCAATGTGCGATCGTTCCGTTCAGGCTATCTGGCCTACCCGCAAGTGCTACCCGATGTATTGGATTCTTTGGGATACAGCTACAATTCGTCGTACACGGCAAACGATGTGCTAACCAATTTTCCCTATTTTGAATACAAGAGTCTTTCGCTGTTTAACCATCAAACAAAAATAAGAGAAATACCCATTTCTTTTGATGTGGATTATGCAACCGATGCTTTATCGCCTTCAAATTATACTACCGTGGCCAATCACTGGTTGCAAATCATACAAAAGATTGCGAACAATTATGGCTCTGTTGTTTTTTTAATTCATCCTACGGAGTACTATAAATTAACGCTTCAGCAGTATATTTACACTAATTTGCCCACAGGGTATATTAAAATGGATTTGGCCGAATTTGGTGACTATTGGAAAGCCCGCGAGGATTTCCACTTTACGGATGTGATGCTGAACGACTCGGTATTGCAAATTACCGTGCCCGACACGCTGGCCAACATTAGCGATAAGCTAAGTTTGATTGTGAACGATGGGCAGTTGCTTTCCAGTATCGTTGTCAAAAACCAAAGCGGGGCTACCCTCAGCTTTTATCAAACCAATTGGGAGACCACCGACCTGTGCATTTATTTTTACCCGAATACCACAGGTATAAACGAGATTAAAAACAGTAAGGGTACGGAATATGTGCGAAATTATCCGAACCCCTTTCGTAATTCAACCACCTTTGAGTATTTGCTGACCGAAAAATCGCATGTGAAATTGCAATTGTTTGATGGAGCCTATCGGGAAATAGCGTGCTTGGTGAATCAAATTGAAGCAGCCGGCATTCATCAGCTGAATTATACCCCCGAGCATTTGAATTCAGGAGTATATTTTTATACACTTACGACCTCAACTGGCCGCTACAGCGGAAAGTTGGTTTTGATAAAATAGTAAAAACTGCTAAAATACAATTGCTGGAATACCTTTTTATTTATCATCAAAAAATCAGTGTCTGATTTTTGATGATTCTATAATACCAATATTTTCTGGCACAAATTCAAGCGAAGGAATACCCATCCACATTCCTGTTGAAACCCCACACCTGAGATAATATGTAGTGCCCGGCATCAAATTCATGGATTGAGTAGCTGTTTGCTCGGTTTTAGCTGTAAAAGTGACTAAACCTTCATCTAATTGGGTTGCAAAATAACTATTGTTGGCCACTTTTGTGATGTATTTGCCATTGGCATACAGGTCATACATTACTGCTACCCCTGAGAAAGAATTTTTGCGATAGATTATTATCGTTACTTTTTGCGGGGTTTCGGATTGGGCCGGAGTAGAAGTTGTGCTAATGGTTTCGTTTCTGACAGTTGCGGTGGGCATCACCTCTTTGGTGCCGTTTTCGAATTTAATCATAAACACTTCGGTTTTCAATATTGAAAACAAGGGGCCATCAGGATTATCGACTTTTTTGTATTTTATTTCTGTAATGCCAACTTCCTGAATTTTGGCCGAAATTTCGTCTCCATTTTTTTTAATTATGATGTCCTGAGCAGAAAGAAAATTAAAAAGTAAAATTCCAATTAAAAATAAAAATAATTTTTTCATACGATTTTAATGTTTAATGAATGCTCCTTTTAGGTGGTGGCAATTACCTGTTTTTTAATTAAAATAAAAGTATTAGTGAAATAATCCGAAAGATAAAAAATATTTTTTAATCGATGGACATTTTTTAAAAGTTTTTCATTGCAAAAATTATTCCTCATATATTTTTTCACAAAAATAGTACAAACAATTTCACAAAAAATTGCTAGGTTTGACAAAATATTTTTTATGCTGATAATTGGTATCGCTGGCGGTTCGGGTTCCGGAAAAACAACCGTAGTTAAAAAAATTATGAACGACTTTCCAAAAGGGTCGGTTGCTGTTATTTCGCAAGATTCATATTATAAAGATAATGGACACCTTAGTGCTGAAGACCGTTCGAAAATAAATTTCGATCACCCCTCATCTATTGAATTCGGCTTACTTATAAAACATTTGGATATGCTTAAAAAGGGTAAAACAATTGATATGCCTATATATTCGTATCTTACTTGTGCTCGGTCGAAAGAATTTATTCCTGTTGAGCCTAAAAAAGTAATTATTGTAGAAGGTATTTTGGTATTTACCAATCCGAAATTGCTAGAACGTTTTAATATTAAAGTATATGTTGATGCCGATGCCGACGACCGATTGATGCGTATTATTCACCGCGATACAGAAGAACGTGGCCGATCATTGGCCGATGTGCTAAATCATTACGAAAAATGGGTAAAACCCATGCATTTTCAATTTATTGAGCCATCAAAACGTTACGCCGATATCATTATACCCCAAGGTGGTAGAAATCATGTGGCTATCGATATTCTTTCATCGAAAATAAAAATGAAATTATTACTGTCATAAAAGTTATGATTAAAATCTTACCTTTGCATTAATTATTTTGTAATCGGGATGTAGCGCAGTTGGTAGCGTACCACGTTCGGGACGTGGGGGTCGGAAGTTCGAGTCTTCTCATCCCGACTGACAAAAGTACCCGTCAGGGCTTTTAATTTGTTCTTTTTTTCAAGCCACTTTAGCTCAGTTGGTAGAGCAACGCATTCGTAATGCGTAGGTCGTGGGTTCGAGTCCCATTAGTGGCTCAACACCTGTGAAATTTTCATGGGTGTTTTTTTTGTTTATAAAAGTATTTTTAACCTTTTAAACCAATTTTAAGTTTTTGGCCGGGATAGATGGTCTGTTTGACCGATAAGTTGTTCAAAAGGCGAATTTCATCGATAGAAACTCCGGTGTATTTGCTAGCAATACTCCACAGGCTGTCACCTTTTTGTACCGTATGATACACATATTTGCTATAGGTAGTAGCCGTGGGTTTTACTATAGACACCGCTGTTTGAGTGGTAATGGTTGGAGTAGTGGTTTTTGCGACTACCGGACTTGGATTTGTTTTCACAGCAGTCATTTGCCTCAGTTGATCCTGATAATTGATTTCCTGTGGTGTTTTATAGCAATAAATTGCGGTTTGATTATTAATAAAAGCCCCCATATATTCTCGTGGAAGGCACAAAACATAAGGTGTTTCGCCGGTAGCAGGAATAACCCCCTTGCGGTAAGCTGGATTTAAAAACTGGATACTTTCAATTGGGACACATAAATAGGAAGAAATCTGTGTCAAAGTAACATCGTGTGTTAAGGTGATTGAATCAATATCGCAATGTATTATTTGAGGTTGCACCGCAAATAAATTATGTTCAGTTGCGTAATGCATAACATAACAAACAGCAATAAATGCTGGCACATATGTTTGAGTTTCTTTTGGTAAAAAACTCTGTATTTTCCAATACGTTATACGTTCGTTTGTGTCAATATTTGCAGTGCGTATTGCACGATTCACGGTTCCTGCTCCGGCATTATACGCAGCTAAAACGATAGCCCAATCATGATAGATTTTGTATAAATCGCTCAGATGCTGACATGCTGCAACTGTAGATTTATAAGGATCACACCTATCGTCAACATACGAAGTAACTTTCAAATCGTAAAGCTTGCCGGTTCCGAGCATAAATTGCCATAAGCCACTTGCACCAACGCGCGAACGCGCAATTGGGTTTAAGGCAGATTCAATGATGGGCAAATATTTTAATTCCAATGGAACACCATACTTGTCGAGTTGTTCTTCGAACATGGGGAAATAAATTTCGGCCATGCCGAGCATACGTGCTGTAAGCTTGCGTTTTTTGATGGCATATACATCAATATAATTGCGCACTTGCTGGTTATACACAAATTCAAAGGGTGAATTAACTCCAAGAACATTAATCCGTTCGCGATAAACACTGTCAGAATAATTTGGAATGGAATCGACCGAGAAACCATATTTATTGGGTTTGGAATAATCGGTTGTAAAATAAGTATTGCTAAAGAATTTTGAATTCACCAAACTATCAAGTTGAGCAACTACGGGGTTGTCTTTTAAAAATAATGAATCAGGATTGTGTTGAAAATTTGATATTGGTGTTCCGGCAAAAATAAATGGCGAAATCAGGGGAAATACAGCTAAAAAAATTACTTTTTTCGATAGAGTCATGATTTAGTTATTGCAAGTTGATTTATCAACAAACAAAAGAAATAAAACGGATATTTGCCTATTTGTCGTTAAAAAAACTCATTTGCTTTACAAAAAAACGAATTTTATTTGTAATATCAAACCTTTTTTTATTTTATTTTTCAAACACAAATCGTAATTGATTTGTTTTTAAAAGAATAGACTGAATAAAATTATAGGAATAAATCTATGAATTCTCTGACACAGGCTTTGCCGCCTTGTAAAGATAATACGAAATTAACTTTTTCTTTAACTTCGGCAATTGCATCGTTAGGACAAGCTGATAAACCTACCTTTTCGATGATAGCTAAATCGTTTAAATCGTCGCCTATATATGCAACATTCTTTAAAGAAATATTCAACTCTTTGCACCAGCTTTCTAGTACTTCTAATTTTTTCCAAGCTCCCACATAAAAGTGCTGGATTCCAAGCAACTTCGCTCGGTTTTGTATGATGTTTTTGTTAATCCCCGAACTTAAAAAACCTACTTTTTTACCTTCATTAATCAAGCGTATAATTGCCAATCCATCTTTTGCATTAAATTTTTTAAACTCATCGCCCGATTCGGTGTAATACATCCCGCCGTCTGTCATCACTCCATCGATGTCGAGAACTAGAAAACGGAAATCAAAAGAGTTTATAAGTTCATTATGTTTCTTTAAATTGAGACTCAACAATGTACCGACAGGAATATTAAAATACTCTGCAAATAGCATACATTCCATTGCATTCGGAGTATTTTTTTTGTTGATAAATGACGTAATTCGCTTTGCTGTTAATCCAATTGCATTTGAAATCCGGATAGGACTTTGCTTGCGATGTTCAGAAAGAAATTTGATATTTTCGTTAATATAGCATATCATTTCAAATAATATTACGGTTAACAGCGGTTGCTATTGATTTAAGTGTTGTAAACAAGTTTTTGAATTGATGATGATCCAATTGTTGCGATGCATCCGACTGAGCCACTTGTGGATTGGGATGTACCTCGATTAGCAACCCTTCGATATCCATTGCCATACAGGCCCGTGCCAAATCGGGAACACCATAGGCATAACCCATGGCATGACTTGGATCGAGGACCACTGGTAAGTTGGTGTTTTCTTTCAGATAGGCGGCACCACACAAATCCAAAGTAAAGCGTGTTTTGGTTTCGAAAGTACGTATGCCACGTTCGCATAATATAACATTGTTGTTTCCGCCTGACAAAATAAACTCGGCTGCTTGCACAAATTCCTGCAGATTGGTTCCAAAACCTCTTTTCAGCAAAATTGGTTTGTTGGTTTTTCCACATTTGCGCAAAATGCCATGATCGTACATCGATTTGGCACCCACTTGAATGATATCTGCGTAAGCAATCACATCATCCACATGTGTTGAATCGCGCACTTCTGTTACAATAGAAAAGCCGTAATCCTGTCTTACTTTATCCAGCATTTTCAATCCTTCGATGCCGAGTCCCTGAAAAGTGTAGGGTGAAGTACGGGGTTTAAAACAACCGGCGCGAAGGGTGCTTAAGCTAAGGTGTTTCACAAATTCAGCCGAGGCGGTAATTTGTTCAACCGATTCGACCGAACAGGGCCCAATAGCAACCAACACATTGCGCGAATTGCCGCCTATGCTGTTTTTCCCAAACTGTATGGAACGTTTTTCTTTGAAATATTTTCTGCTGGCCAGTTGTATATCGGTATCGAAGACAAAAATTTCGGAAACAAACGGTTGATGTATTTCTTCAATATTTTTAAACCGCGACGGGGTTACCAACACAATTTTGTTTTCTTCAACAATGGTTATCGCTTCGTAAAAGTCGGCAAGTTGTTTTTGTCTTGCAGAGTCGGTATGTTTATTGATGTGGAGTATCATGATTCTCCTTTAATTAGATTGTTAAATTTAATAGTTCCAGTAATTTGTTTGTTTTGATTTACTACAGGCAAAAACAAAACCGCAAATTGCAACTTGTTTATATAGGTTAGTGCATCCGAAACGGTATCGTTTTCGTAAACAAAAGCCGGTGTTGGGTTAATGATATCGTTGGGTTTTATGTTGTTTAGGTTGTTCAAATTTTTTATTAATCCTTTACGTATATCGGCATTTGAAATAATTCCCATCAAACATCCTTGCTTATCGGCCACGTTTGTAAATCCCATTTTGTACGTTTCAATCTTCAACAAAACTTTTTCGAATGTGATATCATTGTAGGCAATCACCGGAATTTCGTCCTGTTCGAGCATAAAATCCCTTATTTTGTAAGATGATTTTACTGCGGGACTTTTCAGGCTTAGCATGGCCGAACCGATGAAGGTTCCTTTGAAGAGATACGAACCAATGACGGCCGCTGTTATACCCATATTGCGCAATATAAACGATAGTTCGGCATTTATACCTCCGTCAACATGAATTTGTTTTTCAGGATAGGCGGCCTTGAACTGCCGAATCTTTTTAAAATTTTGTTTATTGAATTCGCCTCCGCTCATGCCGGGGGTAGTGGTCATAAACAGGATGAATGAGCAAATGTTAGCATACGATTCAAACACCTCTATATTGGTATTTGAAGTGATGGCTAGTCCGATGTTTGATTTCAATGCTTCGGGAATTTCGAGCTTGCGAGTAAGCGATTCGTATTGAAATGTAACATTTTCAACCCGGTGTTTTGCTATCAAATCAAAATATTTTTCGGGGGTGGGAGTTATTAAATGCAGATCGATAGGAATGCGACTGTGTTGGCGAATTCGTTCAATATCATTGAACACATCGCAATTATCCATACAATCGATATGAAAAAAGTTTACGTTATAAGCATCCAATTCTTCAATAAGGGAATCGAGTTCCTTGTCTTTGCTTGAATATATTGATGCAGAAATTTTCATGAATCCGCTTAAATTTTTGCAAAACTACAAATTTTGACAACAATACACTAATTTTACACTTGCGGAAAACCAACAAAACCCCCATAATAAATTAGCTGAAGCACAACAAAAAGTGGACCTCTGGATAAAAACCACCGGAGTGCGTTATTTCAACTAACTTACCAACATGGGGCTATTAACCGAAGAGGTGGGCGAAGAGGCACGCATTGTTTCACGCACTTATGGCGAACAATCGTTTAAAGAAACCAACACAGCAAAAATTTGGCCGACGAATTGGCCGATGTTTTGTTTGTGCTGATATGCTTGGCAAACCAAACCGGTGTAGACCTCACCCAGGCCTTGCAGGACAGCATAAATAAAAAAACTGGTCGTTATCGCCGTCACAAAAACAGCCCTAAAATTAATTCATAATAAAATTGTTTTTGCTATTCTAAAACAAATAACTACATTTGCAGTCCTAAAAACAACAAACGTTCTTAATATGATTGGCCCGAGTGGCGGAATTGGTAGACGCGTCGGTCTCAAAAACCGATAAGGTTACACTTGTGCCGGTTCGATTCCGGCCTCGGGTACAAAACAAAATGAGAAACATTGCGAGAGCAAGGTTTCTCATTTTGTTTTTTATGCCTATCGCCCTGCTCGTTTCTTCTTTCAACAATGCTTTCTCATAAAATTGTAATAGAATAGTGATTAATACAGGTAAAAACACAGCAATAAAACTGCAAATTGGGTTAATGCGCAGTATTGGAAAATGCACTTTCAATTACGGAATGTATTAATTTAAAAAGTGTAGGCTAGCTTTAAATTTTATACTTTTGCCAAACACAAATTGCTTATTACGATAGCTATTGTTTATATAAAAATCTTCCGTTATGGAAAACAAACGTCCATCAATTTATTTGCCCATATTTTTCGCGCTTACCCTTATTCTGGGAATTTTGCTCGGCATAACCCTCATTCCTGCCATGAATGGCAAAAGCGGTTTGTTTTCTCTCAACCCTATCCGTTACGATAAATTTTCGGATGTGATGAACTACATCAGCAACGATTATGTTGATACCATCAACAAAAAAATTCTTACCGAAAAAGCCATCAATAGTTTATTGGAAAGTCTCGACCCCCATTCGACCTACATCAGTGCTGAAGAATTTAACAACGCCAACGATCCCCTTATCGGAAATTTTGATGGCATTGGCGTTCAGTTTCGAGTGATTCGCGATACCATTACCGTAATAAATACCGTACCTGGAGGCCCATCGGAGCAGCAGGGCATATTAGGCGGCGACCGCATTTTGAAAATAGATGGCAAAAACGTGGCAAGCATAAAAATTAAAGATACCGATGTGATGAAACAGTTGAAAGGAAAACGTGGCACAAAGGTGTTGGTTAGCATTTTTCGACGCGGCGAGAAAAATCTGCGCGATTTTTTCATCACACGCAATGTAATTCCTACCAATTCGGTTGATTATGCTTTTATGGTGAATCCAAACGTAGGATATATCAAACTCAGCAAGTTTTCGTCATCGACAGCCGATGAGGTGCATCGTTGGCTCAACAAGCTGAAAGAAATGGGTATGACGAAACTTATTTTTGATTTGCGCGGCAACGGAGGCGGGTATCTGGATGCGGCCATCAGCATAGCCGACGAATTTTTGCCCGATAAAAAGCTAATTGTGTATACCGAAGGTTCTCATCGTACCAAAAAAAGCTATTATGCCACAGCCGACGGACAGTTTGAAGATAAAGATTTGGTGATTTTGATTGACGAATTTACTGCTTCGGCAAGCGAAATTGTTTCGGGTGCCATTCAGGACAACGACCGTGGGATGATTATTGGTCGCCGTTCGTTTGGCAAGGGGCTGGTTCAGGAACAAATTCAACTGGGCGATGGTTCGGCCATCCGCCTGACCGTGGCACGATATCACACTCCCACTGGGCGCTGCATTCAAAAACCCTACACTAGCGATTATGAAAAGTATTATATGGATTTCTACAAAAGTTTGATGGAAGAAGATGCCGAAGCGGCCGACAGCTTAAACCTTTCGGATACCATAAAATATAAAACACCCAAGGGAAAAACGGTTTACGGTGGGGGCGGCATTATGCCCGATGTGTATGTGCCATTTAAATCCGAATTTATTTCAGACTACTACCGCAAGATACTAAATAAAGGCCTTATCTACGATTTTGGATTTGATTATGCCGACAAAAACCGTCTTGTGATGAAAAGCTATGGAAGTGCCTCAAAATACATAAGTCAGTTTGTGGTAACGCCCACAATATTGAACGAATTTGTTGCGTATGCCGAAAAAAATGGTGTGAAACGCGACGAAGCTGGCCTGAAAGCAGCCGAAACCACCCTGAAAGCGTTGCTGAAAGGAACAATAGGGCGCAATATATTTGATGATGCGGCATTTTATCCCGCTATACTGCCCACCGACAAGGTGTTTCAAAAAGCATTGGAGGTATTTTCAGCCAAATAATTTACTGCCGGTTATGCTTAAATATTTTACCCAAGCGTTTCTTTTAAAATTTCTCAAGTTCGGCATGGTGGGCTTTTCGGGTGTGCTTGTAGATTTTGGGGTGACGTATTTGTGTAAAGAGATTTTTAAAATTCAAAAATATGTTGCCAATGCCTTGGGATTTTTGGTGGCCGCAACGTCTAACTATTTTTTCAATCGAATTTGGACCTTCGAAAGCAAAAACCCCGAAATAGCATTTGAATATTTCCGATTTTTCGGAATCTCTTTGATTGGATTGGGTATCAGTACCCTGTTTTTATGGATATTGGTTGGCAAATTCAAAAAAAAGTTCTATACTTCAAAAGCTTTTGTGATAGCCGTTGTCATGATTTGGAATTTTTTCGCCAACCTGCTGTTCACCTTTAGTTAAGCCCGATTACGCTTCTTTGGTAAACGGATGCTCGTTTTTCCACATCTTCCAAATTAAAAATATCGGAAACAAGAACCACGGAGCATTCGCCAACAAAACCAGCGGCAAATTCAATGCAGGTGTTGCACCTGCAATTTCTTCGCTGCAAATTATAAAAACATTGGTAAACAATACCGACATAATGAGGAAGGTAGGGATGCGAATCCATTCTTTGCCTTTGATAAATGCATAAATTGCCGCCAAATAAAAAGGCCCGAACAAAACCACATCCAACCAGATGGTGGCCTGCCACCACATGGGCCGATACCATTGCAGCGGGTCGAATGTTTTGCCCCACCAATGCACCATATCCACCAAGAAGGGTAGTGGCCATATCGGATAGTTGAAGTTAGACGGATCTTTAATGATGATTTGTTCAATATCCACAATGTATGTGATGAACAGCAGGTTGATAAAAAAAAAAACGAGGTAGATAATGTCGATAGGGCGTTTTTTCAACGGGATAACTTTTCTCATAGTTTTATGATTTTGATTGTTTATTTCGTGCATTTTGTGCCATGTTTCGTGCCAATGATAGCCTGAAACCCGGCAGGTTTGAGATAAATGCCCCCATTTTAACCGAAAAAGCGGAATACATCAGCGTTTGGGGGCGGATGGCCAGTTTTATTAAATGTCTTGCCACATGTTGGGGCGTTTTGGATGCCGAAAATGTGCGCATCAGCAGGTTGGGTTTTTCGTCCATCAAAAAATCCTGTTCTATGGCTCCAATTCTTGATACGGGCGGCGAATCGGTTTTAATGTAACCCGGAAAATACTCACTAACCTTAATTTCGGTGCAGGCCCATTCGGCTTGAATAGTGCGTGTCCATGCAGAAAAGGCTGCCTTTGAACAAACATAAGGAGCATAAAACGGAATTCCCATCATAAAACCCGGTGAACCGATGTTGATAATGTGTCCACCTCCGTTTTGTTTCATGTGTTTTATGGCTTGCTGGGTGGCGGCTGCTGGTGCGGCCATGTTGACAGTGAATGCCTGCAACAAATCTTGGGTGCTTACAGTTTCGGCAGGTGAAACGATGATGCTGGCGGCATTGTTAATTAAAATATCGATGCTGCCAAAATGCGCTACCACCGCATCAATCATATTTGTTGCCTGAGCTATATCCGATAAATCAACCTGAAGTATGAGCGAATTGTGCATTTTTGTAGCTAAAGATTCCAGCTTTTCTTTACGCCGAGCTGCCATAGCTACGCTGCATCCGGCCGCATCGAAAGCCAAAGCCGCCGCACTGCCAATTCCACTACTTGCTCCTGTTATTAACACGACTTTTCCACTCAGATTCATATGTAGAATTTGATAATACGGCGCAAATGTACAATATTTAAATTAAAAATAATTTTGATAATTTGCAGTTGGCACCTCACCTATTCAACCGCCATTACTATAATTTCAACCCGCCGATTTTTTTCCATTTTGTCTTCGCTGCGTGCATCGGGATAAATCATTTTGGTTGCGCCAAAGCCTTTAAAAGTCATTCGGTTGGGGTTTATGCCTGCTTTAATCAAATATTTAAACACGGCCTCAGCCCTATCAATGGATAATTGCAAGTTGGTTTCCTCCATCTTATCGCAATTATCAACGGATGAAGGACAGTTGACATGCCCCTGAATTTCAATTTTTAAACCGGGATACCGTTTCATGGTGTTGGCAATAACCTGAAGCGGAGCTCCCGATTCGGGTATGAAATCGGCTCGACCGGCAACAAACAAAATATTTTCGAAAACTACATTTTGCCCTACCTTAATACGGCTAAGTTCAATTTTTAGGCTTAGCGGTTCGGTGGTTACCATGGTGGATATGATGTTGGCATTATCGAAGAAGTTATTTGCTTCGGATTTCACCACAAAAGACCCATTGGCAGCCAAAGATGCCTTGCAGGCCATAACACTGTCGAATTTTAGCAAGGGATCAACTGCGGTTTTGTTTTTTATATAGATTTTTAAATTGGCTTTAACCGGATTTTGTGTTTCCTTGTCAAACACTTTTATGTCGACCATCACAGGTTTAACCGGGTTGGTGGTAGTGGTTTTTGATTGCGTTTTTTGAACCACCACGGGTTTTTTGCATCCCGAATAATGCAGCACAATCGTATGGCCGCCTCCTTTGGAATATACATTGTCGACACACAAATAATACACCTCGCCTTTTTTTACGAAGATAGATTTACTGTAGGATGCCCCCGGGCCGGAATGAATAAATTCATCTTCAGCCATTTTCTTCAGCCCGGTTTTGCTGCCATTTTTTTTATCGTTGCGCGAGATGCATGTGCGCACGGGTTGAATTTTATTTTCTTTCACATCGACAAAAAACGTTTTGCCGCTATATTTGTACAAAACAAAATCGTAGTCGTCCTTACTGTTAACTGGGATAATGTCCAACTCGAGTTCGCAATCGGCCCAAGGTTTAAAATAGTACCAAACCGTGTTGTGTTCTTTCTCGAAGGCATACAAACTGTTTTTATCGCCCGAAATTTCCATCACATTGCCAAAACCTGAGGGCGCATTGGTGGGTCCGAAAATGGTATCTTTTATTTCAATGGCTTTGGAACAGTCGGCGTTTTCGGGTTTTATTACATACTTGGTTTGTGAAAACACCTGAGCTAGAAACAAAAAATATACTACCGCGGCGAATAAAAACTTCATGGAATTTTATTTTATCAAAACAAGTTTTTCGTTGGCAAGCATCACATTTTTGTCGGATACCAGTTTGGCAAAGTAGCTGCCCGATTTAAATTCGTCGGTGTTCCATTTTGCCGAGGAATCGTTTTTCCCAATGCGAATGCTGTCGACCTCGTTGCCGTTGGCATTGTATATTTTCAGAACGGCTTTTTCTGTTATTGTAAACGAAAAAGTGAATGAATTATTTGACGGATTGGGGAATACTTTCAGTTGGCCGCTTTCTATTGAATACTTGTTGATAAATGCCGTGTAAGGAGTTCCTACTGCAAAAGCATATTCGCCTTGGCGCAGCGTATCAACAATTAAATAGCCTGCACTTGACGAGCCGTATTTAATAAATGGTGTAATTTTCCAGTCTTCGGCGGGCGACTTGCGGTAAAGCAACAGCAAGGAGTCGGTTGACAGGGCTACTGGCAACAGGATATTATCCAAGTTTCCGGTGGTGGTGTTTACAATGCGGTTATAACGAAATTTGCCTTTGCTAAGAAAATTCGAGGGAAAAATTCCGTCCACTTTCCAGTAATGATAATCGGAAAGGCGTTTGATATTGGCATTCGGAAGTTTTAGTGGGTCGGGGGCTACCCAGTTGTGCTCCACGCGAACCAAAGCCGAATCGGTAACCGAAACCACATCCAAATTACACAAAGCGGCTGCCAGAGTTTTGGGTCCTGTAGTTTTTACCACCAGCACGTTGTCGGTTGTGGCATCCGAAATTTTTTCGTTGTAATCCATCATCACCAAATCGGGGACAAACGGAAGTGTGAATTCTTTTGTGCCAAATTGTCCCGAGAAATGAATGGTGTCGGTAAAAAACTGCCAATTGTTTTTGCTGAAAGTGAGTTCCAAGCGGTTTGAGTTGGCAAAGGCAGGCGCATGATTTCGTTTTTGCCGCACCCACACCCGAACTTTTGTCTGCGGCGAAGTTTGAGTTATTTTGAACGAATCAATTGCAAAATGCGGAAATCCAGGGCTTAAAATCCATGCATCGAAAAAATCATTCAGATTTTGGCCTGTGGCAGTGCTCATATAATCGCGTAATTGCAGAGTGGAGATAGTATTAAATGCATAAGTGTTGAGCATGGATTTGGTTGCAGAAAAAAACATGCTGTCGCCAACATAATTTCGAAGGGTGTGTATCATGTCGGCACCTTTGTCGTAAACGGTGTTGCTATAGGTAAACTCGGCGGGTATTCCGTAAACGGCAAGATATCCGTTATCCACCAGATGTGCGGTTTCTATCACCGAAAGGTGCAGATTCCGTATGTTTGTTTTGTAAGCTTCTTTTCCGTAGAGGCTTTCGGTAAACACGGCTTCGCAGTAGCGTGCCCATCCTTCGTTAATCCACATATCCAGTTCGGTGGCGCAGGTAACCAAATCGCCAAACCATTGGTGCGAAAGTTCGTGTGCATAAAGGCTTTCGTAGGTTAAGGCCCCGTTGATGCATGCCAGCGGATAGGCTATGTTGGTTGAGTGTTCCATGGCTCCCGAGTTGAAAGGCACGCCCACGTAGCCTACGCGTTCCCAGCGATAGGGGCCAAAACGGTTTTCGAATGCCAGCAATATTTGTTTTAAATTTAAAAACGAACCTTTGGCGTTGGTGGTGTCGGTGGGGCGCACATAAATATTGATGGGCACTTTTCCGCTCAACGAATTGAAAGTATCTTTTACAGCGGTGTAGTTTCCTACGGCTACTGATGCCAAATAGGAGGGGATGCTGCCATGCAATTTCCAGTGAAAGGTTTGCGTATTATTGCCATTATCTATCACCGACAAGAGGGTGCCGCCGCACACGGCTTTTTTATCGTTTTTCACAGTGATGTAGCAATCGTAAATGGCGCGGTCTTTGAAATTATCGATACACGGAAACCAAACACGTCCGTAGCTGTGGGGTTGTGCCTCAAATCCTACCCCCAGGTTGTAAGCAAAGCTGCTGTCGGTAGTGAAATAAAAACCACCCCATCCCGAGCCATCTATCACTGGATGGCCTTTGTAATAAACGGTAACAGAAACCGTATCGCCTATATTTAAAGCACTTGGGAGGGTTATGCGCAGCAAGGTATCATTATAATTATAGGTATTGAGTTTTGTGGGACCAAGATACACCGAGTCGGGATTAAGATGCAGCAAATCGAGCTTTACTTGATTTAGGTTGTTGACTTTCGTGGTTAATTTTAGCACCGTGAAACCCGAAATGCTCTGGGTGGCCAAGTGTACCAAATTTATATTTATGTTGTAGTTCAACACATCCAAACTGTCGGCAACCGACTTGAATTGCGCCGAAATGCTGCCGATATTGGTAAAAAACAGCACATTGGCAAGCATCAGTAGTTTTATTTTTAATTTCATTGGCATACGTATTATTAATCATACAAAAATACAGACAAAATCGGTTAATTTAGCGTGTGCGTAAATATTTTAGTAAAAACCTTTAATATCGCTGCTAAAGATTTTATCTTTGTACGTTATTTTTAAATTATGAAACGATTTTTAGTTTATTTACTATTGGTTGTTGTGGTTTCGGGCGGTAATACTTCGGCTCAGAAAATTTGGACGTTGGAAGAATGTATCACGTATGCGTTGAATAACAACATTCAGATAAAACAACAGCAGTTGAACTCGGTTTTGTCGAAGCTTCAGTACCATCAAAAAATTGCTTCGCTGTTTCCATCGGTCAACGGAAACGCTTCGCTAGTATACAACAACGGGCAAACGGTGGACATGTACACCAATCAGTTTGCCACAAAAACGGTTCAATCGGATAACTTTTCATTGTCGGCTAGCGTGGTTTTGTTTGATGGGTTGCAATTGCTGAACGGATTGAAACAAAAACAAATTGATTTTTTGGCAAGCAAATACGATGTGGATAAAATGAAGAACGACATTTCGCTTACTATTGCCACGGCCTATTTGCAAGTACTTTATAATATAGAGTTGTTGGAAATTGCCAAAAACCAATTAGATATTTCGCAACAACAAGTAGCGCGCACCGAAAAACTGTATGCCGCAGGCACCGTGGCAAAGGGTACATTGCTAACCTTGCAATCGCAGGCAGCTTCCGACGAATTGAACCAAGTGAACTCCCAAAACAATTTGGATATTGCGTATTTGACTCTGGCGCAACTGCTAGATATTCAAACCACACAGGGTTTTGATATTGTGAAACCATTGCTGGCGATGCCCGATGCATCGTCGTTAATGCAGCAGGTTGACGAGATATATGCCAAAGCCTTAGGCATACAACCCGAAATAAAAAGCGCCGAGCTGAAAGTGCGAAGTGCAGAGAAAGGTTTGGCCATATCGCGTGGCACCTATAGCCCATCCATTACCCTGAACGGTTCGTATGGTTCGGGATATTCGGGCGCAAGCCAAAACACCACGATAATTCCGCTGGGGATTCAAGCCACGCCCTATGTTACCGCTTCGGGCGAACCGATTTTGGCTCCCGCGTTTGATTATAGCTATTCGAATGTAAAGTTTTGGGATCAGATGAACAAAAATCAAAACAAATCAATAGGCTTGTATTTGAATGTACCCATTTTCAACAAATGGCAAACACATACGATGATTGGCAGCTCGAAAGTGCAGTTGCAAAGTGCGCAACTGACTTTGCAAACCACGCAAAACCAACTTTACAAAACCATTCAGCAAGCCTTTGCCGATGCTAATGCCGCGCTGAATCGATATACGGCAAGTCAGAAATCGGTGGATGCGCTAACCGAATCGTTTGGCTATATTGAACAAAAATTTAATGTAGGACTTGTAAATTCGTTGGATTACAACGATGCCAAAAACAATTTGGCACGGGCGCGTTCGCAACTGGTTCAGGCAAAATACGAATATGTGTTTCGAATCAAGGTGCTCGACTTTTATCAAGGAAAACCTTTAAAACTGAATTAATATCGTGAAATTTTAATACTATGAAAAAGAAAAAGATTATTGGCCTCTCAATATTGGGTGTGGTAGTTATCGTTATATTGTTGGCTATCCTTAAAAAAACGGGTGTAATTTCGAGCACCGAATCCACGAAAGTGGCTGTTGAAAAAATTGTGAAACGAACCATAATTGAAACCGTTTCGGCCAGCGGGAAGATTCAACCCGAGGTGGAGGTAAAAATTTCGCCCGACGTATCGGGTGAGGTGGTTGAACTGAACATAAAAGAAGGCGACAAAGTTAAAAAGGGCGATCTTCTGGCAAGAATTAAACCGGATATTTACGAATCGAACTATGAACAGATGCAAGCGGCCCTTAATTCGCAAAAGGCAAACGAGGCAAATGCCAAAGCACGCCTGGCGCAAGTAAATGCACAGTATATTAACGCCAAATCGAGCTTCGACCGAAACGAAAGCTTGTTTAAACAAGGCGCTATTTCGCAATCGGAATTTGATGCAGCCAACTCGGCCTATCAGGTGGCAAAAGAGGAGGTAACGGCGGCGCAACAATCCTACAAAGCTTCGCAATTTAATGTGCAAAGCACTAACGCCACGGTGAAAGAGGCAGCCACCAATTTGTCGAAAACCAACATTATTGCTCCGGTTGATGGCACCATTTCGAAGCTAAGCATTGAAAAAGGCGAGCGCGTGGTTGGAACCACACAGTTTGCCGGTACCGAAATTATGCGTATTGCCGACCTGAACGAGATGGAGGTGAACGTGAGTGTAAACGAAAACGATATTGTACGGGTGAAACTGGGCGACACGGCTCTGGTGGAAGTGGACGCGTATTTGAACCGCAAATTTAAAGGCATTGTTACAGAAATTGCCAACTCGGCCGATGTAACGGGGGTTACTACCGATCAGGTGACAAATTTTAATGTAAAGATTCGCATTCTCCGCGAAACCTACACCGATTTGTTGGATGCGGCGCATCCCAATTCGTCGCCTTTCAGACCGGGCATGTCGGCCACCGTCGATATTCAAACCAAATCGGAGTTGAATGTGCTATCAATACCCATTCAGGCGGTAACCGTGCGCGAAGACACTACCAACAAGCTAAATCAGCCGAATGTAACCCAAGAAAAACCACAAACCGACGACAAAACCACAAACACCAATAAAGATCACAAACCACCCCAGGAATATGTGTTTATGGTATTAGATGGCAAAGCTAAGATGGTGAAAGTAAAAACGGGCATTCAGGACAATATGTATATACAAATTGTGAGCGGGGTGAACGAAAACGACGAAATTATTACGGCGCCTTACACCGCCATTACCAAAACCCTGAAAGACGGTGTAAAGGTGAAAAAAGTGGATAAGAAAGAGCTGTTTATGGAGAAAAAAGGATAGGAGGGCGGATTTAGAATTCATTAGTCAGAATGGGGGCATGGGTTGTAATCACTTTTGAATGGCTTTATTGTTCTGTTGTTTTATTGTTTTCTTCGGTCTTGGTTTTTCAAATTCAAACTTCGTGGCAACACACCTTTATATAATAGTATAAATTAAATTTCGCAGCAATGGCAAAAATAGTGTATTTGGAAACGGCAACGCAAACATTGTCGGTGGCTTTGGCCGAAAATACCACGCTGTTGGCACTAAAAGAAACGCGTGTGGCCAATTCGCATTCGCAATTGGTTACGGTGTTTGTGCAGCAAGTGCTAGCCGAAGCGGGAATGACCATTGAAGCAGTAGATGCGGTGGTGGTGAGCCAAGGGCCGGGCTCCTACACGGGTTTGCGCATTGGGGTTTCAACCGCCAAGGGATTGTGTTTTGCGCTGGGCAAACCCCTGATTGCGGTGGGCACACTGCAGGCGATGGGCTATGGCGCGCGCATAAATCACAACGAATTGCCTGCCGATACAATAATTTGCCCCATGTTGGATGCGCGACGCATGGAGGTGTATTACGCCTTGTTCGATAACCAACTGAACGAAATAAAACCCGATGAAGCAGCCATAATTACAGATACCTATTTTGATGCGGTGCTAAAAACCCACAGGTTGTTGCTGCTGGGCGACGGTGCCGAAAAATGCCGCGAGCTGTTTGACGCGCAGCCCAAAATTGAGCTATTGACCGATTTCAACATGTCGGCGCGCTATATGATTGAACCCGGGCTGAAAAAATTTGAAAACCAAACTTTCGAAAACGTGGCCTATTTTGAGCCGTTTTATTTAAAAGATTTTGTTGCAGGCAAAGCCAATGTGAAAGGGCTGCACGGCTGAGGGGATGCGGCGGGAGGTTTCGCGGTTTTTTAATGAAGAATGAAAAGTGAAGAATGGCGCTGCCATTTAATAGCGTAGATTATTACCCCCCCCCCGCTCGCGCGAAAAATGCTTTCCGATTAGCTTAGACACTACCACCAAACAGTCTTAAAAGCTTTATCCCTAAAAAATATATAATTTCATTTCTGTTATCAATCCAAAAAAAAATAATAACAAATCATTTCTACTTGCCCCTCCATGTTCACCGTGTTTCCTCCGCACAAAAAAAAAACTGCCGGAACATTGCCCGGCAGCCTTTTTCACTATTTTTTTCACAAAAATTTAGTTCGATTTAATAAATTTCTTCGTAATAATACGGTTTTGTTGGTCTATGATCGAATACAAATAAATTCCGTCGGTTAAATTACTTCCCGTAAACGAAAAATAGTTTTCGCCAGCATTGGCATTCATTTTTTCGTTATACACCACTTTGCCCAACACATCGATAATTTTTAGCGATACATTTTGCGCCGTTTCGGTGTAGCAACCAATTTTTGTAGCATCCACAAACGGATTTGGCTTGGGAGCTATCACACCAAAATCTTTAAAGGTGAATTCCGACACATTAAAACTGGCCGGATGAACCCACACCACCAGCGGCATGCCGCTGTTATAATCGGTAGCAACCGCCACCGGTGTGCCCAAAATGGAAACATACACATCAACCAAAACCGTTACCGGATAATAACCCGCGCTTCCAACTGGAGGAGTGCCTGTGGTGAGCACACAGCGTGCTTGACTATGAACAAATTCGCAATTAGATGGGTTACAAGCATACGATAACCAACTGGGTTTGTTCTGCAGGCTTTTAACCGTAACGTGGTGGATGGTAATAGTTCCGGCACCAATGTTTGCTGTGTCAGGACCAATAATTGTAAGCGTTTGACTCAAAGGCACCGTTTCAATAGCTTCCAACGTATCGGGAACCATTTCGCCGTTGCCTTCCGGGTCGGTTACTAACGGATCAGGAGTGCATTGCCCGTAGGATCTTGCGCTAACAAACGACAACACAACCACAGCAATAAATAAGAATAAAGTTTTTTTCATAATGCAATATTTAATTAATTTTGAGCAAAGTTAAAAGTTTTTGCGAATATATCGCTGATGTTAACCTAATTTTGTTTCTTAAAAAAAACATAAAATGCCCGAAATAACCATCACCCAATTTAGCGATGCAGAAATGGCAGCGAAAAATATCATCTCGTGGCCCATTTGGACCAAAGAAATTTCGTGTTTCAACTGGTATTACCAAAGCCAGGAAGCCTGCCTTATATTGCAAGGCGAAATCAGAGTAGAAACTCTCACCGCCACCTATCATATTGTGGCCGGCGATTTTGTGGTGTTCCAAAAAGGGCTGGAGTGCACTTGGTACGTGTTGCAGCCCGTGCGAAAACATTATCAATTAAGTTCAAAGTGAAAGGAATAGTTTATAAATCAACCGGAAGCTGGCATGCCGTGCACGATGCCACTGGCAACAATTACGAGTGCAAACTCAAAGGCCAATACCGCATCAAAGGCCTCAAAGCCACCAACCCCATTGCCGTGGGCGATTACGTGCAGTTCGAACTGCAACAAGGCCAGCAAATCGGTATCATCCAAAAAATTGAAGAACGCAAAAACTATATCGTCCGAAAATCCATCAACCTGTCGAAAAAAATCCATATCATAGCCGCCAACATCGACATGGCTTATTTGGTCATAACTTTGGCGCTGCCGCGAACGTCAACCGGCTTCATCGACCGCTTTTTGGTCACAGCCGAAGCCTATCACATTCCCGCCACACTGTTGTTCAACAAGATTGATATCTACACCGAAAAACTACAAAAAGCACACGCCGAAATGAAAAGCGTGTACGAACAAGTCGGCTACTCCTGTCTGGAAATTTCGGCCTTGCGCGGCGACAACCTGGCACAACTAAAAAACCGCCTTGCCGGAAAAATCAATTTATTTTCGGGCCATTCGGGCGTAGGAAAAAGCGCAATAATCAACGCCATCGACCCATCGCACCAGCGCAAAACCGGCGAAATTTCCGAATCGTATCTCAAAGGAAAACATACCACCACATTCACCGAAATGCTGTGTTTAGATAATGCCGGTTTCATAATCGACACCCCCGGCATCAAAGAGTTTGGGTTAATTGATTTCAAAAAAGAAGACCTCACGCATTATTTCCCCGAAATGTTTGCAATGTTGCCACAATGCAAATTTTACAACTGCACCCACACCAACGAACCCGATTGCGCCGTAAAAACCGCGCTGGCCGAAAATCGCATCAGCCCTTCGCGCTACCGCAATTATGTCACCATTTTTTATGGCGAAGAACTCGACAGCAACCAATGGGAATATTGAAACAGGCCGCTTGGCGCGATAAAGCCCAGCAGCAATAAACCCGCAGCCAGTTTACCCTGATCAATTTGCGCTGTGGTGGGTGTTTTTACGTTGCCAGAAATGGCGGCGGTGCGTGTTTTTTCTTTCAAGTATCGTCAACCCGTGACCGGTTTCAAAATGATCTTTCAAATCCCATTCGGGATGCTCGTCCAAAAACTCAAAAATAGCCGGTTTCATGCCCGGGCGGCCATCAAAAGGATTCGACACGCCAAAAGTTTCTGTATTGTTCATCAAAATCCATTTGCGCACCCGCGTTTGATGTTGCGTTAACTCCGCCTTTGTACGACCATACCAATGGTCGGTATCAATAAATAGCAAATCGGTTGTTTTAATTTTTGCTGCCAGATTGTCTTTCAAAATAATTTTAAAAAACACTCCGTCGTGAAGGGCTGCTTGTTTCACCTTGGCAGCGTTGGCACTAACAAACAAATTGTAACTGTAAACCTTTTTGCAATCCGAAATCAAAAACGCCAAGGTGGCACAGGCAGTATGTATTCCGAATTCGGTCACCACCTTGCATTTTGTAGCATAGTCAATCAGTGTATCCAAATGCTGCTTTACAGAATCGTCTTTAAATTCCTTGCTGCCTTTTTTAACATGTTCAAATAACTTAAAAAGGTTGCCAGCTGTTACATTTTTCATAGAACTTTGTATTATCCGTAACAATTTTTCGTGCTATAAAATTGGGCGGCTTGTTTGCACCTGCACCGCTATAGTTTTATTTTTTATGAGCAATTAAAATAATGGCACTGGCCAATTCCAAATTTTTCTCCATCGAAAGTTCAGTAACAAACGGTTGCTTAACATACTGTTCGCCGCTGGCAATTAAATCGGCTACTTTCATTTGCAAAAAATCGTCTTTGGTTTTTCCCATCAAGCCATCGGCCCAGCTGCGCAATATCCAGGTCAACGACCACACCGGCAAGGTGCCTTCGTATACGTCAATTTTATCAATTGCCAAATAGTCGTCAAAAAGATTTTCCAGCCCTTTGTGCGTCATATTGTAATAATGGTTCGGATACCCGTGAAACGGCTGCAAAAACGGCACACTACAAACCAATTGTCCTCCGGGTTTCAACACTCTGGCAATCTCCTGTGCGCATCGAAACGGATTTTTAACGTGTTCCAATACCGATAACGACAACACGGCATCAAAGGCATTGTCAACAAAGGGGAGCTCTTCGCCCACACCCAAAACATCGGTGGTGTCGTAATCCACAATTTCCAAGTTCACCACATTATCAATATATACTTGCCGCGACCCCGCGCCGCAATCCAGCACCAATTTGTCTTTATTCAATTCAATAACATCCATCACCGTGCCATCGTAGCTGTTGTTGCTAACAGCATAGGTGTCAATAATGCTGTACATGGCTTTAAGATTATCGCTTAAAAAATCAAACAAATGATCCTGTCGTAACGTAAACGGCATATCTTGGCGAAGCAAGGGTTTTATGCGTTCAAGTTTGGTTCTTTTGGCATCTAAAATAATTGAACCATAAACCCGAACACATCGGGCTTCATTTTTGCCATACATATCGTAATGAGCGCGCCCCGATGTAAATGCCCCTATTTTCACCGCATGAAATATATCGGGGTTGGCTCCCAAATACCCTTCTTCGGTAAAATTTTCTTCGGTAACTCTTTCGGCAAGTAGGTATGAACTCATGGTGACAATTATTTAGTTTGTATTAAAACCGATTCGAAAACAATAAAACAAAGCCGTCGCACAATGCAAAACTAAAAAAAAGGTTAGTAGTATTTTTATTAGCCACAACAGTTCCGCAATATCAAATACAAAAATAACAAAAATATACGTATGCGGCTTAAGGCCCTGTGCTATCTTTCATCTTCGGCAATTCGGGGTTTGCAAGCAGCAAATTGTAAATGGTGGGGTCGGCCATTTCCTGTATCACAATATCAGGCTTTTCTTTTTCAATAATTGTTGGATAAAAAAGAGGTGTCCACAAATAGGTGCAACGGTTAAAATTGTTATTGAGATAGGATATCAAATAATTCCCGAACGAATCCCGATACATCAACAACGACGGCTTATCTACCTGATAATTATTCATGGTTAAGGCCCTATAGGTGGCTTTATATTCGGGATAGGTCGGATACGTGGTATCTTTGGGCGTAATGTTGTTTTTAATAATCGGGAAATATTCATGCCGGGTATAATATGGGTCGATGGCCAAAAGTTTCAGCAAATCGGCTTCATTATTGTCAAATTCAATCCAATCTTTTTCTTTGGCTATCAAAGCTTCGCCAATATTCGGAAAATCTTTTTTCATATAATCAATCATGGTTCGGTAGGCAATATAGCCGCCATAGCAATTCCAATGCGAATCGTTTTTGTAATAAAGACTCAGATGTGATTTACTCTTTGCCTCCATAATAGGATGGTAGATATCAATAACATCCAAATCGGAATTATGTTTAAGGTATTCAAGCAATTGGTCTATTTTCGATTTTTTGTTGTGGCGATATAATCGGGGTCCCACTTTTTCTTCATAAACAAAATAGGCCTGTGGCGGAAATATAATATAAAAATGTATGCCTCGTTCTCTTAGCCAATCGCGGCGCGCCACCATTACATCGCGCATCATTTTCAACTTCTGTTCTGTAAGCGGGTGGCGATTTTCGTACATCTCGCGGCAACTATCGCCAATATAGAACATCCATCCGTCCTTGCCGAAATACACATTCGGATTGGCAGCTATTTGTTTTAAAATGGAATATTCTATTAAATTTCGCATAATTATAATATTGTTTCTTCCCGGCACTTGGTCTTTTATAAACGATTCCAGTTTTTGTGTAAAAACCGCCGCCGAATCCAGTTGAAAAGTAGGAGCGGGATTGGCAAATCGTTTTTCCGACGACAAAATTAATCGACCGGAATTAAAAACATGAAACAATAATCCTCCTGAAATAATCACAAGAAATAGCAAGTTGAAAAAGAAAACCGTCAGATTTTCTTTTTCTGCCTTTTTGCCGATAAATAGAAATACGAAGAAGAAAAATACGGCAATAAAAAAGAAAATGTTCTGCCGAAGTGTCAACACCCATTCAATGCTTTGCATTTGGCTCGATGTGGTAAGTATAAAATAGGGGTCATTGCCACAAATAGTGTATGTTCCATTCCGTTTTATCAAGTCGTTCATCAAAATGTTATCCGTTGAAATGGTGTTATAATTCCACTCTTTTTGCAAAACACCTGTTTTAACACAAATTCGTAAATCATTCAGCACGGTTGTTTTTTCGCCCACATCGCATCGTAGATAATTATTCTTTGCCAAATCCACATTCGAACGAAAGAAACACATTACACTATCCACAATTTTCACTTTGTCGGGCACAAACACAGGCCGATCGTTATAATAAAAATCGGCACTTTTAATCTGCGAACTTGCTTTAATGCTTACTTGATCCTGAATATCACTCCCTATCCAAAAAAACAAAAACATCAGCAGAGAGGCAACAAGGCTCGAAATAATAAGGTAGCTTGTTTTTGGAGCAATCGCAATAATTATAACTACAGTCAAAAACAACAACAGCACTATAATTAGTGCCAATTTAAAATTATTCGGATCTTTTTCTTGAATACTAACGGGCAACAGATTTACCAAAACATCCTCGCCAGATTGTTGCACCACGCCATCAAATTCGCCGCCATTATTCAAAAACCGGATGTTGGTTACATTTCGCACCCATTTGTCTCTGCTGGGCAAAGCATACACTTGATTGTGATGATAGAGATTCACCGAAAACAACGAAATAGTATCCTTGGCAGCAAGTCCTTTCATTTTAAATCGGAACCCGGCATTTTCGTTCAAGTAATCGGCATATTGCAAATATTTATAAGCACGCGAATCAACCTTCCATGAAGTAACCGAATCGTTGCCATTAAAAAGAACGATGGTAGCAGGTTTCGATATTTGTGCCGAAAAATAAATCTGATCGCTCTGATAAGCTGCTTTATTTTTCCAGGAGTGCGTCAGCAAAAAATACGTTAACGGAAGCAATAAAAATGCAGCATAGGACCATTTCAACTTTACTTTGTTCAACCCGCCCACAAAACGATGCAAACTCAAAAGCACGATAAGAACCAAAATGCAAATAAAAAGAAACATATTTTGGTTCAAAAACAGTAGCCACCATATTTGCTTAACAAAATAGGATGAAGTAAACTTTATATAAGGGTCGTTGCCCGTACTATAATACGTGTTTCCTTGCAACACCAAATCGTTCAAAACAAGTTTCCCCTGTTCAATAGTTTCTAAATTATCGGTCATACTAAACAACCCCAATTTCGATTTTATTTGAAGGCCTTTACATTCCCCCGGGCCATCACCCACATCGCAACGCATAAAGCCGTTTGTTTTAAAGTTTATCGGAATACCAAATGAATTCGCAATTTCATTTGAACTAAACTTATTTGCAGGTAAAAATATAGGCGTTTGATTATAAAAAACCTGGAAGTTCTTAACCGATGTTTGCCCCCAAAAAGTTACCCGGCCCACAAAGTTGGTATTATGCTCAAAGCCAACCAACAGAAACAGTAGCGAAATAACAAACGAAATACAAAAATATTTAACAGGCGGCGCCAAAACAATGATTAGGATAAATGCCAAAACAAAAACCAAAACAAGATACAAGTTGCAGGGTGTGCTACTGTCTGTAGTTTTCCATTTGGTTGTAGGGTTTAAATTAATACAAACCGGTAAGCCGCTTTGCTTAACAACCGCAATCAAATTACCATTCTTTTCCGTCAGAACCGCGTTTGTAGCATAGCAGTTCTTTTCATACTGCTCATAAAGCGAAACAACCCTATTGTTGCGATAAAGATTAAAACCCAGAAAAAAAATGGTGTCTTGTTTGTTGAGATTATGAACTTTTAAACCAATACCGGCACTATCATTCAGCTCTCCCAAAAACTCCAAATCTTTATACCCCGCCGAATTCACCTGCCACGAAATCAAGGAGTCTTTTGAGCCACTAAGGTTGATGGTCGCCGGTTGCGATGTTCTAGCCGAAAAATAAAAATAATCGCGGTATTTAAGTTTTGTTTTAACCGGTTGGGCTTCCTTGGTCAAATTCCATAACAAACAATAAACAAAAGGAATAATCAAAAATAGCAAATAAATCAGCTTGAATCTTTCCTTAAACGGTATGAACCTTCGTTTATCTTTCATTTTTATCAAAACTTAAAATAAATAAAAGGACTATAGGTTTCGGCAACAAGGTTCATAACCGAAAAAAGCAATACGATAAGAAGAAACACTTTGTCGACAATTTGAACCACATGGCCCATCGTGCCGGTTTTAAACCGTGCAGGCAACGAAATCGGAATACAAAAAAGTATACCCAGAAGCAGAACAACAATATGTTCGTTCATAAAAAACGAATCCAATCCTAACACACTACTGGCCGACGGGGCAAACATGGCAGCATAATAATTGATTGCCTGATGCAAATTTTCAGTCCGAAACAATACCGAACAACTTACAATAATCACCAATGTATACACCACAGCAAATCCTTTCAGCCGTTTCAAGAACTTTAGCAGGAAAAGTTGTTCTAAACCCAAAAACAACCCTTGAACCAAACCCCATAACAAATAATTCCATGTAGGACCATGCCACAAGCCGCACACCAAAAAAGTAACCATCAACGAAATAAATATTCCGGCATGGCCCCAATAGCGAAGGTTGGTGGCCAAAGGTGTAAAAATATAATCGCGAATCCAACTCGAAAACGATATATGCCATCGGCGCCAAAATTCGGTGATAGATTTGCTGATATAAGGATAATTAAAATTTTCAGGCAAATCAAACCCAAGCATTTTCCCAACGCCAATTGCCATATCCGTATAACCGCTAAAATCAAAAAATATCTGAACAGCAAAGGCGATCATGCCAACCCAGGCCACCAGCGGACTAATAAGACAGGGCTCCATTCCCACAATCTGATTTACAAGATAACTGAGCGAATTGGCAATCAAAACTTTTTTCCCCAATCCAATAACAAACCGCCTGATACCTTCCGAAAATCGTTGAAAATCAAAACGGCGATATTTCAACTGTTGCTCCATTTGCCAATAGCGGGTCAATGGCCCAGAAATTAACTGAGGGAACATGGTGATATATAACATCACATAGAGTGGATTTCTTTCAAAGCGGTTGTTTTTACGATACACATCAATAGTATACGAAATGGCCTGAAATGTAAAAAACGAAACACCAAGTGTGGTCAGGAGTTCTAGTTTCGGAAAGCCTCTTGCGCCCAAATAAACCAAATTATCAATGATAAAGCCCAAATACTTATTATAAACCAATATGCCAACAAACACCAAAACAGTCACAATAAGAAAACCCCGCTTGAATTGGGTTTTGGCAATCAACAACGAAAAAAACCACGAAAAAAATCCAATAGACAGCAATAGTATTACAAATTTACCTCCTCCCCAAAAATAAAACACCAAACTAAAAACAAACAGCAGTAAGTTTTTTGTCCAAGTTTTGGGCAACAAATAATAGCCTGCCAAAAAAATGGGAAGAAAATAAAAAATAAAAACTACCGAACTATACTCCATTAAACACGAGTTTCATGATAACGTACCTAAAATCCAAACAAGTAGTGCGGTCAACCACTTTTATGCACTGCAATCGCTTGTAACCCGGTCGAGCAGGGTCAAATACCATTTATTATGTATCAACGACAAATAAAACACCAATGCTCCACCCTCAGTGTCTGATAAAACAATGCGTCGGCTCGTTTTTTCCAATTCCACAAAGGATTCAATTCCCTTGGCCGAAATCGTGTCACCTCCATACGTTTTCAAATTAGTGGCCGTTTCCGAAAGCAATTTATCTCTAAAAGTGGTATCGCAATAAATCCCACTTTTACTCCATTTCATTTTGTCACAATCAAACGTGGGCAGGCTTTCAAACCGCACCTTAAAATCTGTTTTAAAACTTGCAATGGGCGCAAATCCCGGAGTAAGTTGAGAAAAGTCAAACGTTTTGATTTGAGTATATTGATCAAAAGTTCCAATGCGAAACAGCACAATCAATCCTTTTTCTTTTAATATCAAACTGTTTATAATGGCGGTATCTTTCTCCTGAAACGCCTTTGCAACTTTCACAATAGTTTGTTCAAGAGTTTCTGAATTTGCTTTGCGCTTTCCGCACGAATACATCATTCCGCATAATAATAGTATGATAATACACGGCAACAACTTTTTTTTCATTGTATAATTTTTGGTAGTTTATAACTATTTTTTTTACTCAACAACAAGTCTGTTTATTCTTTATAGTGCAATAGCTTTTGCAAATCGTTTTCATTAAACTTTGGCCTGCCGAAAACACTTCGATAAAACTCCAATTGTTTTTCCAAATCCAGATGTTTTATCAGCACCGAATGGCTCTTTACGATGCGATTCTGATTAATCAACACATCGTGCATCCAACAATACAACAACTCTTTTAAATCAACACTTTTCAGCGGCACCTTTTCAGCAGAAAACAAATCGCCATAAAATTCAATATTGTCGAACATTTCTAAATGAATTACTTTCTTTTCCTGAGTTGCCAAAGCCAAAGCCTGTTCGGGAGTTGGGTCAAGCAGCTTAAAAAGTTTCGAGTTATTATAAATTCGCAGCACGCTCAAGGTGGGTTGAGCAGCATACACAAATGAGGCCGCAAAATGTATGGTTTCCATAGCCTCTTCAAAGGTTTCGCTTGGAAATCCTATCATAAAAAAAACACGCGTAATAAAACGTTTCGAAGCTTCATGAATGGTTTTGCGCGCCTTTTCAATGTCCAAATGTTTTCCTATAAGTTTTTGCAATCGTGGATTCACCGTTTCAACAGCCAACGCCATCTCCACAGTTCCAGCTTGCTCAAACAGCTCAAGCATTTCCTCGTCTATAAAATCGGCACGCAATCCATTAGGGAAATTAATTCTCACCGGGGGCAAATCTTTAATGATTAAACCCAGCAAGGCCTTAGCCTCGGGCATCGGCACATTAAAAATATCATCCAAAAAAACAAAATCATAGATTCCTCTTTTTTCAATATGCTGCCGCATTTCTTCTACCACATTTGCCGACGAACGCCGGCGTATTTTTCGGCCAAAAAGCTGATGACAATAAAAGCAGGCATATCGGCATCCGCGCGAACTCATTATAAATGCCGAACGCGAAGCATCCTGCAAAGCATGATTTTTTATGCCTTTGTAATCATTCAAATCCATAAAATCGTAATCAGGAAAAGCAATAGTATCCACATCCTGTATCGGCAACCGCGGCGCATTCACTATCACCTTGCTGGCTTGCACCACAGCAGTCCCCTCAACTGTGGTGGGCAGGGTGTTGCTATGGTCAAATCGGCCCACCAAATCAACAAAAGTAGCTTCGCCCTCACCAAGCACAGCCAGTTCAATCAAGCCACTCAACAAAAGTTCGTTGTACGACGACGACGCATACGGACCACCGCCCACAATAGGAATGTCAGGGCACAAATGCCGTATTTTTTCGGCAATAATTTTAAAAGACTCCTTGGCAAACGACAAAGCCCTAAGGCCAACCAAATCGGGTTTAAACGTTTCAATAAGCCATTCAATCTTCTGCATCGGGTTGTCGCTAGTCAAAGTATGAAACACCCGCAACTCAATATCGGGAAACTGAGCCCTAACCGCCGAAACCAAATACAATAAACCAATGGGATGATGACTGTAATATACCGTGGACAAATTATTTTTGTCGCGGAAATTATCAATATCAAGTAACAGAATACGGTTTATCATGCACAAATCATATTAGTTGGCAACCCACAGCCTCCAATTGGCAATGCCCAGCAGCAATCAAAAGTAGTTTACGCTCGGCAAATATCGTGAAAATTGTTGAAAAAACAGATAGATTGATGTCAAGTGTTTTACACAACAATGCCCAATGGTTTTAACAGCCACGCATTTTAAATTACAATCGGCATGAGTAATTTTTCATCACCTGCAATAAAACAATCTGCTCCATAGCCGCTCTCACCCCAGTTATCCTGAAAGCTAAAATGCAAGGCATTTTATTTTTTATCACTGTTGTCCAGAAAAAGGTATTATTTCAGCACCTGCCCCGCAATCAAGTGGGGGCCGAAGCCCGGCATCAATGTTTGATTCCAGTAAGCCCAGCCTTCAGCCTGAGCTTAATATCCGCAACGTAATGAAGAACTTTAGTCCTGACACATGAACCCGACAATAGTGATTTAATATAATAAATGTAAACTTCCAAATTAATGATCTCATGCAAATTTTTATCCTAAAAACAATAACTCCCCACAGCATGCCATGCACTTTAGTCACGCCCCCACCTTTCATCTTCTTCCAACGTCATTTTCATCATTTCTCCACCCATTTTCACTTTTTTCACCATTTTTCCCTATTTTTTCCTTCTATTTTATCAAATTCCCCTACCAAACTTCATTTTTCCCCA
>JBAXWF010000027.1:0-40727 GCA_037128515.1 Bacteroidota bacterium | reverse complement strand
CCGACAAAATAGTGAAATAAACCACCACAAAGGTGAAGCAAGAAGTAGTTATGTGCAACTATAGTGAACCAATATTATGTTAACACCATCTGACCAAGGATATAATTTGACTAAGTTGATTAAGCAAGGTAAAGCCACAATGAATAGTGACTTTAAACAAATTGCTGAATGGATAGATAAAACTTATGGTGTTAAGACAATGAACATTATTTATGACACAATTGACAATGAAACAAGACCACGACTTAACGTAATATTTGAAAAACATTCAGATGAGGAAATATTTAGAAGTAAACTTGGATTTGACAAAGTTAAACAACATAAGATTGCTTTACAATTTAAAAAAACGCTAATTGTCCAAGGACTAACTAAGAAGAAAACAATTTGGAGTTCTTTCTCATCAAATGATTCAGACAAATATAAGACTAAGAATATTTGGATAATTTTCAGCGCATTTGAACCAATTGCAAAAATAGAGTCTTATAGAAGCATTTCCACAGACGAAATCCAAGGTCTTATGCTAAGTCTTAACATGAGCGACCTTTGGGAAATTCACAAAAACATATACGATACAGCAACGTTCTTTTTATACACAGACAAGCAAATAGAGAAATATTCAAAAAATGGAGAGAAAGAAATTCTTATCGAAAAATATTTTGAGTTATTAAAAAAGTATGACGAATTTGATTATTTAAAGAAGGAAGAAGTCTCAATCCAATTTGACAGCAAAGAAAATTTTGATAATTATTATAAAGGCAGTTGGTTTAACTACGACATTAGATGAAAGCTGCACATAACAAGCGCTTCCTTTCATGCCGTTCGTGCTTCGGTGAAAGGAAACGGTTAAATTTGATACCTTAGTACTTCGATTCGGCGACAGGAAACGGCACGAAAAGAAAGCCCCGACCGTTACCAGCCATTCCCCCTTATTTCCCGAACGAAATTAATTTCCATAGCTAACGAAAGCAAATTCGCTATTCCCGATTTATTTCTAATCCCCTCAACTCACTTTGCAACCCACCCATCAAATTTTCCAAACTCACCTCATAACCTGCGTCCCAAATAGAGGTAACAAACTCCCCATGCGAGCGGCCCTTGCGGTAATCGGGTTCTTTGGCAGGATGCAGAATGTATTTTGAAATGACATTGATATCCTCTTTAACATTCAGCACCGCATGATAAAACACGCGGCCCGGCCGCCGATAGATAGCCGAGCCTAAAATCTTTTTCTCGCCAATGGCAATATCCGAAATACCTTTTTGCAGCAGGTTTTGTATGCCTTGCTGTTTCAGAACCTCTATAATGCTGTCGTTTATGTTATGGAAGTATTCCTTGGGATTTTTCAGGGTTTGGGTGTCGAACGAAACAGCAATGACGATAGTTTTTGGAGTAAGTATAACGGTTTCGCCGCCCGAATGACGCTTGTAAAGCGGAATATCATCGGCCAGCACGGCCTCCAAATTAAGTGAGGTTTTGGCTTGGTTGCTTTGGCCCAGCACCAGATAGGTTTTATCGGGCTGCCACACGCAAACCGCCAAAGGCAGCAGGCTGTCGATGATTTCGAAATCGGGGAGTGTGTATGGGAGAACCTGTATCATTTTATTAGTGCCTAAAGTTTGGAGTGCCTAAAAGCCTAAAATTAATTGATGATTTTTTTCACTTTAAGTACTTTAGGCACTTTAGCTCACTTTAAGTACTTCTTATGTATGAATCGCCCTGTCCACCGCCTCAAACCCTGCTTCCATAAATATTTCGGAAACGGTTGGATGGGCATGAATGGTTTGCGAAATGTCGTAAATGGTTCCTTCTATCTGCATATAGGCGGCTGCCTCGGCAATCATATCGGTGGCATGGTCGGCAATGATTTGCACGCCCAGTACCTGTCCGTATTTTTTGTCGGAAAACATGCGTATCAGGCCTTCGGTATTGCCCTCGGTCATGGCTTTGCCGTTCACCGAAAGCGGAAATTCGCTGAGTTTATATTCTATGCCTTCTTGCTGCAGGTCTTGTTCGGTGTGGCCTATTTGAGCCATTTCGGGATGGGTATAAATATTCAGCGGGAAATTCTTACTATTGAAATCGCCTTTCACCCCTTTGATCTTATTAACCACCCAAATACCCTGTGCGGAAGCCACATGAGCCAGATAGCTGCGCCCGTTCACATCGCCCACGGCATAGATACCCGGAACTGAAGTTTCCAACTTATCGTTGGTTTGAATGTAGCCATTATCGTCAAGTGCTATGCTGACATCGCTTTTGGGCAAAATAGCTTTGCGGAAACTGCAATTCAGAATTTTGTCGCATTGCAGCATATTGTCGCCAATGTGCAGCAAACCATCTGCACAACTGTCCATAGTATCCGAATAGACTACCGGAATGTTGAGAGCATGAAACTTTTTAATAATATAGTCCGATAAATAGCTATCGGCTCCTGGAATGATGTTTTCGCCGGGAGTAACCAGGCTCACATTTTTCTCTATCATGTGGAGAAACTGAACCAATTCGACAGCCACAGCACCTTTTCCATACACTACAATATTCTTTGGCAGATCGGGCAGATCGAAAAGCTTTTCGAGATGTATGATATGCTGTGCTTCGATGGGCGATTGAATGGCATCCGGATAGGAACCCGTTGCGATGATGATATTGTCGCATTCAATGCTACGGTTATCGACCGTGATGGTTTTGTTATCATGAATCACGGCTTCACCCATAATCACATCCACACCATTCTTTTTCAGCAGGAACTCAACACCTCCTGTAAGTTTCTTCACAATCTTCATGGCGCGTTTTTTGGCTTTGTCCCAGTTAAATTTCAACTGGTTCTTGTCAATGCCGTCCACTCCGAATTCAGAAGCGCCTATCACACGGCTAAACATCTTTCCGCTTTCGATCATGGCTTTGGTGGGAATACAGCCCCAGTTCAGGCACATGCCGCCTACATATTTTTTTTCGATCAGGGCTGTTTTCAAACCCACCTGTCCGGCACGTATCGCGGCCACATAACCTGCGGGTCCGGCACCTATTATTACTATATCGTATTTCATGTTGACTGATTTTATTATTCGATAATCATTGAAACCGGATCGTTCAGATAGCCGATCACGGTGTTAAGAAAACGGGTAACCTCTCCCCCATCCACAATGCGGTGGTCGACCGACAAGGATAAAGGAAAGAAACGGCCTTTCACCACTTCCTCGCCTTTGAAAATGGGTTTTTCGATCAAACGACCTATACCTAAAATGCCTGCCTGCGGATAATTGATGACAGGAGTGGCAAAAATACCTCCAATAGAACCATAATTGGTGATGGTGAATGTCCCATCTTTCATATCGTTCATCGAGAGTTTGCGGTCGCGGGCTTTATTAGCAATTTCTGTAACCTTTTCGGCCAGTTGTTTGATGGTGAGTTTATCCACATCGTTTATCACAGGCACCAACAGACCATCTTCTGTATCCACGGCTATACCAATATTATAATAGTTCTTAAACACCATGCGGTTGTTCTCCATATCCATTTCTGAATTCAGGGAAGGGAATTTCTTCAGGCTTAGTGCTACTGCTTTTAAAATAAATGGCAGATAGCTCAGCTTTATGCCCTTATCGGACAACATGGCTTTGTATTTATCGCGGACACGCATCAATTCTGTAATTTCCACTTCTTCATGCACCGTCATGTGAGCTGCATTTTGCTTGGAACCCAGCATATTTTTAGCAATGGTTTTGCGAAGCTGGGTAAGAGGTTTGTAAGTAATCCGGCCTTCGGGAAGTTGCGGAAGCACCTTTGCCTGATCTTCCATACGTTTCGAACTTTCAAAATACTTTTTGATATCGTTGGTCATAACCCTTCCGGCAGGACCGGTTCCGGTTACAAGATTGATGTCAATACCCATTTCCTTTGCCATAGCACGGCCCACGGGGGTAGCAAGAGCTTTTTTAGCGGGCTTTGCAGATTCGGCAACGTTGGCATCAACACCTTCTTCACTGGCAGGCATATAGGCATTGTTGCCAGCCACTTCCAGCGTTCCTACGACTCCGGCACCTTCTTCCACCGGCTCAAACTCGGGCTTTTCCGTTTCGGCAACAGCATCAGTACCTGCTATGCCTTCCATTTCTATTTCTACCAGCGGATCGCCCACATGAATGGTCTCTCCTACTTTTCCGTAAATAGCGGCAATAACTCCTGTTTTGGGCGAAGGGATGTCGGTAACCACTTTGTCGGTTTCCATTTTCACCAAAGCGTCGCCGGAACTTATTTGCTGGCCTTTGCTAACATACCATTCAGCAATGGTGCCTTCGTCAAGTCCTTCACCAATATCCGGAAATTTAAAAATGTATCTCATCGGTAATTCATTTAAAATTTTACAACTTTTTCCAATTCATAAAAAATCTTCTCGGGAGTAATCATGTAGAAATGCTCCGTGGCCGGCAATGGAACAATAGTATCGAAACCGGCCACACGTTTCACGGGAGCTTCCAAATAAAGAAAAGCTTCTTCATTAGCTATAGCGGTGATTTCGGCAGCCACACCAAACGATTTGGGTTCTTCGGTCACTATCATTAATCGTCCTGTTTTCTGTACCGATTTGATGATGGTTTCTTTATCAATAGGATAAATACTTCTCAGGTCGATCAGTTCGACCGAGATATTTTTGCTTTTTGCTATTATCATTGCTTTCTGAACTTCACGTATCATAGCGCCATAAGCCACTATGGTAATATCATCGCCAGCAGTAACTACTTTAGCTTTTCCGATGGGAATAGAATATTTCTCTTCCGAAACTTCCTGTTTGATGGCGCGGTAAATACGTTTGGGTTCCATAAACATCACCGTGTCGTCGCTTTCAATGGCAGCTATCAGCATCCCTTTGGCATCATGAGGGGTTGAAGGAATTATTACTTTAAGTCCGGGAATATGACCATAAATGGCTTCCATACTCTCGGAATGATGTTCCAGTGCATTGATTCCGCCCCCATAAGGAAATCGGATTACCATAGGCGTTTTGAATTTGCCCTGCGTACGGTTGTGCATACGCGAGGCATGTGAGATGATCTGATTAAATGCAGGGTAAACGAAACCACAGAACTGAAGTTCCACAATAGGCCTCAAACCTGCAATAGCCATTCCAACTGCCGTTCCAACAATTGCTGATTCGGCCAAAGGCGTATCAAATACACGTTTTACACCAAATTTTTGTTGCAATCCTTCTGTAACCCGAAATACACCCCCTTCAACACCAACATCCTCACCATAAACCACCACATTTTCATCTTCTGCAAGTTTTATGTCCAATGCATTAGCAATAGCCTGAACCATGTTCATCACCTTCATAAATTCGATTCCTTCCATTTTAAAAACTTTTCATATTCCATTTGTTGCAACCTCAAATCATCAGGCATCTCAGCATACATATATTTAAAAACATCTTCCAATTTTGATTCTGGCGCCTTTTCTGCTTCATCAAATTGTCTGTCTATATCTTTTTTATATTGCGCAATCAAATTTAATTCTTCGTTATCACTCATTAAATTTTTTTCTTTCAAATACAGTCCTAATCTCTTCATGGGATCCGTCTTAGCCCAAAATTCTTCTTCTTTTTTTGTTCGATATTTCGTTGGGTCATCTGAAGTTGTATGGGCACCGGCGCGGTATGTTAGTGCTTCAATAATAACCGGACCTTTGCCGCTGCGTGCATATTCTTGTGAGAAATCCAAAGCAGCATACATCGCAAAGAAATCATTACCATCCACTTTAATACCAGGCATTCCGTAGGCAATCGACTTCATTGCAATATTCTCGGATGCCATTTGTTTATTAACAGGAACCGATATGGCAAACTGATTATTCTGAACAATAAAAATAACCGGAACTTTCCATACTGAGGCTAAATTTAATGCTTCATGAAAATCACCCTCCGATGTACCTCCATCGCCAACAAAGACATAAACCACATCCTTTTCATTTTTGTAATTGATTGAGTAACCTATCCCAACCGCATGCAATAACTGTGATGCTATAGGCACTGAAATAGGCAACAATTTTTTTGCATTTCTGAAAGCTGTTCCTTCTTCATTTCCCTTAAAATAAAGAAATAAATCCTTCATAGTTGCTCCTTTAGCAAGCCAGGCACCTAACTCACGAAAGGCCGGCACCAACCAGTCTTCTTCTTTAATCACCTGTGCTAAGGCTCCAGAAACTGCCTCCTGACCATAATTAGGAGGATAGGTAAACATGCGTCCTTGTCGTTGAAATGAAACTGCCATTATGTCAGCAGTGCGGGCAAAAAGCATGTCTTTATAAGCTTTTAATACAATAGTGTCATCAACATTTGGTTTCCATTCTTTATTAATAACTTTCCCTTCATTATCAATAATTCTTAAAATTTTATCTTTAATTGGATTATATTCTTTAAACATGGAGCCTCCTGAATATTAATTTACAATCTTTATTGTTTTGAACGAAATCAAAAAACAAATTCCATTCCAAGAAATGATATTGATTAGATAATATATTCATATTTTTCTGTAAATTTAGTCAATAAATGATACATTAGCAAATTATTTTTACAATTTATGCAAGATTATGATTTACTAGTTGTGGGTGCAGGTGCTTCGGGATTGATGTGTGCAGGTCAAGCATCCTTAAACGGACTCAAGGTATTGTTGTTAGAAAAAATGCACATGCCTGCATGCAAACTGCGAATTACTGGAAAAGGTAGATGTAACATTACAAATATTGCAGAAAAAGAAACCTTTATGCAACATATTGGCCCCGACAACCGCTTTTTGCATAATGCATTTGGGGCTTTTTTTTCCGAAGATCTTGTGAGTTTTTTTAGTACCATTGGAGTAAATACTATTAAAGAACAAGGTGGCCGGATTTTTCCTGAAAGCAACAAGGCTACTGAACTATCGGATTCTTTGGTTACATGGGTTAAAAAATCAGGAGTTACTATAATGTGTAATGCAAAGATTAATCAAATTTTGGTTGAAAACGGAGAAGTTGTGGGGGTGGCTAAATCGGATGGCAACAGAATTTATGCAAAATCTGTTGTAATTGCTACGGGTGGAAAATCATACCCAGCCACCGGTTCCACAGGCGATGGCTACAACTTTGCTTCTAAAATAGGTCATACGATTGCCCCTCTCCATCCTTTACTGGTTCCGCTGCGGTCGTCCGATTATTTTATAAAAAATCTGAGCGGTTTGCATTTAAAAAATATTGCTGTAAATGTTTTTATAGAAGGTGCAAAAAAGCACCAAGCTTTTGGGGAAATGGAATTTAATGAAACTGGGGTTGAAGGTCCCATTGTGCTTTCGTTAAGCAGGAAATGCATTCAGGATATTATGGCAAACAAAAAAATAGTGTTTGTCATTGATTTGAAACCGGGTTTATCTGAAATTCAACTGGACAATCGGTTGAAGCGCGATATTGATACTATGGGAAAATCTGGCCTATGGGATTTGCTGCGGGGGTTATTGCCTCAACAATTGATAGCGGTATTTATTTCGACACTTGGCATAGCTAAGGATAAAAAATGTGGGCAACTAACATCGGCTGAGCGTGGTAAGATTTTACTTCTGCTGAAGAATTTTAACATAAATATAAACGGGCATGGGGCTTACGATCGTGCCATAATAACCGGTGGTGGTGTTTCTGTTAAGGAAATTAATCCGAAAACTATGGAATCGAAGTTGATGAAAAACTTATATTTTATTGGGGAGGTGCTAGATTTGGATGCTGATACGGGTGGTTATAATCTTCAGATTGCTTTTTCGACAGGATATTTGGCGGGAATCTCTATTAAAAAATAATGTATTTGCAAAAAAAAACCTCCGTGTTTCGGAGGTTAAAATCTATTTTTTTACTTGTGTTTTTTTCTTTTCTTTGATGCGGGCTTTCTTACCAGTGAGATCTCTTAGATAGAATATACGTGCACGGCGAACAGCTCCTCTTTTGTTTAACTCTACTTTATCGATAAAGGGCGATGCCACAGGAAATATTCTTTCAACACCTATGTTGCCCGACATTTTGCGTACTGTAAATGTTTCACGAGTGCCTTCGCCCGAGCGCTGAATAACAACTCCTTGAAACTGTTGTATCCGTTCTTTATTTCCTTCTTTTATTTTGTAATGTACAGTTATGGTATCTCCGGCTTTAAATGCGGGGAATTGTGGTAATACGTTTAATTCGCTTTCAACAAATTTTAGAATTTCTGTCTGATTCATGACAATGTTTTTTTTGAAATTGGAGTGCAAAAATACACTTTTTTTTAAACTATTGTGTGAAAATTGATTTTTTTATGTTGTTTTTTTCAAAAAAAGGCTTATTCGGGTTCATCTATCATGTCGGGGCGGCGGTTTTTGGTACGTTCGAGGGATTTTTCATAACGCCACTTTGCTATTTCGCTATCGTTGCCGGATAGTAATACATCAGGGACTTTTAAGCCTTGGTAATCGGCAGGGCGGGTGTAGACCGGGGGTGCCAACAAATTGTTTTGAAAGGAATCGGATAGCGCGGAAGTTTCATCGCCGAGAACACCGGGGATGAGGCGGATAATAGTGTCGCACAGGATGGCTGCTGCTAGTTCGCCTCCGGAGAGGACGTAGTTTCCAACCGAAATTTCGCGGGTGATGAAGTGTTGGCGGACGCGTTCGTCGATGCCTTTGTAATGTCCGCAAAGGATAATGATGTTTTGAAATGTGGATAGGTGGTTAGCTATGTCTTGGTTGAGTAATTGGCCGTCGGGGCTGGTGTAAATTATTTCATCGTAGGTGCGCTCTGATTTGAGTTGGTTGATGCAGCGGGCTATGGGTTCAATCATCATAACCATGCCGGCACCTCCGCCAAAGGGGTAATCGTCAACGTTTTTGTGTTTGTTGAGGGCATAATCGCGGAGGTTGTGGAAATGAATGGTGACGATGGATTTTTGGAGGGCGCGCTTGATGATGGAATGTGAAAAAGGGCTTAGGAAGATTTCGGGAAAGAGTGTGATGATGTCAATGCGCATTGGTTTGGATTTTTTACAAATTTACTTTAAAATATTTTGGTTTTTGAAAATAAATTAAGGTTGGGTTGATTTTGGCCGTGGGGATGGAAATTGGGGTGGTAAAATTGGTTATTGTGCTATAATAGGATTTCGTCGACTATTTTCATTAGACCATTGCCCGAAAAAAAATGTACATTGCCAAAGGATTGTTGTACATGACTGAATTGCTGTCGGACATGGCCCAGTGGCTGTTGAGCATGGTAAAAAAGTGAAAAGTAGCACGGGATTTAACTTCGGGAGTTGTTTTTTTTTGAGTTTTATTTGGATTATTTTTAAAATAACCATGGCAACACAGATTACCCGGAGGAACACGGAGAGGAAGTGTCTAAAGTACTTGGATGGTCTAAGGCAACTACATTACTTAGAGGAAAGTTTGTAAAGTGGCAAGTTTATAAAGGAAAAGACAGTGAGAATGGGACACTGATTGGTTATGATTTGCGCTGATGCAAGAAAAGAAGATTTGAAGGACTGTGGGGACTTTAATGGTAAACTAGTAAAAGGTAAGAGGTGTCTGAATTCCTCTTAGCTGTCTACCCTATTACTTGCCTTGCATTTACCTTTTTATAAAAAAACGAAGACCCTAGTGTGGGTTCTTCGTTTTTCAAAATCATTTTAAAAGTTATGTTTGTATGGTTTTTTGCAGGGGGGGGGGTTATCGGATTACGGTGACGGTTCCGTTAATGGATTTTGATTTTACTTGGTTTTTTAAATCAAGTGTCCAGTAATAGGTGCCATCGGCAACGGGTTTTCCGTTTACGGTTCCATCCCAAAATTCGGTAGGTGATGTGGTTTTGTAAACAATTTTTCCCCATCTGTCGTAGACCAGCAGGTAGTATTCACTAAATCCGCGCGAGACGATTTCGAATTTATCGTTGTGCCCGTCACCATTAGGTGTGAACACGTTGGGTACTTTTATATCGGATAGTATGTTCATGTTTTTAAAGGCAGTGTCAGCACAACCGTTGGGAGTTGCTACAATTAGTGTTGCGGCAAATGTACCTGCTTCGGTATAGGCATAGACGGGGTTTTGCAGTGTTGATGTGCCTCCATCGCCAAAATCCCATGTCCAATGCAATGTGGTTCCGGTGCTGCCATCGATGAAGGTGATTGGTTCGCTTGCCATAACATTGTTGGTGTCGGTGGTGAAACTGGCAATGGGGTAGTTATAAATTTGAATATTGATGTTGCTGGAATACACATGGGCACATCCGTTGGCAAAGGTGACCGACAAGACTACATTGTAGACTCCGTTGTTGAAGTAGGTATGTGGGGGATTTTTCACGTTTGATGTGGTTCCGTCGCCAAAATCCCAATGCCAGGTGGTGATACTATCTGTTATAGAGGCGTTATTGACCACCATTTGGGTAACCAAAGGAGGCGTGCAAGTGGAGGTGGTTGTGAAATTATAAATTAAATCTGGGACGATAAAAATGGTGACGATACTATCGTAGGTAACGCTATAGGAACATGGGCCTACGGTGATTGTGAGTGTGACAGAGAACGTCCCGTTTGTATTGTAGAAATGAGATGGGTTTTGCAGGTTGGATGTGGCACCGTCGCCAAAATCCCAATGCCATGCAGTGATTGGATTGGTTGCATAGGATGTGTCGGTGAAATAAATTGTGGCTGAATCGGCACAAGTACCTGCATTGGTGTATCCGAATCCTGCTATTCCAGCAATTACATTTAATACGTCGGGGGATGTGATTGGTAGGGTGCAATGGTGGATGGAATCGTTTAGAATTAAAATGGGATTAAATGTTCCACCGGCCTGATAGGTGTGAGATGTAGTGTTGTTATACGTTGTGGTAGCATTGTCGTCGCCAAAAACCCAAAAATAGCTGGTGGTGCTGGTAGCGTTTGCTGTAAAGTTGACATTTAGCGGCGAACAACCGGAAAGTGGTGTGAATGACATAGTTCCCGCGGGGCCAAATACGGATATAAAGCCGGGTTTATTAATCGTATCGGAACATCCATAGGCGGTTGCTATAAGTTGTATGTCGTAAACGCCGGGATTATTGTAGATGTGTTGGGGATCGGATATGGACGAATAATTGTCGCTGCTACCCGAAGCTTCGCCAAACGACCACCACCACTGGGATACATCGGTTGTGGATGAATCGATGAAATTGATGCCAAGCGGCGGACAATTGGCTGTGACCATATTTGCACCAAAATTGGCTGTGGGACGTGCAATGCGAATTTGTTGCACCATTACGCTATCGCACCCGTTGCCATCGAGCACAGTTAGCGTTACGTTAAAGACGGTGGTTTGTGTAACATTGAAGGCGTGTACCGCATTAGTTGTTGATACGGTAGGGCTTCCATCGCCAAAATCCCAAGTGTTTGACGTACCGCCTGTAGATAAATTGGTGAATTGAATGGGCTGCAAATTGCATTTGACGGTATCGCAGGTGAATTTTGCAATGGGGCTAGCGACTGTAATTAATGAGGCTTTTATTTTGGTGCTGTCGCATCCTTTTGAGTCGATTATATGCAGGGTAACGGTGTAGGTGCCCGGAGCTGCATAGGTGTGTGCCGGACTTTGCAAATTAGAAACCTGACCATCGCCAAAATCCCAGGCATAGGTTGCGATTGTGGCCGGAGATACCGGCGTTGACTGATTTGTGAACTGCACATGCAATGGTGCACACCCAAATGTATTGTTGACTATAAACTGAGGTGATGGCAGTGCATTGATGGCAATCAGGTTGTTTTTTCGGATACTATCGATACATCCTAATATATCGGTGGTTCGGAGTGTAATTGAATAAACACCCGGGGTATTAAATGTGTGGTTGATACCAAAACCTGTTCCTGTGCCGCCATCGCCAAAATTCCAGTTATAGGAAGTTACGGTGTTGTTGGTAGTAGTGGTACTCATAAAGGCGATGGTTCCGTATTGGCAAATGGAATTATTTCCCTGTATGAAATTGGGTAATGTGTTTGAGATTCTAATAAAATCGGGTTTTATTATGGTATCACTGCAACCATTGCTATTGGAAACAATGAGTTTAACTGTATCGTATTTGGCTGTAGTGTAGGTGTGCAATGGGTTTTGAGATGAAGAAGTGGTACCGTCGCCAAATTGCCAAAGCCAGGTTTGCGCATCAGCAGATTGGTCGGTGAACTGCACATTGAAAGGCACCGAGCATCCAATGAGGGGGGATGCAGTGAATTCGGGTTTGGGAGGTAATACCTTTATATAATTGTTCTTATTCATGGTATCGGCGCAACCGTTATGTTTTACAATAAGCCGCACATCGAAATAGCCTGTATCGGTAAAAGTATGCAGTGGGTTTTGTAGCGTAGAAGTACCGTTTCCACCAAAATCCCATTCCCACTGATTTGCCCAATAACTGGATAAATCGGTGAAGTTTACTTTAAATTTGTGACAACCGACAGTATCATCTGCTGCAAAATTTGCAATAGGTTTTTGCCCAACTTTGACGGTATCAACACGTGTTTTTGAACAGCCGGCAGAGTCGACCACTGTTAAACTAACTAAATACACGCCAGTATCGGCATAAACATGATTTGGGTTTGTTAGATTGCTGGTTGGCGTGCCATCACCAAAATTCCATAAATGGCTTGTCAGATAGCTTGTAGTTGTAGTGTTATCTGTAAAACTAACCGGTAAAGGAAAGCACCCTTCACGGGGTGTAGCAATGTATTGAACCACAGGTGGACTTATCTTAACATAATTGGGTCGTGTGAATGAACTCGAACAACCATGATTATCGGTAAGGGTAAGGGTGACAGAAAAAATTCCGGTTGTGGAGTAGGGATGCATAGGATTTTGTGTGGTGGCAGTACCTCCATCACCAAAAGTCCAACTCCAGGCAGTTGCACCGGGTACCGTACAACTAAAATTAGTGTTTAAAGGCGTGTTACAAGAAAATAAAGGAGAACCGGTAAACGTAACCGTCGGCAAACCGTAAACAGTAATATAATTGGTTTTTACAATGGTATCGATACATCCGCCTGAACCGGAAGATATTAGTGTTACAGTGTATGTACCCGGTGTGCTATACGTATGGGAAGGATTATGACTTGTAGATGTACCTAAATCACCAAAGTTCCAACTCCAGCTATTATCACCGGGACCTGAAATATCTGTGAAGTTAACCGCCAACGGGGCACATCCCGAAACTGCACTGGCATTAAAGTTGGCATTAAACAGCCCGGAAGAAACATTTATTGTTTGGGAAACCGTGTCGGAACATCCATTGTTGGAAACGATGAGTCGGGCTGTATAGGTTCCTGCTGTGCTGTAATTATGTACAGGGTTTTGTTGAGATGAGGTTCCGGCATCACCAAAATTCCATGAATAAGTAGACGTGGTGGGAACTGATGTATTCGTAAAGGTATAGGTTACCGGAGGATTGCAAGGCACCGAGCTGGTATAGGTAAAACCAGCAGATGGTGAAGGCAATATATTAATATAATTGGGCTTTGCTAAACTTTTTGAACAGGAATTTTGATCATTCACGGTTAAAATAACCTGAAAGGTGCCGGGCGAATTATAAATGTGGCATGGGCTTGCAGTGGTAGCACTACCCCCATCGCCAAAACTCCACGAATAGGAAGTAATAGGTCCTCCTCCTGCAGTAGAAGTGTTTGTAAAGCACACATTGGAAGGCGTGCATCCATTTAATGGCGCACCAGTAAAACTAACATTTGGAAACGCGTATACTTTTATATAAGCATTTTTAACCATGGTATTATTACCTGAACCATTAGTAGCTTTTAATGTAACATTGTAGGTTCCGGGTGCCAAATAATTGTGGGTTGGATTCGTAGCATTACTCGTTCCCCCATCACCGAAAGTCCACAAATAACTAGTGGGCGAATTTGTAGATAAATTTTGGAAAGTTACTATTAATGAACCGCATCCGGAAGTTACATTCGCGGAAAAATTTGCAACAGGCACCTGCCCATAACTAGCTTGAAAAAGCAATACAAGTATTGCAACGAATAAGAGTTTTTTCAAAATTAATACTTTTTAATTTGGTACAAAAATATAACATTATGACATGAAAAACAAAAAAATGGTTGTATGTTTTCAACAAATATAATCAATTATAAGCAGCTAATTACAATTTAAAGTTTAAAACTCAATTATCATTAACGTAATTTACAGGATAAACTTTGGTAATAATAATTAATTTTGTGAAAAAAATTGAGTTTATTAGAAACCATATTAATTGGCATCGGATTAGCAATGGATTGCTTTGCGGTTTCGGTTTCGTGTAGTATAATCGATAAAAAAATCCGGTTGGCTCAAGCTTTAATAATTGCATTATTTTTTGGACTTTTTCAGGGTGCTATGCCGGTTATCGGTTGGCTTTTAGGCTTGTCGTTTAAAGAATATATTACAGAATTTGATCATTGGATTGCATTTGGAATATTAGGTGCAATCGGAATTAAAATGATTGTAGAATCGTTTAAGAAAGAGAATAAAAAACAAATTCAATTGAGCAAAACATGGGTTTTGATAAGCCTTTCGATTGCAACCAGTATCGACGCATTAATTGTTGGAGTGAGTCTTGCATTTCTGGATGTAAATATTATAAAAGTTGTTGTAATCATTGGAACTATTACTTTTTTAATTTCAATTTTGGGCTTGAGGTTAGGAAAAAGAATTGGGTTAATTAGAGGAAATATGGCTGAGTTGATTGGTGGTCTTGTGCTAATTGGCATTGGAACAAAAATATTAATTGAACATTTAACACATTAATAAATGGCAATAATTCGATTGACAAAAGAATTTAAGTTTGAAATGGCTCATGCTTTATTGGGTTATGATGGACCTTGTAAAAATATTCATGGCCATTCATATTACCTTTATGTTACGGTGAAAGGCCAAACGATAGATAATAATGATTCATCGCAAAACGGTATGGTGATGGATTTTACAGAATTAAAAGAAATAATAAAATCAGAAATTATCGACCGGCTTGATCATGCATTGGCATTGAATAAAAAGATGCCTAAAGAAATTATTACTTCGCTTAAATTATTTGATAATCTCGTACTTCTACCCTACCAGCCAACTTGCGAAAACATGCTTATTGATTTTGCGGAACGAATTCAAAAAAAATTACCGTCGCACATCAGTTTATATAGCCTTAAACTATGCGAAACGGTAACTTCGTCGGCCGAATGGTTTGCCGATGATAATGCTTAAGACAATCCGATAATATTTCCTTCGTTATCAATATCGATATGTTCGGCAGCTGGAACTTCAGGTAAGCCGGGCATACGCATAATTTCGCCTGTGATTGGAATAATAAAACCGGCTCCGGCGGCAATTTCAATTTCACGAACTGTTACAACAAAATCTTTTGGTCGTCCGAGAAGGTCAGGATTGTCGGAAAGAGATTTTTGTGTTTTGGCAATACAAATGGCCAGTTTATCTAAACCCAGACTGTGTATTTTCTGAATATCTTTTTTTGCTTTCGTAGTATAATCGACATGCTCTGCACCATATATTTTTTTAGCAATGGTTTCTATTTTTTGTTCAACTGGCCAGTCGAGTTCGTACAATGGTTTGAAATGATTGGTACAACGATCGGCAACTTTACCAACTAATTCTGCTAGTTCTAAAGCACCCTCGCCTCCTTTTCCCCAAACATTTGCCACACACACAGGAATTCCAAGTTCATTGCAACGTGATTTAATCAAATTCAATTCTTCGTCAGTATCCGTTTCGAATTTGTTTATAGCAACCACAGGGCAAATATTAAATAAGCCCATGTTTTCGATGTGCTTTTCAAGATTTGGTAAGCCTTTTCGTAAAGCTTCAATATTGGGTTCCTTTAAAGTTTTCAAGTCAGCACCACCATGATATTTCAATGCTCTCACTGTAGCTACTAAAACAACGGCATTTGGTTCCAAACCTGCATACCGGCATTTGATGTCCATAAATTTTTCGGCACCCAAATCAAAACCAAATCCAGCTTCGGTAACAACATAGTCGGATAATGTAAGTCCCATCCGTGTGGCAATTACAGAGTTTGTTCCTTGCGCAATGTTAGCAAAAGGACCTCCGTGAATTATGGCAGGAGTATTTTCAATTGTTTGAACCAAATTTGGCATAATAGCATCTTTCATCAAGGCGGCCATTGCGCCGTTTGCCTTTAAATCGCGGGCATAAACCGGTTTCTTATCGTAGGTATAGCCAATAAAAATATTTCCCATTTTTTCTTTTAAATGAACCAAATCGTCGGCGAGACATAATATTGCCATGATTTCGGATGCTGCTATAATATCAAAACCCGTTTCACGAGGCACTCCTGACATTGTGCCACCTAATCCCACGATGATTTTACGTAGTGAGCGGTCGTTCATATCCATTACCCGACGCCAGGAAACCGTGCGAGGGTCGATACCCAAATTGTTTTTTTTGTTTTGAATATTGTTATCAATAAGTGCAGCTAATAAATTATTGGCTTTTTCGATGGCTGCAAAGTCACCGGTAAAATGTAGGTTGATATCCTCCATAGGTAATACTTGCGAAAAACCTCCACCTGCAGCACCTCCTTTAATACCAAATACAGGTCCGAGCGACGGCTCGCGTAATACAACAGTAGTTTTCTTTCCGATTCGGTTTAAGCCCTGTGACAATCCTATAGACATGGTGGTTTTTCCTTCACCTGCAGGAGTTGGAGAAATTGCTGACACTAAAATTAGTTTGTGTTTTGCTGCTATCTTCTTATCTATAAGTTTTAATGGCAGTTTTGCTTTGTACTTTCCGTAGTATTGCAAATCATCTTCCACTATGCCAAGCTTAGCTGCTATCTCGCGAATATGTTTCATTTTCGCTTCGCGTGCTATTTCAATGTCGGTTTTCATAAATTTTCAAAGTTAAATTAATTTACAAATTTAATCAATTAGCAACCGAAATCAAAGAATTATTTGAATGAATTTATTTCTCTAATAAATCAAGCCTATTATAAGCTTTTATTTGCCGACTGGTGTTTTTAATTTTTATAAACTCCTAAACCATGTAGATTTTTGTATTAATAAAACATTAACACGAACGATGAAAAATAGTTCATCAAAACCGAAAATTAACTAACAAATCTTTGTAATTTTGCAAAAACCACCAAACAAAAAACACATATGAAAAAATTATTTTTACTTTTAACGGGTATTTTGTCCGTGGGTGGACTTTCGGCCCAAAACAATCAAGTTCAAACTACTCAAGATGATGGTAAAGTTACCATGGTTCAATGCATTCAAGTAGGTATATCAAAACCCTTACGTGATTTATTTGAAGAAAACCAACCAAACACTAGCACGAATTTTATTGAACATGATGGTTATAGAGAATCAAAAGACCGCCAAAATCGGCAACCACAAACTTTTGTTGAAACCAATGAAGTGGACCCAGTTGTTCAAACAGAACAAGGAACTTTGCAAGCTAAAGCATTGGTTAATTGGGCAGGCCAAACCGATGGTAGTTGTCCTCCAGATCCTTCTGGTGCTGCTGGCCTTACATATTATGTTCAAGCAGTGAATGCATCTCCATTTAAAGTTTTTAATAAATCTACAGGTGCTCAAGTTGGGACAGTACGTCAAATCGGAAGTTTGTTTGGACTAACATCAAACGAAGGCGATCCAATTGTTTTATATGATAAGTTTGCTGATAGATGGTTTATTAGTCAGTTCGGTTCTCCTGCTAAAATCTATATTGCTATTTCGACAACTAATGACCCAACCGGGACTTATTATACATATACTTTTACATCGCCTGATTTTCCTGATTACCAAAAATTTTCGGTATGGGCAGATGGTTATTATATGACATCGAACCAAGCGTCGCAAAATATATTTTGTTTTCAACGCTCAGTGATGTTGACAGGTGGTACACCGAAAAGTTTTTATAAAACGTTTACTCCTGCTACCGGAACTGGTTTCTTTTGCCCTATGCCAGCAGATGCCGATGGTCAATTACCTGCAGTTGGAACACCGTGCCCAATTTTTACTTATGAGGATGATGGTTGGGGAACCGGACATGTTGACAGAATTAATATTTATTCAATGTTAGTAAACTGGACACCAACAACACCTACAGCTACAATAACTACTACCAACCTAGCTAGTGTTGCATTTGACGCTTCGTATAGTTCGAGTTGGCTTGATATTTCACAAAACGGATCAACACAAAAGCTAGATGGTATTGGTGGTATTGTGCAATTTAGAGCACCTCACAGAGTTTGGACAGGATATAATTCTGTTGTATTGGCAATTCCTGTAAAGGTGAGTGCAACACAGCGCAGTATTAGATGGTATGAGTTGCGCCAAACAGGCGGTGTTTGGAGTATCTATCAACAATCAACTTATGCTCCTGCTGATGGCTTGAATCGTTGGGTGCCTAGTATTGCAATGGATGATAATGGATCTATTGGTTTGGCTTATGCTGTTGCAGGTACAGGTGTGTATCCAAGTTTAAGATATACCGGACGTAGAGCTGTTGACCCCTTAGGAACAATGACTTTTGCAGAAACAACCGCAATGGCTGGCACAGGTCCAATAACGGTTTGTGGTAATCGCTTTGGTGATTATTCACAAACTACTTTAGATCCAGCGGATGGTGTTACATTTTGGCATACGGGTGAATATGGTGTTAGTGGAGGAAATTATGCTACCAGAATTTATTCGTTTCAGATTCCATTGTATGTTGGTGTGGAAGAAAATCAATCACAAAATAATACTCCAGGAGTTATTGTTTTTCGTTCGAACGCTGATTTGAATATTAAAGCCAGTTATTTGCCAACAAATAATAAAATGGTGGTTGATTTGTTTGATATTAACGGTCAGAAAATAAGTGGCAAAACGATTGTACCGGTTGGAAATGCTTTTGAAACTTCGTTTAATGTGATGGGATTGGCTGCCGGTACCTATTTGGTAAGAGTTGGTGAACCTAACACCAGTTTCCAAAAAGTTACGAAAGTTGTTATTGAATAAGTAGATTATATTTTTTTTCATTTAAAACACTCAAACTTGTACATTTGTTTGAGTGTTTTTTTTATTCATGTGTTTATGAAAAATCATTTAGTAATTATCGCAGTTTTGGCTTTGTTGGCGTGTTCGTGCAAAACCAAACAACATTCGAAACCTATTGACCCGAATTCGGGAACAGCTGCGGTGGGAAAAACGGTGGGAACAGTTTCGCATCAATACAAATCAACTGGGTGCGCAACGGTTATTATTGTAAAAACCGAGGATGCGGCCAACCCCTTGGTGTTGATTCCAAAAGATGCTTTGGTTGCGGGATTGGATAAAGACGGGCTGGAGTTGTATTTTGATTATCGTTTGCTGAAAATGCCGAACCCAGATGGTTGTACGCATGGCATTATGGCCGAATTGACCAATATTGCGAAAAAATAAGGCAAAACATCTTTATATTTAAGTTATTACATGCTCGAAAGCAGACTTATTGCAGTCTGGATTCAGGATGTTGAATACTTAGCGACAGGCTATATTAGGTCTGGCAGCAGGGTATCCTAGGTCTGATGGCAGCGTACTTGTGTTATGGCGACAGCGTTATTCCATCTGGCGACAGCATAATTGAGGTCTGGTGGCAGGATAAGAACATCCGGATTCAGACCCAATGCTTGTTGATATCAGTAAATAAGTATCCGGCGACAGACCGCTTATGACTGAAAATTAGGGTAAGGAATTCGGGAAAAGTGCATCCTAAAACCAAATAATCTCTACTTTTGTAAAAATATTTGGTTATGGTAGTTCATAAAAAACTTCTAAGATTCGGAAGGTTGGTGGGTTTGTTGATGATTTTTGCTTTGGCAACCACATCCTGTGGCAAGGAAATACGCGATTTTTTTAAAGCCATTGAAAAATATGGCTACCAATCAAAAATGCCTTTGGGCAAGAAAACGGTGTTGGTGGATAAGTCGTTGTTGGGAGGATATGTTTACAATTCGTTGCCGGTGGTGATTTCTGAAAAGGATAAGTTTACCTATCAATTGACGTTTTTAACCGTGGAGTTGGATCATGAAAATGTGACTGTTGACGCTTTTATGAGCGAGGTGAATGGGTCGCGATTTTTGAATATTGCGATGGGAGAAACGTTTGCGTATTTGAAAACCGGTGTGGTGATTAATAATGAATTGGAGATTAAATTGCTTAAAAATTCGATTGAACCGTATATTAAAGATAACGATTTGGTGGGCTGGATTCAAAAACATGGCAATAAGGAGGAATTTACGCCCGAAAATGAGAGTTCGATTAACATTTATTATAGTTTTTCGTTCAACAAAATAACGGTTGAAAAGGCCTATCAGATTCAAACCGAACAATTGCACGAAAAAATGGTGGAATTGTTTTCGGACTGCAAAGATTACTTTATGTATGACGAGCTTGAAAAACGCTATCCAAATGAGCCATTGCTTGCCAATGCACGTGAAGGTATTTTTAATCAGTGTAAATCGGTGGAGGCGTATCGGGCCTTTGTGGAGCGGTTTCCGAACGATGTGTTGGCAGAAAAAGCCAAGGCCCGAATTCAAGAGATTGCAATGTTTAAAGCCGATAGTGTGAGTTTTGATGCGGCTGCCAAGCAAAACACTATTGATGCTTACAAGAATTTTATGAACAATAGTTCCACTGCATTTTATAAGGATTCGGCCACCGTAAAAATTGTGGTGTTGGCGAATGCTATTAACGAAAATGATATTGAATGGCGGTGGACCGGCAGCAGCAAAACCGATGCAGTGAATTTGATTTTCAACAAAATTGATTATGCCAATGAACCTTACAATTTGGCATGGTATGAGCAACATTTGACATTTTATTGCCTGAAAATGCAACAACCCGATGTTACCGAAAAAGGGCTGCTCTATTTGGACAAACTGGCTCAACGAAACCCGGATAAAAATGAGTATTTGAATTTATACCTCAGCAAAGGGTTTTTGTTGTGGTCGCTCGAAAGAATTGATGCGGCTGTGGAGGTGTTCAAATCGAAAATTGATGAATCGTTTGTGGCCGACAAGCCGATTTCGATGCGCAGCAAACTGAAAGAATGGTATGCAAGTTTTAAGGATAGCGATATTGTTTTCCCGAAAGAGAAACCTACCTGGAAGAAAATTAAGAAATTGTAACGAATAGCTTGAACGGTGATGCAAAAAAAGAAAAACGTAACAGGCGTAGTGTATTCGACCAACCCAGATTTTGAATACCGTTTCGTTGGTGGCAGCGAACAAGATACTTTGCCGGCTCAACAACAGGAACTGCGAATTTTTTTGGAGAAGAAACACCGCGGAGGCAAAACAGCTTGCATTGTGAAGGGATTTGTGGGCACAGCAGCTGATTTGGACGCATTGGGCAACATTCTGAAAACAAAATGTGGCACCGGCGGCTCGGCCAAAAATGGTGAGATTATTATTCAGGGCGATATGCGCGACAAAATACTTGAACTGCTGTTGGCCAAAGGCTATAAAGCAAAAAAGGCCGGGGGATAAAAACAAAAAGGGGGAACAAAGCAGTTGTTCCCCCTTTTTCGTATTTAGCTTCAACTCATTTAGCCAAATCGAGTTCTATTAGTTTGCTGAAAGCATCTTTTTCAGCATTTATTTTATCTTTATTACCATAAACACAAATTGCTTTTTCGGCAAGAACCGCTTTCACCATTTTCTCAAAAGCATTGATATCGGCAACTTTTGTTGCCAAAATATCGTCGCGATCTTTTTGAATGTCGGCTAAAGCACGTTTTTGGAAATAATAGGTAACAGCATTATCGCCTTTTTGCTGAGGCGTCTGCGGAATATCAATCCCCGAGATGGTTCCGATAATAAAACGTGTCATGGCATTATCGTCCACTTTGAATTTGGACAAATAATCGGGTGTGGCGTTGTAGTTGTCAAGGGTTGTTTTCAAATTGGGGTCGCGATAGGAAGCAAACATCATAATGCCGTTGGGCGAAATGCTTGCATAGCCACCATAAGCTCCGCCAATAACTCGAATTTGGTTGGTGAGCCATTCTCTGGAAATAATTTGGTTCAACACCCGCATTTTTCCGTTCCAAGCAAAGCCCAGTTTTTTGAAATCGTAACCTTCTAACACATATTGAACTTTTGACGTGGTTAAAATACCTTCATTCTTTTTTTCGAGTACAAATTTCCAAGTGTTTAAAACCGGTTTTGCCGATGGCAACATTTTGCCAAAAGCGGTGGTCGATTTGGTAAAATTATCGATGTCGGCTTTGCTGCAAGTGGTCGAAACAATCAAATTCTCTTTGGTGAAGAGTAAGGCAGCTGTTTTTTTCAGGTTATTTACAATTTCGGTGGCGTTTTTATCGAAATTGCGAACCAAGCGTGTTACAAACCAATAGTATTCCAAACCGCTTGTGAGCTCGGTGAACATGCCGCGATTGCTGAAATACGAAGCCAGGCGATTGGTGGCTACTCCACGTCCATCGCGTTTCACCGAACCATCAATTTGCGACTGATGACGAACCAAAACATCTTTGAGACGGGCCGTGTCGGTAAAAATAGTATTGTTTAAAATCTCGGCAGCCAGTTCATACATTTTATCCAATTTGCCATTCATTACCTTCGATGTGATGGTAAATTTAGCAATCATGCTGTTGTCGTCCTGATTTTCCAAATAGGTATCCAAATTGGTGTAAAAACCACCGGTGTTGGTATTCAGTTCGCGGTTTAAATCGCCGTAAGCATATTTTCTGGTATCTAAGGATGTGAGCATATTCGATAAAAGTGATGCATACGGAATAAGTTCGGTGGGCAGCACATGCAAATCGAAATACATATCGGTGTAAACAATGTTGTTGGTAAATTCGTCGTGAAATAACACTTTGGTGCCTGCGGCTTGTTTTTCTTCGCAACCATACCAAACTGCTTTTGGATTGATATCGCTCAATTTGAGCAATGGAATGGTGGCTAAGGCTTCGGGCTTGTCTTCTCTTTTCTGAAAAGCGATTAAATCGTTGGTTTCTTTCACCAAATTATCAACCTCAGCCGAAGTCAATTTTGTTTTGTAATCTTGCAGTTGTGCTTCTTGTTTTGCATTTTTTTCTTTATCCACACCAGCTTTGGGTTCCATCGAAATAAGCAAGGAGTGCGTATTCAGCAAAAAGCTATTCTTTATAACGTCTTCGAGATATTTTGATTTCAGTAATTCTTTGAATTTTGCAAGGGTTTTTTCGTATTCTAATCCGGCAAAAGGGTTGTCGCCAAAAAACCAAGCGGGCTGAATTTGCTGCATATAGCTTATGCCTTTTTGAGCATCGTTGCCTTCGCGCATTTGAAATTCCATACGGTTTAGTACGCCCTGAACTTCGGCCATATCAATGCCTTTGGCAATGGTTTCTTTCAAGGTGTTCATCACAATATCATAAAATTTTTGTTTATCCTCGGGGTTGGCGTTTTGCACCATGATGGTGATTACGTTTTGATTGTAGTTTGATGTGCCTGCATTAATATCTTTGCCAATGCCGGCTTTTTGCAATGCCAATCGCACAGGGGCATTATCTTGGTTAAACACCACTTCGCAAATTATATCGAGAGCCATGCCCAGTTCCATTTCGGTGTTGTGGCCCGAAACAAAATCCAGAGAAAGGTAAGTTTGATCTTTGGTGTCGGCGCCATCCATGATAGAATAATAGCATGTTAAATCTTTCATGGCGGCAAACGGTTTTTGATCGGCTATTTTGGCGCGAGTTCCTGTTTTGCTGTATTGCGACAGGTATTCGGCATCCAAAAATTCGAGTTCTTTATCCATATCGCCATTACCATATAAAAAGATGTAGGAATTTTCGGGGGTATAAAATTTTTTGTGGAAATCTAAAAACTCCTGACTGGTAAGCGTGGGAATAGCTGAGGGATAGCCACCCGACTCGTAGCCATAGGTATTATCCGGAAAAAGGTTTTTGTAAATTTGATACGATAGTTCGCGGGTGGGCGATGAATAGGCGCCTTTCATTTCGTTATACACCACGCCTTTGTATGTTATGGGTGAATCCTTGTCGGTGAGTTCGTAGTGCCAGCCTTCTTGTTTCAAGATGCGCGGATCCGTGTAAATTAAGGGATGAAATACGGCATCCATATACACGTTCATGAGGTTGAAATAATCTTTGTCGTTCATACTGGCGCAAGGAAACATGGTGTAATCTTTTGATGTAAATGCATTGATAAAGGTTTTTAAGGAGCCTTTCATCAGCACATCGAAGGGACTTTTTACAGGATATTTTGTTGAACCGTTCAAAACCGAATGTTCCATAATGTGTGCTATACCGTTGTCGGAATAGGGCACGGTTTTAAATGCTATGCCGAAGGTTTTGTTCTCGTCGGTCGAAGCAATTTTGAGCAATCGCGCGCCGCTTTTAACATGTTCGTAGTAGTAGCAATCGGCGTTCACTTCTTTCACAAATCGTTTTTCGATAAGTTTAAATCCATGGGTGGTGGTTTGTGCATGTCCCATAATGTTGGTTAAGCAAAAAATGCTTAGGGTTAAAATTAATACTCGTTTTTTCATTGTTGTGTTATTTTTAGTTGTTTCTCTTGATTTCCAAATCGAGGTCAATATTAAGAAATATTCAACAATCAGCCAAACAAAATCTATAAAATGGTTATTTTTGGGGGGTGAAATGGGTGTTTTGGGGGATAATCGCGATGGGGGTGTTTTATTGTTGATGGTAAAATGGTGTGCTGGAAACCGATGCGATGGCATGGCAAAACCCCAAAAACACTTCCTTTTGCCCTTTCCCTTTTTACAGGAGAACCCAAAAACACGATTATTTGCATTTTGAGTGATTTCATCAATCCGTTTCAACGAAATTCGTAAATTTTCAACCAATTCCCGGGCAATTCCATCCCCCCTGTTTTAGCTACATTATAATAATAGATGACATTCAAAAGCCCGAAAACCAAAAAAAACCTGCGCCACCAACCAGACCGCAGGTTTTTTTTATGTCCTCACTAATTCAACAATATAACCATTTTAACCATGAAACAATAGCACACGTAAAACCCACCACCAACCATTACATTCCAAAAGTTTAAACCCCTATACCCCTACACCCGCTTCATCGTTTCCAAACACTTCTCGGCACATTTTATACCATCCATGGCTGCCGAAACAATGCCTCCGGCATAGCCAGCCCCTTCGCCTGCCGGATACAGCCCTTTTATGGTGACATGTTCAAGTGTTTCACCATCGCGCGGAATGCGCACCGGCGACGAAGTGCGCGATTCGGGTGCATGCACCACCGCATCGTTGGTCAAATAGCCTTTCATGGCTTTGCCAAACTCGGCAAAACCTACCTGCAAACTTTTGTACACAAAGCGGGGCAACACCGCCTGCAGTTCAACCGAAGCAACGCCCGGTTTGTAGGAGGTGAGAGGTAAATCTTGCGACTGTTTGCCATGCACAAAATCCATTAAACGTTGTGCAGGCACTTTTTGGGTGCTGCCTGCTTCCAGCCATGCTTTTTGCTCAACCGAGCGTTGAAACTCCAGCGCTGCCAAAGCACCATAATCGACAAAACCTTTAAAATCGTCGGGACGCAAATGCACCACAATACCCGAGTTGGCGTTGGGCATATCGCGCCGGGAAGGCGACCAACCGTTGGTAACCACCTCGCCGGGCGCCGAAGCGCAAGGCGCAATAACCCCACCCGGGCACATGCAAAAGGAATACACCCCGCGGTCTTTCACTTGCCGCACCATGCTATAGGCCGCTGGTGGCAACATAGCACCCCGGTCGTCGCGTTTGTATTGCATGCGGTCAATGAGCTGTTGCGGATGCTCCACCCTCACACCCAAAGCAAAAGGCTTTAGCGCTATATCAATTCCTTTGCGATACAACAACTCGTAAATATCGCGAGCCGAATGGCCAGTGGCCAGCAGCAGCCGGTCGGCATCCAATTTATCGCCATGCAATGTGTTTACACCTGCCACAGCACGTTCTTTCACCAGAATGTCGGTAACACGGGTGTTGAAACGAATCTCTCCACCGTGCGCCACAATGCATTCGCGAATGTTTTTGATGATATCAGGCAATTTATTGGTTCCAATGTGAGGATGTGCCTCGACACGAATTTGTTTGTCGGCACCAAAAGCCACCAAAAGTTGAATAATTTGGTCAACATCGCCACGTTTTTTGGAGCGGGTAAACAGTTTTCCGTCAGAAAAAGCGCCTGCTCCCCCTTCGCCAAAGCAGTAGTTTGAATCTTCGTTTACCAGGTGATTGATGTTGATGTCCTTCAAATCGGCCGCTCGGGCATGCACATCCTTGCCACGCTCCAATATAATGGGCTTAATTCCATTTTCGATGAAATGCAAAGCCGCAAACAGCCCAGCCGGACCTGCGCCCACAATAACAGCACTGCGGGCATGAGTTACATCTTTATAATCGGGCAAACTAACAGGGGTTTCCACAAAATCTTCCAAAATAAACACCTGCACTTTTAAATTCATTTTAATAGTTCGCTGCCGCGCATCAATCGATGATTTTAAAATTTCAACATGACGGATTTCGTCTACAGGGATGCCGCTTTTGAGCGAAACGGCATTTTTCATTTCAACTGCATCGTGAACCAATTCGGGCAATACCTCAATTTGAAGTAACTGTTGCATAAAAATATTTTGTGTAAAGATACAATTCTCGAAGCACGATTTGTTGATTGAACAAAATTAAAACCGATATGTAAGATTTCGAAAGCAACAATACTTTCAATAATCTAGTCAATAAATAAATGAATAAAGATTCTCAAAAAAAATTAAAAAATATTTCGGTATCCAAAAAAGTCATACATTTGGGCAATAATTTAATAGCCCCGAATTTCTGTTTTTCAATCCATATAACCCTATAACTACATGAATGCTTTGAAACTTTGTTCCAAATTAGTTTTTATTGTCTTACTCGTTAGTACGAAAAGTTTGTATGCTCAACCCGGCTGTCCCAGCATTGATGCCGGCCCCAATCAAACCATTACCTGCAACACCAATTGCACCGATTTAACCGCCACCGTATTAGAAACCGGAGCTACCAACACCTACAGTGTTTCATCCATTCCGTATGCTCCGCCCTATCCCTATAATTCAGGAACAGCGCTTCTGGTGCATGTTGATGATACGTGGGGACCTGTCATAACACTTCCTTTCAACTTTTGTTTTTATGGCAATACCTATAATAAAATTGTAGCAGGCTCAAACGGGGTAATAACTTTCGATACCACCGTTGCCGGAGGTTATTGTGCCTATTCCTACACAGCGTCCATTCCAAATACGGCACTATTTCCCAACACTATTTTTGGTCCTTATCATGATATTGACCCCTCAGTAAGTGGCAGTGGAAATATGTATTATGCTATTTTGGGTTCCTATCCATGCCGCACATTTGTGGTAAGCTGGGACCATATCCCCATGTTTTCGTGCAATTCGCTAATAGCAACACATCAAATTGTTTTGTACGAAAGCACCAATGTAATAGAAGTCTATATGCTCAATAAGCCTACATGTACCAGTTGGATTAATGGTGTAGCTTGTCTCGGTATTCAGAATTCCACTGGCACCATAGGCATAACTGCTCCCGGACGCAATACCAGTCAGTGGACCACATCAAATGAGGCTTGGCGTTTCACCCCGGCAGGAACACCCAACTATACTATTACATGGTGGGAAGGCGCAACACAAATAGGAACCGGAGAAACAATTAATGTATGCCCAAACGGAACAACAAACTATATGGCTCAAGTTGATTACGATGTTTGCTCTGGAAATAATGTAATTGTTACCGATAATGTAACTGTTACCTACAACGGAAGTTTTGTTTTTACAGCCTCACCCGCCCAAGATACCATTTGTTCAAACGAAAGTGTGCAGTTAAATGCGTCGCCGGCAAACTCCTACGCTTGGCTACCCGCTACCGGTTTAACATGCACCAATTGTGCAAACCCCGTGGCAACACCCACCACCTCCACCACCTATAGCGTAACAGGTATCGACAATTTGAGTGGATGCACCACCACAGCCACAGTAGCCATTATTGTAAATTCAAACTCCCCACCCACCATTGGAAGCAATGGACCCATTTGTGCCTTGGATACACTCAAACTTTATACAACTGGAGGCACATCGTATAATTGGACAGGGCCAAACGGCTTTTCAAGTCCCATGCAAAATCCTATGATTATTAATGCAACTCCTGTTGCCACCGGAACCTATTCTGCTATTGTTACCGGAGCTGGGGGTTGCACCAGTTCAAACACAGTGAATGTTACAGTGAATCCCAATCCGGTTATAACACCCACAGCCACCCCTGCGGCAATTTGCCTAGGATCCTCATCTTCATTATCGGCAACAAGCACGGTACCCGGAACCCTATTTGAATGGATGCCCGGCAGTTTAAGCGGAACACCCGTTACTGTTTCACCCACAACAACCACAACTTACACCCTTACCGGAACCGTTGCATCCTGCACAGGCTCCAACACCGTAACCGTAACCGTGAATCCCATACCCACATCCAATTTCACAGCCACATCACCTATTTGCTCGCTGGGTAATTCAGTTATTACATACAATGGCGATGGTTTGCCAACTGCCACGTATAATTGGAATTTTGATGGTGGAACCGCCACCCCATCAGGTGGTTTGCAAAACTATACCGTTCATTGGCCAACTGCAGGCACCTACCATATAACGCTTGCAGTAACACAAAACAACTGTACATCCACCATTACATCGCAAACGCTTATCATCTCCAATGTAACATTAAATGCATCCACAACTGCAAATGTTTCATGCTACGGATTTGCCAATGGCACAGCCACTGTTGCGGCTACCAATGGCATTGCACCCTACTCCTATCAATGGAATACCATCCCAAATCAAAATACGCAGACCGCAGGCAATTTAGCACCCGGAACATACATAGTAACGGTTACCGATAGTGTGTTATGCTCCAAAACTGATACGGTTGTTATAACACAGCCAAGCGTTTTAAATGCGCAAATGTCGGCAATTCACAGGGTGGCTTGTTTTGGTGGCAACAATGGCTCTGCATCCGTGTCAGTCAGTGGAGGAACCCTGCCATACACCTATACTTGGTCGGGAGGCACAAGTGCCGGTAACTCCGTAACCAGCTTGAGTTTCGGAAACTATACTGTAACGCTTACCGATAACCACGGTTGCGATACCACCATTTCATTCACTATCAACCAACCGCCATTGTTAGCATTAAGTTTGGCCGAAACAAACGAAACCTGCATTAACAACTGCAACGGAAGCATAACTGCCACGGTAAACGGAGGAACATTGCCATACACCTATCATTGGAACAACTTGGGCTCTACAACCAATGCAATCAATAATTTGTGTGCCGGCAATTATTCGATTACCATAACCGACTCAAACAACTGCACTATTCATGATCAAACCGACATCTTCACTTCCACCCTATTGCAAGCCACAGGTTATGCCGACCCCATATATCAGTCAATCGATCAGGATGTAAATTTCCACTACAGCGGTTCACCAGCAAGTTCCTATACTTGGAGTTTTGGCGATGGCACCACTGCTACAGTCCAAAATCCAGTTCATCAATACACAACGGATGGGGTTTACACGGTTACGATAACTATATCAAGCGGTGCCCCCGATTTTTGTGAAGATGCTGGAGTTATCACTGTCACAATTTATATACCTTCCAGCATTCAAATTCCAAATATTATCACGCCCAACGGCGATGGTTTCAACGATGAATTCATGGTAAAATCCATTGGAATTGGTACTGAAGAAATGGTCATTTACAATCGATGGGGTAAAAAAATATTCTCGTGGAGCGAAGTTGGAGGCACCTGGAACGGAAAAGACGGAAATACCGAATCCGCCGATGGAACGTATTTTTATGTCTACACAGCAAAAGGACGAAGTGATGGCAAAACCTATGATGTTCATGGCACGGTCACGGTTCTAAAATAGTTTCGCTCAATTTCTGAAGCTTTTTGTAATTTTGAGTACAAATTTCATGCTTTCTGAATGTCGATATTTAAAAGGCACACTACAATAACCGTTGGTTTTGTGGTAATCATCCTACTATTTTTGATGGTTTGCTATCGTTGGATTGGTAGCAATGGCCATGAGTGGAAATCAATTGTCGATGGCGATGGCAAAGGTTATTATGCTTATCTCGACCAAATTTTCATTAGCCATAACTTTGGTTCTGCTATTGCCGACCAAGATCAAACTTATGTAGTAAACAACCATAGTGTTGTAAAGTTTTTTAGTGGCACTGCGCTGCTAATTTCTCCATTTTTTTTATTGGCGAGTTTCATTGCACAGTTATTTAATCTTCCACATCAAGCTGATGCCGAAATTTTTCAAAAGACAATAAGTTTAGCAGCATTATTTTATTTATTACTTGGGAGCTGTTTTCTGATTCGTCTTTTCAAACACTTACATCTGAACAAAATTAGTATTCTTGGCTCGCTAACATTAATACTGTTTGCTACCAATTTGCTTGCCTATAGTTTGTTTCATCCTGCAATGTCGCATGTGTATTCGTTTTGTGCCATTAGTGGATTCTTGTGGGCTACAAACCGGTATATAGCAACAAACAAAAACAAATTCTTATTGATAAGTGCTTTGTTTTATGGATTAATTTATTTAATCCGACCTGTAAATGGTGTAATAATTCTGTTTGTTCCTTTTTTCTTCAGCGATTTTAGTGCATTGCTTGTATTTCTAAAATCAAAACTTCGCCAGCTTCTCATTTTTGCAGGAATTTTTATTACCATTTGCCTTGTTCAAAACATGCTATGGTTTATTCAATGCGGTAGTTTTTTCATCAAAGCATATCCATACGAAGGCTTCTATTGGCTTCACCCCCAAATTTACCAGGTGCTATTCAGTTTCAGAAAAGGACTTTTTATTTATTCCCCTGTTTTGTTAATTTGTTTACTTGGCATGGTCACAATTTTCAAGGAAAATCGTTTTAAATCCATTGTAGGGTTGTTTTTTATCCTAATGATTACCTACATAATTTCCTCGTGGTGGTGTTGGTCGTATTTTGATGGATTTGGTATGCGTCCCTTCATTGATTACTTTGCAGTTTTTGCATTATTTTTGGCTTATCTTTTTAATAAAATCCGCCCTTGGCTTCGTATAGTTGTCATGACAATGGGTGGGTTTTGTATCGTTTTTAATTTGTTTCAAACATGGCAATACACCAAAGGAATTATTCATAGCGATTATATGAATTTTCTGAACTACAGCTATGTTTTTCTAAAAACCGAAGATAAATATCGTAACTGTGTTGGTGGTTCCAACGACCTCATTCCCTATAATAAATATAATAAAACCCTAATCTACGAAAGTGCTGCCTTTCCCCTTTCTTCAGAACCCGATAGCGCAAATATCATTATTCCGAAAGGCGAAACAGAAAAAGCCTTTGTGTATGACGATAAATTTGAATACAATTTTCAACTCACCTTCCAAAACGATACCACCCTATTTGCTGCGAACAAATTATTCGCTGAAATTCATTTGCAAAAGCGCGAACTCTATCCCTGTAGTTTTTACAAAAACCTGATGGTGATTTCGCTCAATTACCAAGACAATAAACCAATATTTTATAAAACTTTCCCTTTAAATTATCTTCCAAATCAAACCTCAAATCAATGGCAGAATCTTGATTATAAGATAATATTACCCACCATTCGTAATAAAAACTATCAGTTAAAATTCTATATTTGGAACAAAAGTCTTGACATATTTTTAATCAAAAATCTTAAGATTAAAATTTATAAAACAAGTTAATATAGCATCACTTAACCTATTTAGCAATTTACTTCAAAATATCTATTGTCTTTTCAACAAAGTTGTGTAATTTTGCACCCAATTTTTTTGAATATCAATATAATGATAAATATAACCTTACCTGACAATTCCGTACGACAATATCCTGAGGGAGTAACAGGCTTAGAAATCGCCTTGAGCATCAGCGAAGGGTTGGCTCGTAATGTATTGGCTATTCAAGTAAATGGTGAAATTCGAGATGCTACACGTCAGATACATGCTGATGCTAAAATCAGGCTATTGACTTGGAATGATATTGAAGGAAAGGCTGCTTTTTGGCATACTTCGGCCCATATTATGGCCGAAGCAATTGAAATACTTTTTCCGGGAACAAAATTCGGCATTGGACCCAACATCGAATCTGGGTTTTATTACGATATCGATATGGGCGAACGCATGCTCACCGAAGCTGACTTTAAGGCGATTGAAGATAAAATAATTGAACTTTCAAGACAAAATCAGCTTTTAGTTCGCAAAGAAATTTCGAAACAAGGAGCCATAGACTTATTCACAAAAAAAGGTAATGAATACAAACTTGAACTCATAAACGAACTTACCGATGGCGAAATAACTTTATACGAAAGCGGTCAGTTTACCGATTTGTGTCGTGGGCCTCACATTCCGAACACGGGGTTTATTAAGGCGGTTAAAATAATGAGTGTGGCGGGGGCCTATTGGCGTGGCGACATCAATCGCAAACAACTCACACGCGTTTATGGCATCACATTCCCGAAACAAAAAGATTTGCTGGATTATCTGGTGTTGCTCGAAGAAGCAAAAAAACGCGACCATCGTAAAATTGGCCGTGAACTGGAGCTTTTTACTTTTTCCGAAAATGTGGGTTTGGGTTTGCCATTATGGTTACCTAAAGGAACCGCTATTCGTGAGCGCCTTGAAGCATTTCTGAAAAAAGTTCAACGCAACGCAGGTTATGTGCAGGTGATGACTCCGCATATCGGCAATGTGAATCTTTATAAAACATCAGGACACTTTCAGAAATACGGAAAAGACTCATTTCAACCAATCAATACACCCATTGAAGGGGAACAATTCATGTTGAAACCGATGAATTGTCCGCACCATTGCGAAATTTATAAGTTCAAACCCCGTTCGTATAAAGATTTGCCTTTGCGTATGGCTGAATTTGGCACAGTTTACAGATATGAACAGAGCGGCGAATTGCATGGGCTAACGCGCGTAAGAGGATTTACACAAGACGATGCTCATATTTTTTGCACTCCCGACCAAGTGAAAGATGAATTTGTTGGTGTCATTACTATTGTCATGACCATTTTTAAAGCTCTTGACTTTAAAGATTTCACAGCACAAATTTCGTTGCGCGACCCGAACAATAAAGAAAAATACATTGGAAACGACGAAAACTGGGATAAAGCCGAACAAGCTATTATTGATGTTGTGAAAGAAAATGATATACATGCTGTGATTGAAATTGGTGAAGCCGCATTCTACGGTCCGAAACTCGATTTTATGGTACGCGATGCTCTTGGCAGAAAATGGCAACTGGGCACCATTCAGGTTGATTACAATTTGCCCGAACGCTTCGATTTGGAATACATTGGCAACGACAATCAAAAGCACCGCCCCGTGATGATTCATCGTGCACCATTTGGCTCGATGGAACGCTTTGTAGCGGTATTGATTGAACATTGTGCAGGCAAATTCCCCCTGTGGCTTGCTCCCGAACATGTTACTATATTGCCTATCAGCGAAAAATTTGAGAATTATGCGAAAAATGTATCACAATTGCTAAATAATTACGATATTCGCAGCAAAATTGATATTCGAAACGAGACAGCCGGCAAAAAAATCCGTGATGCAGAGTTGGAACGTATTCCTTACATGATTATAGTTGGCGAAAAAGAAGAGGCGCAAGAATCTCTTTCTGTGAGAAAACAAGGGATAGGCGATATGGGTTCATTTACTGTTGAATCATTTTCGGCACTTATCAATGATGAAATTAAAAAGATGATGGAATAATTAAATTCAGTATAAACTAAATAAGGAGGATAAGCTATAGCTACTAATACAAATTTCCAACGCGGAAGAGGATATGTCAAGAAAGAAGATCTTCACAAAATAAATCTAAAAATTACGGCACCTGTGGTTCGTGTGGTTGGTGAAGATATTCAGATGGGAATCTATCCGATAAAAGAAGCTTTAATAATTGCAGAAGAACAAGGATTGGATCTTGTTGAAATTTCGCCCACGGCTAACCCACCCGTTTGTAAAGTTGTTGACTACAAAAAATTTCTCTACGAACAAAAGCGTAAGCAAAAAGAAATGAAAGCAAAAGCTGCAAAAGTAATTGTTAAAGAAATCCGCTTAGGACCCAACACCGATGACCATGATTTTAATTTTAAATTGAAACATGCCATCAAGTTTTTGCAGGATGGCTGCAAAGTAAAAGTAGATGTATTTTTTAGAGGTCGCTCAATTGTTTATAAAGAACAGGGGGAAATCATTTTGTTGAAATTCGCGCAGGAATTGATAGACTATGGTAAACCCGAACAATTGCCTCGACTTGAAGGAAAACGAATGATCATGATATTATCACCAAAGAAATAATAATAAATAACCACATAAATATTTTGTAAAATGCCAAAAATGAAATCAATTTCCGGAGCAAAAAAAAGGTTAGACTTTACAGGAACCGGAAAACTGAAAAGAAAGCACGCCTACAAAAGTCACATTCTTACGAAAAAATCCATTAAAAGGAAACGTAATCTTACTTATTCTGCCTTGGTAGACAAAGCAGATGAAAAAAGAGTGAAACAAATGTTAGCTTGCTAATTAAAATTAGTATTAACCTTGCCTTATAGCATTAAAGATTCCATATAAAGGGGAACGCTAAAGCAAAAAAACAATCAAATTATGCCACGTTCAGTAAATTCAGTAGCATCACGTCACAAAAAGAAAAAACTTTTAGCCAAAGTTAAAGGCCAATTCGGTAGAAGAAAAAATGTTTGGACTGTAGCCAAAAATGCCTACGAAAGAGGTATGCAATACGCCTATCGCGACAGACGTAACAAAAAACGCGATTTTAGAGGTTTGTGGATTAACCGTATCAATGCAGGTGTTCGCCAGTATGGTATGAGTTATTCAGTATTTATCGGTAAAATTCATGCCAAAGGTATTGAGCTAAACCGCAAAACACTTGCCGATTTGGCTATGAATCATCCCGAAGCTTTTAAAGCAGTGGTTGATGCTGTAAAATAGTGTTTACGCACAGTTTTTTTAGAAAGGAACAACTTGAGGTTGTTCCTTTTTTTTATTAATCGGGTGGCTTATTTATTTACTTTCCCGATTTTTTCTTCGATAGATTGTATTTTTTTATCCATACGGTTTTCTTTGCCCTTGCGGATATCGAACTTGGCAATGGCAAACACGCGTCCACAATCTAACTCAAGTTGGCGATAGGCTTTTGCAATTACGGCAAGCGCATCGTGCATTTCCGATACTTCGAAAACGGTACCCATGGGGGTGAGCTGGTAGGATACGCCCGTATCGATCATCATTTTTATAATGCGGCTCACATAGGGGCTAATACTGTCGCCTTTATCGGTTGGAAACATAGAAAATTCGACGATTACTGACATGATTTTTTTGTTTTAAGATGAACAATTGAGCAAAATCTCGCTCAAATTTACTAATATTGCAAAAAAAACGGGTGAAAAATCCATTAATTTTAATAACAAACGACGATAGTTACTCGGCACCGGGCATACGCTTCTTGATTCGGGTGATGCGGCAAATGGGCGAAGTGGTGGTGGTGGCACCCGACAAACCGCAATCGGGCATGGGGCACGCCATAACGGTGAATTCGCCCCTGCGCTTGCAAAAAATTAAATCGGAGAAAAATTATAAAGAATATTATTGCAACGGAACGCCGGTGGATTGTGTAAAAATTGCTGTTGACAAAGTGTTGCACCGCAAACCCGATTTGCTGGTGTCGGGCATCAATCATGGGTCGAATGCTTCGGTTAATATTATTTACTCGGGCACCATGTCGGCGGTGATTGAAGGGGCTATGGGACACATTCCCTCGGTGGGGTTTTCGCTGAACGACTATGCCCACGATGCCGATTTTAGTCACACCGAGCCTTTTATCAAAAGCATTTGTTGGAATGTGCTTGAAAACGGACTTCCAAAAAACATTTGCTTGAATGTGAATTTTCCGGTGAACGTGGGCAAAACAAAAGGGGTTAAAATTTGCCGTCAGGCAGATGCCTACTGGAAAGAAGAGTTTAGCGAACGCAAAGACCCGCACGGACGCGAATATTACTGGATGATGGGGGTTTTTGAAAATCCCGACAAGGGCAAAGACACCGATGTGTGGGCTATTAATAACCACTATGTGGCAGTGGTGCCGGTGCAGTACGATTTAACCGCGCATACTATTATTCCTGAAATTAAAAAATGGAAATTCGATGTTTAAATTTCTGAAAAAAGATTCGTTTGTGATGGGGCTGTTGATTGGAACAATACCTCCGCTTGTGGTGTTTGGTGTGTTGTATTTGGTTAATGTGAAGTTTCCGAACACTGGAACGGGCAAGCAAATTTTTAAACTTTCCACTATCATCATCATCAGTTTGGTGACCAACGCGCTTACGCTGCGCTATTATTTGGTGAAACTAAAAGCCGACAAAACCGGGCGCGGTATTATGTTTATGACATTTGTGTTTGCCATTGTATTTATGATTTATTATATGAATGAACATGCCGACCGCTAATCGCAAAACATATTGGGCCATAGGCTTGGTGGCCAGCATAACCCTGGCGTTGATTTTGGTTTTTACGCTAAAGCCTTCGGAAAATCGACGGGTGAACAAACCAGCGATGAAACAACCCGAAAAACCCACAGAACCGGTGTTTAGGAAAGACGGTGAACTGGTGTTTATGGCCAAAAAGAAAAAACTAAAAACCATTACAATTGAAATTGCCAACACCGATGCCACCCGGCAGCAGGGCTTGATGTTTAGAAAAGCCATGCCCGACAGTTGCGGCATGTTGTTTGTTTTTGACGAGATGCAACCGCTGAGTTTTTGGATGAAAAACACCATTATGGCTTTGGATATTATTTATGTTGACGACCGCTTTGCTATTATCAGCATTGCCAAAAACGCGGTGCCTTATTCCGAAGCTTCCATTCCGTCGGGCGGAAACGGCATGTATGTGGTGGAAGTTAACGCGGGTTTTACCGAAAAATATAATATCTCGGAAGGCAACACCATTTTGTTTACCACAAAATAAATTGACATGAAACTTTTGTTTATTACCTGGAATCCCTCGCCCGACTTGCATATTGGTAGTTTGCAAATGCGCTGGTATGGTTTGTTGTTTGCTTTAGGGTTTTTTCTGGCCTACACCGTGCTTTATTTTATTTTTAAGAAAGAAAAGGTGCCGTTTAAACTGCTGGATTGGCTCACGGGCTATGTTTTTTTGGCGGTGCTGGTGGGTGCGCGTTTGGGGCATTGTTTTTTCTACGAATGGAGCTATTACAAATATCATTTGGTTGAAATACTGCAAGTGTGGAAAGGCGGCCTGGCAAGCCACGGTGCGGCCATTGCCATTGTGGTGGTGCTAATTGTTTACGTTTGGCAATTTAAGGTAAACCTGTGGTGGCTGTTCGATCGTGTGGCCATTGCCATTCCGGTAACGGCTGCTTTTGTGCGCTTTGGCAATTTAATGAATTCCGAAATTTATGGCCACATTACTTCCCTGCCTTGGGGGTTCGTTTACCTGCGCGATAAAGCCGCCGGTGCATTGCCTCGCCACCCTACCGAACTGTATGAGGCATTCACCTATCTTGCCATAACCGCCCTGCTGCTCATCCTCTACCGTAAGAAAAAGGCCGTCATCCGCCCGGGTTTGTTTGTGGGTTTGTTTCTCACCATCATGTTCAGCGCGCGTTTCCTTATCGAGTTTCTGAAAGAAGTGCAGGTTGATTTCGAAAAACAAATGAGCTTCGACATGGGCCAATGGCTTAGCATCCCTTTTGTTTTGCTGGGCATCTATTTTATTTACCATAGCCTGGTGACCGATAAAATTCCGCAAGGGCCTGGCAAGAATTCGGTTTAGGTTGTCAATCGGGCATAGTCAATCGGCACGAGTCTGAATGTAATCGCCCTCTTTCCTTTCATGTTTTCCCAAAAGAATAGGTGTAAAATTGAAGTAAAAACACCGGAGACATCTCCGGTCGTTAAAATTAAGTGATTTGTGCCACCGGAGATATCTCCGGTCATTAAAATCAAGTGCTGGGTGACACCGGAGATATCTCCGGTTATTAAAATCAAGTGCTGGGTGTCATCGGAGATATCTCCGGTCGTTAAAATCAAGTGCTGGGTGCCTCCGGAGATATCTCCGATGGTTAAAACCGGCTCTTTTAAAATACAGCCGTTATGTAACATCCTATTTATTTACTATTTGCATAAAATAAAGAAATCAGATAACAAAAGAACAAAAAATCCTATATTTGTATTGTCCAAAAAAACAGATTTTCAATTTATGAAAGCAATACGCAAGCTAATTTTGCTACTGTTGCTTGCAAGCGCAGGCAGTTTGCAGGGCCAAAACAATCTATTTATCGGCATGTCGGCCAACCAATTTCGCGCGGCAATGCCCGGTCTCTTGCCCACACAAAACCTTTTCAGTCAGCAAATTTATTTAAAAGAAACCCTGCATGGCCTGGCCGGTTCGTGGACATTTTCCTTCAACAACAACCTGCTCCAATCCGCATCCTATGCCGTGAGTTTACGCATGCAAAACAAGCCCGAGTTCGATAGTTTCATAGCCTCAGCCAAACAAATTATTGCCGATTACACCAAACTTTATGGCACACCCCCCGTTTTCAGCCAAGGCACCAACCTCTGGGCCGACCGCAACACCAACGCATACGAAAAAAACATCGGAAAACGAGAAGTGTTCGAAGAAGCCCAATGGAAAACCAACAACGCCAATATAAAAATTAGTTGCGATTACCGAAGCAACTATTATCAAGAATTTCAGGAAGGCATCCCCAATGGCCCCATCGAATGGTACAGCTATTATTTCGAAATAACCAACACCCCCTTAGCCGAAGTTACCGAAACCAAAACCCAAAACTCCGAGCGATTTTGCGTGGGAATGAACGTCAACGATTTCGCCAAAACCTTTCCGCAACTGTTTCCCAATGGCATTGGTATCACAGGGCAATGGGGGCGTCCCGAAACCCTTTACGGATTGGTTGGCTCATGGGTCTATAATTTCAAAGCCGGCAAACTCAATTGGATGATGTTTGATGCATACAACGATAATATCACCCAAGCCCATTTCGATACCTGCCTTAAAGCAACCCGGCAGTTGATAGCCGATTATACCAAGCAATGCGGCAAACCCACCTCCACCACCCTGGGCGATACCAACTTCACCGACCCCGCCCTGCATCGCCACTGGGGCTACGATGTAATAAAAACTGTGTGGAAAAACTATAAAGGACAAAAAATCATTATCCAATTCACCTTTATGGGAGGCAAAGGCGAATACGCATTTTTGGTAAACATAAATTTTTTTGATAAAGATTACCCGTATTATGATTGAGGTTAACTGATAGAAAGTTTAAGACAGCTAGTAAAACCTCCTATACTCCTATCGCCTATCGCCTTCCTACTATCTCCTACCTCCTCAACTACTTTCTTGCTTCGAGCATCAAATTGAGCATTTTTACAGCCGCTTCGGGTATTTTGGTTCCAGGCCCAAAAATAGCTATAGCCCCTGCTTTGTACAAAAAATCATAGTCCTGCGATGGAATAACACCACCCACAATCACCATAATATCTTCGCGGCCCAGTTTCCTGAGTTCATCAATCACTTGAGGAACCAAGGTTTTGTGGCCGGCAGCCAAACTTGAAACGCCCAACACATGCACGTCGTTTTCAACGGCTTGTTTGGCTGCTTCGGCCGGAGTTTGGAACAGAGGACCTATATCCACGTCGAAGCCGATATCGGCATAGCCGGTTGCCACCACTTTGGCACCGCGGTCGTGACCGTCCTGTCCCATTTTGGCTATCATGATGCGCGGCCTGCGGCCATCGATAGCAGCAAACTTGTCGGCCAGTTCGCATGCTTTTTTGTAGCTTTCGTCGTCTCTCGATTCCGACGAATAAACTCCCGAAATTGAACGTATCACAGCTTTGTACCTCCCGAATATTTTTTCGCATGCCGAGGATATTTCACCCAGGGTGGCGCGTTTGCGTGTGGCATCAATGGCCAGTGCCAACAAGTTGCCCTCGCCGCTTTCGCATGCTTTGGTTATTGCATTCAATGCTTTGGTAACTTCTTCGCTATTGCGGTTTGCTTTCAGTTGATTCAGGCGCACAATCTGCGATTCGCGCACCGCCGTGTTATCAACCTCCAACGTATCAATAGGTGCTTCTTTTTCTAAACGATATTTATTCACACCCACAATGGTATCCTTGCCCGAATCGATACGCGCCTGTTTGCGTGCCGATGCTTCCTCAATACGCATTTTGGGCAATCCGGTTTCAATAGCTTTTGCCATACCGCCCAGTTCTTCCACTTCCTGTATCAAGGCCCACGCTTTATGTGCCAATTCGTGTGTCAGATATTCCACATAATAGGAACCTGCCCACGGGTCAACCACTTTGCAGATATTGGTTTCTTCCTGCAAATAAATTTGGGTGTTGCGAGCAATGCGAGCCGAAAAATCGGTAGGCAACGCAATGGCTTCGTCCAGTGCATTGGTATGCAACGATTGGGTGTGGCCCAAAGCGGCACCCAAAGCTTCCACACAGGTGCGAGCAATATTGTTGAATGGGTCC